>CAZEWR010000047.1:0-39323 GCA_964516175.1 uncultured Fimbriimonas sp. | reverse complement strand
TCGCCTGGGCGAAGACGGGGAAGAGGATGGCGGCGAGGATCGCGATGATCGCGATGACGACGAGCAGTTCGATGAGGGTGAAGGCTCTTTTCATGGTTTCCTCAGCAGCGAGGCACAGGGCTTAGACGATGGCAAAAGGCGGGCCATTCCGCTCCTTGAATCCATTGTACACGGAATATAGGAAGATGGGAATAACCTTAATTGAAATTCATGCGGGGTTTTGCCCCAGGACCCATCGCCTAGGTCCGCCCTAGCTTCCTTGTTGCCCGTGCGGATCGTAGGTGATCCGCAGCACGAGGTCCATCTCGTAGTTTCCGAAGCCCTTGCCGAAGAGGGTAAAGCCGCCCGCGTTCCGCGCGTCGGGCTTGATCCCAAGGCGGACGCGCACGGGCTCCCAGGGCCTCACCCCCAGTTCCTCCACCCGAACTCCCGAAATCGCCATCCCGTCGATACTCGTCCCCTCGCGATCGACCTGCCACACCTTCAGGAGGCCGTACTGGTTCATGTTGTCGGCCCACCAGTGCGGGTTCAGCCGACCACGGACGCCACCGTAGTCGCCGGGCGAGGTCCAGGTGCCGACCTCGATGTTGTTGACCCAAACCGTCAGGTCGGACGGGTAGTCGTTCTCGTAGCCCGGCGCCTCGGAGGCGACCTCCATCGCGAGCTCGATGCTCCGCACCCCCGCCGTCAGCGGAAGGGTGTTGGCGAAGGCGTACTCGATCCACCCCCCCGCGCTCCACAGTATCTCCGCCCCCGCGCGCTCGGGCATGAAGAACGAGAGAGGGCTGTCGAGCAGACCGATCATCTTCTCCCGCGTCGCCAAGCCGCAGGTCGACATCGCCTCCGCCTGGGTGAACATCCCGATCGGCACCTCGATCTCCGCGATGCCGTCCTCCCGCCGCTTGCGCCCCTCCATCTCCACAAGAATCCGCTCGTGAACCCGGCGGCAGCGCTTCTGCATCCCCTGCGGCCCCGCGAGGTAGTCGCTCACCACGAGCCCTGCCTCCTCGAGGATCTGGACGTGCTTCGAGACGCTGGGCTGGGCGAGTCCGAGGGCGAGGCTCAGCTCGTTGATGTTCATGTCCCGGTCCGCGAGCAGCTCGACGATACGGGCGCGGGGCTCCGAACCCAGGGCGCGGAACAGGGCGACGCTCTCGCTCGCGGACAGTTGGGTGATGTGGTATGGCATGCGGCGTCACCGGCACTATACATCGCCCGGCCTGACTATTCCGATGACAGAATGCTTATCGCCGAGCCCGAGGTGTCAAGTAAGGCAAAATGCCCTAAGACCGATGCTGCTTCCTCTCCTGATCGCGCTCCCCTTTCACGCCTGGGCCAAGACCCCGCCGATGGGCTGGAACTCCTGGGACGCCTTCGGCACCGGCGTCACCGAAGCCCAGACCCGCGAGAACGCCGACTACATGGCGACCCACCTCAAGCGCCACGGCTACGAGGTCGTGACCGTCGACATCGACTGGTTCGTGCCCGGTGCGAAGGGCTTCGACTACACGCCGGGCGTCGAGATCGCGATGGACGCCTACGGACGCCCCCTCCCCGCCCCCGATCGCTTCCCTTCCGCCGAACCCGGCAAAGGCTTTAAGCCCCTCGCCGACTGGACCCACCGCAAAGGCCTGAAGTTCGGCGTCCACCTCCTTCGCGGCATCCCCCGCAAGGCGGTCGAGAAGAACCTGCCCATCCTCGGTACGCCCTACCGCGCCGCCGACGTCGCCAACCGAGGCGACACCTGCCCCTGGAACCCGGACATGTACGGCGTCGACATGACGAAGCCCGGAGCCCAGGCCTGGTACGACTCGATGTTCCGGCTCCTCGCGAGTTGGGGCGTGGACTACGTGAAGGTCGACGACCTCTCCCGCCCCTACCACCAGTCGGAGATCGAGGCGATCCGCACCGCCATCGATCGGAGCGGCCGCCGCATCGTCTTCAGCACCTCCCCCGGCGAGACGCCTCTCGACGCCGGCCCTCACGTCCAGACCCACGCGAACCTCTGGCGGGTCAGCGACGACTTCTGGGACAACTGGGGCGCCCTCAAGGAGCAGTTCGCCCGCCTCGACGCCTGGACCCCCTACCGGGGCGAAGGCCACTGGCCCGACGCCGACATGATCCCCCTCGGCGCCGTCCGCGTCGGCCAAAGCGACGAAGGCTCCCACTTCACCCCGGTCGAAGGACGGACCCTCATGACCCTCTGGTCGATCGCCCGCTCGCCCCTCATCCTCGGCGGCCACCTTCCCAAGACCGATCCCGCGACCCTCGCCCTCCTGACCAACGACGAGATCCTCGCCGTCGATCGAAGCTCCACGAACAACCGCCAGCTCTGGCGCAAGGGCGACCTCGTCGCCTGGACCGCCGATGTCCCCGGATCGAAGGACCGCTACCTTGCCCTCTTCAACGCTGGGGACAGGTTCCGACGCGACGAGTCCCGCGCCGCCTTCGACGCCCACGTCACGCGCGAGGGGACGGTGGACGTCGATGTCGACGTGGTCGGCAAGTCGCGCCTCTGGCTCGTCGCCGACGACGGGGGCGACGGCAACTACGCCGACCACGTCGCCTGGGCAGCCCCCCGTTTCGACGCCTACCCCGCCACCCGGTGGGTCTCCGCCACCCAGGGCTACGGCACGACGCAGCTCGACCGGAACGTCACGGGCGGGCCTCTCTCGCTCGCCGGAAAGGCGGTGAGCGGCTTCGGCACCCACGCGAACTCGACGATCGTCCTCGACGTGCCGACCGGCTCGCGCCGGTTCCGCACGACCGTCGGCATCGAGCGCGAGGGCGCGCGGCTGAGCGGCGGCGGGACGGTCCGCGTCCTCGTCTTCACCCAAGACCCGATGGTCGGCTCGCCGCGCCCCGTCGCCAAGGTCCCCGTCGATCTCGCCGACCTCGGCTTCGCCCGGGGCGCCCGCGTCCGCGACCTCTGGGACCACCGCGACCTCGGTCGCGTCGAAGGAGCCTTCGCTCCCGAACTACCCTGGCACGGAGCCAGTCTCTACCGCGTCTCGCCCTAGCGCCGTACAACTCGGAGGGGCGGGAGAGAGCGACGTTTCGCCAAGCCCGCAAAGCCGCTCAACGCCTCTCCGCCAGTTCGGGAAAGATCGTTAGCCGTAGATGCGTCGCCCCGTAGGGCACGAGCGTGAGGGTCTCGACCCCGCCTACCGATTCACGTTTCGAGGGCTCGGGCAGAGGTGGGGTGAAACGCTGGCGGGGATTCTGCGGGTTCGTCTTCAGCGTCCACCCTTCGATCCGCCGTGCCGTGACCCGCAGGGCCGTCGGCGGGTGGCTCCACGGGTCCTCCGTCATCGCCCGCCGCTCGAACCGTGCGCTCCCCACATCGAGCAGACCGTAATTCCAGGCGCTCCGGGGCGTCGCGTTCCAGCTTGGGTAAGCCGTCGTCGAGAACGGCGGCTCGACCACCGCCGCCCACTCGGTCTCGATCGGCAAGGCGTAGACCAGCGGCCCGTGCTCCAATCCGACTCCGTACTCCGGCCAGCGCGTCGCCTTGATCCGCATCGGCAGGATCAGCGTCACCACGTCGCCCGGCAGGAACCGTCGCCGCAAGGTGACGAAGCCCTTCTCGACCTTCGGAAGCGCGACCCCTTGACCGTTCACCTCCAGGCGCGGCGCATCGCACCATTCAGGGATACGCAGACTGAGCGGGAACGCGACCGCGCGCTCCATCGCGAACCGTAGGCAGATCGTCTCGTCGAACGGGTAGTCCGTGGTCTGCGCGATCGCGATCGGCTCCTTTCCGACCGTCGTGGTGAGCTTCGAGGGGCCGTAAAGAGTCGCCGCCAAACCCCCATCGGCGGTTCGCATCCACATCCGGGCCACGTAGTTGGGCATCAGGCGATGGACGTTGCCGCCGCAACAGGCGGTGCGCTGTCCAGGGTTCGGCTGGTAGGCCATCATGCGTCCGCCGTAGGCCATCGCATTGTGGTCGGAGTCGAGGGTCGCGAGGAACTGGTTGGGACCCGAAAAGTACTGCACCGCCTTCCAGTCGTTCTTGATCGCCCCCGGCCCCGCGTTGAAACAGGCGCGCTCGATGAGGTCCCCCCACCGCCCCTCGCCGGTCGCCTGCATCAGGTAGCCCCACGTCCAGGTGTGGTCGACAATATCGCACGTCTCGTGGCAGTCGAGCGAGGTCGTGCCCCGATACCATTCCGAGGTTGACGGAACGCCGTCGATGAGCATGTGATGGTCGAAAACCCGCCGTTGCGCGGCAAGGGCGAACTCCAGGTACTCCCACTTGCCCGTGTGGATGTAGAGAAGCGCAGGCTGCTTCGCCGTCTCGCTGTAGGTGACGCCGTGCGCGTTGATAGAGGCGCTCGCAAACGTCCGCTCTTTCGAGAGATCGCCGTGCTCGGGGTCGGCGGCCACCGTCAGGTAGTCCGCCCACGCCTTCTCCGCAAGGGCGAGGAGCCGGGCGTCGCCCGTTCGCTCGTAGCACCAGAGGATCGACTCGACGTTGACGACGTTGCGCGTCGACCTGCCGTAGTCCGCCGCGTCCAGCAGGTAGTGCGTGGTCATCGCTTCCACGACCGTTGGGGCTGCGTTCGCGTCGGAGAGCGCGGACAGGGCCCGGAAGAGGATCGCGTGCGGCCAGCGGTGGAAGTCCGCCTTCGGCTCTTTGAACGCGGCGGGACCGAGGTAACCGTCTCCGTCGATGCGGGCAAGGGCGGCGTCGATCGTCTCACGCACCTGCCGCATCAAGGCTTTGTCTTCCAAGACGAGCGAGAGCCGGGTCGCCCCGTCGATCCAGTAGGCCATCTGCTCCCAAGGCCACCAGAAGCCGCGCAGAGAGTCGTCCCGCCAGTACGGCTCCGTGAAAGGCCAGGAGACGTGCGGAAGCTGCGATCCCAGTTCCGCCGCCTGCTTTCGGAGGTAGGTCCCGAGCCAGCCTCCCGGTCTAACCGCCCCTACCGGCAGCTCTTCGAACGCCGCGTGGCCGCGCGGCTTCGCGGAGGTTCCAGCCGAGAAAGCTTCGCTCCCCGCGAGTCCACGCTCTCCGAGAAGCAGCGCCGCCGAGCACGACAAGGCGAGTTGGAGGAACTGGCGACGACCCAACGCGCGGCCCCGCTCGTCGTTCATGGGCCACCAGCATACACGTCTCCTAAGGGGACGGATCGGAGTTCTACCGCGTATTCCCTCGATAGAATAGAACGACGATGCTCTTTCCCCCGCTCTCCCTCATCCAGCTTTCAGAGCTTCGGCAGACGCCGATGACCCTCTCCGTCCGCCTCGATCAGCCGGGCAAGCCCATCAGCCCGTCGCTCTACGGGATCTTCTTCGAAGAGATCAACCAGGCGGGCGACGGCGGCATCTACGGCGAGCTGCTCCAGAACCGTGGCCTGGAGACCGCCGAAGGTCCCGATGGCTTCCCGATCGGCTGGAAGTCGGTCCAGGGCGCCAGCCTCGTGCCGGACGACGGGCCGAGCGCGGAGCATCCGCGCTCGATCCGGATCGAGCGCGACGGCTCGGTCGCGAACCTGGGCTTCGGAGGCGTCTCGGTCACAAAAGGCGAGAAATACCGCGTCGTAGTCTGGGCCAAGGGCTCGGGGAACGTCGGCGTCGGCTTCGGCGAGAAGCCCATCAAGCTAGGCAGGCCGGGCGACAGGTGGAAGAAGTTTGAGAAGACGATCAAGGCCGAAGGCACCGCGCCGAACGTGCGCCTCGTCGTCTCCGCCCTCGACGGGCCGGTATCCGTGGCCTACGTCTCGCTGATGCCCGACAAGCTCTGGAAAGGTCGCAAGAACGGCATGCGTGCGGATCTCGCGGAGAAGGTCGACGCCATGAGCCCCTCCTTCGTCCGCTTTCCCGGCGGCTGCTACGTCGAGGGAGGCGATCGCTTCGAGGACGCGTTCCACTGGAAGGACAGCATCGGTCCCGTCGACGCTCGCAAGGGCCTGGCCCACTCGATGTGGGGCTACCCGAACACGTTCGGACTGGGCTACCACGAGTACCTCCAGTGGTGCGAGGACCTCGGGTCCGCCCCGCTCTATGTCGTGAACGCGGGCATCAACCACCGTCAGGTCGCGCCGATGGCCGAGATGGACGCCTGGGTTCAGGACGCCCTCGACGCCATCGAATACGCCAATGGACCGACGACCTCGAAGTGGGGAGCCGAACGGGCGAAGAACGGCCATCCCGCGCCCTTCGGCCTCAAGTACGTCGAGATCGGCAACGAGAACGGCGGCTGGTTCCACGGCGGGAACGAGGCCTACGCGCCGCGCTACCGGTTGATCTACGACGCCATCAAGGCGAAGTACCCGAACATCGTCACCATCGCTAACCAGCCCCTCCCGAACCAGCCGTTGGAGGTCGTGGACGAGCACTACTACGAGAGTCCCGCGTGGTTCTGGCAGAACGCCAACCGCTACGACGCCTACGACCGGAGCGGCCCCCGGATCTACGTCGGCGAGTACGCGGTCACGAAAGGCTCCGGCACCGGCAACCTCGACGCCGCCCTTGGCGAAGCCGCGTTCATGGCGGGCATGGAGCGCAACGCCGACGTCGTGACGATGTCGTCCTACGCTCCCCTCTTCGTCAACGTCTACAACCGCCAGTGGAACCCCAACGCCATCGTGTTCGACACGGATCAGGCCTACGGGACGCCGAGCTACCACGTCCAGGCGATGTTCGCCAACAACCGCCCCACGCGCAACGTCGAGATCGGCTACCCGGCGACCATGGGCGAAGCGCCGAAGCCCGGCGGAGGGATCGGCCTCATGACCTGGAGCACGAGGACCGAGTTCCGGGACATTACCCTCACCGCCAACGACCGTGTCGTCTACTCCAGCCGAGGCATCGGTCCGGCGGGCCTGGAGCGCGCGCGGGGCGATTGGAAGGTGGGCTCAGACGGCACGATCGCCCAGTCCACGCTGGACACCGACCGGACGGTGCTCCTTAAGGGAGCCGTCGCTCCTGAGGGCGACTACACCCTGAGCCTCAAGGCCCGCAAGCGAGAAGGCCAAGAGGGCTTCATCGTTATGCTCGACCAGAAGGAGACGGGCGGCCTCCAGTGGAACGTCGGCGGCTGGAGTAACCAGGAGACCGCGTTCCAGCGCAACGGCGGGGTGGTCGGTCGCTCCCTTCCCGTTAAGATCGAGACAAACCGCTGGTACGACGTGCGGATCGAGCGCCAAGGCGCCGTCACCCGGGGCTACCTGGACGGCAAGCTCGTCCAGACGCTCACCGAGACCGGCGCGCCCGATCTCGCCGCCGTGGCGGGCGTCGACGAGAAGGCCAAAGAGCTGGTCATCAAGGTCGTAAACGGCTCGGGCGAGGCGCGCGCCGCGACCCTCGACGTCGCGGGTGGGAAGGTCGCCCTAGGCGGCAAGGCGATCGTCCTGACCGGTCCCGACCTCATGGCGGAGAACTCGTTCGCCGCGCCGACGGCCATCGCGCCCGTCGCGTCGACCTTCTCCGGAACATCCTACACGTTCGCGCCGCGATCGGTGACCGTGCTTCGGCTCCCGATCCGGTAAGGTAATGCTTCAACGTCGAAGGACCGCCTGAACTCCTGGCGGTCCGGGCGGCACCCACCGGTGTGGTCAAACCAATGAAGTCCAACCTTAATCTCAGCTTCTTCGCCGCTATGGCGACTGTTGGTCTCGCTCTCGTCGGCTGCGGCAGCGGCGACGCCTCCAAAACCGCCGAGGGCGGCACGACCGGTTCGACGGCGAACGCGGGCGGCACGGCCTCCGGCGGCGACAAGAAGCTCAAGCTCGCCTTCGTGACGAACAACGCGTCCGACTACTGGACCATCGTCCGCGCCGGCGTGGAGAAGGCGGACAAGGAGGACCCGAACCTAGAGGTCGACTTCCAGCTTCCGAAGCCGCCGGAGGCCGGCGACCAGAAGACGATCGTTGAGAACGAGCTCACCAAGGGCGTCGACGGCATCGCCATCTCGCCTGCCGACGCGAAGAACCAGACGGAGATGCTGGACGCGGCCGCCGCCAAGACGCTCGTGATCTGCCAGGACAGCGACGCCCCGCAGAGCAAGCGCACCGCCTACATCGGCACCGACAACCGCGCCGCCGGCGTGAAGCTGGGCGAGGAGATCAAGAAGTCGCTGCCGAACGGCGGCAAGATCGTGATCTTCGTGGGCAACCTCGACGCGCAGAACGCCGTCGACCGCATCGGTGGCATCGAAGAGGCTCTTAAGGGCTCGAACGTCACCATCATCGACAAGCGCACGGACGCCGCCGACCACGCCGCCGCCAAGCGGAACGCGGCGGACATGCTCGTCAAGAACCCCGACGTAGCCGCCCTCATTGGGATCTGGAGCTACAACGGCCCCGCGATCCTCAGCGCCGTCCAGGACGCGAACAAAGTCGGCAAGGTCAAGATCCTCTGCTTCGACGAGGAGGCCAACACCCTCGCGGGCGTGAAGTCCGGCGCGATCGACGCCACTATCGTCCAGCAGCCGTACGAGTTCGGCTACCAGGGCGTCCAGAAGATGGCGAAGTACCTGCGCGGCGACAAGTCGGCCTTCCCGACGACCGGGCTCGACATCGTCGACACGAAGATCCTTCACAAGGACGACATCGACGCGTTCTCGGCCGATCTCGAGAAGAAGCGCAAGGGCGAGTAGTGCTCGAAGCGCGCGGAATCGTTAAGCGGTACCCCGGTGTCGTGGCGCTCGGCGGGGTCGACTTCTCGGTCGGCCCGGGCGAGGTCGTCGCACTCCTGGGCGAGAACGGCGCGGGCAAGTCCACCATGATCAAGACCCTTGGGGGGCTCCAGCAGCCCGACGAGGGCGAAATCCTGCTGGACGGCAAGCCCGTCCGCATCGCCAACGCCGCCGAAGCGACGAAGCTCGGCATCGGCGTCATCCACCAGGAACTCAACAACCTGGACAACCTGGACGTGGCCGGGAACGTGTTCCTTGGCCGCGAGCCTCGACGCTTCGGCATCATCGAGCGGCGCAAGATGGCGGAGCTGACGCGCCGCTATCTGCTGCCTCTCGGTCTCGACGTTCCCCCGGACGCGCCCCTGCGCGACCTGTCCATCGCCCAGCAGCAGCTCGTCGAGATCGCGAAAGCCCTCTCGCTCGACGCGAAGTACCTGATCATGGACGAGCCCACCTCCTCGCTGACGGCGGGTGAGACGGCCAGCCTCCTGAACGTCATCGCCGATCTAAGGTCGAAGGGCGTCGGCATCGTCTATGTGTCCCACCGGCTCGACGAGGTGAAGATCTGCGCCGACCGAGCGGTCGTGTTCCGCGACGGTCGGAACGCGGGCGCGCTCTCGCAAGAGGAGCTGACCACGGAGAACATGGTGCGTCTCATGGTCGGGCGCGACGTCGCCCGCGAGGTCGCCCGCTCCTACGAGCCGCGCGAACCCCGGCTCGTGGTTCGCGGTCTGCGCACCAAGCGGTTCCCCCAGTACGAGATCGACTTCGAGGTCGGGAAGGGAGAGATCGTCGGCGTCGCGGGGCTCGTCGGCGCCGGACGGACCGAAGTGGCCCAGTCGGTTTTCGGCGTCCACCCCCGCGTCGCGGGCGAGGTGACGCTGGACGGGGCGACCGTCACCGCCGGATCCCCGGCCTCCGCGATCGGGCGAGGGCTCTATCTGGCGCCGGAAGACCGGCGGCACGAGGGCGTCCTCACCACGATGACGGTCCGGGAGAACATCACCCTTCCCGCGATGGACCGGTACTCCAACGTCGGCCTGATCAGCCGCCCCAAGGAGAACGCCATCTCGCAGTCGATGCGGGAGCGGCTTCGCATCAAAGCCCCGAACGTCGAGTCTCTGGTGCGGGGTCTGAGCGGCGGCAACCAGCAGAAGGTCGTTCTCGCCAAGTGGCTCTCTCTGGAGCCCAAGGTTCTTATCTTCGACGAGCCCACGCGCGGAATCGACATCGGCGCGCGCTCCGAGATCTATGCGCTGATGCGCGGCCTGGCCGAGGCAGGAACGGCCATTTTGATGATTAGTAGCGATATGGAAGAGGTATTGGGTCTGAGCGACCGGATCATGGTCATGCGGGAGGGTCGCCTCACCGGCATCCTCAATTGCGACGAAGCGTCGGAGGAAGCCGTGATGCGGTTGGCGGTGGCGAATGGCTGAGGCCGTCGCCCCCGCTTCGCCGAATCCGGTGGCCGCGATCTTCAGCCGCAGCGCCCGCGAACTTGGCATCCTGCTTCTGCTGGTCGTCCTGAGCGTGTTCGCCCAGTCGAAGACGAACGGCAACTTCCTCAGCCACGACAATCTTGTCAACATCGCGCGGCTGGTCGGCATCTACGGCATCTTCAGCCTTGGGGTGTCCGTCGTCATCATCACCGGAGGCATCGACCTCTCGATCGGTTCGATGAACGCGATCCTTGCCGTGGTGCTCGCGATTTGGCTGACCGAGAAGAAATGGCCGCCCGTCCTTGCGATCGGGGCCATGATGGGCGTCTCGGCCATCTTCGGGCTGCTCCACGGATTCCTGATCACGAAGATCAAGCTTCAACCCTTTATCGTCACCCTCTGCGGCCTTCTTATCTACCGGGGCATGGCCCAGTACGTCGCGCAAGACCAGACCAAAGGTTTCTCGGACAACGCCAGCTTCAAGGGCTTCATGGATCTCCTGAAGACCACGCCCCTCGGCATGCCGATCCAGTTCTGGATCCTGCTCCTGATGGCCGCGATCTTCTGGGTCGTCCTTCATCGCTCCGTTTACGGTCGATACCTGCTTGCGGTAGGCCGGAACGAAGAGGCCGCGCGCTACTCTGGCATCGAGACCAAGCGGATCATCGGGAGCGCGTACGTCGTGACGGCGCTCATGACGGGTCTCGGCGCGATCATGCTCGCCTTCTACACCGAGTCCATCTCCCCCTCCTCGCACGGCAACTCCTACGAGTTGTACGCCATCGCGGCGGCGGTTCTGGGCGGTTGTTCGCTTCGGGGCGGCGAAGGTTCCGTGATCGGGGTGCTCCTCGGTACGGTCCTGCTCCAGGTTCTCCAGAATCTCGTCAACATCCTCGGTATTCCGAGTTCCCTCAACCTTGCCGTCGTTGGCACGGTGATCCTGATCGGCGTCCTTGCCGACCGCGTCCTGAACAAGAGGGCGTACCAATAGATGAACAACCTGCCCGACGTCGAGATCTGGTTCGTCACCGGAAGTCAGCACCTCTACGGTGAAGGCCCGCTTCAGGAGGTCGCCGCGCACTCGCAGGAGATCGCGGCGGCCCTAGACGCCGCCCTGCCCGTGCGGGTCGTCGCTAAGCCCCTGATGACCCGTCCGGAGGAGATCCGTGCCCTCTGCCAGGAGGCCGCCTCCGATCCGAAGTGCGCAGGCCTCATTCTCTGGAACCACACCTTCTCTCCCGCGAAGATGTGGATCGGTGGCCTCTCCACCTTGACGAAGCCCGTCTGCCACTTCCACACCCAGTACAACCGCGACCTGCCCTGGGAGTCCATCGACATGGACTTCATGAACCTGAACCAGGCCGCCCACGGCGACCGCGAGGCGGGCCACCTCCACACGCGGCTGCGCCTTCCGCGCAAGGTCGTCGTCGGCCATTGGTCCGACCCTGAGGCGCTCGCCCGGCTCGAAGCCTGGGCCCGCGTCGCCCGCGCCTGGGCCGACCTTCAGGACCTGCGCGTCTGCCGCTTCGGCGACAACATGCGCTTCGTCTCCGTCACCGACGGCGACAAGGTCGCCGCCGAGATGAAGCTGGGCTTCTCCACGAACGGCTACGGCGTGGGCGACCTCGTCGCGGTCGTGAACGCGGTGGCCGACGCGGACGTCGACGCGTTGGTCGAGACCTACCGCACGGAGTACGAGTTCTCGAAGAATCCCGACGAAGGGTCGGTGCGCGACGCCGCCCGGCTCGAGCTCGGTCTGCGCCGCTTCTTGGAAGACGGCGGCTTCAAGGCCTTCACCACGACCTTCGAAGACCTGCACGGCATCGCTCAGCTCCCTGGGCTCGCCTGCCAGCGGCTCATGGCCGACGGCTACGGCTTCGGCGCCGAGGGCGACTGGAAGACCGCCGCCTTCGTGCGCTTCATGAAGGTCGTCGGCGACGGCCTCGAAGGGGGCACCTCGTTTATGGAGGACTACACCTACCACATGGATCCGGCCCGCTCCCAGGTGCTCGGCTCGCACATGCTGGAAGTCTGCCCCACCATCGCCAAGGACAAGCCCCGGCTGGAAGTCCACCCCCTCGGCATCGGCGGCAAGGCCGCCCCCGCCCGCCTCGTCTTCGACGCCCCCGCTGGGCCCGCGTTGAACGCCTCCCTGGTCGACCTCGGAACCCGCTTCCGACTGATCGTCAACGAGGTCGAGGCGGTCGACGTCCCGCCGATGCCGAACCTTCCCGTGGCTCGCGCGCTCTGGGAGACGAAGCCCGACTTCAAGACCGGCCTCGCCGCTTGGATCCTTGCCGGCGGTGCCCACCACACGGGCTACAGCTACAGCGTGACGACCGAGCACCTGAGGGATTTCGCGGAGATCGCGGGCATCGAGCTCGTCGTGATCGACGCCAAAACGGAAGTCGAAGAGCTCAAGAAAGAGCTGCGCTGGAACGACGCCTACTGGCACCTCGCCGGTCTCGGACGCGGCTAGCTCTTGGCCTGATCGGAGTAGCGTCGCGATCGGCGACGCTACCCCATATTCCATTTTCGCGATAACCATAGAACATCAAAGACGAGCCTTCCATGCCTAAACTGACCCTCGGCCTCGATTACGGCACCAATAGCGTCCGCGCCCTCCTCGTTGACGTGGGGACGGGGGCGGAACTGGCCTCCAGCGTCTACGACTACCCGTCGGGCGAAGCGGGCATCCTGCTCGACCGGCGAGATCCGAACCTCGCGCGCCAGAACCCGCAGGACTACCTCGACGGCTTCTACACGACCGTGAAAGAGGTGCTGCAGGGCGTCGATCCTGCCGATGTCATCGGCCTTGGGATCGACACTACGGGATCGAGCCCGATGCCGATCGACCGCGAAGGAAACTCGCTCGCCTCCCGCCCGGAATTCGAGGACGACCTTGCCGCCTACTGCTGGCTCTGGAAGGACCACACGAGCTACAAGGAGGCGCAGGAGATCACCGACAGCCCCCTCGCGACCGCCTACCTCGCTAAGTGCGGCGGACGCTACTCCAGCGAGTGGTTCTGGTCCAAGATCCTCCACTGTGCCCGCACCGCGCCGAAGATCTTCGAGGCCGCCTACTCCTGGGCCGAGTACTGCGACTGGATTCCGGCGCAGATCACGGGCAACAAAGACCCGCACGCCATGGCGCGCTCGCGGTGCGCGGCCGGCCACAAGGCGATGTTCGCGGACGAATGGGGCGGACTTCCTTCCGAGGAGTTCCTCGCCTCGCTCGATCCTCGCCTCGCCGACCTTCGCGGTCGCCTCTACTCGGAGACCCTGACCAGCGACAAGGTCGCGGGCGGGATCTCCGCCGAGACGGCGGCGAAGACGGGACTCAAGGAAGGGACGCCGGTCGCGGTCGGCGCGTTCGACGCCCATTTCGGGGCCGTCGCCTCGGGCGCCAAGCCGGGCACGCTCGTCAAGATCATGGGCACCAGCACCTGCGACTGCATGGCTCACCCCTTGGAGGAGCCGCTGGCCGACGTACCAGGCCTGTGCGGCATCGTCAAGGGCTCCGTCCTCCCCGACTGCTGGGGCCTGGAAGCAGGCCAGAGCGCCGTGGGCGACCTCTTCAACTGGGTCGTCAAACTGACGGGGCGCTCGCACGGCGAACTCACCGAGGACGGCCTCAAGCTCAAACCGGGCGAGTCCGGCCTCGTCGCCCTCGACTGGAACAACGGCAACCGAACTGTCCTCGTGGACGCTCAGCTCACCGGCCTCCTGATCGGCCAGACGCTCCACACCACCCCCGCCGAGATGTACCGCGCTGTCGTCGAGGCGACCGCCTTCGGCGCCCTCACGATCATCAACCGTTTCGAGGAGTACGGCGTGAGCGTGAAGGAGGTCGTGAACTGCGGCGGGATCGCGGAGAAGAGCGCGTTCGTCATGCAGATCTACGCCGACGTCTGCGACCGCCCGATGAAGGTCTCCCGCTCCGCTCAAACCTGCGCCCTGGGCTCCGCGATCTTCGGGGCCGTGGTCGGCGGGGCCTACGCCACCGCCGAGGAGGCCCAGGTCAAGATGACGGGTGTCAAGGACCGCGTCTACGAACCCATCCCTGAGAACGTGGCCGTCTACAAGCGGCTCTACGCCGTCTATCGACAGCTTCACGACGCCTTCGGAACGGCCGAATGGTCCGGCACGCTGGCGAACGTGATGAAGGACCTGATCGCGATCCGCGAGGAAGCGAGAGCCTAAGATGGAATCCCCTCGACTCACCCTGCTCCGCGAAGAGGTCGCCAAGGCCAACTGGATGCTCCCGAAGGCCGGTCTCGTCACCATGCACTCGGGAAACGCCAGCGGCTACGACCCCGAGGCCGATCTGCTGTTCATCAAGCCGAGCGGCATGGACTACGAGGCCATCACGCCCGACAACCTTTGTGCGGTGCGGGTCTCGACGGGCGAGGTGATCACGCAGGGTTCGCGCCCGAGCGTGGACCTTCCCCACCACCTGTTCCTCTATCGGAACATGCCCGAGGTGCGCGGCGTGATCCACACCCACAGCAACTACGCGACCGCCTTCGCGGCGGTTAACCGCCCCATCCCGCTCGTCCTCACCGCCATCGCGGACGAGTTCGGCGCGGAGATCCCTTGCATGCCCTACACGGACAACGAAGGGGAGAACATCGGTCAGGCGATTCTAAGGCACAAGAATCGTGCGCCCTCGATGCTCCTGGGCAATCACGGCGTCTTCGCCTGGGGCGCCTCCCCCAAGGGCGCGCTCAAGGCGGCGGTGATGACGGAGGACGTGGCGAAGACGGTCTGGCTCGCGATGCAGATCGGCACCCCCCAGGCGATCCCGGCGGAAGAAGCCGAGAAGTGGTACGACCGCTACCACAACCGATACGGACAAGGCTAGACGGGTGGGGAAAACGAACAGGGGACGCGCCGGAAGCGCGTCCCCTGTTCGTTTTCCCGAGCGAAGGGTTTACTCGTCCGCAAAGGGATCGTACTCGTCCGCCGCCGGCGCCGGACGGGCGGGCTGGGCCGCCGGACGCGGCGCGCCGTAGCCTCCCCCACCGCCCGAGGTGCCGCCGCCCTGGCTTCCGCCGCCTTGGCTGCCGCCCGAACCGTAGCCGCCGCCCGACTCCGAGGGGCCGCCGCCCTCGCCGTCGCGAGGCCGGTCGAGAAGCTGGACGTTGTCCGCGACGACCTCGACGATCTCACGGTTGTTGCCGTCCTTGTCGACGTACTTGCGCGTCTCCAGACGACCGTCCACGGCGCACAGGCGACCCTTGCCGCCGTAGTTGCTGACGAAGTCGGCCTGCTGGTTCCACGCCTTGCAGCGGAAGAAGTCGGCGGTCGGCTGGTTCGGGTCCTGGGGCTTGATCCGCTTGTCCACCGCGATGGAGAACTCGACGACGTTCTTGCCGGTGTTGGTGGTGCGCAGCTCGGGGTCCCGCACCATGCGGCCGATGAGGGTCACGCGGTTGAGGCTCATGGCTTTACTCGGCGGCGGCGGTCGCGGCCTCTTCGATGTGGTCGCGGATGTAGATGCGATGGCGCACCACGTCGTCCGTGATCCCGAGAAGGCGGTTCAGCTCGGCAGGCACCTTGGGCCCGGCCTCGAAGTGCATGATGATGTAGTTGCCTTCCTTCAGGCCGCCGATCTCGTAGGCGAGCTTGCGCTTGTCGCCCCACTTGGCGGCCGTCTCGACGGTTCCGCCGTTCGTCTCGACCACGCCCTTGTAACGGTCGGCGATCTTCTGCACGTCGGCGTCGGAAAGGTCGGGGCGGACGATGTAAAGAGCTTCGTATTTCTTGGTAGCCATGCGGTTCTCGGTGTTTCCCTCTGGTCTTACGACCCCACTCATGCGGGGCAGGGAGCCTTGCGGCAAGAAGGAGAGTATACCCCCTTATAGCCTTGTTCTTTCAAAGCCGCACCCAAGAAGACCACAGTGTCTTTCGCATGCCGTCCTGGGCACGCTTGGGAGCCACGAGCGCGAACGTCAGCCGACCGTCTTGACGCACGACGTCGATCTCCAGAGCGTTGGACGCGGTCTTGAGGGCGAAAGGAACGACGATGGGATCGAGGCGCTGGTCGGTGACCGCGTCGTTGAAAGAAGCCGCCGCGACGATCGCCTCCCGGAGCCTTGCGGCGGATTTCAGCGCCGAGAGGGGGCGGGTCAGGGTCTTGCCTTCTCCGAGCGCGCCGACCTCGGCAAGCAGTTGGGGATCGTTCGCCAACATCGCGGAGAACGGATAGAACGAGATGGGGTTCGTCCATTCGAGTTCGCCCAGGGGGAACAGGCCGCCTTTCCACTCCCGCGGCCGAAGCCGAGACACCAAGCGGACGAGAGCGAGGAGGGTGGGCCGCTCGTCCTTGAGACGAAGGTTGGCCCAGGAAGTGGGCAGAGCCAGATTCGGCGGGACAAGGCCGTCGAGTGGTCGAGCTTCCGTTCGAACGACCGCGAAATCGCCCACCTTCGACACGGTGAGGCGATGGTCCGCGACGATCGTCGGCCGTCGTTGCGACCGGTTCTCCCGATACGTCCCGGACAACCCGGTCCACTCAAGGATCGCCGTCTCGATCCAAGCCGCGTCCAGGCCGTCGGAATCGGTCGCCCGGACGATCGAAGCGAACGAGCGGGAGGCGCTCGCCTTCAGAGGAAGATCGCCGAACGAGGAGACGTAGGCGACGAGGTTCTTCCCGTCGCTCTCCGCCCACCGAAGCATCGCTTCGCTGGCCACCATCGGGCGATCTGGGACGATCACCTCGTTCGAGAAAGCTTCGTCGACCGGTCTGAGGGACGGCGTCTTGGGCGGATCGAGCCGGAACGAGCGCGGCGTAAGCGCCGTAACGGCGTCGCCGCTATCGATTTGATCGAGGAACTTGGCGAAGTCGGGAATCCAAATGGGTGAACGATAACCCGTGGTCAAGGTCAGGGGGTCCCAAACGAGCTTGCCGCCTTGGAAGAAAGACCGGAACCGCACGATGGCCGCCTCTTCACCCTCCGCCGCGACCATGGACATGATGATCGGATGCTTTCGGAAGTCGCCGCCCGGCACGATGAGGGGCGCGGCATCCATGAAGCTCGAGATCCAGGCGCGATCCAGCGCGCGCCCGGGTGCGGTGAGGAAAGCGGGAAAGCTCATCGCCCCATAGTCGCCGAACCGATGGTCGGTGAGCGCTTGGCTCACGAGTCCGAGGCGGGCGACGTCCGTCGGCCTTCGATGGGCGGCATCGGCCCCCAGCGATTCGAGGTCCGCCTGGAGTTCGGCGCTGCGCTTCGGCTCGTCGAGATCCCAAAGTTCGAGCGCCCTCCGCCGCGCCGGTTCGTAGACCGCGTGAAGTCCGCCTCGCACCGCTTCGACATAGCGCGCGAGTTCAGACCGTTCGGCGTCTCGATTCGCCACGTTGAGGGCGATGCTCCAAGTCTGCCCATCGCTCGAGATCGTGAGCCGCCCGTCCGCGACGAGAGCGGCCCGAAGGTCGTTCCATCTCACGTCTGCGGCCCGGATCGCGTACACGTCCCGCTCGCAACGCGCCGAAACCCGGATCGGCACACCCTGCCCCTCCAGAAGTGTGCCGAGTTCGGCAAGAGTGTAATAGCCAACGGGAACGATCATGGAGGGTAAACGTCTCGCAAGCTCCTCCGGTTACGGCCCGACCGAGGTCGCATGGCCGTCGAGGTAGAGCGCGTTCGGACCCTCGTGCCGGTTCGCGACGTTGCTCCCGTAGGCGCTCAGAGCGTTGCGCGTCAGGATCGAGGCGTCGAAGACCAAAGGCGTGCCCGCCGGATTCGAGACCGTTGTCACATTGACCCCCAGCAGGGACGGATCGAACGCGTAGCCGTAGCTCCCGACCGCCACCGCCGGACAACGGAAACGGTCGGACTCCGCCACGTACGGCGTGTACGCGTCCGTCCACCGCTCCACCGGCATCCGATCGTCGTTGTCGCTCGCGTAGAGCGCACTCGCCGCTCCGATCGCCTTCAGGTTGCTAAGGCACCGCTCGCGCACGGTCGCGGGAGTCGGCACGTCAGGGTCCACGTCCGGCATGGCCCGTCCCGAAAGGTAGACCACGCAGTCGCCCCCGTGCCGCCCGGAAGGCGACGGGGGTGGGTAGGCGGCGACGACGTTGGGGGCGAGGCCGGCCGTATCGAAAAGGGTGGGCGTCCCGTCGGGACTCTCGACCGAGTTGAGCTGGGTCCCGACGAGCGCCGCGTTGAAAGCGTAGCCGACATCGCCGCCCGGAGGGACCGAAGGACACCGGAGGACCGCCGCGACGCCGGTCTGCGCGTTCGGCAGGTAAGGCGTGAGGGCGTCGTTCCAGTCCTCGCGGGGCAGGACGTCGTCGCTGTCGGCCGCGTAGGTGAGCAGAGACCGGTTCAACCGCAGAAGGTTCTTCGCGCAGGCCGTCCGGGCTGAACCGTTCGAGCCGCCCCCACCGCCGCACCCCCATGCGAGAGCGACTCCACTCCCAACCATAAACCAAGCGAACTTTCGCATCGAGATTGCTACGGATCGAGGAGAGCGAAAGATGCGACTTTAACGACGGTTTGCGTTAGGCTTTCGAGCGACACCCCCGCGCTCCGAGCGGGAGGGCGGTACGCCTTAAAGGTACAGCTCGCCGCTCAGCGCCCTCGCGGCGTCGGGCGGCGGCATCCGAACGGCACGGATCGCGCAGATTTCGCTGCCGTGCCAACGCGGGTTTAGAGCGAGCTTGCCTTCGCGAGCGAGAGCCTTCTGCTCGTCCGTAGCAAGTCCGTGGACGTTGACGAGGAACGCGACCGCCTCAGGGCGGGTGCGGAAAGCCGCCTCTAGCTGGGCGTCGCCGCGACGAGGGCCGCTTCGGCAGATGTACAGCTCAAGGACCGAGGTCTCTTTCGGGGCGACCTTTCGGGTGGGGGTCGTGGCGCGTTTCATGGTAGTCGTACGTCTACCATTCTGACGCGAAATCGGTTGGGAATCAAGGGTCTGGGTCGCCATGCGAAAACTCCCTCTCGGAGTAGGTCCTTCCCTGACAATCGGCGCCGGACGGGAGTTCCCGTAGGGCGTACCGGGATTTGCGCGTGTGCCCCTCCCACCCAAAAGACCGAACGGCTCCGCCCCCTGGTACCCTTGCTCCAATGAAGCTCCACGAGTACCAGTCCAAGGACCTTCTCGCCAAGTACGGCGTCCCCGTCGCCGCCGGCGAGGTCACGTCCGACCCTGCGGAGGCGCGCGCCATCGCCGAACGCCTCGGCGGGAACGTCGTCGTGAAGGCCCAGGTCCTCATGGGCGGACGCGGCAAGGCGGGCGGCGTCAAGCTGTTCACCAACGCCGACGAGGCGGGCGACTTCGCCAAGGAACTGATCGGCAAGAAGCTCGTCTCGAACCAGAACCCCGCTGGCATGGTCGTGGAGAAGATCCTCGTGGTCAACACGGTGGACATCGCGAAGGAGTTCTACGTCGCCGTCCTGCTCGACCGGAACCTTCAGAAGAACATCGTGATGCTCTCCGCCGAGGGCGGCATGGAGATCGAGGACGTCGCCGAGACGAATCCCGACGCCATCGTCAAGCTCCCCATCGATCCGGCGTTCGGCGTCACCGACTACGAGCTCCGAAAGGCGGTCAAAGACGCGAACATCCCGAAGGAGGCGCAGAACCAGATGATCGCGATGATCAAAGGCCTCGTAAAGGCCTACGTCGAGAACGACGCGGAGATGATCGAGATCAACCCCTGCGCCCTCACGCCCGATGGAAAGCTCATCGCCGCCGACGCGAAGGTTTCCATCGACGACAACGCCCTCTTCCGGCACAAGGATTACGCCGCGACGAGCGCCGACTCCGCTGAAGATCCCATCGAGGCCGAGGCCGCTCGGCGCGGTATCGCTTACGTCAGCCTGGGCGGCGACATCGGCATCATGGGCAACGGCGCGGGTCTCGTCATGCAGTCCCTGGACGAGATCAATGCCGCCGGCGGCCGCCCGGCGAACTTCCTGGACGTCGGTGGCGGCGCCCAGGCGGAGCGGGTCAAGAGCTGCGTCGAGCTGATCCTCATGGACAAGAACGTCAAGGGCCTGCTCCTCAACATCTTCGGCGGCATCACGCGCGTCGACCAGGTGGCGATGGGCGTCCTCAAGGCGTTCGAAGAGATCGAGGTGAACATCCCGGTCGTCGCCCGCATCGAAGGCACCGCCGTCGAAGAGGGACGCAAGCTCCTCCAAGGCAGCAAGATCATTCCCGCCGCCACCGTTCAGGAAGCCGCGAAGAAGGTCGTCGAACTCGCCTACGGGTCCTGACTTGTAGGGTCAGATTCCGGCGCGTAAATCGCGCCGGGGTGTAAGTTTCGACGACAGAGCGACCGACACTCCCGTATGCTCTCGGGGATCGCACGACGGACCACCGTCCGCCTCACGCTCGAACTCTATCAGGAGCGCGCGAACGCGCTCCTGGTCCGTCTGCTCGGCGCCCACGCGCTGGTCGCCGTCGGGCTCGCGTTCTGGCACGGTACCTTCGCCGAGGCCCTCCTCGTCGGACTTCCCGCGTTCCTCGTTCCCGCGTGGCTCGTGCGGCGAGCCCCGTATGCACTCGGGACCCACATGGCGGTCGGATCCGCTCTGCTCGTCTTCTCCGGCCTCTTCGTCCATCAGACGCACGGCCTCGCGGAGATGCACTTCCACGCCTTCTGCGCCCTCGCCTTCCTCCTGGTCTACCGGGACTTCCGCGTCATGCTGGCCGGAGCGGCGACCGCCGTCCTCCATCACCTGGGCTTCGTGGCCCTCGCGGCGATGGGAAGCCCCGTGTTCCTCCATGCGAAAGGGACGGACCCCCTCGTTCTGACCGCCATCCACCTCGGGTTCGTGGCGTTCGAGACGGGCATCCTCATTCCCCTCGCCCGCGAGGGGAGCCGCGATCGGGAACGGTCGATCGACATGTCGCGCTTCGGCATCGCCCTCCGCGACGACGGCGAGCAGGAAGGCGTCGAGCTTGGCAAGCCGCTGCCGGAACAGACCCTCCGCTACATTCTCGAACGGCTTCTCCGCCGCCTCGAGAAAACCGAGAGGGCGGGCGTGGAGGCACAGTCCCACTTCGAGGAAAGCCAACTCAACGCGGGCGCTCAGAACGCGAGTTCCCAGCGGGCGGCGGCGCAGATGGCGAACGTCTCCGACGAGGTGCGGCGCGTCGCTCAGGAACTCGAACTGACCGCCTCCCAGGCGTCGGCCCTCATCGAAGCCCTGGAGCATCTGGTCGAAGGGGTCGAGAGCATGAGCCGGAACGGGCGCGTCCAGACCGCCGCCGCCGAGACCACCACCCTTGCCGCGAACCGAACGCGCGAAGCCATCGGATCGGTGCGTGCGGCCCTCCGGACCGCCGACGGGCGCGCCCTCGCGGCCTCGCACGACGCGGCGACCCAGTCCGAGACCCTTTCGAAAAGCGTGGGCGACGCCGCGGAGAAGGTCGACGCTCTCGGTGAGCGCACCCGCGACGTCTCCGCGTTCCTCGAGACCATCGGCGGCATCGCCGATCAGACGAACCTTCTCGCTCTCAACGCCGCCATCGAGGCGGCCCGGGCGGGCGAACAGGGGCGCGGCTTTGCGGTCGTGGCGAACGAGGTGCGCAAACTCGCGGAGCGCTCCGCCGACGCGACCCAGATGATCGAGGGCGTGGTGACGGACATGACCGCTCAGATCGCGCTCGTGGTGACGGCGATGCGTGGGGATGAAGGCCACGCGGGTCTTGGACGCACCGCCGAAGCCGCCTTCGCCGCCGTGACGACGGCGGTGGACGAGGTCCGCGCGGCGTTCCAAGGGGTGGCCGGAGCGGCCGACACGATCGACGAGGCCGCCGCCGACGCCCAGACCCAGGCGGAAAGGATCCTTTCCCTCGCCCAGGTCAACGACGCCAACGCCGCTCAGGCGGTGAGCGTCGGTCGCACCGTCGCAGCGGGAATCCACCGACTCGCGGACGACACGCGCCGGGGAGCCGCCGATGCTGAAGGGACGCAGGCCCTCGCCCAGAACGCCCGCCGCATCGTTGAGGACACCGCAGAGATGGGCGAGCAAACCCTCACCTCGATCGCCGCGACGGAGGCTGCCCTGCGACGTCAGAGCGACTTCCTCAAGGCTTTTGGCACGGGTCTCCTCAACGTGCTCGAGGGCGACGCCCCGGTCGCAGAGCTGAAGGTCGTGCCCGGCGGCGCCGTCTGCGAGAGACGAGCGGCGTAACCGCTCTGGTCCCCTCGGAGCGGGTAAACCGTACCGTCTTGAAGCGCGTTCTCCTCTTCGTTCCCCTCCTCACCGCCTGTGGGCGGGGCGGCTTCTCGCAGAAGGCGGCCGCCTCCGAGACACCGACCGTCACCTGGGCCATCCGGAACGACCTCAAGAGCCTCGACCCGATCCGGGCCAATGAGGAGAACACGGCGAGCGTCCTGGGAGAAGTGGTCGAGACCCTGATCAAGATCGACCCCGAGGGCAAGGTCGAGCAAGGTCTCGCGTCGAGTTGGAAGCTCGACGGCACGACCCTCACCCTGATCCTCGGCGATGCGACGTTCTCCGACGGCACGCCTGTCACCGCCGCTGACGTCGAGGCCAGCCTTGAGCGCGCGGTGGACGAAAGACTCCTGCCCCAGGAGACCTCGGTCTACCTGGGCGATGTGAGGAGCGTCGAGGCGAAAGACCCTAAGACCGTCGTCATACGCCTGAAGGGCCCGAGCCGCACTATCCTCTCGAAGCTCTCCTCACCCCAGGTCGCCATCCTTCCGGCGCGCTTGAGGAACAAGCCGATTGTGAAGCCCGAAGACTTGGTCGGCAGCGGTCCCTACCGGCTGACCGAGTACCGTCCTTCCCAGCGCGCCGTCCTTGAGCCTAATCCGCACTGGCGTGGACCGCTCCCGCTCAAGCGGATCGAGGTCGTCCCGATCACTGATCCCGCTTCCCTGCTCAACCGCTTCCGCGCGGGCGACGTGGATCTCCTCCAGGTCGCGAGCAGCGACGTAGGCACGATCCTCGACGCGAAGGATCTTAAGCCCCAGGCGGTCCTTCTTCCGACCACAAAGTTCGTCTATCTGCTTTTCCAGCCCGCCGCGTACCCGGCCCTCAAGGACGTGCGCGTCCGCCGCGCCATCGCCATGGCGCTCGACAGGAAAAAGCTGGCCGAGGAGTTGGTCCGGGGCGAGGCCCATGTCGCGGGCCGCTTCCTTCCTTCCGGCCTCGCCCCGGACGCGGCGATGCTCCCGCCCTACGATCCCGCCGGAGCTCGCAGGCTCCTCGCCGAGGCCGGGTACCCGGACGGCAAGGGGCTCCCGCCGCTCACGTTCGGATTCAACGAGGCGAACAAACTCAATCCCATCGTCGAGTTCGTGCCGACCTCCCTGAAGACGACGCTCGGCATCACCGTCCGCACCCGCTCCCTCCTCGCCTTCCTCGATGAGGTGCAGAAAGGGCGCCTCCCGATGGGCCTCTCCGGCTGGGGTGCGCCTTACCCCGATCCGCAGGCGGTTCTGAGCGTTCTTCTCCGATCGGACAGCGCGACGAACTACTCGGGCTACGCCAGTCCTGCGTTCGACGCCGCCGATGCGAAGGCCCAACGCACCGGCCTTCTGGCCGACTACGAGGTCGCGGAGCGGATCGCCGCCGCCGACGTGCCGATCCTGCCGCTCTACTCTCAACCGAAAGTCTGGCTCGTCTCCCCCCGCCTCGGAAGCGTCGCCCTCTCGACTTACGGCTCGCCGGACTTCTCGAAAGCCGCCCTCAAGCCTTAGAGTCGTTTCACAACTGAGCTTTGAGGCATAGGAACGTCCGTGACCGACGCTAAGGTCGACGATTCGCTCTGGCGTACGCTCGAGCCTTTGCCGCCGCCTCGCAAGGCGGCCCAAGGGTGTACATCCCCTCGGCGACGACCGGGCCTGCCTAGAGGGGATCCTCTTCGTACTGCGCACCGAGCGGCCCTGGCGCGAGGTTCCCGCCGAACTGGAAGTCAGCGAGTGACCTGCTGGCGTAGACTGCGCGACTGGCAGGCGGCGGGTGGGTGTGCGTGTGGGCGAGCCTGCATGAAGCGGCTCTAGAGGTCTTCTGTTCTTATGTTATTGACGTTACTAAGGCATTCCTTGGGCATTGCTTGGGGGCCGCCCGGCCGGAAGCGGAACCATCGTTCTCCTCGCCCGCTCTGCGTCCTCGCATCGCCGGAGCGCAAGCGCATCCTGCACCCGTCGTGAGCGTGCCTCCGCGACGCGCCGGGCGTCGGCCTCGGTGCCGGGCTATCGTCCGCGTGCGCGTCGGCCTGACGGAGTGCGAGATCGGCGCGGTGAGGCGTCGTCCCAGTCCCTACGGCCGTCCGCGACGCGCCGTTGTTCGTCGGCCCGGCACCGAGTCTCGTCATGGGCCCGTCGCTGGTCGGCCCGACGGCGTGCGTCCGCGTCGCGCTTGCTCCTGGCGAGCCCGATCCTTTCGGACCTGATCCTGTCGAGCGCGCTCCTGAGCGGCGCGGGCCGCCTCCTGCGCCCTGCGTTGCGCATCCCGTCGACGGGCGTCCTCCCGTCGCTTGACGTCCACCCGTCGCTGGGCGTCCTCCCGGTGTTTGGCATCCTCCTGGCGCTTCGCATCCACCCGTCGCTTGGCATCCTCCCGTCGCTTGGCGTCTTCTTGGCGCTTGGCGTCTTCTTGGCGCTTGGCATCCACCCGTCGCTTGGCATCCTCCCGTCGCTTGGCGTCTTCTTGGCGCTTGGCATCCACCCGTCGACGGGCGTCCTCCCGTCGCTTGGCGTCTTCTTGGCGCGTGGCATCCACCCGTCGACGGGCGTCCTCTCGGTGCTTGGCGTCCTCCTGCCGCTTGGCATCTTCCTGCGCTCGGCGTTGACCGTGCGCGCGGGACTGCTGCGCCCTGCGGGCGTCGTCGGCCCGACGTTTCTCGTCGTCGGACTTTCGCCGTGCGTCCTCTTCCTGCTTCCGGGCGATGCCTGGGGGAAGATGGTTGGGGTGATGGCGGGAGTCGTGTCCCGGCGGTGTTTGGGCTCCTGCCAACGCGGCCGCAGCCAGCGCGGCGCAGAGAGTCGTCGCGATCTTCATGGTGTCTCCCGACCCGGCAAACCGGGCCTGTTCCGTTTGACCGGCGCTCCAACGCGGAGGTTGCCGAGAAGGCTCTCAGCGCCGAGGTCTTCGGTGAGAAGTGCCGGGGTCGGCCTCGGCCTACTCTCCATGTCGCGCTGGACGCTGCCGAGCTTCGATCCGAGGGAGATCACCATCCGCACGAGCCAGACCTGCTCGCCTCGCGAGACGACGCCTGGAAGGACGGCGAATGAGTAGCCGTATCCAAAGAGGTGATGGCGAGGTCATTGCTCACCGTCATATGCACGTAGCTTCCGACCTTCGTAGGTAGAGAGCTTGGAGGATTCACCGGACGACTAGGCTGTGCGTTATGGATCCTTCATGCATCCGTACCGGTCTCGGTCGTCCGATCCCAGAGGAATCCCAGAAGGTAGCCGGGGGTCGAAGAGCCCCGCAAGGCCTCGGAAGAAGGTCCGATCATGGCCGACCCTGAAGAGGTCGCAGAAGAGGGTCCCGACTCGGGACACACAACCGCAAGACTCTACTCCTTCCCGGGAATCCACCAGAGGCTGTTGTCCGTCGGGTTGACGAACAGCGTGCCGCCCATCAGCAGGTTCGACGCCGCCGCGACCGCCCCTGCCATCGCGGGCTGTCCCGAGAGCAGCAGGATCGTCGAGACCTCGGGCGAAACCAGGGGACGTCCTTCCATGAGCGCCTTGATCGCCCAGGGGTCGGCGTGCCGCACCGGGATGCGGATGGGGCGCGGCGACGTCTGCGCGAACGCGGAAGCCGAAAGTAGTGCCACTAGGGAGAGGAAAGCGGCGCGCATAGGCTCTTGACGCGTGAAGGGCCACGGGGGGTACGCCACAATAGGAGCTTATGGAGATCGGACGCCGCCAGACCCTGACCGTCGCGCGGGCCACCCCCGTCGGACTGTTCCTCACCGACGGCAAGGACGACGTGCTCCTGCCGCGCAAGTACGTGAACCGCGACACGCCGCCCGGGACGGAGATCGAGGTGTTCCTCTACCTCGATGGCGAGGAGCGGCCCGTCGCGACGACCGAACGGCCCTTGGCCGAAGTGGGCGAGGTCGCCGCCATGCGGTGCGTCTCCAGCGGCCCTGGCGGCGCGTTCATGGACTGGGGCCTGGAAAAAGACCTGCTCGTCCCGATGGCCGAGCAGCGTGGCCCGATCCGTCCGGGCGAGCCGCGAGTCGTCTGGGTCGGCCTCGACGCGGCGAGCGGGCGCCTTTACGGATCGGCCCGCCTCGATCGCCATCTGAGCCTCGCCCCTCCCGACCTCGCCGGAAAGAAGGTCCGGGCCCTTCCCTACGCGCGCCACGACCACGGCGTGATGTGCGCGGTCGACGGCCGCTACCTCGGCATGCTGTTCGACAACGAGTCTCCCACGCCACGCCCATTGGGTCAGGCGTTCGACGCCTACGCCCGAAAGGTTCGCGACGACGGACGCGTCGCCCTCTCCCTGACGCCGATCGGCTACGAGGCGGCGATGGGCGAGGCTCCCGCCCTTCTGGAACGGCTCCGCGTCGCGGGCGGGTTCCTCCCCTTTAACGACGCCACCCCGCCCGAGACGATCCGTCGCGAGTTCGGGCTGAGCAAGTCGTCCTTCAAACGACTGATCGGTACTCTCCAGCGTGAGGGTCGGCTCACCATCGAGTCGCACGGCATCCGGGCCGCGTGACCTTTGGCGGTCGAGGAAGCCAACCGCACGATGGCAACGTAGAAAGGGCTTGTGAGGCTGAGATGGTGGATGGCGGTAGGCGTGATCGCGACGGGGTGTGCGGCGCCCGCGCCGAAGACGGAGAGTTCGACGACGCCCATCGCGAAAGAGTCGCCGAAGGTCGAAGCCTCCGCAAAGGGCGTTCCAGCCCAACCGACCGCCGTCGTCGCGCTGGTGGAGCCCTACCTGATGGCTGTGACCGAGTCGCAGGCCGTCGTGATCCCACCGCCTTCCCTTCGGGGGCAGATCCTCACGCCCCTTCCGATCTCACCCCTTTCTCCGGCGCCGCCCACCCAGACCGTTCCGATCGATCCCAAACCCGCCGCGCCTCGGCCTTCCGCGCCGGCGATCCCTTCGGCGCCTTCCCAAAAGATCGCCAAGGCGACGATCCCGCTCGCCGTGGTTCGGCTTCTTGAGGACGAGCGCTCCCGGAGCGCCGAGGATGCGCGACGTCGCCTGACGGCGGCGGTCGCCCGCGCAGCCCAGACCGCCGCCGAGGCGAAACGACAGTGGGGCTTCGTCAAGGAGGGCTTCGTGGCTCAGAAGATGGCGGAAGGCGCCGATGCGGCGGCACGGGACGCCGCTCAAGAGCAAGCCGACGCCCAGAAGGCTCTCGACGCGGCCCAGCAGCGCCAGAAGGAAGCTCGCCGCGATCTCCAGGCCGCTTACGGAGCGGTCGCCTCTGCAGACCCCGGCTTCGTCGAAGCGAGCCTCCAGAAGCCCCTTCCCGCTTACCGGCCTGTGCCGTTCACCTACCGCCTCTCGCTTCTCGGCAAGCCGTCGGGCAAGCCGACCGTCGAGAACGGAACGCTCGGACGCACCTTGCCTGCCGCTCAGAACGAGGGCGGCGCTTGGATCGTTCGCTGCGCCGATCCGAGCCGGCTGAAGGTCACGATCGGCGGTCAGGCGGCGACGCTGGTGAACCACCCGCTCCCACCAGCGCAGGCGCCCGACCGAGGGGTGTAATGGTCGGGTGAGTCTGCCCATCTACCTCGTGGACGCCTTCGCGGACGGCCCCTTCACGGGGAATCCCGCCGGGGTCGTGCCGTCGGACGCCCCCTTGGACGACGATCTGATGGCGCGGATCGCGATGGAGATGAATCAGGCGGAAACGGCCTTCACGTTCCCACTTTTCCGGGGGGCCTATCGCCTTCGCTGGTTTACACCGACGGTCGAGGTCGACCTGTGCGGTCACGCCACCCTCGCCAGCGCCCACGTCCTTTGGGATCGCGGCGCGGTCGGTATCCTCCGCTTCTCCACTCAGAGCGGCACCCTTCTCGCAGAACGCGCCGAAAACGGCGCGATCGCCCTCGACTTTCCGGCTGAGGAGCCGACCGCCGCGCCGCTTCCTCACGATCTCCCTTTTTTAGGCGAGCCGATTTGGACGGGAAAGAACCGGATGGACTGGTTCGTTCAGATCGCCGATGAAGCCCGGTTGAGAGAGATCGAGCCCGACATGAACCGGATCGCCGCCCTCGGCATGCGAGGACTGGTCGTTACCGCGCGTGGCAAGAAGACCGACTTCGTGTCGCGCTGCTTCTATCCCCAGTCGGGAGTTCCTGAGGACCCGGTGACCGGATCGGCCCACTGCGCGCTCGCGCCGTTCTGGTACGACCGACTAGGGCGGAGTGAGATGGTGGGCTACCAGGCGTCGCGCCGAGGCGGGACGGTGGTCGTGACCCTTCGCGGCGACCGAGTGCGCCTTGAGGGTCGCGCGGTCACCACGATGCAGGGCGAGTTGTGCCTCTAACCATCCTTCAGGCGACCGACGATCGGCTCGAAGGCGCGCGGACGCTGTTCCGCGAGTATCAGGCGTCGTTAGGCATCGATCTGGATTTTCAAGGCTTCGAATCGGAACTGGTCTCCCTTCCCGCTCCTTACCAGGAGCCAGAGGGAACGCTTCTGCTGGCCTATTGGAACGGCGATCTCGCAGGGTGTGCGGGGATCAAGCCGATTGGAAACGAAAGGTGTGAGCTAAAGCGACTATACGTCCGACCGATGTTTCGGGGGAAGAGCGTCGCCCGCAGGCTCTGCGAGCGGTTGATCTTGGAAGCCGAAACGCGACGCTACCGATGGATGCTTCTCGACACCTTGGCGCGGCTGTCGAGCGCGGTCGCGCTGTACCGAGATCTCGGCTTCGTTGAGATCCCGGCCTACTACGACAACCCACTCCCCGAGCCGATTCTGTACATGGAACGCGCGCTCGCTTGATGTTCCCTCTGGGGCTTTTTGGTACCCGAACCCTTTAGTGCGAAGCATTGGTAGCCCACCCTCCGTGGTTGTGCGATAGCCTCTCCAAAGATCTGAACGCTACCCTCAGAAAGGAACGCTGGACGGAGAACGCTGTGTTGACAGGACGTGCGCTCCCTCCGTCTCCGCTCAAACGCCGAGGTCCGATGCTTTGTGGGCCGCGCTAAGACTGCTTTCGAACGCCGACAAGCCGCGCCCTTTAGGGCTTGTCTTGAGTCTGCCCGTACCAACACGCCGTCAGATCAATAACCACTCGAGTGTGTGGATCACCCTATCCCGATTCGGACGAAAAAGGATCAGTCTCGTCGCTTATCTCGTTGGAGCGTTCCAGAGGGTTCGGCGAAGGCCGGGAGAACATAATGTGTTCGCTCCTAAGAGGGTGAAGAGAAGAGCGACGACGAGGCGCCCATTCGCCTGGAGAAGACCAATAGAGAACTCACGGGCGAGGCATCCGCAACTCGACCGGAGACAAAGGTGGAAAGGGTCTATGGGGTTCGTGCTGGTACCAGTAGGCGGTGGAGGAATAATCGTTCGAGAGGGCGTTCGCCTCGCCATGCTCGATGCTGACGCGGATCGACTCCCGGAAACGGATCGGATCTTCGATATGGAAGCGGTACATGGAGTTCTTGCCCGCGAAAGGCCACTCCTTCGTGCCGGAGTAGGCGGTCAAACCGTGGTAGGGCGTGGAGAAGGGTTCTGAGGGACAGAAAGCGGTGTTGAAGTAGTCCTCCGTGCCGGTGCCGTGGAGCCGGGGCGGCCAAGGTTCGCCGTCGATCACGATCATGTCGTCGCCCTCGCCGAACCAGTCGTTTCCCTGCCGCTCGAACACGTCGACGTTGAGGTTGCAGCCCACGTAGACGCCGTCGCCTTCGGCCTCCAGGATCACGTAGTTGTCCGCGTCCGAGAGGTTCGGGTGGGCGTCCCAAACCTCGAACATCGTGTCGGGGGTTAACCTTTCCTCCATCCAGCCCTGAGTCGGATTCTCCCGTCGCCACTGGGCGTGGAATCGGGCGGCTCCCGCCAGCGGCTGGGGATGCTGCTCCCAATCGATATAGAAGTAGAGCCAGACGGTCCGTTCGCCTTCGTTCACGATCTCGATTCGCGCCGCGTCGAAGGGCATCGGCCACCAACAGTTCATACCGCGCCCATCGGCGGCCGACATCTGGAGCGGCAGTGAGCAGAACTTTCGCCGCAGGCCGTTTCCAAGCCCGAAGAAATCGCCCAGCGGCACTTCGACCGAAGGCGACGTCTCACCGTCCCAGAAGGCGCGCAGAACGAGCTTGCGCGGAAAATCGTCGTCCTGACCGACGGTCATCCAGACGTGTTTAACCACCCCCGGAACGTCGGTGGCGAGCAGGACGCGCGTTTCACCGGGCGCGATCTCCCACCAGTCGCGGTTGCCGCCCGCAACGTCGTAGGACGAGGCGCGGCGGCTCTCGTAATCGCGGAGATAGGGGAGTTGGCCGAGCGACGTGGGGCCGATCATGGGTCTACTATAGTCCTTGACCGTTCTGACCTTCACCCTTTTGGTCCTCGTCACGGGGCTCTTAGCGGGGTTCGTAGGATCGCTGACTGGCCTGGGCGGTGGACTCGTGGTCACCCCTGTTCTCACGCTGCTGCTGGGAGTGGACATCAAGTACGCCATCGGGGCAAGCCTGATCGCGACGATCGCGACATCCTCGGGCGCCGCCGCCGCCTACGTGCGCGACGGCCTCTCGAACATCCGCATCGGGATGCTTCTGGAGATCGCGACCGTATTCGGCGCTCTGTTCGGGGCGTATCTGGGAAGTATCGTCTCGACGCGCGTTCTAAGCATCGTGTTCGGGCTGGTGATGCTTCAGACCGCCTATCAGTCGGCGCGCGCTCGTCACGAGTCGCAGGTGGCGATGCCGCCCGACCCGCTGGCGGAGAAGCTTGGCTTAGATGGGGAGTACAAGACGCCACAGGGCACGGTGGCCTATCACGTTCAGCGCGTAAAGCTCGGATTTCTGCTGATGTTCGGCGCGGGCACGTTCTCGGGGCTTCTCGGCATCGGTTCGGGTTCTCTGAAGGTCCCGGCGATGGATCTCGCGATGCGGCTTCCCTTCAAGGTCTCGACCGCCACGAGCAACTTCATGATCGGCGTCACCGCCGCCGCCAGTGCGGGGGTGTACCTGGGAAGGGGGCAGATCGAGCCGAACATCGCCCTGCCGGTCATGCTCAGCGTGCTCGCAGGCTCCATGCTAGGAGCAAAAGTGCTTCCCCGCCTTCCGGTGCGGACGCTCCGGATCGGATTCGCGGTGTTGGTCGCCTTTACGGCGGTCACGATGATCACCAAAGGAGTACGAGGGATTTGAAGCGCGACACAGAAGGCAGTCTGCAAAACGTCGTCAGTACCGTCCTGCGCACCGGAGTGATCGTGTCCGCTTCCTTCGGCTTGCTAGCAGGGGCTTACGACCTCTCGCTCAACGGCGGCAAGACGGTCGTGTTCAAGCCTTTCCGAGGTACACCGGAGGCGGATCGACACGTCCCGTCGATTCTCCAGAACGCCCTGCACCTTGATCCGCGCGCGCTGATGATGGTGGGAGTGCTGTTGCTGATCCTCACGCCCATCGTCCGGGTGGTCGTATCGCTTGCGGGCTTCATCAAGGAGCGAGACCGAATCTATATGGTGGTAACGTCGGTGGTCCTGCTCACCCTCTTGGGTAGCTTGATCTTGGGCGGCGCGGCGGAGTAGTCGTGTCCAGGGTCATTGAGTGGCCCTGGACGTCACTCAGAGCGACCTACTTGAAGAAGTCGAAGCCCTGGAGTTTGTCGCGGACGGCGGCGAGGAACTTGCCCGCGAGCATGCCGTCGATGAGGCGGTGGTCGTAGGTGAGCACGAGGTTCATCATCGATCGGATCGCGATGGCGTCGTTGATCACGACGGGCTTCTTCTGGATCGTGTAGACGCCGAGAATGCCGCCCTGTGGAGCGTTGATCATTGGGGTGCCGAACACCGCGCCGTAGGTCCCGGGGTTGGTGAGGGTGAAGGTGCCGCCCTTAACGTCCTCGACGCCCAGCTTGCTCGAGCGCGCCTTGCCGGCGATCTCCTCCAGGTCCTTCGCGATCTGAACGAGGCCCTTGCTCTCGCAGTTCTTGATGACCGGCACGATCAGGCCTTCGTCGCCCTTCTTGCCGAGGGCGACCGCGATCCCGACGTTGATCGCCTTGCTCATCAGGATGCCGTCCGGCATGAAGGCGGCGTTGACGAGCGGGAACTCCGCGAGAGACTCCGCGAGGGCCTTGATGAAGAACGGAGTGTAGGTGAGCTTGACGCCATAGGTCGCCTGGAACGAGTCCTTGTTCAGCGTCCGGAAGTTGACCATGTTGGTCACGTCGCACTCGGTGATCGTCGTGACGACGGGCACCTGGGACGATCGGACCATGTGATCGGCGATCATCTTGCGCATCCCGACGAGCGGTACCAGCTCCTGCTCCGGTCCGACCGTCGTCGGGGCGGGGGGCTTAGGCTCCGCCTTGGGCGCGGTAGGCGTCGGAGTAGCGACGGGCTTCGACGGAGCAGCGGCCTTCGGCGCGGCGAGATGCCCCTCGAGATCCTTCTTGGTGACGCGGCCGCCCTCGCCTGTGCCTATGATCTTCGCAAGGTCGGCGTCCGAGACTCCGGCGTCCTTCGCCATCGCCCGCACCACGGGCGTAAACCACTTTCGCTCCCCGTCTTCGATCTCCACGACCGTCTTGGCCTGCGACGTGTCGGCGTCGAGATTCAGTTCCTTGACTTCTGGCGCGGCCTTCGTCTCGGGAGCGGCGGCGCCGGTGGCAGAGCCGTCGTCGATGATCCCCATTGGGGCGAAGACCTGAACGAGGTCGCCCTCTTTGATCAGGATCTCCTTCAGGACGCCGCTCGCGGGAGACGGAAGCTCCGTGTTGACCTTGTCGGTCATGATCTCGACGATCGGCTCGTCTTCCTTCACAGGGTCGCCGACCTTCTTGAGCCAACGGCTGACGGTCCCTTCGTGGACGGATTCCCCGAGCTCGGGCATCAGGATTTCGACGGGCATGGTCCTATAAGTTAACCCTTTAGACGCCTTTCCAGACCGTCCCGAACCTTTGGCCACTCCTCGTCGGTCACTCTGAACATCAGGGTGTTCCGAACGTAGCCGTCGGGAAGCACCGCATGTTTGCGCAAGCGTCCTTCGTACTGGGGGCCAATTAGGGTATCGCCGCCGCGCTCCGTTCGTTCCGCGAGTCGCACTCAAGCTGGACCCGCAGAAAGCCTAAGCTTTCGAAAGCGTGGTTCAACACCAGCGGCTTCGCCTCGGGATTGGCGAACGTCCCACGCCACCGTGCGTCGATCCGGGTCATCCCAGTCTCCAGCCCTCGGTGCTCCGAACGTAAATAGTAGAGCGAAGACGAACCCACGACTTCTCCCGTTTCGCGGAGGCACATCGTGTAGGTGTGGTCTGGAGCGTGAGGAAACCGACGAACGCACATTTATCCACGGTCCGCGATAGATCTTCCGAATCGGCCTCCGTGGTAGGCGTCAGGATCAGACGCTCGCCCTTGAGCGTCGGCCACGGAGCTCTTCAATCCATTTTATGCAAAACATCCCCGAGACACGCCCCGACGCGGTCAACAGCGTCGGGTACGGTGGGCCAAGTGCCTCGCAACCATGCCTGGATCCTTCTCCTTTTAGGAATCGCGATGGGGATAGTCGCGCCACCTATTATCTTCTTTACAGGACGAAGCAAAGCCGCACAGGTTTTGGCGCTCCAGGGCGAAGGCGTTCGCCTTGAGGCCCAGATCATCGAGATCAAGCATCTTCCTCGCGGCGCGGACGGGCTTCGTTACGCTTTCACGGTCGGGGGCCGATCCTTCGTGAAAACCGAATCCGCCAGTCCGAAGACGGTCGAGCGACTGAGTGACAAGGCGTCGCTATCCGTGGTCTACCTACCAAGCGACCCAAACATCGTGACTTACGATTTAGAGGGTTTGTCAGAATCCGCGACGGTCTCGACCACCTGGGGCCCCTGGGTCATCGCAGGCTCCGGACTTGTCTGTGGATCGGCTGGATTGGCCAGACTTAGAGAAGCATGAACGAGACCGAGTCCTTGATCCGGGCCTACTTCGACGCCTTCAACGCGCAAGACGCCGAGAGCCTGCTGGCGACTCTTTCCGAAGATGTGGCTCACGATATCAACGAGGGTCCGACCGAAATCGGCATCGATGCCTTCCGCCGCTTCAAGGCCCACATGGACCGTTGCTACCGGGAACGGATCGTCGATCTAGTGGTGATGACGGCCGGAGAGCGGGGCGCGGCGGAATTTACTGTAGAGGGCAACTACATCGAGACCGACCGCCCCCTTCCCGAGGCGGCCGGACAGGCCTACTCGATTCCTGCCGCCGCGTTCTTCACGGTACGAAGCGGAAAGATCGTTCGTGTGACGAGCTACTACAACCTGAAGGCCTGGGTCGCGGCGATCTCGTAGCCACGATGGGCTAGGGAGCCAGTCGCTCGATCTGCCAACCGTCCACGGCACGGAGATAGAGGAGGCGGTCGTGGAGGCGAGCCGTGCGGCCTTGCCAGAATTCGATCCGGTCAGGAACGATCCGAAAGCCGCCCCAACCTTCGGGGCGGGGTGGCCCTTCGGGATACGCCGCCTTCAAGTCCTGAACGAGAGACTCCAGTTCGGCGCGGTCGGCGACTTCCCGGCTTTGCGGACTGGTCGCCGAGGCGAAACGGCTGTCTAAAGGACGGCTCGCGAAATAGGCGTCCGACTCTTCGGCGGAGACGCGCTCGACCGAGCCTTCAACCCGGACTTGCCGCTCTAGGAGAGGCCACCAGAACGCCGCGGCGGCACGAGGGTTGTCGTCTAGCTCTTCGCCTTTTCGGCTCGCGTAGTTCGTGTAGAAAGCGAGCCCGCGCGCATCAAGCCCACGGAGGAGAACGAAGCGGGCGCTCGGCATCGCATCGAGCCCAGCGGTGGCGAGGCACATCGCAGTCGGCTCGGGCGCACCTGCCGCCTCCGCGTCCGCGATCCAGGCGGCGAGACCTTGGATCGGGTCGTTCGGCAAACCGCTTTCGTCGAGAACGCCCTTACGGTAGTCGCTTCGCTCCACCGCCTATTGTGGCGTGTCTTCGTCTTCCCGTAAAAGCGCACCGTACGGTACGACGATGCGCGGCTGGCTCAGATCGACGCATGGCGACGAGGCTCGCCGCCCCCAGATTGGGCGCCTCAATCCAGCCCGGTGACCGGGATCGTCAACGTTCCACTGACCCCGATCCAATATCGACGGCCTTTCGATCCGCAGATCAAGCTCGGAAAGAATCGTTCGATCGTGGAGTCTCGCCGATTATGGGATCGCTACGGTCCAGGATGGGCGACCAAGGTCGAAGGTCAGCGGAAAGAAGCATCGAAGGCGCTTGGCGAACGGTGGAGAGGGTGGACCGGGGAGTTCAACTCTCACGACTCGCTCCCATACTCCTGGAAGGGCTGATATCGAGCGGCTTCACACTCACCTTGGTGAACGCCGCGGTCCTTGGCCTTGCCGCTCAAGGGGACCGACGAAGAGCGCGACACGCCTAAAGGGGCGCGCCGCACTGATCGCAAAAGCGGGCGGTCTCATCGTAAAGAGCGCGGCATTTAGAGCAGCGAACCTTGACTTGGGGGTCGCTTCGGTCAGAGGTCAGAGGTCAGAGGTCAGAGCGCGAGACCGCTACCTCTTCGAGCGTGTCGCTCAGCATCCCGCCCGCCGCATGGTTCCAAGGCTGTAGTCCTCTCGCGCGCCTTGAGGATCGGGCACGATTCCACTTCCCGCAAGACCTTTTCGCCCGCTCCCCGTCAGGAGCCCGCCCAAAGCGCAAAGACCGAAACCCAACGGCCCGACGTTGAAGGAAAAGTCCATCCGTCTCTGCTGGCGATCAATCATCCCGGTCAAATCGGCGGTGAACTCCGAAGAGTTCGGGCCTGAGCCCATCGCACACATCGGTCAGGCGAAAAAAGAAGGCCGAACACAATCAGGATCAGGCCAAAGCAGGAGGTGTCCTTGCGTCCAGGCGATAGATCGCGCCGGGGATTGCTCACGCTTAAAGTACGAATGCCCTGCGCGCCAAGTGGCACGCAGGGCATCGACGACGCTAGGCACGCTTTAGATCGTGTTGCGACGTCCGCCGACGAGACCCACGAGAAACAGAATGACCGTGATCGCAAGGAACACCCAGAAAAGGATTCCAGCGAAGCTGAACGCGGTTCCCGCGATGCCGGTGAAGCCGAGCGCTCCGGCGACGATCGCGACGATGAAGAAGATCAGAGCCCACTTAAGCATTGTCTTGTTTTCCTTTAGCCCACTCCTGAGTCTTCAGGTCGGTGATTGCTTCAAGGACGAAGGTCCTAAGGAAAAGGTTTCCGAACCAAGCGGACGATCCGGCGGTCGTTCTCGTATGCTTCCGACACTCGCCTTCCTTCTCGCTCAGCGACAGACGCCGATCAAGATCACGAACGCCGATTCTCAGATCGCGGTGAAGGTCACCGTCGATGGCGAGCGCGTAGACTTCAAAGGTGCGCCGCCTCAGGTTCAAGGAAGCCGCATCCTCGTGCCGGTCCGAGGCGTGTTCGAGAAGCTCGGAGCCTCGCTCATGTGGAACCCCGAATCTCAGACGGTGACCGCCGTCAAAGGAGACGGAAAGCGGGTGATGGTGACCGTCGGCAAGTCGGACGCGATGATCGACGGACAAGTGGCGAACGTCGGAACGCCGCCGATCATCGCCGAAGGCCGGGTGATGGTGCCCCTACGCTTTCTCGCCCAGTCACTGGGAGCGAAGGTGGAATGGCTTGGAGCGGACCGAACGGTTGCGATCACCACGAAGGGAAACAAAAAAGAAGACGGGACGCCGTAGCGTCCCGTCTTCGAGGATTTTCAATCTCCACGCCTAGGCAGCGGTCTTGCTCGCGGCCGCAGCGGCCTTGGCGATGCGGGACTTGCGCCGGGCGACGGCGTTCTTGTGAAGGATACCGCGCTGGGCGGCCTTGTCGAGCCGACTAACGGCGGTCGCCAGAGCGGTGGCCGACGCATCGGCGTCGCCAGCGGTCACGGCCACGCGGGTCTTCTTCACGTACGTCTTCAGAGCGGTCTTGACCGCGCTATTGACCGCGCGCCGCTTCGCGTTGCGCTTCAGGTCCTTCTTGCTCGACTTAATATTCGCCATGGTGTGCTTGTGGGGAGGGAGTATACCCGCGGGGGATCGCGAAAATCAGGATCTAGGGAGCCAAGACAGTCCTGACTCCCCGCTCTCCTTACTTCTTGATGAACTTCTTCTTCGTTTTGTCGAAGCCTTGATCGACCTTCTTCGCGTCGAAGTGCCAAACCGGCGAACCGGAACGCTGGTAGAAGCACTGGTACGACGACAGGATCGAAGCGATAAGGCGCCGAGTCGAACGGCGAACGACGTTGACCTCGGCCAGGAGCGTGAGATAGTCTGCCCCTTTAGGCCAGTGCGACATCACTTCGATGAGAAGATCCAGAGTGGACTTCCCTTCCGATTCCAGAGCGATGTTGCGCAACTCCTCCATCCGGGCCGACGAGATATAGACGACCGGGTCCGGCTGATCCAGCCACTCGAACTCCAGCACGTTGGGACGACCCGTCTTCGTGAGAGTGAAAACGGCGCCGTTCTCGACAGGCTGCTCGATCCACCAATCGAAGAGGTTGGTGATGAGACGAGCACGGGTATCGACCCAAGCCTGAAGCTCACGACCCTGGGGATCGACGAGGAGCAGCTCCTGGACCTCCGGCGCGTCGGCCAGCCAGCCCGTGGGGATCTGGGCGAGCGGGAAGGTACCCAGTTCACGGTGGATCGACCGCAGAACGAGGCGGACCGTCTCCGGCATCGTCTTGGGCGCGGGAGTCGGGTCCTCATCCAGCACGTCCACCGCGAGAGGGTGCTGAAGGAGCTTGCGAAGGGTCTGGCTCAGACCCTCGTCGGTCAGTTCCACATCGACAAGGTCGCCTTCCTCGTCCTTGTTCTCCGTCTGGACGAAGTGGAACGGCTCCGGAACCTCCTCGGTTCCGTCGGGCACGTCGCCCGTGTTCCGATAGCGATCGCCACCGACCCAGACCACATCGTCGCGCGCGTCAAGGACGACGCGCAGGTTCGTCATGTCGTCCGGGAACGTCTTGTTCGAGGGAGTGATCTCGTAGAACGCCTCCAGAAGGCTCGTGGCGGTGGTGGTCTGTCCGCTTCGGCCCAGAATACGACCGACGATGCGATCGACGTCCTCCTTCTTGACCTCGATCGGGGCAGCGTCCTCGACCTCGACCTCAGGGGTCAGGCGGTCGGCGACCCGCGACGCGGTCGACACCCATCGCTTGGCGTCTTCTTCCGGGTGGAGCGTGCCGTCGGTAGAGAGCACATAGCCCGGAACCGAGAGCACACGAGCCTGGAACTCGCGGGCGTCGAACATCAGCGTCTGGCGCGGATCGTCCGAGTTCATGCCCGCGAAGGCGACGGCGCCGAGAGTCTTCAAGGAGATCGGAGCAGCGGCCTTGAGGGCTTGGGCAACGCCGTCGGGCGAACGCCAGTCGATCTCGCCGACCTTCGCTTGACCGGCGACGAGCTCTTCCTGGGTCACGCCGTTGAGAGCGAGAGCGCGGGCTAGGCGCTCGTCGTTCGCCCGAAAACCCCACACCGCGAGAGAGACGCGACCATCGTTCAAAAGGACGAACGCGGCGTCGTTCTTCACGAGGCGCGCGACCATCGGCTCGGTCTTCTCAGGAGTCGAGTGACGCACCCGCGCCGCCTCGGCAACGAGCAATTCGTGCGAGACAGGACCGCCGAGACCGTTCAAGATCAGGGCGACGACTTCGGCGAGAGGTCGGCCTTCGCCCGACAGGCGCGCGGCAGGCACCCAACGGCGCTCGTGGTAGGCGAAGCGATCGGAGTCGCTCGCGAGCAGCGCGCGGACGGCGGCGAGACCGAGTCCCGTGTCGGAGAGCCTTTCGGCCAGCTCTCCGAGCTTGACGACCGACTCCATCTCGGTCAGTTGTTCTAGAATCAGGCGGTCGGCGTAATCGACAGCGGTTCGCTCTTCGGGCTTGATGGCGACGGGCTTGGCCAAGGGTTCCTCTTTCCACGCGCGACAAGGGGAGGGGTGCCTTTTTCGCGCGAACCAGCATTGTGGCATTTTCGGGGCTCGTATAGCTACCCGAACGGCGTACACTAAGCCATGCCCGGCCCTCGCCGCGCCTTCACCCTCATCGAGCTCCTCGTCGTCATCGCCATCATCGCGATCCTCGCCG
>CAZEWR010000046.1:0-42606 GCA_964516175.1 uncultured Fimbriimonas sp. | reverse complement strand
TCGATCGGCGGTCGTCGGACACGGTGCCGCCGAAGTAGGACTTGGCGGTCCAGAGTCGCTTCACCACGAACACGTTCCGCAGCCGCTTGCGAAGGGGCTTGTCGGGGTACTCGGCGAGGGCTCGCTCCACGGTATCGAGCGCGCTCGCCTTGGCCGTCTCGTCGACGACCGCGTCCATCCCGCACCAGGAGGCGCTCCGGTCGGCTCGCCTAGCGTCGAAGCTGACGAGATCGCCAAGGCTCGAGGGGGCGACGCTCTGACGAGCCGTCGCGATGAGGAAAAAGGGAATGAGGCACGGCACGGCGGCATTCTACAACCGATCGCGTCCAGCGCCAAGGAACCTTTCCGGTTCGCGGGACAGGAGGCGCGAGTTGGCTAAGCCCACGCTCGTCAACACGCTCGAGCGGATCCACCGCCGCACCGGACGCTACCCGCACGAGTGCTTTCGCGCCTTCGTCCGCCTGGCCGCCTGCGCCGTCGCCACCGGGCGAAGGGAAGAGGAGTACTTGGCCGAGGCCCGGCAGTGGAAGGCGGACGACCTGGCGGACTTCGTCCAGGCGTTCCACCTGATGGTCGAGGAGATGCAGGGCGGCGAGCCGTTCGCCGACCATCTCGGTCCGATCCACATGGAGTGGGGCGGCGAGAGCGGCAAGAAGGCCGGCGGCGAGTTCTACACGCCGTGGGCCCTGGCCGAGATGATGTGCCAGGCGACGCTCCACGCGACCGAGGTCCCGAAGGACCGTCCCTTCACGGTGATGGAGCCCGCCTGCGGCTCCGGGATCTTCATCCTCGCCATGGCGAAGGTTCTCCAGGGCCAGGGCGTGTCGCCGCGGCGCATGCGCGCGGTGATGTACGACGTCTCGCCGATCGCGGTGGACATGGCGTTCGTCCAGACCACGCTCTGGGGGATCCCCGCCCTCGTCGTCCACGGCAACACGATCTCGGGCGAGGAGTGGGCGCGGTTCCCGACGTTCTTCTGGAGGACGCCGCGCGAGTGGCTCCTTCCTAAGGAGGGCGTCAGGGAGGAGGTTCGCCTTGAGGTTGAAGAGGCGCCTTCGCCCGCCGTCGAGAGCGAGATCCCGGCGACATTCGACGTCGTGGCCTCAGAGCCGGACGAGCGGGGGCAGTACGAAATGGATTTCTTTATGGAGGCCGCGTGAGGTTCGTCCTCTGGAGCCCCGCGGATCTCCGGCGCGAGCTGCCGAACGTCCGCACCCTCGCCGCCGCCCGCGACCTCTGGGCGGTCAGGGGGTTCCCGGGTTGGGACGACCCGATGCTGGGTCTCGTCGTCCGTCCCGCCGATCTCGACGCCTGGGTGGCGTCGAGGAAGGCCGAAGCGGGTAACACCGCATCCACCCATGCCCCGAAAGAAGATGACCCCCGGACAGAAGAAGAGTCTCGAGGCGCGGAAGGCGCTGAAAGAGTATCGGCCGACCCTCCCGACGGGCAAGTACGACGCCCAGGGGAATCCGATCATGGAGCGCAAGAGCTTCTACTATCACCCCGGGGAGAAGCACCTGGCGGAGGCTGCCGCCCAAGACTATTTGCGGACTCTCCTCGTCGCCCCCAAAAGCGAAAGCGGGCCGCGTGAGGGCACGGTCGACTGGTACCTGGTCCACCGCTACGCGCCCCTGAAGGCGGACGCCAAGCACAACACGAGGCGCGCGATCCAACTCGCGAGCGACCACCTTTCCGATCACGCCGGGCACCTTCTGGCGAAGGACTTTAAGGCGCCGGAGCTCGCCAAGGTCCTCGCCAAGGTGGGGAAGTCCGCCTCGCTTCGGAACCAGGTTCGCCTCGTCGCCCTGGAGATCAACGACCTGGCGGCGGAGGAGGACCCCGAGGTCCGTCTGATCTCTCGAAGGCGCGTGAAGCCCGCAAAACAGCGCGCGCCGAAGGTCCAGGTCCAGACCCCGCGAGAGTGCCTGGCGGTGGCGCTGTCCGTTCCAGAGCAGTATCGGCCCGCCGCGCTCTTCATGGCGGCTTTCGGCCTGCGCGGTGGGGAGGCGGTGGCGCCGCTCTGGTCCGACGTCACGCCGCTCGGATCGCTGATGGTCGTCAGGCAGGAGGACGACGAGGGGGGCGCGAAGGAAGAGCTTAAGAGCGAGAACGCCGTGCGCGAGATCCCGATCCCGAAGGCCATGGCCACGTTGCTCGCGGAGCTCCGGGAAGGCCAGAGGACGAAGGGGCTCGGCAAGCCGTCCGACCCGATCAGCGCGACCCGAAACGGCACGCCCGTCTCAGAGAACAACTCGCGCCGCGCCGTCCAGGCAGCGCGGACCCGCCTTGAGATGCCCGCCTACAAAGGCCGCCCGCAACACATCTTCCGCCACTCGCTGGCGACCTGGCTCGACACGAACGGATGCCCCGAGGGAGTGCGTCTCGCGCTGCTCGGCCAGTCGCGCGACGCGGTGAAGGACCGGTACGTCCACGCGTCGACGGCGGACATGCTCCCGTGGCTGGAGAGATGGTGGACTGCCGCGACGGGGGCGGAGCCGAAGGAGCGGGTCTGGAGAGGCGGCACGAGGACGCCCTCGGCCGGCGAGAAGAACGGCCGGGCGAAGATGACGCAGGCGAAGGCCGACGCGATGCGAGAGGACCTGAAGAAGCCGGGCGCGACTCTGAAGACCGTGGCGGAGACCTACGGGATCTCGGAGCGGCAGGCGCGCGATATCCGAGAGGGAAAGGTCTGGATCTCGGAGAAGGTCGCCGAAGGGGTGTCGTAGCCCATGTCGTAGTAGGTTGTCGTAGTCGGTCGCCAGGTTCGAGCCTTCGTTCCGTTTCGGACGCGATGTCTACCTGCTTTTCGAGTCTGGAGAGGTCGTTCTACGCTGCCTCTTAATCAGCGGGTCGATGGTTCGAGCCCATCACGGTCCACCAAACTTTCAAGATAAAACCTCTCCAAATCGGAGGGGTTTTCTTGTTTCTGAACAACCCCTCCTTCGAGAACGGTTTGCGGTTCCAGGTGAAGGCGCGAGACCGTGGACTTTACCCCCGGCTTGTCGCTGGATGAGTTCCGTCGGCGTGTCGAGGCGCTCGCCGAGGCAAACTGACCCGCGCTCGGTCTCGTCGGCTCGAACTCGCTTTGCGGGTCCGCGAATCCATAGCTGGCCGGTCGGTGCAAAGGTGCCTCCCCGTCCGCGATCGGGGTGTGCGCGCGGTAGTTTGTGAAGGCTCTCCAGAGGGATTTCTCCGCCTTCGTGGCGCTTGCCGATTCGCGCCTGCAGTCGGTGGACGTCCACTTGCGCACTGGGGCATACTGCCGACATGGTTTCCGCCCTCTTCGTCGTCCTCGCTCAGACCCGGACCCAAGACGGAACGCTGCTCGTTCCCACCTCGCTCGCCGCCTTCGAGAAGGTCATGGCCGAGGCGGGCTACCCCGTCGTGCGCGAGGGGAAGGATGGCGCCGCCTACGGGTTGACGCATGGGAAGGTGCGGGCCTGGATAGGAATGGCGCGCACGGTGGGCGATGACACGAAGGGGACGAAGGACACGTACCCGTTTTTCGAGTTGCGCGTCGAGTTCGCCGTTCCGAAGGGGACGGACCCGGCCACCGTGGACGCCCGCGCCCGCCTCGCGGGGAAGGACGGTGGGCCCAGGTTCGAGTCGCACCTGGGCGACACCGTCTCCGAGAGCGCGCGGGTTTCGTTTTCGGACGGCCTCACCCGGAAGGCGCTCTTCGAGACCCTCGAACGCTTCTTCGTCGAGGGCGAGGCCGTGGCGCGGGCCCTTGGCGCCGACTACGTTGCCCTGCCTAGTCCGAATCTCCGGCGCTACCGGCTCGCCGACGCGACCCGCCTGGACCGGGCCGACGTCGTCTCCCTCAGGCGCGCGACGCGATCCTGGGGATGGGAAGACCCGAAGACGCCCGGGTACGCCTCGCAGGGCTGGCTATTCCCCATCCAGGTCGGCGGCAAGCGGCTCTTCCTGCGCCAGACGGTCGTGGACGGTACGCCCCAGACGGCGAGCATCGACGTCGCCCGCTACGACGACCGCCCTGCGGTGGGCGATCCCTGGCGCGATCGCCTGACCGGCGCCCCGATCCTTCCCGCCGTCGTCTACGAGGCCGATGGCCCGCACTCGGCGGTCGCCGTCCAGGCGATCCCGCTCGCCTTCGGCGTGCCCTTGGGCGAGCTGCGACGCCGCATCGAAAGGTTCGCCAAGGCGAACTGATCCGCCCTCGCTGGAGCGGCTAAGCCTGCCTGCGCCGCCTGATCGCCACCGGCCTGAACGGCCAGGGCGGCGACGGGCCGGGGACGGTCGGGAAGTCGGCGGCCCGGAAGGCGGTAACCAGCCAAATCCAACCGTCCCGGTCGATGGGCCAGACACTTGTTAGCCGTCAACTAACATGACCGGCAACTCGGCTACGGCTTGGCCGAACTGGCTTTCATGAAGTCTGGAAGATAGTCGGCGACCGTTCGGCGGAGAAGGTCTATCGCGTTCTGTTGATCCTGCGGATGGTAGTCGAGACGTTGCTTCATGAAGTCCATCCACATCTTCGCATCGTGAATGATCTGTCCCTATGTGTGGGCGCGGATCGTGTGGTCGATCCCGACGCCTATGACGTCCGGCTCAAGAACATAAGGGATGTCTGTCGACCGGCGGGATAAATCCCGCCCCTCCTGGCGGTTAGAACCTTCTGTTCGATGTCCGTTTCGACGCCCACCCGAATTTCCGTTCTCCGTCTCTTTTCGCCTTCTTCCCGGTCGGACAAAAAACGCGCTAATCCCGCCCTTTATCTCGTTGGAGCCGGTTTTGATGAGGTTTTGACGTCGCCGCCCACTTGGACCGCGAAACGCCTATTTCAGGCCCAGGCGCGCGAAGAAGGTTCCCAGCTTGCCCCGCGAGTAGGCGAAGCCGTGGTAGAACGCGACGGCGAGCTGGCCCCAGCGGACGAACGGCGCCGGACTGCCGAGCCGCCGGGCGAGCCAGAACGCGCGGTGGCTTCCGCGCGAGATGACGGCGCGGGTCCGGTAGATCAGCCGCCGGCGGCGCTCGTCCGGCTTCGCGGGAAGGACCCGCTTCCGGGGACGAACCCCGCGCCGGGGCCACGTCAGCCGGTACGCCAGCCCCTCGCGCCGCTGCCGGAAGCCCGCCGCCTGGGTCTCCACCACGAACGCCTCGTCCACCGGCGACAGGTGCAGGCGCCCCTCGTCGATCGCCGCCCGCACGAGCCCCGCGACCAAGGGGGAGCGGACCACCACCACGTTCGTCCCGCGCCCGTCCGACGAGTACGGCTCCACCCACGCGTCGCCGAACGACACGTCGGCCGTCTCCGCGATCACGTCGTCGCACGCGTTGCACGCCGCGATCTGGAAGAAGCCCGAACCCCAGTCCCCGTCCACCAGGTTCCACCAGTCGCGCCGGTGCACCGTGCCGTCCTTGAGCGTGAGCTGGGCGGTTTAGACGTTGGCCGGGCGCGAGGCGTCCTTGACCCGGAACTCGACCGCCTGGACCGCCTCGATCGGAACCCCCATCTGCATCGCGAAGCTCTCCACGAACCGCGCGCTCTTCATGTGGCCGCAGAAGAGGCCGAGCGTAAAGGCGATCCGCTCGCGCAGGATGGGGTCCTCCCGGCGCAGGAGCTGGATCGCCTTGATGAAGCAGGGCACCCCCACCACCGCGTAGCGGCCCGGCGTCGCCCGGATCTCCCGCAAGAGGTCCGACATCTCCACCGGGTAGTAGCGCGACTTCGCCCCCGCCCGGATCGCCTCCGAGGAGCGCGAGACGCGGTACCGGAAGTAGCGCCCTTCCGCGTCCGGGTCGACCGGGGCGACGTGGGCCGCCGCGTCGATCAGCCCTTGGCGCATCAGCTCGTCCAAAACCCAGCTCACCATGCCGCCGGAGCTTCCCCGGTCGCGAAACCCCTCCGCCTCCACGTGGCCGACGTAGGCGTCCAGGAACCGCCCCGCCGTCGGGTAGCGCGGCGCCTCGGGGTAGAGGTCGTCCGCGATCGTGTCCTCGTCGGCGGCGATGGGCGAGAAGGGGCAGATCCGCTCGAAGCGCTCGCCCCCGCCGTCGATCGGGCGGAACTGGCCGTAGTCGTCGAGATCCATCCGGCCCGCCGGGGTCTCGGCGGCGCAGGCGCCGCAGCCGATGCACAGGCCGGACCGGACGATCTTCAGGGGAGTCAGCGGTTTCATAGGGCGCGCTCCAAGTACGCGTCCGAGGCGTTCCGAAGCTCCGTCAGCCGCGCTCCGAAGTCCGGCGGCGTGTCCAGCAGGTCGCCGATCTCGCCGTCGGCCACGAGGCGGTCCAGCCCCCCGAGCGCTTCCATCAGTCCACGGACCTTGATCGAGCGGTACGGCGTGGTCTCGGCGGCGAAGGGACGGCCGCTCCGGAGCGCGAACACGCAGCCGTGGAAAAAGTTCGTCGCCACCGCCGAGGCGCGGGCCATCGCGTGGGCGAAGTCGTGAGGCCCGGCGTCGAGCCACTGGTGGTCGGCCCAGTCGTTGCGGTAGCCCAGGCTGAGCAGCGGCAGGCCCCTCCGATCGGCCCAGCGGCGAACGCCCTGCGCGTACTCGGGGGAGAAGTTGTGTCCATAGACGAGCGCGAACGGGGTCCGGGGACCGGTCCACTCGCCCTCGGGAGGGAGGGGGAACTGGAGGCAAGGGTCGAGCACGAGGTCCGTCTCAAGGCCCAGGGCGTTCTTGAGCATCCACCACGAGTTCTCGTCCCGGACGGAGATCGCGTCGAACCCCTTCAGGTAATGGGTGAACGGCTCGCCCAGACCGTCCCAGCAGCTGTAGTTCCCGAAGCTCGCGGCGTAGCTCACGACCCGCCGGGCGTTCAGGCCCTGCCCCCAGAACGCGCCCAGACCCGCGTACCAGGGATGGCGAAGGTTCCAGACCTCGTCGCTTCCGACGACCGCCACGTCGACCGGCTCCATCGCCTCCGGCTGATCCAGGCGGAACGTCTCCGAGAGCGGAAGCCGCGCGAACTCGGTCTCGAAGAGACGCGCCTTTCGCTTGTAGGCGGCCCGGTCGGCGCGCGGCACGGGCGTCGGCAGGGTCGGACGCAGGGCGACCCGCGTCTCCGCGACGGGCGAGCGGTAGTCGAGAAGCACCGCGTCGCGGTCTCGGTTCCGAAGCCCTTCGACGAGTCCCCGCGCCTGCCAGTAGCTTCCATAATTGATGCAGCGGTGGAACGTCAGGACGCCGATCTTCATGCGGTTCGGAAGTGTGGCGCGTCGATGGCGCTTCCGGTTCGGTTCCCGCGTCGTCGTTTCTGACCTTTCGCCCCCTTCCCGCATGATCGTCTACGGCGACTCCGACTCCCCCGCCCCCTTCGCCGAACTGCGGTCGGGCTTTCGGTCTCTGCTCGCGGAAGCGACCGTCCATCCTTCCGAGGATGGACGGCGGACGCTGGCGATCGAGGCGGGCCGCCTGGAGCAGGCCACCGAAGACGGCCTTCCCGAGGCGGCGGAGGCTTGCCGCCGCTTGACCGAAGCCGCCGTCCGCGCGTTCCTAGGTGGAGGCGACCTCGCGTCGGTCGCGGAAGCCCTCGAACGCGTTCCCGCCTCCGACACCCCCGTCATCGCCAAGACCCCTGAAGGCTTCGCCTTCTACGGCCTCTATCCCGAGTCGTACGCCGCCGCCGCGCGCCTCTGGATAGCGGCGCACGAGGGCGCTTCGAACGTCCTCGTGGTGGGTGTTCGGAGCATCGGGACGATGCTCTCCTCGGTCGTGGCTGAGAGCCTAAGGGCGGCGGGCGTCCAGGCCCGACGCTGCACGGTCCGTCCGACGGGCCACCCGTTCGCTCGCGAGGCGGAGATCGCGCCGGAAGTCCGCGCGGACGCCACCTGGGCCCTGGTGGTGGACGAAGGCCCGGGCCTCTCCGGCTCCTCGATGGCCGCCGTGGGGGAGGCGCTCGTCCGCATCGGCTTCTCCCACAACCGGATCGCCTTCTTTCCCGGCCACGGCGGGGAGCCGGGAGTCCAGGCGTCGGCGGGCGTTCGTGCGTGGTGGCGCGAGACGCCGCGCTTCGTAGTCCCCACCGAGGCGCTTCGCTGGGACGACCTCACCCTCGAAGGGCTTCTCCTCGCCCGGACCGGCGAGGCGACCGGAATCGAAGAGCTGAGCGGCGGCCGCTGGCGCGAGTTCGTCTACCGGGACGAAGCGACGTGGCCTGCCGTCGTCGCCGCGTTCGAACGGCGCAAGCTCCGGGTGACGCGGAGCGACGGCTCTGCCACGCTCTGGAAGTTCGTCGGCCTCGCGGTGCCGGGAACGACGCTGGGTTTCGCGCGCACTCCCTGGATCGAGGGCGAACCGCTCCGGCGCGAGGACGCCACGCCTGAGACGATCGCCTTCCTAGGCCGCCATCTCGCCGTCGTCGCCGGTCCGCCCCTCCCCCCCAACGAGGCCGACGCGGCGAAGGAACGGCTCTGGGGGATGCTCCGGACCAACGCCGAGGAGGCGGGCATCGCCCTGGATATTCCCGCCTGCTCGGCGGTAGGCGGACCGAGCGCGGGCGACTACCGCCTCGCGCCGGGCGAGTGGCGACGTTCGCCCGACGGCGAGATCGTCAAGGTGGGGCGCATCGCCCCCACCCTCGACCACACCCTCGTCGGGCGTCAGCCGCTCGCCTGGGACGTCGCGGGCGCGATGGTCGAATGGGACCTGGACGATCCGACCGGACTACCACCCGTCCCGCCTCGTGAGCTTCGCTTCTACCGCGCGGCGTACGCAGCGATCCGAATAGGCCAGTGCGCGATGTTCGCCGGGGACGGCGCGGAGGGCCATCGGCTTCGACGCGAGGCGGCGTTCTACCGGGCGGCTTTAGAGCGGCTTCTTTAGAGGGGATCCGGAAGTCGAGGAAGCTCGCCGGTGTGATTGATCCCGAGCACCCAAGGTCCGTAATCGGCGACGGCCACGGTCGATATTGAGGCGGGCGAGATCTCTAGGCGGAGGAACTGATCCATCGGGATGCCGAGAAAGTGGAGAAGAGCGGCGCGGATCACGTCGGCGTGGCTGACCAGGGCGACGGTCTGCCCCTCGTGCCGCTCCCGGAGATCGAGCACGAATCGCACGATGCGGAGCTGGGTTTCGAGGAAAAGCTCGCCGTTCGGGGCGCGGGTCCCGCTCCGAAAGGCGTTGAACCGCTTCCAGCGGTCCTCGGTCCCAAGATCGCCGAGCCGGGCGCCGGTCCAGTCGCCGAAGCCGAGTTCGGTGATCGCCTCGTCCGTCTGGACGGGAAGGCCGTGCGGCTCCGCGACCTTCGCCGCCGTCTCCTGGCAACGCAGGATCGGGCTAGCGTAGAGAGCGTCGATCCGGATTCCCGCCAGTCGGTCGGCGAGGGCGTCGGCCTGCCTCAGGCCGTCGGGCGAGAGATGGACGTTTGGGGTCCGACCCGCGATCCTCTCGCCGCCGAACTCGTGGAGGGCGTGACGAACCAGAAGGAACGTGGTCATCGTGCGAGGGGCTCGGCGTGAAGGCTCGCGCCCGGTGCGTAGCGGCGGACCATCTGGGCGCAGAAGTCGGCGAACTCGTTCGGGTCGATCGGCGGACTGGTGTGGTGTCCGGGCAGACCGCCTTCCAGGGCGAGCGAGCGATGCTCGGGCGTGAAGCAGAACGTGACCGTCACCTCGAACTCCTCCAACGCGCTCATCTGCCGGTCGAACCACTCTAGGGCGTTCGGGCGGAACGAGTCCGCCCAACTCAGGCCGGTGCGCAGGTGCCGCACCCCAAGCTTCCGCAGCCAACGGACGGCGTCGTCGAGCCGGTGGTCCTCGAAATGGAACCACTGGCACAGCCCCATTTCCGGGGCGTAAAGCGGGAACTTGGACAGGGCGGGTTTAGGCGAGCCGTCTTCCCGGAGAAGCCCCATGTAGAAGTGGCGGTAGTACGACGAACCTTCCGCCTCCCGGTGACGCGTCGTCGCTCCCCAGGCCATCGGAAGGTCGTACAGGCTGTACCAGTGAATGCGCGGCGCGCGTCCGATGAGCAGCTCCGCGGTTCGCTGGAGCCCCCAGGCCTGGACCTCTTCCGCGCCGAAGGTCGAGATGCCGACCTCGGTCACCCAGACCGGCTTGTCGGTCGCCGCCTGGATCTCCTTCAGCTTATCGGGCCACTCGTGGATCGACCAGAGATTCCAGTCGAGCGGGAAGCCGTGGACGGCCACCGCGTCGACCTCGTCGAGCGCACCGTGGGCCGCGATCCGGTGGATCCAGCTTGGGTCGATTGGCGACATCCCGCCGAGAACCCGCGTGAGGCGCGGGTTCTCCGACGCGACCGCCCCTCCCGCGAGGCTCACCATCTCCGAGAACCGGCTCCAGTCGGGATCGAGGTTCTCGAAGTCCCAGTGCGACTTGTTGTTCGGCTCGTTCCAGAACTTGACCGCCTCGATCATCGCGCCGCGCCCTTCGCCGGGTAGACGGCGCGCGGGCCGTCGGGGGCCGGTGGCAGCTCGACCCGGCGGCATAGGTAGACCTCCTGCTCCGGGTGTCCTTCGATCCGGAAGCCCGAGGCGCGGAGCATCGCTTCGGCGCAGGCGGCGTTGGGAGCCCACCAGTTGGTCGGATCGTGCGAGTAGCGGTGTTCGAAAAAGACCATCTTGGGGTAGCCGGGGCTTTCGAGATGATCCATCTCGAAAAAGTCGTAGTCCTCGCGCACGGGATCGATCTCGGTCGAGCCGCGCTGCATCGTCTGGAACAGCAGAAGGTCGCCCGCGACGTGCTCGTGGATCAGGTCGAGCGCGAGGAGCGGGTGGCGTAGGTGGTAGAGGACGCCCATAAAGACGACGAGGTCGAACCGCTCCCCGAGCAGGGCCACGTCGTAGACCGAAAGCTCCCGGAACTCGACGTCCAGCCCATTCACCTCCGCTGCGAATCGGGCCTGGGCGAGATAGCGGGGGTCGGTGTCGGTCCCGACGACGCGGGCCGCCCCGCGACGCTTCAGCTCCATCGCGTAGAAGCCAGCGTTGCAGCCGATGTCCAGCACCGACTTTCCGGTCAGATCGGCGGGGATCGCGGGGGCGAGCTTCCGGAACTTGATGTTGGGGTAGTCGCCGAGAAAATGGTTTGGGGCGGTCTTCACACCGCCCAGGTCCAGGTTGTGGAACCAAGGCCCGAGCTCCGCGACCTTGACTTCGATGTTCTCGCGTGTCAAAGCGGCTCTTCCCCCGCGATAAAGGCCTCGGTGCGGGCGTGCGCCTCGGCGTCGGTGAACTGCTGGGGCGGCGTCTTCATAAAGTAGCTCGACGGTGCGATCAACGCGCCACCGACGCCGCGATCGAGGGCCAGCCGGGCGCACCGGATGGCGTCGATCACGACCCCCGCCGAGTTGGGGGAGTCCCAAACCTCCAACTTGACCTCGCAGAGAAGCGGCACCCCGCCGAAGGTGGTCCCTTCCATGCGGATGTGGCAGAACTTCCGGTCTTTGAGGAATGGCACGTAGTCACTCGGGCCGACGTGGGCGTCGTCGTTCGAGATCGCATAGTCCAACTGGCTGGTAACCGCGTTCGTCTTGGAGATCTTCTTCGACTCCAGCCGTTCGCGCTCCAGCATGTTCATAAAATCGGTGTTGCCGCCGAAGTTGAGCTGGTACGTGTGGTCGAGCCGGACGCCCCGCTCCCGAAACAGGTTCGTGAGCGTCCGGTGGGTGATCGTCGCGCCTACCTGGGACTTGATGTCGTCGCCGATAATCGGCAGACCCTTCGCCGCGAACCGCTCGCTCCACTCGGGCTTCGAGGCGATAAACGACGGCACGCAGTTCACGAACGCGCAACCCGCTTCGAGGGCGGCCTCCGCGTAGAACGCCGTGGCCGCCTCCGAGCCGACCGGCAGGTAGGAGACGAGCACCTCCGCTTGGGCCGCTTTCAGGATGGCAACCACGTCGACCGGCGTCTCCGACGACTCCTCCAGGAACTGGCGGAGATACTTACCAAGGCCATCGTGGGTAGGGCCTCGGCTCACCCTCACACCGTTGCAGGGCACGTCGGAAAACTTGATCGTGTTGTTCGGCTCGGCGAAGATCGCGTCGCTCAGACACTGGCCCACCTTCGTGTCCACCACATCAAAGGCGGCGACGAACTCCACGTCGCGTACGTGATAGCCGCCCAGGCTGACGTGCATCAGACCCGGCACGAAGTCGTCCTCGCTCGCGTTCTTGTAGAATTCGACGCCCTGCATCAGCGCGGACGCGCAATTGCCGACGCCCACGATGGCGACCCGTATCTTGCGGTTAGTCATAGAGCCGCCAGCATCTACGAAGCTTCCCTAGCCTTCCGATCTTTCCTGTGTCGTCAGATTCGATAGGGAAAAGAGAAGAGGCTTTTTAAGGCTACGAACCAAGGACAAAGGCTAGGTAGTCTTTTGGGCCCGACGCCCTCCAAGGCGTCTTCCCGTCCCGTGAACGCGCTCGACCTCGTCTCGCCTCCTCACTCCGCTGGTACGGAGTCGCTGCCTTGGATCGAGACCCGACCGAGCCTGCCTTATTTCGTGACTGAGCGCGGCGAGTCCTGGACGCCCATCGGCCAGAACGACGCGATCACCTGGCCGGAACTCGCGGGCCTGTTCCGGCGCCGCGATCTCGGCGCCGTGGAGAATCACCTGCGTCGTCTCAAGGCGCACGGCGTGACCGTCCTGCGGCTTATGCTCGAGTACGCGCAGGGGGAGCATCGATATATCGAAAACCCGGTCGGCGTCTTTCCGCCGAACATGGTGCGACTCTGGGACGACCTGTTCGCGATGTGCGAGCGGATCGGTCTGTACGTCCTGCTCACACCATACGACACCTTCTTCATGTGGTCCCGCTGGGATCGTCACCCCTACAACCGACGGAACGGCGGGCCCTGCGCGAGTCGTCGGCGATGGCTGACCTGCGGCGCCACGCGAGAAGCGGTCAAGGCGCGGCTCGCCTTCGCCAGCGGACGATGGGGCGGCAGTCCGGCGATCTTCGCCTGGGATGTGTGGAACGAGATGCACCCGGCGCACGCGGGCGACGATCCCAGCGCCTTCGCCCCTTTTATCGACGATGTGGGCGGTTGGCTCCGGGAGTTCGAGAGGGAGCGGCACGGGCGGACCCATCTCCAGACGGTGTCTATTTTCGGCCCGGAACTGGTCAAGCACCCATCGGCGAACGAGCCGATCTTCCGCCACCCGGGGCTCGACTTTTCGAACACCCACCTCTACGAGTTTCCCGCCATCGATCGTCCCCGCGACACCGTCGCCGCCGCCCTCGCGGTGGGGCGCCTGATGCGGGAGGCGGTCCGCGAAGCGTCCGATATGAGGCCGGTGTTCGATTCGGAGCACGGCCCGATCCATCTTTTCAAAGACCGGAAAGTCACCCTGCCTGAATCGTTCGACGACGAATACTTCCGGCACATGCAGTGGGCGCATCTCGCCAGCGGCGGCGCGGGCGGCGGGATGCGCTGGCCGAACCGCCATCCGCACACTCTAACCCCTGGGATGCGCGTGGCCCAGAGCGCGCTTTCCCGATTCCTGCCCTCGATTGACTGGACCCGCTTCTACCGCCGTAACCTGAATGCGGAGATCCAGGTGTCGGACCCGGACGTCGCCGTCTTCGGCTGCGGCGACGCGGACCAAGCCATCGTGTGGCTCCTTCGGACCGACAGCCTCGGGCCCAGTGGCGTCCTCGTCCCGGCGGCGCCCAAGACGCTTGGGGTCTGCGTACCGGGTCTCACGCCTGCGCGGTACCAGATCTCGGCCTTCGATACCGTCGTCGGGAAGGAGGTCTGGGAAAGGGAAGGGGATCCGCTTCGAGTCGAGGTCCCGATCTTGGGGAACGATCTGGCGCTTGCGATCCGACGGATCGACTGAGCGCCCGATCAGGAAAGGATGCGGCCGGGGGCCGAGGCGAGGAGAACCGTGACCCCGTCCTGGCGCGAGCGGTGGGTAGAGAGGTTGACCGTCCGTACCGTCTGGCGGTAGTCCCCCGACGCGCCAATGCGGTGCTCGATGGGCGTCATGGGCGTAAGATCTGCGCTCTGGGTCAGGAAACGTTCGAGCCGGGGGCGGTCGGGCGTCCAAACCGCGTCGAGAAAACGATCGAGGGAGAGGGCGGACTCTCCGGAAGAGAGGCTGAACAGATCCATCGTCGGCCCTTCGAGCAGGACCTTCCGGTCGGCTGGTCGCCATGCCCAATGCGCGACGCTCTGGGCGCGCGCCTCCTGCAGCAACCGCCGATGGGGATCGGTTCCGTCCTCGGTGGAAAGCGGCCCGGCGACGGCGAGCGCGATAGCGTGCGTCCGGTTGACCGCCCCGAGCTTCTCGCGGATGCGCAACCAGTAGGTTCTTAAGGTCGGCACGGCTATGGCGAGCCGCTCGCTGATGTCTTGGTCGGTCGCGCCCTGCGCGCCCAGTCTCAAGACCTCGCGTTCGCGCCGGGAGAAGGCGTGTCGCGGATTTTCGTTCGGGGTTCCCATTTCGTCGCCTTCGGAAGGGAGGGGCTTCGTCGTCCGGTCGCTCCCCCATTTCGGCCCTGCTATTATCGCGGGGATCGTTGGTCGGAGGAAACGGGCGGTTTCGTGCAATGGAATCTGACGACACGAAAAGGATAGATCGCGGGCTGGAGGCCAGATTCGACGACCTTCGGGACGAACGAACGTGCGGTAGAGCGCGACTAACCGTGGCGTGAAATGGGTGGATCGGCTTCTCGGCGCGCGGATCGCGACGACCGAGGAGGAAGATCAGCGGGTCGGCGTGTGGGCGGGCGTCCCTATGCTCGGCCTCGACGCCCTCGGCTCGTCCTCGTACGGGCCGGAGGCGGCGCTCACCGTCCTGATCCCGCTCGGGGCGGCGGCTTCGGGCTACGCGCTGCCGGTCGTCGGTCTTATCACGGCTCTCCTGATCGTGGTCTTCCTCTCCTATCGGCAGACGATCGAGGCCTATCCGAATGGGGGCGGCTCCTTTACGGTGGCGTACGAGAACCTGGGCACGAAGGCAGGGGTGTTCGCGGCGGCGGCCCTCATCCTCGACTACCTTCTGAACGTCGCGGTCGGTATCTCGGCGGGCGTGGGCGCCCTTGTGTCGGCGGTGCCCTCGCTCCACGGCCACACGCTCGCCCTCTGCCTAGCGATCCTGGCCACTATCACGCTCGTCAACCTCCGTGGCGCGAGGGAGTCGGGCGTGGCCTGGGCGATCCCGACCTACCTGTTCCTCGCGTCGATGGCCCTGGTGCTGGGACTCGGGCTCTTCAAGACGGTGCTCTCGGGATTCCATCCGCGCCCGGTGGCGGCGCCTCCCGCGCCAGCGGTCGCGACGGCCGGCGCGGGACTTTGGCTTCTGGTCCGGGCCTTCGCCAGCGGCTGTACCGCGATGACGGGCGTCGAGGCGGTGAGCAACGGCGTCCAGGCGTTCAAGGAGCCGAAGGTCGAGCAGGCTCAACGCACCCTGGGCGTGATCGTCGCCGCCCTGGTGGGACTGCTCGTCGCGATCAGCCTTCTCGCCAATGCGTACGGCATCGCGGCGACGAACCCCGAAAAGGCGGGGTACCAAAGCGTCGTCTCGATGCTCGTCGGGGCCGTCGTAGGCCGGGGCCTCCTCTACTACGTCACGCTCGGCTCCACCCTGACGATCCTCTGCCTATCCGCGAACACGAGCTTCGCGGGCTTCCCCCGTCTCGCGCGCCTTCTCGCGAACGAGGACTTCCTGCCCCACGCGTTCGGCAACCGGGGGCGGCGGTTGGTCTACTCGGCAGGCATCCTGGTGCTGGCGATCCTCTCGGGCGCGCTGCTGATCGCGTTCGGCGGCGTCACGGATCGCCTGATCCCCCTCTTCGCCATAGGCGCCCTTTCCGCGTTCACGATGTCGCAGGCGGGGATGGTGAAGCGCTGGCGCCGCGAAGGCGGAGATCGGAGGAGGATCCTCCTCAACGGGACGGGCGCGGTCTGCACGGCGGTCGCCCTCCTCGTCGTCCTCGCCGCCAAGTTCACGGAGGGCGCGTGGATCACCGTCCTCCTCGTCGGTGTGCTCGTCTGGTGCTTCTGGAGCGTCCGGAGGCACTACGAGCACGTCGAGCGGACCACCGCCTGCGAAGAGCCTTTGAACACGGAACCTAAGTCGCCGCCGGTGGTGATCGTTCCTGTGTTGCGCTGGAATCTCGTGACATCCAAGGCGTTGCGCTTCGCCCTCTCCCTTTCGGACGAGGTCGAGGCCCTGCACGTCGCTCTCGACGACGATGGAGAGGGCGCGATCCGGGATCAGTGGCGACGTTACGTGGAAGTCCCGCTCTCGGAGAATGACGGCCCAAAGCCCCGCCTTCACGTCGTTCGCTCCCCCTACCGCCGGCTCTTCGGGCCTTTGCTCGACTTTCTCAAGGAGGTTCAGAATCGCCAGCCTGATCGCACGGTGGCGGTGGTGATCCCCGAGTTGGTGGAGTCCCGCTGGTACCAGTACCTCCTGCACAACCAGCGCGCGACGGTCCTGAAGGCGGCGCTTCTGCTCCACGGCGGCAGCCGCGTGGTGGTCATCAACGTGCCCTGGTATCTCGAAGAGCCGAGGCGCGGGATCTGAGCATCTTCATCTTCTTCATCAAATTCGACGACACTCCGGTCTTTCAGCCCGCATAAGCATCTTCGTAGAAGCCTCCAGCCAAGCCGACCCTCCCTTGCGGAGTCGGCGGCTTCTGGATTTTGAGGATGAAAGGAAAGGTACTGATCACGGGCGGCGCGGGCTTTATCGGCTCCCATCTCGCGGACGAGCTTCTCGCCCACGGCTACGAGGTCCGCGCGCTGGACAGCCTGGCGCCCCAGGTCCATGGCCCCGACGGAAGGCGGCCGGACTACCTCGCAGAGGATGTCGAGCTGCAGGTCGGGGACGTCCGCAACCCCGATGCGGTGAAGAAGGCTCTCGAAGACGTGGACCAAGTGTTCCACTTCGCGGCGGTGGTCGGCGTCGGCCAGTCGATGTACGAGATCGCGCGCTACACCGACGTGAACGTGGTCGGCACGGCGGTCGTCCTGGAGGCGCTCATCGAGAAGCCGGTCCAACGGCTGGTGATCGCGTCGAGCATGAGCCTCTACGGCGAAGGGCTCTACCGACGCCCCGACGGCACCGTCGCGGAGGCTCAGGAGCGGTCCCTCGAACAGCTCAAGGCGGGCGACTGGCAGGTGCGCGACGCCGAGGGGAACGTTCTTACGCCCGAGCCGACGCCTGAGTGGAAGACGCCGCAGAACCCCTCGATCTACGCTTTGAACAAGTACGACCAGGAGCGGATGTGCCACATGATGGGCAAGGCTTACGGCCTGCCGACCGTCGCCCTGCGCTTCTTCAACGCCTTCGGGACCCGTCAGGCCCTCTCGAACCCCTACACCGGCGTGCTCGCCATCTTCGGATCGCGCTTCCTGAACGACAACCCGCCGCTGATCTTCGAGGACGGCCAGCAGCTCCGCGACTTCGTGAGCGTCAAGGACGTGGCCCGCGCCTGCCGCCTTTCGATCGAGCGGGACGAGGCGATCGGCCAGACCCTGAACGTCGGCTCGGGTATGAGCTACACCATCGAGGAGACCGCTCGCAAGGTCGCCAAGGCGATGGGCAAGGAAGGCCTGGAGCCGGAGATCTCCGGAAAGTACCGGGTCGGCGACATCCGGCACTGCTTCCCCGACATGACGCTCGCCAAGGATAAGCTGGGCTACGAGCCCCAGACGATGCTGGACGACGGCCTCGCCGAGCTGGCGGAATGGCTGGCCGAGCAGACCGCCGTGGACAACGTCGACCGGATGCGCGCCGAACTGACCGCGCGGGGGCTCGCGGTTTGAGCCGCCCCTCCCTCGTCGTCGGCGGAGCCGGGTTTATCGGCACGAACGTCGCCGATCGCCTGCTCTCCGAGGGCCGCGACGCGATCGTGTTCGACAGCCTGTCGCGAAACGGCGTCGATCGCAACCTCGCGTGGCTGAAGGCGAAGCATCCGCAGGTCGAGTTCGTCCAGGGCGACGTTCGCGACCGCGCCGCCTTGCGCGCCGTCGTCGAGCGCGCGGGCGAGGTCTACCACTTCGCCGCCCAGGTGGCGGTGACCACCTCGCTCGTCGACCCCATGGACGACTTCGAGCGAAACGCCCTCGGCACCCTGAACCTGCTGGAGGAGCTTCGCCGCCTCGACAACCCGCCGCCCCTCGTCTTCACCTCGACGAACAAGGTCTACGGCGGCCTGGAAGACGTCCGGCTCGCCCTCCAGAACGGACGCTACGAGCCCGAGGACGCGCTCGTACGCATGCGGGGCGTCGGCGAGGATCGCCCCCTCGACTTCCACAGCCCCTACGGCTGCTCGAAGGGCGCCGCCGACCAGTACGTCGTGGACTACGCCCGCACCTTCGGCCTCCCGGCGGTGGTGTTCCGCATGAGCTGCATCTACGGGCCCCACCAGTGCGGCAACGAGGACCAGGGCTGGGTCGCCCACTTCCTTATCCAAGCCCTGAACGACCGCCCGATCACCATCTTCGGCGACGGCGGCCAGGTCCGCGACGTGCTCTACGTGGCGGACCTCGTCGACGCGCTCCGCCTCGCCCAGGACAACATGGACGCGCTGAGGGGCCAAGCCTTCAACATGGGCGGCGGCCCGGAGAACACGATCTCCCTCCTGGAGTTCCTCGGGACGATCGAGGACCTGCGCGGCGCGAAGCCCGACGTCGCGTTCGGCGAGTGGCGCCCCGGCGACCAGCGCTACTACGTCTCCGACACGACCCGATTCCGCAACGCGACCGGCTGGGAGCCGCGCCACACCGCGCGCGAAGGCATCGAGGCCCTCTACGCCTGGCTCGGCGGGACGCCCGCTAAGGTGGCGGCTTGAGGGCGGCGCAGGTCGTCGCGCCGGGACGGATCGAGGTCGTCGAGGTCCCTCTTCCCGAGCCCGGCCCCGACCAGATCCGGGTGCGGCTCGAAGGGTGCGGCGTCTGCGCATCCAACATCCCGCCCTGGGAGGGCCGCGAGTGGTTTTCCTATCCTATGGACCCGGGTGGCCTCGGTCATGAGGGCTGGGGCCGGGTGGACGCGGTCGGCGCCGAGGCGAAAGGCTTTGCGGTCGGCGACCGCGTGGCCTTCCTCTCGAACCACGCCTACGCGGAGTACGACGTGGTCGGGACTGCCCAGGCGGTGAAGCTGCCCGCGTCGCTCGACGACGTCCCGTTCCCCGGCGAGCCGCTGGGATGCGCGGTCAACATCTTTCGCCGCTCGCACGTGAAGGCGGGCGACACCGTCGCGATCGTCGGGATCGGCTTCCTCGGATCGCTGCTCACCAAGCTCTGCGCTTCGGCGGGCGCGCGGGTGTTCGCCATCGCCCGCAAGGACGAGGCCCTGGAAACCGCCCGCGCTATGGGCGCGGTGGAGACGATTCGCATGGACGACCATTGGGCGATCGTCAACCGCGTCAAGGAGCTGACCGGCGGCGTCGGTTGCGACGTCGTGATCGAGGCCGTCGGCAAGCAATGGCCGCTCGACCTCGCGGGCGAACTCGTGCGCGAGATGGGACGGCTCGTGATCGCGGGCTACCACCAGGACGGCCTGCGGAACGTGAACATGCAAGTCTGGAACTGGAAAGGCCTGGAGGTGACCAACGCCCACGAGCGCGAGGGCGCCGTCTACGTGCGCGGCATCGAAGAAGCCTCGCAGGCCGTCGCCGACGGCTCGCTCGACCCTTCCGCCCTCTACACCCACCGTTTCCCCCTCGAGGATCTGGGAACCGCCCTCGACCTTACGAAGGATCGCCCCGCCGGATTCATGAAAGCCCTGGTGATCCTGGAATGATCCGCCGCGTCCTCCTGACCGCCGATACCGTCGGCGGCGTGTGGACCTACGCGCTCGACCTGATCCGCGCCCTGCCCGACGTGACCTTCGCCCTCGCGACGATGGGCCGTGAACTCTCGGAGGACCAGCGGGCCGAAACCGAAACCCTGCCGAACGTCCACCTTTTCGAGAGCGCCTACCGCCTTGAATGGATGGACGAACCCTGGGACGACGTGCGCGAGGCAGGAGAGTGGCTGCTTTCCCTCGAAGCGGCGTTCCGACCCGACGTGGTCCACCTCAACGGCCTCGTCCACGGAGGCTTGCCTTTCCATACGCCGAAGGTCGTCGCCTTCCACTCCTGCGTCCTCTCCTGGTGGCGGGCGGTGAAGGGCGAAGACGCACCGCCCGCGTGGGACCGTTACGCGGACGAGGTGCGCCGCAGCCTTCACGCCGCCGACCTCGTCGTGGTTCCTTCCTGGGCGATGCTCAACGAGGCGACCCGGCTTTACGGTCCCTTTCACCGCTCGACCGCCGTGCCCAATGGTCGCGCCGAAGGGACGATGGAGCCCAAAGAGCCGTTCGTGTTCGCGGCGGGCCGGATGTGGGACGAGGCGAAGAACGTCGCCGCCCTCGCGTCCGCCGAATGCGCCTGGCCCGTGCACGTCGCGGGCGACGGCTCTCCGATGGGACGCCTTTCCGCGTCCGAAACCCGCGCCTGGATGGCCCGCGCCGCGATCTACGCCCTTCCCGCGCGCTACGAGCCGTTCGGCCTCTCGATCCTTGAGGCCGCCCTTGCCGGCTGCGCCCTCGTGCTCGGCGACATCCCCTCCCTGCGCGAGAACTGGGAAGGCGCGGCGACGTTCGTCCGCTCCCACGACCAAGCGGGCCTCGAAGCGGCGATCTCCTGCCTTATCGCCGACCCGGCCCTGCGGGAGCGCCGGGCCAAAGCCGCGCAGGAAAGGGCGCGAGAATTCGGTCTCGATCGTTTCGGCGACGCCTACCGCGAACTCTACGAAAGCCTGCTCGCCGCGCTCGATGATCCCACGCCGATCGATGAGACTCGGGAGAGCGTCGCCACCCCATGAACGTCAAAGTCTTCTGCCACTCCCTCCTGTCCGACTGGAACCACGGCAACGCCCACTTTCTGCGCGGGGTCGTCTGGGACCTGAAGGCGCGCGGATACAACGTCGAGGTCTTCGAGCCGAAAGACGCCTGGAGCCTCACGAACCTGCTCGCCGACCGAGGCCCGGAAGCGGTCGCGGGCTTCCGCCGAGCATATCCTGGGCTAGACTCGACCGTCTACGACGCGTCGCTCGACCTCGACCGGGCCCTCGACGGCGCCGATCTCGTCCTCGTCCACGAGTGGTCCGACCACGATCTCGTGCGCCGCATCGGTGAACGCCGGAAGACGCACGACTACCGCCTCCTCTTCCACGACACCCACCATCGGGCGGTCAGCGAGGAGCGGGCGATGGCCGCCTACGACCTCTCGAACTACGACGGTGTCCTCGCCTTTGGGAACGTGATCCGCGACCTCTACCTGGAACGGGGCTGGGCGAAGCGGGCCTGGACCTGGCACGAGGCGGCCGACCCGCGCGTCTTCCACCCCATGCCGGAGGTTCCAAAGGAGATGGATCTCGTCTGGGTCGGCAACTGGGGCGACGAGGAGCGCACCGCCGAACTCCACGAGTTCCTCCTGAACCCTGTCCGGGATCTCGGCCTACGGGCGACCGTCTACGGCGTCCGCTACCCGGACCATGCCCTCCGGGCTCTCGACGACGCGGGCATCGTCTACGGTGGCTCCCTCGCCAACCACGACGCCCCGCTCGCCTTCGCCAAGGCCCGCGTGACCGTCCACGTCCCACGCCGCCCCTACGTCGAGGCCCTTCCCGGCATCCCCACCATCCGTCCCTTCGAGGCCCTCGCCTGCGGCATCCCTCTCGTCTCCGCCCCCTGGAACGACGCGGAAGGGTTGTTCACCCCCGGCGAGGACTTCCTCGTCGCCCGCGACGGCGCGGAGATGCGGACCCACCTGCGCCGCGTCCTCGACGATCCCGACTTCGCCCGCGCCCTGTCGGAACGCGGACGCGCGACCGTCCTCGCCCGCCACACCTGCGCCCACCGGGTGGACGAGCTGCTCGACGTCGCGACCTCCCTAAAGACCTGAAGACCTCCCTATGCAAATCGCCTTTTTCGGATCGAGCCTCGTGTCGGCCTACTGGAACGGAGCCGCCACCTACTACCGGGGGATAATCCGCGCCCTCCACGAGCGCGGCCACCGGGTCACGTTCTACGAGCCCGACGCCTACGAGCGCCAGCAGCACCGCGACATGGCCGACCCCGACTGGGCCACCGTCGTGGTCTACGAGAACGCCCAGGACGCCGCCCTGCGCTGCCTCGACCACGCCCGGCACGCCGACCTGATCGTCAAGGCGAGCGGCGTCGGCGTCTTCGACGAGCTCCTGGAGGCGGGCGTCGCCGCCCTGAAGACCCCCCGCAACCTCGTCGCCTTCTGGGACGTCGACGCCCCCGCCACCCTCGACCGGATGGCGAACGATCCCCACGACCCGTTCCGTAACGAGGTCCCCCGCTACGACCTCGTCCTCACCTACGGCGGCGGCGATCCCGTCATCAAGGCGTACGAAGGATTCGGCGCGCGGGAGTGCGTCCCCGTCTACAACGCCCTCGATCCCTCGACCCACCACCCCGTCGAGCCCGCCGCGCGCTTCGAAGGCGACCTCGGTTTCCTCGGCAACCGCCTGCCCGACCGGGAGGCCCGCGTCGAGGAGTTCTTCCTCCGCGCCGCCGCCCTCGCCCCCGAGGGACGGTTCCTCCTGGGCGGCAGCGGCTGGGGCGACAAGGGGATGCCCGCCAACGTCGACTATCTGGGCCACGTCTACACCGCCGACCACAACGCCTTCAACCGCACCCCCAAGACCGTCCTGAACGTCAGCCGCGAGAGCATGGCCCGCTACGGCTTCTCCCCCGCGACCCGCGTTTTCGAGGCGGCGGGCGCGGGCGGCTGCCTCATCACCGACGCCTGGGAGGGCATCGAGCTGTTCCTCCAGCCCGACGAGGAGGTCCTCGTCGCCCACGACGGCGCCGAGGTCGCCGCCCACGTCGCGAACACGAGCCCCGAGCGGGCGCGCCGGATCGGCGACGCCGCCCTCGCGCGGGTCCTGCGCGAGCACACCTACGCCCACCGCGCCGCCCAGCTCGACGCGCTTCTGGGAGAAAGGGCGGCGGCGCTCGCGTGAGGATCGTCGTCCTCGGCCTCTCCATCACCTCGTCGTGGGGCAACGGCCACGCCACCACCTACCGGGGCCTCGTGCGCGAACTCGTCGCCGGGGGCCACGACGTCCTCTTCCTGGAGCGCGACGTGCCCTGGTACGCCGACCAGCGCGACCTCCCGAACCCGCCCTACGGCCGCACCGAGCTCTACATGGGCCTCGACGACCTGAAGGCCCGCTTCGCCGACGACGTGCGCGAGGCCGACGCGGTGATCGTCGGCTCCTACGTGCCGCAGGGCGTCGAAGTGGGCGAGTGGGTCGTCGCCACCGCCCGGGGCCTGACCGCCTTCTACGACATCGACACCCCCGTGACCCTCGCCAAGCTGGAGCGGGGCGACTTCGAGTACCTGACCCCCGATCTCATCGCGCGGTACGGTCGCTACCTCTCCTTCAGCGGCGGCCCCACCCTGGATCGTCTGGAGCGCGAGTACGGCTCGCCGAAGGCCCTGCCGCTCTACTGCTCGTTCGATCCCGACCTTTACTACCCCGAGGAGACGGAGGCGCGGTGGGAGATGGGCTACATGGGCACCTACAGCGACGATCGCCAGCCGACCCTCGACGCCCTCCTCGTCGAGACCGCCCGCCGGCGCCCGGAACGGCGGTTCTGCGTCGCCGGTCCCCAGTACCCGGCGACGATCGCTTGGCCCGCGAACGTCGAGCGGATCGAACACCTCCCGCCCGCCGCGCACCGCGCGTTCTACAACGCCCAGCGCTTCACCCTCAACGTCACCCGGGACGACATGATCCGCGCGGGCTATTCCCCGAGCGTCCGTCTCTTCGAAGCCGCCGCCTGCGGGACGCCCATCGTCAGCGACTGGTGGGAGGGGCTCGACACGGTGTTCAGGATCGGGACGGAGATCCTCGTCGCCCGCTCGACGGAGGAGGCCGTTCGTATCCTCGACGAAACCTCCGAGGCGGAGCGGCAAGCGATCGGCGCCCGCGCCCGCGCCCGCGTCCTCGCCGAGCATACCGCCTCCCACCGCGCCCACCAGTTGGTCGAGAGCCTGAACTAAGGGCTCTCGACGGGGTGACTCGAACGGGCCGCGCCGCCCGTCGCCCTTGCCCGAGACGAGGAACGTCGTCGCGTCCTTTGTCGCCAAGCCGCACCCGGCGGGAACGCTTTTCGCAGTTGCGGCCTCTTTTTGGGGAAAAGACGGATCGGACGGCAGGGAAGTAGGACGGTCGCCCGAGCGTGCGATTTCCCATCTATCGAGAAAAACGACGGGACTCATCGGTTTTTGCACGACCAAGAAGGGCGCGAGCGGCGACGGAAATGCGGGACAAGGGCGGGCGTCAATCCGGACATCGAACAGAAGACCTAACCGCAACGTACTCCTCTTTTATCCCGCGAGACAGGCTGGAGTGCGGAACATCCTGTGAATGCTTTTTTCTAGTCGGCCAAGGCGGCTTGGAGGACCGATTCGAACAGGCGGCGGCTATCGGATGCGGACGTCTTGAAACCCTGCTCAAACTGATCGCACAGGGCCATCAGCTTGTCCACCTCGGCTACGATACGATGTTGCTCGGCAAGAGGAGGAAGAGGAACGAGCATGTTCTTTAAAACGGTTCCGTTCACATTCGCCTGACCGCACTGTTGCTTTAGATGCGGGGTGATCTGAGTTTGTCGAAAGTACGGCGCGTTCATCGCCAAGTTCATGTAGGTCGGGTTGCTATGCGAAGGCGAACATCTGATCCTGATTAGATAGGAAGCAAACGTATAAGCCTCGTCCTCACCCAAAAAGATTCCGGTCTTGCCAACCAACTCAGGACTATTGGTGCGGTTGTAAAGAATGTCGAACTTCTTTAGATAGAGACCAGGAAGATCGTCGATGCTCGCAGGCACCTTCTTCTGTCCGCCGAGTACAACCTTACCGCCCTGGATATCGCCCATCTTGAGAACAGGAACGCCGTCCTGCGAAGGATGTGATTGTTGCGACGTGCCGTATTCGGTGAAGAGAGAAGCGTTACCTACTCGTGTCCAGGCCCAAGTCGTAGGAATTCCGAACGGCACTGCGTCGGCTTTTACCACAGCAAGGGGCTTTTCTCGTCGTAGTTTGCCAGCTTTAACGAGATTCAAGCGTTCACTTGCGACTCGAAGAAGGTCCTGCTGCGCGGAGCCCTCGCTTGTATTTTGAGGGACAAGCCTCCCTTTAACGGCCAAATCCATGATCGTTTGCCGCAACTGGGAGACGGCTTCCGGGCAGATCGTCAGACGTGAAAGGTGGTCCAGGTGGAAGGCGGCGTAGGTATGGAAGCTTTCGGGATCGACTGTGGGGGCGTTCAGGCGGGCGAGCGAGGCGGCGTTCAGCCGCTCGCGCCGTCGTTCCCGCTCTGCCTGCGCCTCCTCTAGTCGGTCGCACAACGCCATGAGTTCGTCCACTTTGGCGACGATCCGGTGTTGCTCCGATAGTGGTGGAAAAGGGTAGATGAACGAAGCAAGACCCTTGCCCGTAAGATGCTTGATCGTTAATCCTGTGAAGTAATGGGTTAGTCGACCACTGTCGCTAGCTTCTCGTAGTGCATGGACAAAAAATTGTGGAGATACGCTTTGAGGCAGGCGGAGACGATGGATCGCCTTTTGGAAGTAGATGTCCTGCTCTCTTTCGTCCCATACTGCTGCCCGGCCAGGCTCACCTCCTTCGCAGATGAGAACGTCGCCTGATCTAAGCGCGAGTTCTTTAAGATCGGAGTCCTCAAGACGCATTTCTGCGACATCGCTTAAGTCGAAGTTGAACCAACGAACGTTAACGTTCCTTAGATAACGCTTCTCGGTCCCTTTGTTCTTCGCCTTGTCGAGCATCTTTCCCAACCGCGAGTCAGCAATCTCTCCGATCGCGACCCACGCCCAGGAGTTGGGAACCTGGTACGGGTGATCTCCCGAGGGATTCGCCCCCAATCTTTTCAGAGAATCTACAGCTCTTTCGTCGTTTTTATCTTGCTCAACAAGCTTTCCTCGCAGGGCGAGTTCGCGGACAAATTTGCGCAAACACGAGATGGCGTCGGGGGCATCGCAGAGGCGGTCGAATTGGGTGAGAAGGAGGTCGCGAGCCGAGTCAGTTCTGCCACGCTCCACTTTAAGGGAGGAAAAGGTGGGGGCTACCTCGGGGCTTTCGTCGTCGAACAGGGACGGTTCGAGGAGGCTCATCGGAGCAGGGCCTCGGCGAGGATCGCCTTGAGTTCGTCGCGGATTGCCGCCACGTCGCGCTCGGCTTCGTCGAGGCGCAGGAGGAGTTCCTCGGGGTCGCCGTGGTCGTCGGCTACCGTGTGCGGGTTCTTGAAGTCGAGGTTGTAGTTCCGCGCCTTGACCTCGTCGATCCCGACGCGCCAAGCGACGGGCGATTCGACGCGGCCCGCGCGGCCCTCCGGACCAGCGCCTACGTCGCCCCACCAGTCGCGGCAGGCGTCGAGGTGTTCCAACCGGATCGGCTTGGTCATCGAATACGCCTTCTGACCCTCAGGGACGCGGTGCTCGTAGAACCAAGTTTCCTGGGTAGGGCGGCCCTTCTCGAAGAAGAGGAGGTTGGTGCCGATGCTCGCGTAGGGCTTGAAGACGGAATTGGGGAGGCGGACGACGGTGTGCAGATCGCACTCCTCCATCAAGTGCTCTTTGAGGCGGGTCTTTACGCCTTCGCCGAACAGGGAGCCGTCGGGTAGGACTACCGCCGCGCGGCCGCCGTCCTTTAGAAGGCGCACGACGAGGGCGAGGAACAGGTCGGCGGTCTCGCGGGTGCGGAAGTGGGCGGGAAAGTTGCTCTCGATGCCGTCCTCCTCGCGCCCGCCGAAGGGCGGGTTGGTGAGGACCACATCGACCTTGTCGTCCTTGCCGTACGAGATGTAGGGCCGGGCGAGGGTGTTGTCGTGCCGCACGAAGCTCGGCTCCTCCACGTCGTGAAGGAGCATGTTGGTCACGCAGAGCATGTGGGGCAGGGACTTCTTCTCGACCGCACGGAGGCCCGCCTGCATCCGCCCCTGGTCGACGACGTTCCGCACGTAGTTCGCCCTCATGTGGCGAATGGCGCAGGTGAGGAAGCCGCCGGTGCCGCAGGCCGGGTCGAGCAGGGTCTCGCCCGGGTGGGGGTCGATCTGCTGGACCATGAAGGCGGTGACGGCGCGGGGGGTGTAGTACTCGCCCGCGTTGCCCGCGCTCTGGAGGTCGTTCAGAAGCTGCTCGTAGACCTCGCCGAAGTGGCGCCGCTCGGCGAGGTCGTTGAAGTCGATCGCTCCGATCCGGTTCACGACCTGGCGGATGAGGTTGCCCGACTTCATGTAGTTGAAGGCATCCTCGAACACGCTCCGCACCACGCGGGCGCGGTGATCGTCCGCCCCAACGGGGAGACTTTTCAGGCCGGGGAATAACGCGCCGTTCACGAACTCGACGAGGGCCTCACCGGTGATGCCTTCGGGATCGGCAGCCCAGCTTCGCCACTGGAGTGCGGCGGGGATGGGCGAGCGGTAGCCGGGATACATCGCCTCCATTTCGACGTCCTGGTCGTCGACGATCTTCAGGAAGAACATCCAGCAGAGCTGGGAAATACGCTGCGCGTCGCCGTCGACGCCGACGTCCTTGCGCATGATGTCCTGGATGGACTTGACGGCGTTGCGAACGGACATGGCTTAGGCCGAGGCGTACAGGGCCGATTGGATCTCGCGAACGGCCTGTTGGAAACCCGGCATCCCGCCGAAGCCTTTTAGGATCTGGAACGGGGTGCCGAGATCGCTGATGGGCGGGATGCGGAGGATGTCCGGGTCGGCGAGGTCGAGCGCGCCCTGGTCCCGATATTTTGCCAGCAACGCCTCCAGCACCGCGCGGGCCTGGGGGCCGTACTTCGTAAAAACGTCCCGTTTCGTCACCGCGTCGGCGCGTTCCCGGCGGGTAAGCGGCGGGCGGTCGAAGGCGACGTGGAGAACGAGGTCGAACGGGTCGAGGTCCTTGCCGATCTCCTCGGCGACGACGTCAAGCGGCAGGCCTGCCTTCGCGAACTCGTCGAGAATGGCGTCCTTGCGCTCCGCCTCGTTCCACCGTTTCAGAAAGGCGTCGAGGCTGGCGTAGCGGCCTTTGATCGTGCGCTTCGTGTAGTCCCGCAGGCTCTCGGTAATGAGCCGCCCCGCCTCGTCGAGGTACTCCACCCGTTCCGCGAGAATGCGGGCGGTTACGCCATCGACGTACTTTTTCCGATGTTCGGCCACGCCGGGCTTGATCGTCACGTCGGGCAGGACGTTCTCCGGCTCGTCGCCGCCTTCGGGCGGGTCGGTCTCGGACAGGTCGGTTTCGTCCGGCGGGGCGACGGGGTCGTCGTCGCCGGGCTCGTAGATCTGGACGGGCTCGCCGTCGAAGTCGGGATCGGCGAAGTGGTTCGTCGCGCCCCGAAAGTCCATGAGGGTGAAGTAGAACTTTTTCGTGTCCTCGTGGACGCGGGTGCCCCGGCCCACAATCTGCTTGAATTCGGTCATCGAGCCTACAGGGCGGTCGAGTACGACGAGGCGGCAGGTCTGGGCATCGACGCCGGTCGAGAGGAGGCGCGAGGTGGTGACGATCACCGGGTAGCGGGCTTCGGGATCGATGAAGTTTCCGAGCTGGTCCTGGCCTTCCTTGTCGCTGCCGGTGATCCGCATGACGTAGCGGCGGTTCTTGGCGACCTCGTCGCCGTTCGCGTTCACGAGGGCCTGCCGCATGCGGGCGGCGTGCTCCTCGTCGACGCAGAACACGATGGTCTTTTGGTAGGGATCGCCCGTCTCCCGCAGGAATTCCGTGACCTTGCGGGCCACGAGCTTCGTGCGGTTGTCGATCACGAGCGTGCGGTCGAAGTCCTTCGCGTTGTAGATGCGGTCCTCGACGGCCTCGCCCTCGCGGTCCACGGTGCCGACGCTAGGCCGGTAGCCCTCGACGTCGCGGTCGATGTGGACCTTGACGACCTTGTAGGGGGCGAGGAAGCCGTCGCGGATGCCCTGCTTGAGAGAGTAGGTGTAGACGGGCGGGCCGAAGTAGTCGATGTTCGAGACGTACTTCGTCTCGCGCGGGGTGGCGGTGAGGCCGATCTGGGTCGCGGAGGCGAAGTACTCCAGGATCTCGCGCCAAGCGGCGTCCTCAGCGGCGCTACCCCGGTGGCACTCGTCGATCACGATCAGGTCGAAGAAGCCCGGCGAGAACTCGCGGAAAAGCTTCTGCCGTTCCTCAGGACCGGTGATGGCTTGGTAGAGGCCGAGGTAGACCTCGTACGAGGTGTCGATCTGTCGCTTGCGGTTAAGGGCGAGTGGTAGTTCTTCCGTCGTCCCGTCCGCCCGCTCGATCGTCTTCGACTTCGTGCTCAGCTTCGCCATCGTGGAGCCGAAGGGGCGGAAGTCGTTGACCATCGTCTGGTCGATCAGGACGTTGCGGTCGGCGAGAAAGAGGATGCGTTCCTTGCGGCCCGCCTTCCACAGCCGCCAGATGATCTGGAAGGCGGTGTAGGTCTTGCCGGTGCCGGTCGCCATGACGAGGAGCGCGCGGTCCTGTCCCTTGGCGATGGCTTCGATCGTCGCGTTGATCGCCGCCACTTGGTAGTAGCGCGGCGCCTTGCCGCTGCCGTCGTCGTAGTACGGTTCCAAGACGGTCGCCTCGGCGTCGTCCTCGATCCCTTTCCACGCGCGGTACTTAGCCCAGAGCGCCTCGGGGGAAGGGAAGGCGTTCAGGAGGAGGTCGCGTTCGGTCTCCTCGCTTTGTCCCGTCCGGTCGTGGAACACGAACTCGTCGCCGTTGCTCGTGAAGACGAAGGGAATGCCGAGCGTCTCGCCGTACTCTAGGGCCTGTTGCATCCCGTCGCCCTTGGACTTTGTGTTGTCCTTCGCTTCGACGATGGCGATAGGGAGGTTGGGGCGGTAGTACAGGATGTAGTCGGCGCGCTTCGCCTCACCGCGCGACACCATCTTGCCGCGCACGACGATGCGCCCCTTGGTGAAGCTCACCTCCTCGCGTACCTGGGTATGCAGGTCCCACCCGGCCTTCTGGATCGCGGGCGTGATGTACTTGGTACAGACGTCGCGCTCGCTCAGCTCCTTCTTGTTCACGCCCCGCCCCTGCGGGTGCGTCGGGAATGCGGAGAGAACGAGAGGTCAAGCATAAACGAACCTGTCCATGATATCACGGACTTTCGGGATAAAAGCGGACGCCTCCGGCGGTTAACCCTTCCGTTCGATGTCTGTCACACCGTCCGAGCAAAACGCCGTTGTCCGCCTCTTTTCGCGTCCTTCCCGGTCGGACAAAAACGCGCGTATCCCGCCCTTTATCTCGTTGGAGCCGGTTTCGTTGACGCTCGGGCTGTGGCCTCCTCGAAGCCGATCCGGGCGAGGGTTCGGCGGGTCCGTTCGCGAAGGGCGTTCCCGTCGCCAGGGGAAAAGAGGAATCGGGCGCTACGACCTTCCGCGCTCGCGCCAGTCGCGGGGGCTGAGGCCGAAGTGGGCGCGGACCGCCTTGTTGAACTGCTGGAGGTCCGAGAATCCGACCGTCGTCGCCACCATCTTGATCGGGAGGTTCGAGCGCTGGAGCAGCTCCGAGGCGCGCTCCATACGCCGGCGGCGGATGTGGTCCACCACGGACTCGCCGTACGCCTCCTGGAACAGGCGCGTCAGGTAGCTCGGGGTGACGTCCGCCCGGCGGGCGAGCTCCGCCACCGAAAGCCGCCCGTTGAGGTTGCCCTCGATGGCGTCGCTCGTGAGGCGCACCGCGCGGTGCGGGGCCGGGCTCTCGGCGAGGGCGCCGCCCGAGAGCGTCGCCGCCTTCCAGAGCGCGTTCCAGACCCGGACCGAGGCGAGGGTCGGCTCGCGGGAAAAGCGGACGACCGCGTCGTACAGCTCGTCGTACGCGGCGTCGTACGCGCCGCCGAGGTCGCACAGGGCGGCGACGGGACGGGCGGTCCCCGGAAGCAGGCGAAAGTGGGCGTACAGGTGGACCGAGACGCCGTGGTACCACGTCTCCATGAGGACGCCGGGGGGCGTGATCCCCAGCAGGCCCGGACGGAGGGCGAGGTCGTGGCCGTCGAGACGCAGGCGGGCTTCGTAGCCGTAGAGGTGGAGGCTCCACAGGTCGTCCAGGCGGTAGCGGTCGCTCGGGACGAAGCCGTGCGCGTTGCGGCCGATCGCCACCACCTGGGGCGGATGGCCCAACGGGATGTTCCAGGTCGGGACGGGCCGGGTCGGCGTCATAGGGGCGTTCTCGAAGGGCGGTCCTTCGACTTTAGTCGAAGCGCCGGGCGCGACACAAGCGATGTCGGATCGGCACCACCGTTTATGGATCGTGCCTACCACGAAGGCCCTTGTCTAAGAGGAGAATAGACCACCGACCATGAGCGAACCCACGACCTCCCGTCGCACCGTGCTCCAGTCCGCCGCCGGCCTCGCCGTGAGCGCCGTGATCCCCCTGAAGATGGAACTCCCCGCCGAACCGCCGAAGCCCTACCGGACGGACCGCCCCATGCACGAGCTGCAGCGGCGCTTCCTCGACACCCGGATGGGGATGTTCATCCACTTCAACATGGCGACCTTCCAGGACCGCGAGTGGGGCGACGCGCGCGGCCCCGTCGAGGCGTTCGCCCCGACCGCGCTGGACACCGACGGGTGGGCGGCGGCGGCGAAGTCCGCGAACATGGGCTACGGCTGCCTCACCACCAAGCACCACGACGGCTTCCCGATCTGGCCCACGAAGACGGTCGAGGACCACGCGGGCGTCGACGTGGTGCGCGCCTACACGGACTCGTTCCGAAGGGCGGGCCTGCGGGTCGGGCTGTACTACTCCATCCTCGACCGCCGCCACGAGATCCACCACTTCAACGCGGGCGAGGAGAAGATCCGCATGATCGAGACGCAGCTCACCGAGCTGCTGACCCAGTACGGCGAGATCGACTTCATGATCTTCGACGGCTGGGACGCGCCCTGGAGCCGGATCACCTACGAGGAGGTCCCCTTCCACCGGATCTACGCCCTGATCAAGCGGCTCCAGCCGAACTGCCTCGTCTGCGACCTGAACGCGGCGAGCTACCCCGCCGCCGGGCTCTACTACGGCGACATCAAGGCGTTCGAACAGAACGCGGGCCAGGCGGTTCCGGGCGGCAACCGGCTTCCGGCCCTCTCCTGCGTGACCCTCACCGAAGGCTGGTTCTGGAAGCAGGGCGACGAGGACCGCCCCCTCAAGTCCGTCCACCAGGTCGTCGAGGAGTGGCTGAAGCCGCAGAACGCGATCCACTGCAACCTCATCGTCAACGCGGCCCCGAACCGCGAGGGGCGCCTCGCCCCCAACGTCGTCGCCCGCCTGAAGGAGATCGGCGAGGCGTGGCGGAACGCCGGTCCGATGGCCGACTTTCCGCCCACCGTCGCGATCACGACGACCAACCTCGCCACGGGACGCCCCAGCCGCGCGATCTTCTCCGGCGACACCTACGGCCCGGACCAGGCGAACGACGGCGACTTCGGCTCGTCTTGGTACCTTCCCGAGGGGATGGCGGAAGGGTGGGTCGAGATCGAGCTGCCCAAGGGAACCTCGTTCAACACCCTGACGCTGGTGGAGCCGGTCGGCCGGTTCCGCGACTACCGCGAGAGCCGGATCAAGGCCTACCGCTTCTTCCGCTGGGAGAGGGACCGTTGGGTCGAGCTGGCGAGCGGCGGGAAGCCCAGCCCGGTGCAGGTCCACGCGATCCCGCGCGTGAAGTCCGACCGTATCCGCGTCGCGATCGAGGCGGGCGCCGACACGCCGCACCTGAGCGAGATCGGCGTGTACGACGAGCCCCGCTGAGGCGGGAGCGAAGGACGCTTCAGCCTCTCGGCGCGCTGGCGACGGCGATCTTCGAGTCGGCGGTGCCGTAGTAGAGAAGCCAGCGATCGCCGAACGGCACGAGGCCCTCGGCGAAGCAGACGTTGCCCACCTGCCCCGTGATCTCATAGGGCTTGTCGGGGAAGAGGAACGGCTCGGTGGGTCGCTCGAGGACGGCGGTAGGATCGTTCGCGTCGAGCAGCGCCTGGGCGACGCCGTAGGTGAAGGCGGGGAAGCGCCCGTCGCCGCCTACGGCTGCGTTCTTGCCGTGGTAGAAGAGGACGATGCCGTGCTCGGTCAGGACGGCGGGCGGGCCCGGCTCGACCAGCACGCTGTCGAACCGACCGACGCGAGGACGGATCACCGAGACGAGGGCCTCGCGCTCGCTGGCGGCGTGTCCCAGCTCGTGGGCGTGCCACCGGGGCGTATAGTCCGGCGCGCTCGGCATTCCGGTCTGGTTAGGCTTCGCGGAGACGATGGGATGCACGACGGGCTCCCAGTCGATCAGGTCGTCGGAGGTGGCGGCGAAGATGTACGACTCGCCCCAGTACATCCAGTACCTGCCGTCGATCCGGGCCGCGACGAGCCGCTCGCCCTCGACGCGGCAGACGATGGCGCCCGCCTTGCCCCAGAGTTCGGGCATCGACTTGAAGGCGAGTCCGTGCTTGGTCCAGTTGCGCAGGTCGGGCGAGGTCGCGACGCAGAGACGGGCCTTCACGCCGTCGTAGGCGGTGTACGTCATCACGTAGCCTCCGTCCTCCATCGAACAGACGCGCGGGTCCTCCGTGCCGCCCTCCCACTCGTAGCGATGGTTAACGTCGTCGCTGGGAAACAGAACGGGGGCGGGTTCGCGCTCGAAGGTCACGCCGTCCGCGCTTTGGGCGAGTCCGATGCGCGAGGTGCCCAGGTGCCGCCCGACCGTGTCCTCAGCACGGTAGAGAAGGTGGACGATGCCGTCCTTGGCAACGGCGGCGGGGTTGAAGACGTCTTTCTCCTCCCAGGCGACGCTTCCGGCGAGGCCGCAGTCCCAGCGGGAGTCGGCGCAAGGTCCGAGCACGGGATTGGCCTCGTCGAGCTTGGTGAAGGGGCCGAATGCCCAGGCAGGCGTCATGCCTCCATTATGGCCCTGCCTAGGGGTTGCCTAGGCTTTTCGGAAAATCCTCGGGATTTTCACGCGAAAGAGCTCAAAGGTCTGGGAATCCTGCGTAGAATGGAGACGATCCCGCAGGCCGACGGCCTGTCTGATCGTGGACACGCCGTCCCGGGATCGACTTTGCAACGGAGCGAACATGAAAAAGGCCTTCACCCTCATCGAACTCTTGGTCGTCATCGCGATCATCGCGATCCTCGCCGCCATCCTCTTCCCCGTCTTCGCGCAGGCGAAGAAGGCGGCGAAGTCGATCGCCACCGTTTCAAACCTCAAGCAGGTGGGCACCGCCTTTAAGATGTACGTCGCGGACAACGACGACATGTATCCCTCGTTCGGGACCGTCGATAGCGGTTGTATCCCGGGGCTCCAATGGGGCGGCGTCGCGGGTGGCTGGGCCTACTCGACCTACCCTTACATCAAAAACGGCGACATCTTCACCTCCACGGGCTCGAAGACGCCCTTCTGGCTTGGGGAAGGCTCGTGGGGCTGGTGTGGCGGCGCACCGCCCGCCGACTACAAGGCGATGTCGGACGACTTCAACGCCAAGGTCAAAGGCGGCGTTCAGTTCGTCTACCGCAAGGCCTTCTCCGGAGCGGTTCTCTTCAACGGCGGTCCGATCAGCGACACCACCGCCGCCAATCCGGCGAACAACGTCGTCGTCAACGAGTGGGCGAGCTACAGCACCGATGCGAAGTACACCCAGCGAACGCAATACCCGAAGAGCGAGGTCGCCTCGAACATGTCCCTGAGCGCGGTCTTTATGGATGGCCATGCGAAAAAGGTCAAGGGGATGACCTACCGTCATCTGCGCTACGCGGCCGATCTCGGCTGGCAGAGCGGCGACAAGGTCGGAATGGACATGGACTGGTTCCTCCGGATGCCTGGCTCCGACGGCAAGGTGAGCAACTCCTCCACGCCCGCCGACGACACCAAGGACGTCGACTAGTCGAATGAAGGACCTCTTCTCTTTTCTCGTCCTCTCTGCCCTCGGCGCTATCCTGGTCGGCTGTGGCGCGGGCGAACAGGAGGCTCCGAAGCCCAATCCCGCTCAGTTCGCGCCGAAGCCGGGTGGGCCCGATTCAGGGGGGCCGAACTCGGCTCCGGTCACGTCGGCGAAGCCCTGACGGACATTCCCTGACCTCGACCTTGCCATGCGAAACCCCAGCGACGACCGGCGCGAAACTCCCTACCAAAGGATCCTCGCGGATCTTGAGGATCGAATCGTGCGCGCCGAACTCCAGCCCGGCGACCTTCTTCCAACCCGGGCGGAACTTGCCGGGCGGTACGAGGTCGCCCGCGCCACCGTCGATAAGGCCCTTGCCGAGCTTTCGCGCAAGGGCCTTATCGACAGCGGCAGCGGCAGGCGCACCCTCGTTCTGGGGAGCGCGGAGAAGCCGACTGAAGTGACCTCGATCGGCGTTCTCTGGAACTGGCCTGACGACCAGCAGCGGCAAGGGGGGGATTACCTCGACCTGCTGTTCCGGGGCATCCGCGAGGCGTGCGCGGAGTACATGCTTGAGGTCCATTTCCGCGCCGCCCCGCTCCACACGTGGACCGAGCTGGTCCACGGCAAGGGAGCCCAGGGGCTTGTCGTCGTAAGACCGGACTACGCGGACGCCACCGTAGTCGAGGGTATCCACACGGCGAACGTGCCGGTGGTCCTCGTGCCCGGCGTCCTCGACGAGACGCCCGTCCCTTCGATCTCGTCGGACAACGCGTCCGGTACCGAGGCGGCGGTCCAGCACCTTTGCGACCTGGGGCATCGGGACGTCGGTTTCGTCGGCCTCACCGCGACCGTCCCCGACCACTTCGAGCGTCTCAAGGCGTTTCTCGAAGCGACCGGACGGCGCGGCATGGCCGTGCGACCCGAATGGGTCTGCCTCGCTCACGAGCGGAATCCGAGTCTCTTCCGCGAGCGCCTCGCTGGTTGGCTCCGCAACGACCATTTTCCCACGGCCGTCGTGTCTTGCGATTTCATGATGACCTTGGCGGTTCTCGGGCGATTGCGCGATCTTGGCCTCGGCGTGCCCCGAGACGTGTCCGTCGTCACGTTCGACGATCCCGCCATCGCGGCCCAGATGCATCCTTCCTTGAGCGCCGTCGCTCAGCCGATACCTCGATTGGGTTACCGCGCCGTCCAGCGTCTGCGAGAATTGGTCGCGGGCCAGCCCGTGCCCCATGTCGACCGTCTCAGCACGGAGCTCGTCGTGCGCGAGTCGACTGCGCCGCCCTGCCGCTGATTTCCCCCTTCGCGTTGCTCCGCCTCTTCCAACACCGTCATGCCCTTCGACCTGCCTATCGAACGCCTTTTCGGCGGTCAGCCGCTTCTCTCGCCTCGGGGCGAGACCTGGGAGTCCGGCGTCACCTTCAACACCGCCGCCGTGCTGCTGAAGCCCACGTCGGAGAACGAGCGGACGATCCGCGCGCTCCTTGGGCCAGACGAACCGATTCGTGAAATCGTCGCACTCCACTACCGAGCCCGTCCCAAGAAGGATCCTGGCTTTCGACACACACGCTCCTTCGTGGGCCTCTCGGTCCACGAGCCGGACCTTACGCCCATTCGGCGCTTCGAACTTCCGGTCATCGAACCGGGCGATGAAGGAGAGCCCGACGTCTTGGGCGCGGAGGATCCGCGCGTTACACGGCTCGACGGAGCGTGGTGGGTGGTCTACTGTGGCGTGGCTCCCTTTGAGGATCCTGACCCCGATAAGGCTTGGCTCGGCTCGGTCTGCCTTGCCCGCTCCGACGATCTCGTCCACTGGACGAAGTGCGGAGTCGCTGAAGGGTTCGCCGGGGATGGTTCGCGTCCCCTCAGCAACAAGGACGGCGTCCTCTTTCCCGATCGGATCGACGGCAAGGTTGTGATGCTCCATCGCCCCATGCGGGGCGACATCGACGCCTGGGAGACGGCGATCGCCCTTGCCGATCGGCCTGAGGGAGCCTACGAGGACATGGGCGCGGTCCATGGCCCGGAACGTCATGCGCACTTCGACAAGAGCTGGACCGGCGCGGGCGCGGTGCCCATCAAGATCGGAGAGGGACGCTACGTCTCGATCGAACACACCGGCAACTTCCTTCCAGGGAAGCGGCGCAAGTACGTTCTCGATGCTTTTCTCTACGATTTCAACGGTTGGGATCCTTCCCGGCCCGAGTCTCTCGTCGCGGCTCGGATCGACGACTTTATGCGCCCGGAGACCGACTTCGAGGTCAAGGGACCGTTCCACGACAGCGTAGGCAACGTCGTGTTCGCCTGCGGCTCCTATGTCCACGAGGGGTGGCTCTACCTCGTGTACGGCGGCGGCGACTCGTTCATCCTTGCCGCTCGAATGCGGTTCGACGATCTGGTCGCCGCCCTCGAATCCCGAGTTCGCGAGATATCCGGCGTCGTTTAGGCCCCTCTCCTCCGCAACGCTTCCTTTCAAAAAGACCCAGCGATGAGCATTCTCTTTGCCCTGGTGATGACGCTTGGGACCGAACAACTCGCCATTCCGCGCGTCGGGCTCCTGCCCGACCGCCCTACCCCTTACGCTTTGCGCGACTGGGTTCGCACCGCGCGCGAGTTCGACCGCGTCGTCTTCGACACCGAGGCGAAAGGGCCCTATCTGCCGCTCTCATGGCCGGTTCCTGGCGCCCCCAACCTCGACGGACCTGGATTCGGCTTGCCTTCCTATGTCGGCAAGGAGGAGGCTCGCGGCAAAACAGGTGAGGCGATCGCCGTCCTCGGATCGCTCCTTGGGGCGACGATGGTCGGGATCGACAAACGTCGCTGGGTCGATCAGAGCCCTGAGTTCCTCAACCCGAGGCAAGGCCGCATCCTCAACGACCCCGGGAGTCGGGGCAGCGGAAGCTTCTGGTACGACCTTCTACCGAGCGTCGTGTTCACGCAACTCGCCTCGAAATACCCTGCCTGGGAGTGCGGACGACGTATCTCCGCGAGCATCGCCCGTTCGTGGCGCGAGGCGAACGACGTGCTGGGGGCCGACTTCGACCACACCTCGTACGACGTGGACGCCCGCAAAGCTCAGGACAACGGGCAGTGGAAAGAGCCCGACGCGGCGGCCGGGGTGGCCTACCTAGAGCTTTTCGAATCGCTTCGTTCTGGTGACGCATCCGCTCTGGCGTCGGCTCGCAAGGCGCTCGGCGCGATGCAACGTCGGGACGACAACCCGACCTATGAGATCCTAACCGCCTACGGTGCGCTCGCCGCTGCCTACCTGAACGCCGAGAAAGGCGATCGCTGGGACGTGCCGCGCTTCGTCGACTGGTGCTTCGATCCTACATCCCCCAACCGGGTTGGCTGGGGCATGATCGCAGGCCGCTGGGGCGGTTACGACGTCGGTGGCCTGATGGGCTCGACGAACGACGGCGGCGGCTATGCGTTCGCCATGAACACGACCCTCAACCTGGCGACCCTCGCTCCCCTTGCGCGCTACGACGACCGCTTTTCCGCCGCGATGGGAAAATGGGTTCTGAACGCGGTCAACGCCTCGCGGCTGTTCTACAAAGACGCCCTTCCAGCGACTCACCAATCCGGTAGGGATTGGCCCGGCGACCCGAGCTCGGGCATCCCCTACGAGGCGCTTCGGAAGACCTGGGAAGGGAAGAGTCCCTACGGGGCGGGCGACGCCAAGCGTGGCGGCTGGGCCAAAGAGGACTTCGGGCTCTACGGCGGCGGCTACGTCGGTCTGCTGGGAGCCCTCGTCAATCCGACGAACGTGCCCGAAATCCTGCGGATCGACCTCCGGGCGACAGACTTTTTGAAGACTAAGGGCTACCCTACCGATCTGCTCTGGAATCCGTACAGCGTTCCAAAAAGAATCAAACTCGATCTCGGCGCCACCCCCGTGCGGCTTTATGAGGCGGTCTCGAACCGTTTTCTCTCGTTCAAACCGGCCAAAGGTATTTACCCCGTCCTTCTCGCACCGAAGCAGGCGGTGCAGGTAGTGCGCGTTCCCGCGCATGGCGCGATGGCTTACGCCAAGAACCGAACCCTCGTCGGCGGCGTGACGATCGATGCCAACAACGGCCGTGTCGCCCTGCCGCTCCGTATGAAACGCTTCCGCCGTGATGAGAGCGTCGCCGTCGGCGTCCCCCGAGCGGTAGCTGGAAAGGTCGATTGGTCGAAGGCCGACCCTATCCGCCTGATCGCGAGCGGTGGCGGAACGATGCGCGCCGACCTGCGCTTCGGCTGGGATAGGACCTACCTCTACTTCCACCTCGATCAGCGCGCCCGTGCGACGGAAATCGTGGAGGCGTCGAACGTAGGCGAACTCAAAAGCCATCGTTGGGACATCGAGCACGTTGAGCTGAGCTTCGACCCGAGCCGCGAGACGTTCCCACTCACCGGGGTGCCCGAGCTGTCCGTGGGCTGGAGTTCGATCGGGTTGCCCAACATCGCCTACTCGGACGACCTGCCGGACGGATCGATTTTGACGACCACCGCCGGAACCGCCGCGAGAGCCGACCGGACGATCGAGGGCAAGATCGCGTGGAAAGCGCTTTACCGTGCCTGGGGCACGAACGAACCCCTAGGAGCGATCGCACGCAAGGGAGCGAGGATCGGTTGCCAGCCCTTGCTGACGGACGGTAGCTTCCGGCGGCAGTCGTACCTGAACGGTAGACCCTACACGCGGCCCACGGGCTTCGATCGAGATTCGAGAACGCTGGTGCTTCGGTGAGGCGGGCGTTCCTGTTTCTCACGCTTCTGCTGGTGGGCTGTTCTCGAGAGCGACCCGTCGACCCGCTCGGGCGGCATACCGTGATCTGGCTCTATCCCATCGACGTGGGTTCGCAGCCGATGACCGAGGAACTGGTCAAGCAGTTCGAGAGGGAGAACTCTGACGTTCACATCGATGTGCGGGCGGTTCCGGGTTCGCAGTACCAGACGAAGTTGAAAACCCTCGTCGCGGCGGGCGAGCCGCCGGACGTGTTCGTATGCGGCGACGTGTTCTTCGCGTATCTCAAGCCTTTTCTCAGCGACCTGACTGACTTGGCGAAGCGTGATGGCAAAGAGATCGATCTTGCGGACTTCTACCCGGCGGTTCAGAAGGCGATGACGCCCGACGGCCGCATCTACTTCATGCCGCAGTGGTTCAACGTCTCCTTGCTCTACTACAATCGGCGGCTGTTCGACACGGCGCACGAGCCGTATCCCACCGCCAGTTGGACCTGGAACGACTACGCCGCCGCCGCCAAACGGCTGACGAAAGGCGGCGTTTGGGGCAGCACGGTGACCACCGGCTGGTGGGGCGAGTGGCTGACTCTCGTCCACGGCGCGGGCGGCGACCTGTTCGATCCCGCGATCACCCACTCGACGCTCGACACTCCCCAAGCGATCCAAGGACTGACCTTTTACCGCGACACGATCCGCGAAGGTTTCGCGCCCCCACCGGGCGAAGGCCCCCCGACGGGTTTCGCAAGCGACCAGGTGGCGATGGACTATGGCGGCCACGTTGGCCTTTGGGCCACCTACCGTCAAATCCCATCCCTGGACTGGGAGATCGAGGCTTTGCCGAAAGGACCGTCTGGACGCCGGGGCGGTGAGATCTCGCTGAACGCGCTCGGGATCGCCAAGGCATCGCCGGAACGGGAGGCGGCGTGGCGGTTTCTGAAATTCATGAGTTCGAAGGAGAGCGTTCGTGCCCACGTCGACCGGGGTTACGTCGCTATTCGCCGTTCTGTAGCCGCCGAGCGGCGCGATATGGGTAAGGCGCCACGTAACCGGGCGGCGGTCGAACGCGCCCTGGAGAGCGCGGAGCCGATTCCCAGCAGCAAGGACTTCGTGGAGATCGCCCTCGACCTCGTGCAGCCGGAGATCGACCGGATGCTTACGGAGAATGTACCGCCGGAGGAGGCCGCGAAGGCCGCGACCAAGGCGGCCGATGCGTTCTTGAAGGCGACGAGCGGTGGCGCGCGTTGAGTCGTAGCCAAACCCGCTGGTGCTGGTTGATGATCGCTCCGGTGACGATCGGCCTGTTGCTTTTTACCGTCGGTCCGATGCTCACTTCACTCTGGCTGAGCTTCACGGATTATGATGTGGTCTCGTCGCCTCGCTTCGTCGGAGGCGCGAACTACCATTACCTGCTCACCGCAGATCCGTCGTTCTGGGTCTCGGTCAAGGTCACCGCGCTCTATGCGCTCGGGAGCGTACCGCTGGGGTTGTTCGCCGCTCTTGCGGTGGCGATGCTGCTGAACCTCGACATTCCGTTTCGAGGCGCGTTCCGGACGCTCTACTACCTTCCCACTCTCCTGCCCGCTACCGTCTCCGGCGTGCTCTGGGCCTGGATCTTCCAGCCGACAGACGGCGCGCTAAACCGGCTGTTGGCGGAGGCAGGCGTGCATGGACCGGCCTGGACCCAGTCGCCAAGCTGGGCTTTGCCCGCTTTGATCCTGATGAGCGTTTGGGGATACGGCGGCGCGATGGTGATCTTCCTCGCCGGCCTTCAAGAGTCGCCCCGATTCCTGCACGAGGCGGCGGCGCTCGACGGAGCCGGGACATGGCGGCGATTCTGGATCGTGACCTGGCCCGCACTCACGCCGACCGTCTTCTTTAACCTCACGATGGGTCTGATCGGGGCTATGAAAGCGTTCGACCAAGCGTTCGCCTTCGGCCAATCGAATGGCGCGGGCGTCGGTGGGCCCGCGCGGGCGACCCTGTTCTACGTGCTGAATCTCTATACCAAGGCGTTCGAGCACTTCCACATGGGTCTTGCGAGCGCGATGGCTTGGCTCCTCTTCGCCGTTATCGGTGCGATCACCTTTCTCAACTTCCGTCTTTCGAAGCGCTGGGTCTACGACGAGGCGACTGCTTGAGACCGCGCCTTCTCCCCGCCCTTCTGGTTACGCTTGTGGGTCTCGCGGCCTGTCTCGCACCACTCGCGTGGATGCTCTCGACATCGCTCAAACCGTTCGACGAGCTACTGAAGGGCGGACTCTCCCTCCTTCCAAAGGCTCCACGTCCTGCTAACTTTGGGGATGCTTTACGGAACTTCGATTTCTTGCGTGCTTTCGGTAACTCGGCCTTCGTCGCGACCCTGACGGTACTCGGCACCCTCGCGTCTTCGATCCCGGCAGGATACGCCTTCGCGCGCCTAAAGGCGAGGGGGACATCGTGGGTCTTCTTCGGCTTGCTCACGACGTTGATGCTGCCGGGGCAGATCACGATCATTCCGGTGTTTCGCCTTTTCGCTTCCCTTGGGATGGTCGACACCTATGCGCCGCTCGTACTGCCTGCCTGGTTAGGTACGAACGCCTTTGCGATCTTCCTTCTCCGTCAGTTCTTCCGCACCTTGCCTGAGGAAACGATGGAGGCGGCGCGTCTCGACGGAGCGAGCGAGGGCCTGATCCTGACGCGGATCGCGGTGCCTCTCGCCCGACCGGCGGTCGTTACGGTAGCGGTCTTTGCGTTCCTCGGTTCTTGGAACGACCTCTGGGGCCCTTTGGTCTATCTGCACCGTCAGGAAACGATGACCCTTCCGGTGGCTTTGGTGAACTTCGTGGGCGGTTCGGCGACGGTGCAAGGGACGCCTTGGAATCTTGTCATGGCCGCTGCCGTGGCCACCGTGCTTCCGGCAGTCGCCGTTTTCGCGCTGTGCCAGAAGAGTTTCGTCTCTGGGATCGCGAACACAGGACTGAAGTAAGGGGTGAATAAGGAGAAGCGGACTTTCTCGCTTTTCGTCCGAAAATCGTCCGCACAGGGTTGACACGCCGTCCG
>CAZEWR010000045.1:13352-42930 GCA_964516175.1 uncultured Fimbriimonas sp. | reverse complement strand
TACCTCAAACCGGGGCAGAGCGACGACCACTACCTGAAGGTCGGGCGGGTGGCGACGGTCGTCGGCATCGCGATCTCGGTGGGCGCGGCCTACCTCGCGGCGGGCTTCAACAACATCATGGACGTGCTCCAGCTCGTGTTCGCCTTCGTGAACGCGCCGCTGTTCGCCACGTTCTTGCTCGGGATGTTCTGGCGCCGCGCGACGGGCCACGGCGGCTTCTGGGGACTCCTCTGTGGCACCGTCGGGGCGGCGATCCACCACGGCCTCACCCTTCCTCAGGGCTCCCGTCCAGGGCTCAAGGGCGCGTGGCTCGGCTCGACGCTCCACAACTATCCCAGCGAGATGGCCCAGAACTTCTGGACCGCCATCGTCGCGTTCCTCACCTGTCTCGTCGTGACCTTCGCCGTCTCTTTGGCGACGAAACCCAACCGCACCGACGAGGAGCTGCGGGGCCTCGTCTCCTCGCTCACGCCCCGTCCCAAGGACACCGACGCCCCGTTCTGGAGCCGCCCCAGCACCCTTGCCGTGGCGGTGCTCGTCTGCGTCGTCGTCCTCAATCTGATCTTCTGGTAGCCACGCAATGGGATTTGACCTTCGCCTCCCTATCGGTGGGATGTTCGCCCTCTTCGGAGCCATCCTTACCCTTTTCGGCCTCTTCACCGACCATCGTTCTCTGGGGCTGAACGTCAATCTCGGCTGGGGCGTCGTGATGCTCGTCTTCGGCCTCGCCATGCTCGCGTGGTCACGGCTGAAGACGACGAGCGGCTAAGGGGGTCTAACTACTGAGATAAGGGACGGTTGGGAGGCCCGCCGCACGAAGGACCCGGTCGTGATGGAACGCCACCCCCTCCGGGACCGCCGAGAAGAAGCGGACCTCGCCCGATTCGACCGTCTCTCTTGGCTCCGCGTCGAGCGTGGCCTCGAACACGAGATCGACGACGTGGCCGCGCGGATCGCCGTCCAGGTCTTCGAAGAAGCCGAACGGATTAAGTGAGACGATCGAGGCTCCGAGTTCCTTATGGGCGATCCGCTCCGCGCACGCGGCGAAGGGCTCTCCGCGCCACACGAACGCGCCGGGAAGGTGCCAGACGCCCGCCATCGTCATTCCCTTCGCCCGTCTTGCTAGCAGAACGCCGCCTTGGGTGTCTCGAACGAGAAGACAGATCGCCGTTCGGGGCGCGAGGCTGAAGGAGTATAGGAAGAGATCCGGTGGGAGCGGCTCAGGAGCCTTGGGTTCCATCGTCGGCGTTCCCCGCAGGTTCGTCGGTTCCCAAGGGTTCCTTTGCGGCGTCGTCCCGTCCCGGAGCGGCCTTGGGTGTGGTGGCGGCGAGTTCGTCGGCGTCGGGGGTGCGGTCTTCCGGCATGGTCGTTCTTAGACCGTGGAAGCCGCGGAAAGGATCGCGCCGGGACGTTTTCACCCCTTTCCGAACGGACGGCGCGGTCGCCAACGTCCGAATGCTAATCTAGGAGACACGATGACCGACGACACCGCGCCGACCGCCCCAGAGACCGAGATTCCGCCCGTCGAGGGCGCGGACCATCCTCACGCCGGAATCGCCGAGGAGGGTTGGAGCCAGCCCGAAGTCTGCGCGACCACCGCCAAGCTCGTCGTCAAGCGCGGCGGCGCGGAGACGGACATCGAGTTCCCGCTTTCGCCCCCCGCCATCGTCGGCCGGTTCGACCCCGCGGTAGGGCCGATCGACGTGGATCTCGCGGGAATGCCCGAAGGCGGCTACGTGAGCCGAAAGCACGCCAAGTTCACCTGCGACGAGGGCAAATGGTCGATTACCGACCTCGGCTCGTCCAACGGGACCTTCGTCCTCAAGGACGACTTCGAGCGGGTCGAGACCGCCGAGTTAAGCGACGGCGCGGAGATCGCGCTGGGCAACGCGCGCTTCGTGTTCCACCTCAGCCCGGTGGCTTAGCGCCTCAGGTCGTCGGGTCTTTGGAAGAATCCTCCTAGAGACCCGACGACTTAGCCCTTTCGGACCACGACCGGCTTGACGCCGGCTCGTAGGCGAAGATGGGCCCAGCCCGCCTTTCGCTCCTCGATCTCATCGGCGCCGCTGATGCGCGCTTCCTTCTTGTTTCCGACGGGAACCCAGATCGTTTTGCCCGCGAGGGAGGCGGGAACGTTGATCGTCGTGACGCTCGCCTCCTCCGCGACCGTGACCGCGCTCGTGGCGAACTCCTTGGGGTCCATGCTGAAGCTCAGGGCGCGCGTCATCGCCCGAACGCCGTAGAGACGGCCCGTCCAGAGGGCGAGACCCAGAAAGGCGTCCATTCCCGCCTTGTCCTTGCCGAAGGCGCGAGGGCCCTTGAGGGCTGCGTCTTCCACCAGGGGATCGACGTTCTTCTGCACCCAGGCGCCGAGGGCGGCCGCGCTCGCGCCAAAGGTGTCTTCGGCGCCGAGCGTCCCCGTTTTGCGGGCTTCGGCAAGGTAGCTCATGTAGAGCTTCTCGCCCAGCATGCCGTTCGCCCAATCTTCCGGATCGGTGAAGCCGCCGACGGGGGGAAGGGTGGCGTGGCCGTATTCGTGGGCGACCTCGCGGGTCGTCTCGACGGGGTCGTTGAACGAGCGCAGGTCGTAGAAGTAGATCGTGTTGACCTTGCGGCCCACGAAGCGCAGCTCCTTCTCGGCGTCGAAGAGCTGCTCGCCGCCGGGGTCGCCGCCGTAGCAAAGGTAGACGGAGACGATCCTGTCGAAGTCGTCCGCGTGGTCGAGGCCGAGTTTGGAATAGTTATAGGAGAACAGTTGGAGCAGGGTGCGCGTGACGCTCTCCGGCCGGGCGCTCGTCTGCGTCGATTCCTGGCTGTAGACGTTGAAGCGGAGGCCATAGCCCGTGTCGCTCTTCACGTACCCGCCGTCGGTCCAATCGAACGTCCAGCCTTGCTTCGGGGAGACCTTAGGTTGCTTCAGCCGCTCGGTGGGCGTGGCGATGCGAAGCGTCCGCGCTCCGAGGGGACCGGCGAAAAAGTTTTCCCGGAAGAGGGCGCCCTCCTCCTGCAGGAGGGCGAGGCCGAGGGCGAGGGTCGGCAGCATCAGTAGCTATCATACGCCACGCCAAGGTAGCGCTCGGCGTCGATGGCGGCGGCGCAGCCCGACCCGGCGGCGGTGACCGCTTGGCGGTAGATCGGGTCGGCCACGTCGCCCGCGGCGAATACGCCGGGGACCTTCGTCTTCGTGGTGCCGGGTTCGGTGAGAAGGTAGCCGACGTCGTCCATGTCGAGCACGTCCTTGAACAGGTCGGAGTTCGGCTTGTGGCCGATCGCGACGAAGAGGCCGTCCACCGGAAGCTGGGACCGGGTGTCCGTCTTGAGGTTGAGCAGTTCCAGCCCGGTCACCTTGTGGGGCTCTTCCTCGCCATGGATATCGACGACGGCGGTGTCCCAGACCACCTCGATCTTCGGATCGTGCAGGACGCGCTCTTGCATCACCTTGCTCGCGCGGAACTCGCCGCGACGGTGGATCAGGTAGACCTTGCTCGCATGGCGGGTGAGGTAGTGGGCCTCCTCCATGGCGGTGTCGCCGCCTCCGACGACGGCCACGACCTTGTTACGGAAGAAGAAGCCGTCGCAGGTCGCACAGGCCGACACGCCGAAGCCGCCGTACTTTTGCTCGCCGGGCAGTCCGATCCACTTCGCGCTCGCGCCCGTCGCGATGATGACCGTCTTCGCGTGGTGCTCCTGCCCGTCGTCGGTCCAGACCTTCAGGGGCTTGCCGCCGAAGTCGACGCGCTCGACGTTCTGCTCGTAGACGTTCGCCCCGAACCGCTCCGCCTGCTTGCGGAAAAGGTCCATCATCTCCGGCCCGAGGACGCCGCCGGGAAAGCCGGGATAGTTCTCCACGTCGGTCGTGATCATGAGCTGTCCGCCCGGCTGGAATCCCGCGAACACCACAGGGGCGAGGCTCGCGCGCGCGTTGTAGAGCGCGGCGGTGTAGCCCGCCGGGCCTGAGCCGATGATGATGACGTTGTGGACCATATTCTGCACTCAGCGTACCTTTAGGCTTCCTACGTCGACGCTACAGGTTTTATAGCGTCGACGGTTAGAGCTTCGCCCAGTCAGATTCCGTGAGTTCCGCCGGGCGCGCCGTCTCCAAGAGTCCCGCCGCCTCGACCCGCGCGACGGCCTCCTCGCGGGAAAGGCGCAGGCCCGCGACGAGGTTGTTCGTCAGGGTCTTGCGTGGCTGGGCGAAGCCGAGGCGAACGAGCTTCAGGACCTCGTCGGAGAGACCGTCGAGGCGGGGACGGAACACGAGGACGGCGCTGTCCACCTTGGGCGGGGGCAGGAACGCGGCCGAAGGGACGTGGACGAGGCGCGTCACCGTGAACTGCGACTGGATCGCGACGCTCAACGCGCCGCGTTCGCGCTTGCCCGGCTTGGCGAGAATGCGGTCGGCGACCTCCTTCTGCATCATGAGGACCGCGACGTCGAAGCGGTCACGCACGTCGGCGATCCGCCCGAGCAGGGGGCCGGTGATGTAGTAGGGAAGGTTGCTCACGACCGCGCGCGGGGCGGGGAGGCCGTCGAGCAGAGCGCGGAGGTCGGCGTTGAGCGCGTCCTCCTTGACGACCTCCGCGCGGGGGGCGCTCTCGGTCAGGAGAAGGGGCATGGTCGCGTCCAACTCGACCGCGACCATGCGCTCGGCGGCCTCGGAGAGCGGGCCGGTCAGGACACCGGGACCGGGGCCGATCTCAAGGACCCCCTTGCAGGACGACGCCGCGCCGACGATCGCATCGACCGTCGGCGCGGAGACGAGAAAGTGCTGCCCGAGGCCCTTGTCGGGCCTCAGACCGTGGCGCTTGAGGAAAGCGCGAAGGACGGCGGGATCGTCGAGCCTCACCCTAGGACGTGGACCCGCACCTGCTTCCGACCGAAGCGAAGGGCGGTCGAGCGCGAGTCGTAGCACAGGTCGATGCGGTTGCCCTTGATGGCTCCGCCTTTATCGCAGGCCAGCGCGAAGCCGTACCCCTCGACGTAAACGATGGTGTTCAGGCGGATGACCCGAGGATCGACCGCGACGACGCCGTACTCGGCGTGTCGCCCGGTGGCGGTACGGCCCGTAGCGCCGCGACCGATCGTCGCGGGCGAGGCGTCGTATCCCGTAGCGGACATGGACAGGACCTTGTGACGAACGAACGAGCCGCGGCTCGCCGCGAATCCCGCCCGCCCCATTAGGAACAGAGCCGCCTCCGGCTCCCGTCGCTCCTCCTTGAGAAGCGTCTTTCCGACCGGCTTTCCGTTCTTGAGGGTGATCCGGAAGGTTTGGCGAACAAACCCAGGGCTCCCTTTCTCCTTCTTGAGGAGACGTCCCGCACCGAGCGAGTCGCTGAATTCGAACTGGACGCGGGACGGAACGGTGAGGGTCACCGTCTTGTCGACTGTATTAGATTGTGTTTTCGACTGTCGGCCCAGCGCGATGGCGCAGAGAACGAGCAGAACGAGTGCGAAACTCACGCGGAGTGAGCAGTTACGCATAGGGGAAACCTCCTTTTTGCCTGGCTGCAGACTCCGAGACTGTACCGTATCGATTGTGCGACGCCCCTCCTTAGGGATGATTGAAGGGATACGTGCAATTAAAGACGCAAAAACACGCTTATTTTATGATAGCGCCCTTCAATGATTTTCTAACTCGACCATCGGATATCGATATTTTTAAATCGAATACCTTAACTCGGATTCTTTGAGGAACACGGTCAAAATCATCAACCTCGGCTACCGTCCGTCATCTCTAGGTTCGTTAGCTCGACGTAGGCGCTATCATTTCTTGGACTTGAATCAAGTAAATAGCAGGGACTTCAGCCGTTCGGGACGTGGAACGAACTCTTGGTGAGCCACGATTCGCAGACACTGATCGCGGCGGTCCTGATCGTCGGGCCGCTCGTTCTCGCTCCTATCGCCTCGCGGCTCGTCCTGGGCGCACGCTGGTCCCTCTACTGAAGCGGCCTTCGTTGAACCGTCGATCGGCGACGTTACAATAAGGGCACGGTGGAAAGTTCCCTCGACCGGTTCGCGCGCACCCGAGGCGCCTCGATGCTCGGCCTTACCGCCATGGGTCGAAGCTGGCGGTTGCAGACCGCGATCGGTGGAGCCCTTTTGGGAGTCGCGGGCGTTTTCGGCGTTGTGTCTCTCGCCGCTCACGACCATGGAATACTCCTAGGCGCTGCGGGGCCAAGCCTTGCGGGCGCGATCAACCTGGGCTTCGGTCTCGCGTTCCGACGAAAGGCGAAGGAGGGTGCCCCGGCGGTGATCCTGTCCGACGAGGCGGCGGCGCTGCTCCGCGCCCTCGTGGCGCGAGCGCAGGTCTGGCAGGGCGGTTGGGGTGCGCGCCATCCGGCGGCGCACCGACCTCACGCTTGGACAGGCTATCAAGCGCCCGTTCCGCCGCCCGCCAGTGCGATGGACGCCTTGGAGCGGGCGGCCGCCGCGCACCGCCGCGTGACGGATGCCCTGGGCGAGGCGAAAGACGAGCGCGCGGCCCGTCTGCGGAGCGCCGCCGACGCAGGCATGGGCGAGGCCCTTCACCAGGCCGCCGTCCAGACGCAGGACCCGCGGGCGATCGAGGCCACCGTCGCCCGCTTGGAAGAGCTCGCCGATCTCGTCCAGGCGGCCGTGGGACAACCCGATTCGGTCAGCGTCCTGCGTTCCAACCTCGAATCGACGATCGAAGAGCTGAAGGCGGAAGCGGAGGCGGTCAGAGAACTGAGAAGCTAGGAGCCGGACGATCCGCGCCCTGGCTTCTAACCCTCCGCTCCGTCCAATTCCCGGCGGATCGCGTCCCACAGTCCCTCGTTCCGCTCGCGGGGCACGATCTTGAGGATCTCCTCGGTCTGCCAGGCGTAGCGGTCCCACTTGGGGCCCGCCTTCGTGCGCTTAGCCTCGCGGAGGTTCGCTAGGCGGTCGGCGAGCTTCACCTTCTGAGCATCGGCGCTCATCGCCCGAATCTCGTCGAGAAGCCGGTTGGCGCGCAGACTCCAGATCGTGTCCTTGTCGAGCCCCTTTCTCTCTTCGGCGGTCGGCTCGTGGCGGGTCAGCTCCTCGACGAGTTCCGCCACCCGCTCTCCGGCCGCCTTCGCGATCTCTCGACGGTCGGCGTCCGATTCTTCCAGGACGTCGTGGAGGACGGCGGCGCACAGCAGGTCTTCGTGCGTCTCGCCGCCGACGTACCGAAGGCCAAGCAGGACCTCGACGGGATGGGTGAGGTAAGGAAGGGGCGCATCGCCTTCGCGCTCTTGGCCCGCATGGAGCCGGGCGGCGAGTTGAAGGGCCTTGTCCAAGCGCGGATAAGTCATGGATGATGGACGACGCCCGGGGAACGATTGAGCCCGATCGCGACCGGAATCCGCCAATCGACAATACTCTCTCCGTGACCCGCGTTTTTGCCGCCGCCGACATCGGCTCGAACACCGCGCACCTTCTCGTCGCGGCTACCGACGGCGATCTGGTGATGCGGATCGACAACTACAACGAGTGGATCGGGCTGGGCGAACTCGTCGCCCGCAAGGGCGAGGTGCCCAAGGACAACGTGGAGCAGCTGAGCCAGACCCTGAGCGAGTTCCGGCGCATGGCGAAGGCGCGGGGGGCCGGGGGGCTCTACGTGTTCGCCACCGAGGCGATCCGCAAGGCGCGCAACTCCGAGGCGGTCCTTAAGAAGGTCCAGGCCGATTCCGGGGTGAAGGTCGAGGTGATCCCGCCCCGGCGCGAGGCGGAGCTTTCCCTCCGCGGGATCGGGCTCGACACGCGCAACCTCGGACCGGACCTCATGTTCGAGGTCGGCGGCGGCTCCGCGCAGATCGGGCGGATCGGAAAGAAGGGGTTCACCGAGGAGGAAAGTCTTCCGCTAGGGACGGGACGCGTGATCGCCGAGTCGGGGCTCGTCTTTCCGACGCCCGACCTCGCGCGGCGGGCGGCGGAAACCTACATCGCCCGAACCCTCGAGCGGGGGACGATCACCGGCGGGGCGACCCTCGCCGTGGCCTGCGGCGGCGTGGCGCGGGGCCTCTGGCGGGCCCTGCACCCGGACGGAGAGAAGACGATCACCCGCGAGGAGATCGAGTACCTGGTGTGGGCGACGGGGCGGCTTTCCGTCGACCGGATCGTAAGCCGCTTCAGCGTCAAAAGCAAGCGGGGTTCGACCCTTTTGCCCGGCGCCCTCGTCTATCGTGCTTTGATGGATCGTTTCGGCCTTTCACAGATCGTCGTCAGCGAGTTCGGGATTCGCGAGGGGGCGATCTTGGAGATGGCGTCGGGCAAGGCCCTCGGAGGTCCGGTGTGAGAGGCGAATCCCGATTCCTCAACCGGGAGCTGAGTTGGCTCCAGTTCAACCGCCGCGTCTTGGAAGAGGCGGCGAATCCTACCAACCCGCTGATCGAGCGGCTGAAGTTCCTCGCGATCTTCGAGTCGAACCTGGACGAGTTCTACATGGTCCGCGTGAGTGGGATCATCGAGCAGTTCGAGAGCGGCGAGTTGGCGACCTCGCCCGACGGCCTCTCGCCCAACCGCCAGCTCGACGAGATCGCGCGCACGGCCTTGCCCCAGCGCCAGCGCGCGGGGCGCGTCCTCACCGAGGAACTGGGGCCGCTCCTCGACACCGCCGGGATCGTCCTGCGCCGCTACGTCGACCTCTCGCACAAACGCAAGCGCGCGCTCGACGCCCAGTTCTCAGCGGAGATCTTTCCACTCATCACCCCGCTCGTCCTTCACCCGGCGCACAGCGTGCCGTTCATCTCGAACCGCTCGATGAACCTCGCGGTGCTGGTGACGGACGGCACAGAGCCGCGTCTCGCCCGCGTCAAGATCCCGGAGGGCGTGGCCCGCTTTATCCGCCTGGGCCGTCGGCGCTACGAGTACGTCCTGATCGAAGACCTGATCGCCCACAATCTCCAGAGCCTGTTCCCCGGCGTCGAGGTGGTGGGCGCTTGGCCCTTCCGGGTGATTCGCGACGCGGACGTGGAAGCCCGCGAGATCGAGGCCGCCGACCTCTTGGCGAGCATCGAGGAGACCCTGCGCCTGCGCCGATTCGGCGCTCCCGTCCTCCTGCAGTTCGCCGCCGATATGCCCGCCGAGGTGCGCGACCGGCTCGCTTCGCTTCTCGACCTGGACGGGACCGACCTTTTCCCCATCGAGGGGATGCTCGGCTTCGAAGCGTTCTGGGAGCTGGCCCGCATCGACAAGCCGTCGCTTCGATTCCCGCCCTTCGTGCCCCACGCCTACGAGGCCCTGAGCGGCTCCGCGCTCTACGAGACGATCCGCCAGGGCGACGTGCTGGTCCACCATCCCTACGACTCGTTCCGCTCCGTCGAGGAGTTCGTGGCGAGCGCGGCCAAGGACCCTTCGGTGGTCGGAATCAAGAGCACCTTGTACCGGGTCGGAAAGGAGTCGCCCCTGGTCGAGAGCCTCTTGGAGGCCGCCGAGGCGGGGAAACAGGTGGCGGCGAGCGTTGAGCTTCGCGCCCGCTTCGACGAGAGCAACAATCTCGTGTGGGCGAAGGCCCTAGAGCGGGCGGGCGTCCACGTCACCTTCGGCCTGCCCGATCTGAAGACCCACTCCAAGCTGTGCCTTACGGTGCGGCGGGAGGCGACCGGCATCCGACGGTACGCCCACATCGGCACCGGGAACTACAATCCGAGCACCGCACGCCTTTACACCGACCTCGGCCTCTTCACCGACGACGAGGCGATCTGCCAGGACATTTCCGAACTCTTCAACTACCTGACCGGCTTCAGCAAGCACACGCACTACCGCAAGCTCCTGGTCGCCCCGGTGAACATGAGGCAGGGGATTCTCGACCGGATCAAGCGCGAGGCGAAGCTGAAGAAGGAAGGGCGGATTCTCTTCAAGCTCAACGCCCTGGTCGATCCGGAGATGATCGAGGCCCTCTACTCCGCCCACGCGGCGGGCGTCGAGATCAAGCTTATGGTCCGTGGGGTCTGCTGCCTGCGTCCTGGGGTGCCGGGACTGAGCGAAGGTATCCGGGTGGTAAGCGTCGTGGGGCGCCTTCTAGAGCACAGCCGGGTTTACTGGTTCGGCCACAACGGCAAGCCCGACGTGCTGATCGGATCGGCCGACCTTATGCGGCGCAATCTCGACCGCCGTATCGAGACGCTCGTTCCCATCGAGGAGCCGCGCGTCACGAAGTATCTCTACGAAGAGGTGCTCACGCCCGCGCTCCGGGACAACGTGCGGGCTTGGGATCTCCAACCCGACGGCACCTACACCCGCCACCGGAACGGGGAGAAGCCGTTCGACAGCCAGGCCTACCTGATGGGCCGACCCGCCGCTCCCGAGACGATGCCCGGATAGACGACGATCCTCGGCCTTGGGACCAGGCGGCCAAGAACGCGGTGGCGACGGCCTTTCTCGCTTGAGAACGAAACCGGTCCTTGCCGAAGGCCGTAAGGGGAGCGTGCGCCATCGTTGGCTCGTCTTGACCGCCGGTCTCTGTCTTCTACTGATCGCGGCCAGCCTGCTGGCTTCCGGGACGAGTCGTGACAAAGACCACGTGATCGAACGGGATGGATCTCGTACCATCTACCGGCGCGCCCTGGGGTTTATCGAGACGAGCCACATGGAGGCCGATCCGGCTCTCCACGTCTCCGAGGATTTTCGAAAACGACTCGCCCTCTTAAGGATCAAGTTGCCGCCTGAACTGGGGCTGGGGTTGACCCACACGCTGCGCCAGCGGCTCACGAGCCTTCAAGACGTCTACACGGTCCAAGGCGAGATCTCAGGAAGCCCGAAAAACGCCATCGACTTCTTCGTTCGCCAAGTCAAAGGTCTTCGCCGCTATTCGACGCCCCACGACGAACAGGTCGACGGCGTTTGCTCCGATAGGCACACCCAGCTCAACGTCGTGGCCTATCCTGTTGGGGGCCGGTCTGAGGTGCTGCTGCATTTGACCGTCCTGCGCTAACCCTGCCGCGAGACTCGCTCGCCCATAAGTTGGCGTACCGCGCCCAGGTGCCAGGCGGCGTGGGCGGTGGAGTAGGCGAGGGCTTCCATGAGCGGCTCTTCCCACGCTCGGTCCCGAAACCGTGCGAGCAATCCTTCGGACTCTTGGCGAAGGGCCGCTTGGGCCGCCTCCCAGGCCTCATCGTCCATCGTCTGCCGCGTCCAGGTGGCCTCCCAATCCACCTCCGGGCGACCGCCGTCCAGTTCCTCGCGGGTCGCCGCCATACCGATCGTAAGGTGGACGACGTGGCCGACGATCGTCGAGGTTCCCGGAACGACGACCTGCGAAGCCTCGGCGGCGGTGAGGAGCCCAAGCGTGTCGAGGAGTCCCGCGCCCGGACGATTGTCCACGAAGTAGGTCTCTGCTCCCCGCCAGTTGCCTTCGTAAGCCTCCCGAAAGAGGCCAACGAGGAAATCGCGCATCTCCATCACTCCCGCATTCCCTTCAGCCGGACCGCGTGCAGAACCGCCGTGCCACCGAGGGCGCGGACGGTCAGAGTGGTCGGCCCTCCCACGACGATCGCCGCCTTGCCGAAAGCCCTGGTCCCGGCCTTCCCCCGCAAGGTCTGGCCGCCGATCTCGACCGCCAAGGCGGCGTCGCCCTCCGCGTCGACTTCGACCTCCACTTCGCCGCGTACCGCCTCGAACGTCCAGGTCCAGCGATCGTCCGGACCGGGCCGGAGCTCCAGCGAACCGTCTGCCGCCTGGTGGAGCGTCGCCTTGGGGGCTTCGCCGGGAAGCCTTAGTCTCTCGGGCGTCTTGAAGAGCCCGACGGGGAGGAGGACGGGCGGGGCGAGCGCGTCGAGGATGCGGATCCGGACCGCGTCCGCCGTGGTGGGGGCCACGCGCAGGATGCGGCGGTTTCCGACCGTCGTCCCCCGCGCGATCTCTCGCCAGCGGCTTCCCTCGCGAGCCTCGACGGCGAAGGCGGCCACCCGCTGGCCCTGCCTCACGTCCTCCCGAAGCTCGACCCGGTCGAAGGTCACGGGATGGGCGGTCTCGAGCGTCACGTCGTCGCCGAGCCATCCGATCCGCGCGCCCTTGGCGAGATCGTGGTCGTAGATGGCCGCGCGAAGGGCGGCGAAGCCCTTGAGCGCGGCCACGTCCGTGTCGTGGATCTGGCCGCGACGGTCAGGCGGGACATTCAGGAGAAGGTTCGCGCTGCGCCCGGTCGAGCGTTCCCAGAGGTCGAGGAGGGTTTCCGGCGACTTGACCTTGTCGTCCTGATCGGCGTGGTAGAACCAGCCCGGACGGATCGACACGTCGCATTCCGGCGGAACCCAATCCTTGCCGCCGCGCTTGCCCTCGGTCAGCTCCTTGTAGAACGGGGTTCCCGGCACGTAGCGGTCGCGGTCGATCGTCGACCAGCTCGTCTCGCCGCCGAAGCCTTCCTCGTTGCCGACCCAGCGGACATCCGGTCCGGCGTCGGAGAAGATCACCGCCCCCGGCTGGCACTCGCGGACGGTGCGGACGAAGAGTTCCCAGTCGTAGACCTGCCGCTTGCCGTTTGGCCCTTCGCCGTTCGCGCCGTCGAACCAGACCTCGAAGACCTTGCCGTAGTGGGTCAGGACCTCGCGGAGCATCCCCGCGAAGACGGCGTTGTACTCCGGCGTTCCGTAGGCGGGATGGTTGCGGTCCCAGGGGGAGAGGTAGACGCCGAACTTCAGGCCTTCGGCGTGGCAGGCGTCGCTGAGGGCCTTGAGCACGTCCCCCTTGAAGGGGCTCTGGGCCACGGTGTGGGTCGAGAGCTTCGAAGGCCAGAGACAGAAGCCGTCGTGGTGCTTCGCGGTGAGCACGACCCCCTTGAAGCCTCCGGCCTTGAAGGCCCGCGCCCACTGCCGAGCGTCGAACGCCGTCGGATTGAAGACCGCTGGGTCCTCCTTGCCGCCGCCCCACTCGACGTCGGTGAAGGTGTTGGGACCGAAGTGGACGAAGGCGACCTGGCCGAGCTTTTGCCATTCGACCTGGCGCGGGGAGGGAAGGGGAAGGAGGGGAGCGGCCATGAGGAGGGCGAGCGATGCCAGCATAGAGCGACGGGGCCAGTGTAGCCCAGCTTCGACGCGGACTTCGCGGGTCTGTCAACCCGATCGCGTTCGCGAACCAGCCGGCCCTCTCGATCTCCCGTCCCGCCCTTAGGCCGAAAGTCCGGAACGTACAGCGGCTCTGAAGGTGGGGTATAGGATCGCCTCCTTTTTCTCCTTGGGATCTGACGACATCTGTCGTACGATTAGTCTGACGACGACTGTCGTCGGTAGAGCGGATGGAAGATAAGAGCATCGGCGGCGCAGAACTGAGAGTCCTTCAGCACGTCGCGGCCTACGCGCCCTGCACGGTGCGTGAGGTGGCCGACACGCTGGGAGCGGAGATGGGGGTCGTGCGGACGACGATCCTTCAGACGATGGAACGGCTTCGCGCCAAGGGGTTGCTCGCCCGCGAACGCGGCCTCGGGGGCTGGCGCTATCGCCCAGCCGAGCCCGTGGAGGGCGTCCGGGTCGGGGCGGTCCGCCGTTTCGTTCGCGAGGCCCTGGGCGGCTCGGTGTCGCCGATGGTGCAGTACCTGGGCGAGGCCGACCTTTCGCCCGATGATCTCGTCGCGTTGCGCGAGCTGGTCGAGCGCCTGGAGGAGCGGTGATCTTCGCCCTTCTCCACGCGACGGTCGGCTGGCTTCTCGCGAGCTTGGCCTGCATGGCCCTTCGCCACCGCTCGGCCGCCTCCCGGTGTTGGGCTTGGCGGCTGGGCCTGCTCAAGGGGCCGCTCGCCCTCCTCTTGACGGCTCCGGTCGTCGTCGTTTCGGTCGCCACCCTCCAGCCTTCGCCCGTTTTGGCGAACCTTCCCGCTCAAGAAGCCGGAACGTCTCGAAGCCTCCCTCCTCCTACGGTTGGAGACCAGGATCGGAGCGAACCTTTCGTACCTCAAGGGACCCTCTCCCCGTCGGTTGAGCCGACGAGCGTGACCCGCCTAGCGCCGGTCCCTCACGATCCGATCGATCCCGTCCGGGTTGATCCCTTTGCCGTTCTCTACGGTCTCGGCGTGGCGGCGGTGATCGTCTCCCGGCTGCTCGCCGGGCGGAGAGTCCACGCCGGGATGCCTCGCGTCGAGGGCGTTCTGCGGCCTCGCGTGGTCGTTCCTGAGGGCCTCGCCTTCGAAGCGGCGGCGATGGCCCTCGCCCATGAGACCGCGCACGTCCACCGCTGCGATCCCCTTTGGTCTTTGATCGCCGATCTGACCTGCGCCGCCTTCTGGTTCGCGCCGCCCGTTTGGCTCTGCGCCCGGGGCTTGCGCGCGGAGGCGGAAGCGGCGTGCGACGCCGCCGCCCTGGAGGCGACCGCCGCCTCCCGCAAAGCCTACGCCCGCCTGCTCCTCGACTTCGCGGGGCCTGCCCCCGCTAACGCCCTCGGCGGCCCGGCACGCCGTCTCGCCCAGAGAATCGTGATGCTTGATACGACCGTCAAACCTTTCTCCCGCCCCGTCGTGGCGGGCCTCCTCGCCGTCGGCCTTCTGACGCTCCTCCCTTGGCGCGCGGTCGCCGTAGAAACCACGCGGTCTCAGGAAGGAGCCGAGAGGGGAAGGCTTCGTGGCTTCGGCGCGGGTCTCCCTGCCGTGCGCTTGCCGCTCCACGTCGCCGTCGGGCTGATGCTGGAGGAACCCGGCGTTCGAGCCCGGATCGGCTGGACCGCCGCCCAGGAGGCGGAGTTCAAGGCGCGTACTGAGCGCGCAGAGAGGGTGATGAACGACCATCGAAAGGAGATGGTGAGGCTTCAAGCCACCGGTCCCCTAAAGAAGTTTTGGGACTGGGAGTCTCGGGAAAGGTCGGCCATGTTCGCGCGGGCCGATAGGGCAGCGGGACCGATGCCCTGGACGCCGGAACAGGAGCGCGCCCTCAAAGCCCTGGCCCTCGCGCGTTTCGGAAGCGCGCTCTGGCTCGACCCTCAGGTGGCCGACCGGCTTCGTCTAACCCCGAGCCAGAAGGCCGCCGTCCGGAAAGAGAACTCGGCGATTTCCCAGGCCTCGCTCCCAACGGACGGGCGAGGCGTCCTCAAGCGTCCGATCCCGAAGAAGCCCAAGGCGGTCGAAGCTCGTCTCAAAGCCCTCTACGCCGCCTATGCGATCGCTCCTCCTCAGCGCCGAGCCGCCCTCTACGTCAAGATCGCGAACCTCGAGCGACCGTACCAGCCCGTCTTCGAGAGCCAGACTCCCGCCGATTACAAAAATCGTAACGATCGTCGTCTGGCGCAGAGTTGGCGAATGCGTGCGGAGGCCGACCGCCGTCTGGCCACGAAGCTCTCGGTCGAGCAGCGCGTGAGGCTCGACGAGTTGAAGCGGGTTTCCGAGGCGGTGGCAGGCCAACGCCTCGGAAACGAGACGTTCGGGATCGATTCCGAACTCCAGCCTTCTCCCTAGGCTGGGAGTCGATCGATGGCTCATGAACAACCGGAAGGCGACCTTCTCGGGTTCCTGGTTCGAGAAGAAGGGCGCCCGGGTCACGATGAGCGACGACGTCCTCATCAATGGGCAGAAGCCTGGAGACATGCCTCCTGCGAACGGAAAAGGAACGCTGACCGACACCATCTATCTTTCCGATGGTTCCGCATGGAAGGTCTACGTTGAAGGCGATAAGGCTCCTTACCAGTACCGTACCGAGCGGGTCCCCGCTCCTCAGAAGCCCGCGTCTAAATCACCCGTCTTCCTCGACGACAGCGGAAAGACCACCGAAGCCTTTCGCCAAGAGTTAGGCAGGGGACGAGCGAAGACGAACGTGCCTCCGTTGCCGACGATCCATCCTTGGACCGAGGAGGCGATCCGTCGCTCTCTCCATCTCCAAGAAGTCGAAAATCTTGACTTCAAGCCCGACCTGAAACATCTGGGTGCGGACGTCGCCGAGATGAGGGATCGAGAAGGTGCCGGGACCAAGTACCGGATTTACCGTCGTCCGCTGGCGGACGGCGCGTACCGCTATGAGGTCGTCGAAGCGGTCGATACCGCTCCGGCGGTCAAAAGGAATCCCTGAACGGAGGCCTTGATCACGAGAAAGGGGCCGGAAGGATTCGTCCTTCCGGCCCCTTTCCCGTGATCGCTCGAACTCTTTACGCCGAGAGCTTGCTGGCGGTGGTGGGCTCGACGTTGATGCCGGGGCCCATGCTGGCGGAGAGAGTGATGCTCTGGATGTAGCGGCCCTTGGCGCCGGCCGGCTTGGCCTTCAGGATCGCGCCGAGGGCGGCCTTGAAGTTGTCCAGGAGCTGCTCGTCGGTGAAGTTGACCTTGCCGATCGAGAGCTGGACGATGCCCGCCTTTTCCGCGCGGTACTCGACGCGGGTGGCCTTCTTGATGTCGTTGACGGCGGTGCCGATCTGGTTGGTGACGGTGCCGTTGCGCTTGTTCGGGGTGCGCGGGCCGAGCAGACGGCCGATCTTACCGATCTGGGGGGCCATCTCTTCGGTCGCGAGCAGCACGTCGAAGTCGCGGAAACCCTGCTGGATCTGCTGGATCAGCTCGTCGCCGCCGACGGTGTCGGCGCCCGCCGCCGAGGCCTGCGCGGCGAGGTCGCCCTTGGCGAGGACGGCCACCTTACGGGTCTTGCCGGTGCCGTGGGGCAGGTTGGTGATGCCGCGCACGTTCTGGTCGCCCTTACGAGGGTCGATGCCGAGCTTGACGGCGAGATCCACGGCCTCGACGAACTTGGCGGTGGCGGTCTCCTTCACGAGCGCGAGGGCCTGCTCGGTCTCGTACAGGGCTTCCTTGTCGACCTTCGGGGCGAGGGCGACGAAGCGGGGCGAGTGCTGATCTTTCTTGACGTTCTTACGCAAAGGGTTCACCTCGTGGTTCGAACGGCCCCTTGAGGGACCTTCCACGCGGGGATAAGTATACCTTCGGAAGGCTCTACTGCCGAATGCAGGTGTAGTGGATGCGGTCCGATTTGAGGCGAACCGGATTCAGCGTGTAGCTGTGGAAGGCGCGGATATCGCCGAAGCCCGCCTCTTCCAGCATCGCCACCACTTCGTCCTTCGGGTGCGCCCGCTGCCGATGGACCTCGGTGAACGCCTCGCCGTCGAGCCAGAACTTCATGTCCACGGTGATGATCCGCGTGGCCTTGTCGTAGTCGCCCTTCCAGTCGTACTTGAGGCGCGACCGTCCGCCGCTTCGCTGGTCGAACATCGCCTCCTCAAAGGCGTAGGCGGTGTTCAGATCGAAGATCCAACTCGCGCCCGGCGGCAGGTGGGCGGCGACGCGTTGGAACGACTGGAAGACGCCTTCGGGCTCCAGGATGTTGTTCAGGGAGTCGAAGAAGCTGAACGCGGCCTCGTATTCGTCGCCCATGTCGACGGTACGGGCGTCGGCCACCTCATAACGGATGTCGAGGTCCTTCTTGACCGCCTTGCGACGCGCCTCTTCGATCATGCCCCCGCTGAGATCGAAGCCCGCCATCGTCATGCCTTCGTCGACGAGCAGCTCGCACATGGTGCCGGTGCCGCAGCAGACGTCGAGAACGCGCTTGGGCCTGACGTTCTGGTGCGCGAGGAGGAGCAGGTAGTAGCTCGTCCACATTCGGTACGGGACCGAGCGCATCAGTTCGTCGTAGTAGGGCGCGACGGGGCCGAAGGATGAGGTCATCGGGGGTTCCGGTTAGGGGTCGTCCCGGCCGTGCGACGCTTTGATGCTCTAACGACCGGAAGGCTCAGCGCTTCTCCGCCTCCTTAACGATCCGCTCCACCCTCATGAGGTAGAGGAACAGACCGACGAACAACGCGAGGGCCGGCAGGGCGGCGACGATCTTCCAGGTTTCCATAGGGTTCGAGGAGGAGCAGGCCCGCGCGCACGCGCAGGCGGTAGAGCCAGACGGTCAGGACGCCGACCACCGCCATGTTCGCCAGCATGACGTAGAGGTAGCCCCCGTGGAGCTGCCCGCCCATGATCGTGCTGGAAGGGTGGAGGGACATCACCGACGGGAGTCGAGGGTAGACGTAGATGAGGAAAAGCTGGGGCAGGAGCGTCGCCAGCATGTAGGCGGCGGCGTTGGCGGCGCGCTTCTCGGGATCGGCGAAGGCGGAGCGGACGGCGAAATAGGCGCCGTACATCAGCATCGCGATCAGGAACGAGGTCTGGCGGGGGTCCCAGCTCCAGAACGCGCCCCACTGGTACTTCGAGAACAGCATCCCCGTTCCCATCGTGAGCACGAGGTAGATCAGGCCGAGCTCGAACGCGGCGACCGCGCGCAGGTCCCAGACCTCCCGCGCGGACCCTCCCGCGAGAGCGCGGTAGGAGGACCAGGCTCCGGCGGCGATCAGGCCGGTGAGCATGATCGGGCAGGGGAAGTGCCAGAAGAACATCCGAGCGAACTCGGGGGCGTTGAACATGGGCGCGTCCGGGACCAGGAAGGTCCATACCGTCACCGCACCGGCCACCAAGGCGAACAGGGCTTTCTTCAACTCTTCCACACCGCCGCGTACAGGTACGGGCCCACGACCAATCCGACGACCGCGTAGCAGACCATGCCGGTCGCCGCGCTGATCCCATCCCGCAGGAGGCCCGTCCCGATCGCCGACTGGAGCCCTGCCACGCCCCATTGGAGAAGCGGCCAGAGCAGGGGGATCGCGATGGCGCCCGCGAGGGCCGTGCGGTTCGCGGCCTGCGCCACGATCGCTCCGCATAAGGTTACCGCGCCCGCCACCGCCGCGCCGCCCGCGAGAAGGCAGAGGACGAAAAGCCAAGGATGCCGGACGTCGAGGCCGACCGCCGCGACGAACAGACCGCCGAGAAGGAGACCGCCGATCCAGGTCTGGAACAGGTTGAACAGGGTCTTGCCCCAGAACACGGCGTGGGGCCGGGCCATCAGGCGTAGGAGGTCGGCGGTGCCGTTCTCCTCTTCGGCGAGGAAGGCGCGCGGCAGGCTGAGCAGGCTGGCGAACAGGACGATGCTCCAGATCAGGCTGGCGCACACGTCCTGGAGCGGGTGGTCGCCCGTCGCCTTATAGAAGTAGTTGACGTTCCGGTTGATCAGGGCGAAGACGACGGTCAGCACGAGGCAGACCCCGTAGAGCCCGCCCGTCATCAGTCCCGTCTTTGTGCGCCACTCCGTTCGAAGCTCCTTGCGCAGCACCGCGACGACCTCGCGGGACCATCTCCCTTGCGGGTTCACCACGCCCCCTTAGAGCCGCGGCGTCGAACGGCGCTACTCCAGCACGATCTCATGCGTCGCGAGCTCCCTCTCGATCGGATCGTTCGTGGCGACGACGAGCGTGCCTCGCTGGGTCTGCTCTTCGGCGATCCGGGCGACGAGAGCGCGACCCTTCTCATCGAGGGCGGCGCCCGGCTCGTCGAGAAGCAGGACGGTCGGTCGGGTCTGGACGGCCATGGCGAGTTTTAGGCGCGCCTTCATGCCGGTCGAAAGCTGCGCGGCGGGAAGGGAGCGGGCGTGGTCCAGGCCGACCATGTCGAGCAGCTCGTCCGCGCGCGACTCGCACCCGCGCAGATCGGCGGCCAGCGCGAGGTGCTCGTCGACGGTGAGCGGCGCGTAGAGGGCCATCTCCAGCGCGGCGTAGCCGAGGCGTGCGCGCGGATCGCCTTCCGGCGGAACCACCCGCCCCTCGGTCGGCGTCAGAAGCCCCGCCAGGAGACGCAGGAAGGTGGACTTTCCGCTGCCGTTGTCGCCGAGGATCGCGAGTCGCTGGCCTTTTTCCAGGTCGAAGGTCACGTCGCGGAAAAGCCATCGTCGACCATATCGCTTTCCCAGGCTTTCGACGCGCATGGCCCTATTGTGACCTGGACTCAGGCGTAGGTCGAGAACCGGTCGGGCGGCGCCCCAACCTCGGGGCTCTCGCTCGACTGGGCCTGCTCCATCTGGGCGGTGGCCTGTTGGATCTCGAGCAGGAGCGCCTGCTCCTTCGCCGCTTTGGTCGAGGCGTCGTTCCCACTGAGGGTCTCCTGCGCGAGTCGTTGATGCAGGTCGGAAAGTCGACGCTGGAGCGGTTTCCCGCCCGACTCGACGTTCGTCGAAGGGGAAGTGGATGGGATGCGTTGAACGTTCATGACGGAATCCGGGACACAAAGGAGCCCGCTCTCCTCTGCCATGGTCTGTCGATCTTTCGCCCGGTAGACTTATAGGTCTTACATGGACCTTCGGCTCAATCTCCCCGACGCCAACGCCACGATCCCGATGAAGGCGAACCTGCCGGCCCTCGAGCCGCAGATTCAGGCCCGGTGGGACGCGGAGGGGATCTACGCGAAGGTTCAGGCCGCCCGCGCGGACGCTCCCGTGTTCGTCCTGCACGACGGCCCGCCCTACACGAACTCGCCCATTCACATCGGCACCGCGCTGAACAAGATCCTCAAGGACTTCGTGGTCAAGTCGCGCACCCTGATGGGTTACTGGGCGCCGTACGTTCCGGGCTTCGACAATCACGGTCTTCCGATCGAGCAAGCGGTGACGAAGAAGCTGGCGGAGAAGAAGGGCCAGTTCACGCCGGACGAGATGCGCAAGGCGAGCCGGACGCACGTTGGGGAGTTCGTGGAGATCCAGACGCGCCAGTTCAAACGGCTGGGCGTGTTCGGTCTGTGGGAACGGCCGTACAAGACGCTCGATCCCGAGTTCGAGGCGGAGACGGTGCGCGTCTTCAAGCGGCTCGTCGAGAAGGGCCTCGTCTACCGCGGCCTCCGCCCGACCCAGTGGAGCCCCACCCTCCGCACCGCCCTCGCGGACACGGAGATCGTCTACCGCGACCACACGAGCCGCGCGATCTACGTCGCCTTCCCCCTCGGTTCCGACCCCGAGGGCGTGCTGGCCGACTACCCCGACGTCGCCACGATCATCTGGACCACGACCCCCTGGACCATCCCCGCGAACCTCGCGGTGGCTTTCCATCCCGAGTTCGAGTACGCGGTCGTCAAGACTGGAGGCAAGACCTACCTGGTCTTCGAAGGCCTCGTCCCGAAGGTCGCGGAGGCCCTCGGCTGGGAATCCTACGAGATCGCCCACCGCGTCGTCGGTTCGAAACTCGAGGGTGTGGAGTTCCGCCACCCGCTTATCGACCGTGCCTCCGTCGCCGTGCTGGCCGACTACGTGACGACCGAGGACGGCACCGGCGTGGTCCACACCGCCCCCAGCCACGGGCGCGACGACTTTTACACCGGTCAAAAGTACAACCTGCCCGTCCCGAACACGGTGGACGAGAAGGGCGTCCTCACCGCCGAGGCGGGCGAGTTCGCGGGCACGTTCTACAAGAAGTGCGACACCGTCGTGGTCGACCGCCTTCAAGAGGTCGGCGCGCTCCTCAAGGCGTACGACTACTTCCACAGCTATCCCTATGCCGAGCGCGACGACCAGCCGGTGATCTTCCGGGCGACGGAGCAGTGGTTCGTGTCGATCGATCCCTTGCGCCCGAAGATGCTGGAGGCGATCGACGCCGTGGAGTGGATCCCCGAGACGGGCCAGAATCGCATCGACGCCATGGTGCGAAACCGTCCCGACTGGTGCGTCTCGCGCCAGCGCGCCTGGGGCGTTGGCATCCCGATCTTCTACGGCCTGCCCTCCCGCACACCCGTCTTCGATCCCGTCGCGATCGAGGCGGTCGCCCAGGCCGTGGAGAAAGGCGGCTCCGACGCCTGGTTCTCCCTCGCGCCGGAGGAGATCCTGCCGACGGGCTACGCACACCCCGAGACGGGCGAGACGGAGTTCGCCAAGGAGACCGACACCCTCGACGTGTGGTTCGACTCCGGCTCCACGAGCCTGATCGTGCTGGACGAGAAGATCTTCCCCGAGTGGAAGGCGCAGCGGCTTCACTGGCCTGCCGACCTCTACCTGGAAGGCTCCGACCAGCATCGCGGCTGGTTCAACACCTCCCTCATCCTCGGCACGGCGGTCAAGGGCGACGCCCCCTACAAGACGGTGCTCACCCACGGCTTTATCGTGGACGGTCAGGGGCGTAAGATCAGCAAGCGGCTGGGCAACGGCGTCGAACCGATCGAAGCGTCCGACACCTACGGGGCCGACGTCCTGCGCCTGTGGGTCGCTACCGTGGACTACGCGAACGACGCGCCGATCTCCGACGCGATCCTCAAGCAGTGCGGCGAACTGTACCGGAACGTTCGGAACGTGCTGCGCTTCCTGCTCGCGAACGCGGCGGGGTTCTCAGGCGACGTCGAACTCCTCCCATTCGACGCCTGGGCGGTGGACCGGACCAAGGCCCTCGCCGCGAAGGCGACCCAGGCCTACGAGGCGTACGAGTTCAGCGCCGCCTTCCACGCGATCCACGACTTCTGCCGCGACGTTCTGAGCCGCTTCTACCTGGACGCGATCAAGGACCGGATGTACTGCGAGTCCCGCGATTCCGAGCTGCGCCGCTCGGGCCAGCGTGCCTGCCGCGAGATCCTTGTCGCCCTCACGACGCTCGTCGCCCCGATCCTCGTCCACACCGCCGACGAGACTTGGACGAAGCTTCGGGCGGAGGCGCCGGGCGACGATCTGGTAGAGAGCGTATTCTTCGCCCGCTTCCCGGAGACGGGCGAGACCGATCCCGCCCTTCAGGCTCGATTCGCCACCCTGCTCGCCGCCCGCGAGGCGGTCTCGATGGGATTCGAGCGCTACAAGGGGACGGACGGGATCAAGTCGTCCGAGGACACCCTGGCGACCTTCGTCGCCGACGCGGCGACGGTCGAGACCCTGCGCGGCTTTGGCGACGACCTGCCGACCTTCCTCCGCGTGAGCGGGATCGAGCTTCGCGAGGGCGAGCCTGCGGTGACCTTCGCTCCGAGCCCCTACGAGAAGTGCGTCCGCTCCCGCCTCCGCCGCCCGGACGTCGCGCCGGCGGAATACGAGGGTGAGGCCATCCTGCTGACCGCCCGCGACCGGAGGACCCTTGGCGTCTGAGACTCCCTCCTCTTCCCTGAACCATCACGGTGAGGGGGAGGGAAGGCCGGGGGCCTCCGGTCTTGCCACGAAGCGCGTCCTCTTCTGGTTCTCTTTCATCGGCCTACTGATCGTCGACCAGTGGGTGAAGCTCTGGGTTCGGAACAACATGCGCCTCGAGGAGAGCCGCGCGTGGTGGCCGAACGTGTTCGAGCTTCGGCGCACGAACAACAAGGGGATCGCCTTCGGCATGCTGAGCGGCAAAGGCGTGCTCCTCACGCCGGTCGCGGTCCTTATCGCGGCGGGCGCGGTGTGGTACGTCTACCGCCACCCGAAGGAGAGCCGCTGGAACCACGTCGCGTTCGGTCTGCTCGCTTCCGGAGCGGTGGGGAACCTGTACGACCGGGTCGTGCTGAAAGAGGTGACGGACATGTTCTTCTTCCGGGCGATCAACTTCCCGGTGTTCAACGTCGCCGACGCCTGCATCACCGTCGCCACGATCATGCTCATGATCGGCTGGTGGCGCGAGGCGGCGGACAAAGGCAAGGAAGGAAAGCCGAAAGAGGGAGTCGGGGAGTTCGGGAGCTAGCTCCCGAATCCTTACCGAACCCTCATCCCCTCCCTTTCGCCTAAGGCCCCATGCCTGAGAAAGAAGAGTCCACCCTCCATTCGTCCGGTCCGGACGTCGACCTGGAAACATCCGGTCCCTACCGGGAAGAACTCGACCCCGCGATCAACAAGGAGGTCGCCGGGAAGGACGCGTCGGGGACGCCCCGTCGGGGCGGCTCGCTCGGCGAGAAGGACGCGACGAGCACCCAAGAGGCCAACCCGAAACGCACGGAGAACTCTCGACCGGATTAGGTCGCCGCGTTGTCATCCTCTGGCCGTACTCCAAAGCCACGTCTTTCCTACCGTCCATCGAGGGCCGTACCATACGTCCGGTTCCTCGAAAAACCATCCTGAACGTCCTTTAGAGGCCTTTTGGCCTGATCGCTGGCCCAGCGCGAAAACCAACGCGCCGGGCCCTTTTTACGTGTGTCGAAGTCGAGCCGGGGTCTCGCGAAAGGCCGATCGGAGCGTGGACGATTCCATTACATCGTATCGACGGCAGAGTCTTTAAGAAATGGGGTGTACCATCTTTGGACGACGGGATCAAGGAGACCATGGAACTGACGACCACCGGCAACTCGATCGACCTGAACCTTCTGTCCCCTCGGGAAAGAAGCGTCGTCGAGCTTGCGGTACAGGGAAAGATCGACGAGCAGATCGCCCAGAGCCTCGATCTTAGCGTCTCGACCATCGCGAGCTACTGGGTTCGGATCCGGGGCAAGGTCGGCCAGCTCAGCCGGGTTGAGATCGTGGCGGGGGTATTGCAGCACCATTGGGAGGAGCGGTACGCGAGGCTCGACGCGGAACGCGAGAGGCTCGCGTCCGAGGCGATTCCCATGCGTGCCGCCTGTGCGCGGGCGGAGAGCGCGCTGGAGGCGATGGGCGGCGTGGGTTGGTCGCTTCTCGCGCTGGAGCGGTTGCCGACCGCGGTGCTCGTCGCCCGCGAACCGGGCATGGTCAGCTACGCGAACCCGGAGGCCCTTCGGGCCTTGCAGATGGAGGCGACCAGCCTGTTGGGCCGTCCCTTGTGGGAGCTTTCCGTCGGCGCGAACGATGCGGCCTGGGAAGGCGCGATCCGCCGCCTTTTCGCCGACTCCGAGGCCTCCTCCCTTCGGACGGGAAACAAGAAGCCCCACTACCTCCGGCGAGGCGACAAGACGAACTTCCGGGCGACGTTCGTCGCGGAGACCTTCGAAACCCGTGAGGGGCGAATGGCGGTCGTGACGTTCGGCCCCTACCTGGGAGAGCTCGAGTCGTTCGTCCAGGCGATCCGCCAGCCGTTCTCCCTCGAGTAAGGCCCTCCCGGGCGGAGTGGTCGCCACGATGCACGGCAAAGTCACGGCTTTCCCCCAAGGCGACCCCGGCGTACGCTTAGGTCTGAAGCGCGACGATCGAGCGTGGCCTTCGCTTACTCCGATGAACGTAGAAACGATGCTTCGAGACGAGATCGGGCGGCTCCGCACGATCGAAAGCGGGCTGATGGCCATGTTCGACCGGTTCGAGGGCCGAATCCGCTGTCGCCGGGTCGCCACCACCATCGTCATGATGATCGACTCCGCGGATCGCCACCTCGTCGATCTCGAACGCGTCTGCCGAGACGAAGACTGGCCGGCCGACCTTCCGTGGGTCCCTTGCGTCGAGTCCTGGCGCGAGGAGGCCGAGGCGCAGATCCTCGAACGCCCGATGGGCGAGGACGTCGACGCGCTCGGGGTGGCCCTCCTGCGGCGTGCCCTCCACCTCAAGATCCCGTGCTACGAATCGGCGCGTCTGTTCGCCTTCTACGCGGAGCGGCCCCGGGTCGCCCAGACCCTGCGCCACGCGCTGGAAGACGAGCAGGATTCGCTGGAACGGCTCCGGAGCGCCGCCGAGCTCGGGGTCAGCCTCCGGGCGGTTCTCAACGGTCTCTAGCGACCGGGTCGATCTCGCGCGACCAGCCCACCACGCGGTCGGGCGGGCCGCTCGCGCCGTGGAACGGGGTGTAGACGTACTCGTAGGCGACCTCCGGCGCGGACGGGCTCGGGTTGTAGAACGTTCCCGAAACCCGTCCGCCCGTGGCGAGCGCCTGGGCGATCCCGGAGGCGATCTGCGCCGCCATCTCGGGTGCGTGGCCCAACTCGAGCGGCGTCCTGCCGAGCGCCTCGGCATGGGGAATTCCCCAATAGGCGAGAAGCGCCTCGTTGACGTAGAGGAAGCGGCCCGCCGCGTCCATCACGTAGACGTGGTGCGGAAGCGAGGAGAGGGCGGCGTCGAACAGGGCGTGGCTCTCGCGCAAGGCGGCCTCGGCCCGCTTCCGCTCGGAAACGTCGTAGGAGACGACGAGGGCCGCGTCGATCGTTCCGTTGGGAGAGGGCAGGGGAAGCCCGCGCGAGACGTACGAACGGCCGTGGGCTTGGTGCTCGACCATGAACGTCCCGCCCGCCAGCGCCGTCCGGTAACTCGCCTCGTGCTGATCGGCGATTTCGGGCGGCATGGTCTCCCGAACCGTCTTGCCGACGAGGTCTTCAGGGCCGAAGCCGGCGGCGGCGAGGGCCTCGCCTTCGGCCATCGTGTAGCGGAGGTCTCGGTCCACGACGAAGACCGCCCCGCCGGGCAGGCTGTGGGCGATCGCCCTAAGGCGCGTCTCGCTTTCGCGCAGGGTCGCCTCCGCGCGGGCGCGCTCGATCGCCACCCAAGTGCGCTCGGCGGTCTCGCGGGTCAGCGTCAGTTCCGCCTCGGTCCAACGGCGCGGCGCGGCGTGGTTGACGGACAGGAGCGCGGCGAAGCGACTACCCCTGACCAGCGGGACGCCGATCGCCGCGCGGGCGCCGAAGGCGGCGTAGGCCTCGCGGTCCGCCGCGTCCAGCGACGCGTCGTTCTCGCTGTCGGCGATGCTGGACATATGGCCCGCTTCCCACTGAGCCATCCGCTTCCGCTGGAACTCGGACACCGCAAACCGACCGACGGCGCTCGGCGCGCCATCGGTATAGTCGTGCCGGACGCTCCATGACTCGCCGCCCTCGTCGATCGTGGCGTAGAAGACCCGAGTCGCGCCGAGCGTCTGTCCCAGCTTCCGGACGGCCGTGCGCTCGATCTCTCCGGAGTCGTCGAGTAAGCGCAGCGCGTCGATAAGTTCGAGCAGGAAGGCCTGGCGCTCCTCGCTCTCGCGCCGGGACGCTTCGACGCGGGTGCGCTCGACGGCGGTCCAGACCCGCTCCGCCGTTTCGCGGACCAGTTCCATCTCGGCGTCCGTCCAGTGGCGAGGACGGACGTCGTGAAGGGCAAGGATGGCGACGAGCCTCCCGCCCCGGAGCAGCGCGCTCCCCGCGCCCGCCCTGATTCCGTAGAATCGGTAGGCGTCGCGTTCCTCGGGCGTGGGACGTGGATCGATCTCTAGGTCGTCGCTGCGGAAAGGGCGTCCGGCGGCGAAATCCTCGTTGACGAACGTGCCGAAATCGTCGATCCGGTACTTCAGGTCCAGCAGCGGAAGGCCGTTCGCGTAGCCGATCCCGTCGGCGTCGTAGTACTCGCCGCTGGGGTCGCATTCGTGGTACTGCGCGCGGCTGACGCCGAGATGCTCGCCGAGCACGCGCATGGCCGCGGCCTTGATGTCGTTCGCTTCCGCGAGCCTCTGAAGGACGTCGCTCAGCCTCAGCAGGAACGTCTGCCGCGCCTCGCTTTCGCGCAGGGCTTCGTCGGCGTGAGCCCGATCGATGCGCGGGAAGACCCGGTTCGCGATCTCATGCAGAAGCTCGATCTCGTCCGGTCGCCATTCGCGCGGTTCTCGGCTCGTGACGGTGATGTTCGCCACCCATTGTCCGTGCCGTTGAAAAGGAACGGTCACGAACGCGCCGATCTCGAGTTGGGCGTAAGCCTCGGCGTTCGCGCGGTCGTCGTACCCCGTGTCGTCGACGGTGACCGGTTCGCCGGCACGACCGGCACGTCGGAACTCGTCGCCGAAATAATCCGCCAGTCGGAAGGTCTGTTTAAGCGTCGGAGCGCCGACGGCGCTCCAACCGTGGTGGATGGTGGCTTCGTTGCGGGCCTCGTCGACGTCCGCGAAGATGCAGGTCGCGGCTTGCAAGAACTCTCCGAGCTGTACGCCAACGCCGTGCATGATGTCGTCGGGCGCGGAAAGGACCGAGAGGTCCTTACCGATCTGGTCGAGAAGCGCCGCGTTCTGCTCGCGGCGCTTGGTCTCGGAGACGTCGAGCGCCGTTCCGACCATACGGAGAGGCTGGCCGGTCGTATCGAAAAAGGTCACGCCGGTGATCGACAGCCATCGCCATCCACCGTCCCTCCGTCGCATGCGAATGTCTTCACGAAATCCTCCCGACCCATGAGGCCGCGTGGCCTCGGCGACCGCGGCGGCGTAGCGTGGCGCATCGGCGGGGTGGATCATGGTGGCGAGGGCGTCGAGAAGACTCAGCCCCTGCTCATCCTCGTCCAGGAGCGCCATCATGCGCGAGTCCGCATCCGTGCGGTCGTGTCTCACGTCCCAGACGAAGGTGCCCATCTGCGCGGCGTCCAACGCGACCTGGAGATGCGCCTCGCTTTCGCGCAGGGTGGCCTCGGCGCGGGCGCGCTCGATCGCGGTCCAGACGCGTTCGGCGGCTTCTTCGATCAGCACGATCTCTCCGGGCGTCCAGCGACGGGGACGCGAGGAGACGGCGACCAGCGAATAGAGCGGGGCGTGCTCGCCCTTGCGCGCCGTGGACGCCAGCATGGCGCGCATTCCAAGGGTCTTGCTGTTGGCCCTCTCCGCTTCCGACAGTCCCGGTCGCTCGAAGTCGTCGTCGAACACGAAGGTTCGGTCGCGGACCTGCTCATAGGCCTCGGGAAAATCGGACAGGCGGACCGAATCCGGCAAGTGGGGAACAGTGCCGTTCCCCACCTGATAGTCGAAATCGGCCCGGTCGTCCTCCGGTCGGTAGGAGGTGATGTAGCAGTGGTCCAGCCCCATCTGGCTGGCGAGCATCCGGATGGCGCGGTTCGCGACCGCGTCCGCGTTCGGCTCGGCGCGCAACGCGTCGGAGAGCCTAAGTAAGAAGGTCTGTCGCGCCTCGCTCTCGCGCAGCGCTTCCTGGGCGCGCCTGCGCTCGGTGACGTCGCTCGCCGCGCCGAACCATTCGACGATCTCCCCGTTCTCGCCGAACATCGGTACCGCGCGCGAGGAGGTCCATCCGACGGTTCCATCCGCGCGACGAACGCGGTGTTCGAATTCGAAAGGGCCTTTCGCGTCGATCGCCCGACGGATCTCCTCTAGCACGCGCGCCTGATCTTCGGGGTAGATATATTCAGCGAGCCAGTTGCGGTTGGAGTCCGTCGTATCCGCGAGAAAGCCCCGACCGATCAAAGTCCGCATCTCGCCCCAATCCGGGCTCATCTGGTACACGACGCCCGAGCTGGCGTTGACCAAAGCACGGAAGCTCTCCTCGCTTTCCCGAAGCGCCGCCTCGCTCGCAGCGGCATCGTCGATGTCGACCGACACGCCGACGTGCCCGAGGTATTCCTCTTGAGGGCCGAAAAGCGGCTGTGCGTAGTTCTCGAACCAGCGCCAAGCCCCGTCGTACCGACGGAGGCGGCATCGGTTCTGCCACGCCCGGCGGTCACGAACCGCCGCGAGATAGTCCGCGACGTACGTGGGCGCATCGTCGGAATGGACGATCGCGTGCCATCCCTCGCCCGCGATCCGATCGGCCGTCTTGCCGGTGTAGTCGGTGAACCGCTGGTTGATAAAGAGGTTTTCGCCCTCGTCGTCGTTTCGCCAGATCAGGGCGGGCGCCGCCTCGGACAGCGCGCGGAAACGCGCCTCGCTTTCGCGCAGGGCCGCCTCGGCGCGGGCGCGTTCCATCGCCGCCCAGGTCCGTTCGGTGACCTCTTCGAGTAGGGCGATCTCGTTGCGCGTCCACCGCCGCGGGCTCGCGGAAACCGCGACGATCACCCAGTGCGGATTGGTCTCACCTTGACGCAACGTCGCCGCAACGAGCGCGCGCAAGCCAAGGGCGTCGATGCTTCGCCGGTCGATGTCGGACAAGCCTTCCGTCTCCGCGACGTCGTCGATGACGAGCGAACCGGCGAACGTCACCCGTAGGGCTTCGGGAAAATCGGACAGACGGATTTCGTCGGGCATGGGCGGCACCCGGTCGTTCCCCATCTGATGCGTGATGTCGGCTCTGTCGTCCGCCATCCGGTAGACGG
>CAZEWR010000045.1:0-13342 GCA_964516175.1 uncultured Fimbriimonas sp. | reverse complement strand
GCGGTGTAGCAGCGGTCGAGTCGCATCTGCTCGGACAGCATGCGAAGCGCGCGGTCGGCCATGGAATCGGCGTTCGGCTCTACTCGCAGCGCGTCGGAAAGCTTCAGCAGGAACTCCTGGCTTCGTTCGCGCTGCTTGCGCTCGGTCGCGTCTTCGAAGACGACGCAGACCTGTCGGCTTTCCGCCCCGCCGACGCGCGAGGCGAAGACGTTGTACCAGCGGCCGGTGTCCTCGTGGTAGCTTTCGAAGCGCTTCGGCTCGCCCGTGCGGACGACCTCGCCGTAGCGCTCGTTCCAATAAGCTTCCAAGCCCGGGGTCACCTCGCTTCCGAGCTTTCCAGCGACGTCTTGGAGGCCCGTCTGTCTCGCGAACGCCTCGTTGACCTCGACATAGCGATAGTCGCCCGGCCGACCGTCGCCGTCCTCCATGAATTCGATGACGCAGAGGCCTTCATCGATGGATTCGAACAGCGTGCGGTACTTCTCCTCGCTCTCACGCAGCGCCGCCTCCGTGCGCGACCGCGTCACGTCGGCCCAGAGCCGTTCCGCGACTTCCTGCAGGAGCGCGGCTTCGTGGGCCGTCCACCGGCGCGGTGCGTGCTGATGGACGCTCAGCGTCGCCATCAGCCTGCCGCCGACGACGAGCGGAACGCTGAGTGCCGCCTTGATGCCGACCTCGCTGAGCGCGGCGAGGTCCGGCCGGGCGGACGCGGGATCTCCGGCGTCGTCGACCCAAAGGATCCGACCGGCCCGAAGGTCGTCCAAGATCGGCCCGCTGAAGTCCTCCTGACGGACCACCGTCGGGAAAGGCGTGGCGCCGTCGGCGAGCCAGGCATGGAAGACGTGGACGAATCCGTTCGTCTCGTCGAACTCCGCGAACAGGACCCGCGAAGGGTTCAGGCGCTCGGCGAGCAGACGACCGGCGACCTCGACGACCGCCTGCGCGCTGGGCTGGGCGCGCGTCGCGTCGCCGAGCTCCAGCAGGAACGCCTGCCGCGCCTCGCTCTCGCGAACCGTCGCGATCGTCGTCCGCTGGGCGTGGATGTCGGTCGCGCTGCCGAACATCACGAGGTTGCCCGCCTGGTCGCGCACCGGCTCGGCCTGGACGAGGAACCAGCGGTACTCGCCGTCGGACCGGCGGATGCGGTGCTCCTGCACGAGCGTCCGTCCCGACGCGAGCGCCTCTTGGTAACGGCGCGCCGAAGCTTCGCGCTCCTCGGGGTGGATCGCGTCGATCCAGTCCCAGTCCGTCGTCCGCTCGAACGCCTGGCCGGTGTACTCGCTCCAGCGCTGGTTGTACCACGTGGTGTAACCGTCGGGCTGGCTGGACCAGAGCAGGTCGGGCACGAGGTTGGCGATCGACCCGAAGCGCACGTTCGACTCGCGCAGAGCGGACTCGGTGCGGGCGCGCTCGACGGCAGCCCAGGTACGTTCGGCGACCTCCATCAGCAGCGGCTCCGCGTCGCCTGACCAGTCGCGCACCTCGTCGTCGCCCACCAGAAGCGACGCGACGAGGCGCCCATGCTTGACCAGCGTGGCGACGATCATCGAGCGGAAACCCAGCGCCGCGTAGCGCGCGCGAAGCTCCGGGGTCAGCCCATCGAAGGCCGCGTAGTCGCGGACATTCAGCACGTTCCCCTTCCTCAGGAGGTCGAGGAACGCCGGCACGTCCGATACGTCGTGCGTCCCCGCGAGCGACGGAAGGCCGTCGCGCGTCGCGTCGCGGAGGACGACGCCGCGCGCGGCCGCCTCGTCCCACTCGACGTAGTAGCACCACCCCGCAGCGAGGCGCTCACGCAGCAACCGCGTGGCCTCGCCCTGGATCTCGGCAGCCGCTTCGAGCGACCTGAGGGCGTCGCTGAGTTTGAGCAGGAACGCCTGTCGCTGCTCGCTTTCGCGCAAGGCGGCCTCGGCGCGGGCGCGTACCACCTCGGCCCAGCAACGGTTGGCCACGCTCTCGACGAGCGCGACCTCCTCCGGCGTCCAGCGGCGCGGGAGGCGCTGGTTGACGGCGAAGGTGCAGACCAGTCGCCCGTCGGTCGTCACGGGGACGGCGAGGTCCGCGCCTACCTCGATCTGCGCGTAGCCCTGCCTCAACGTGGACGGAACGCGAGGGTCCGCCTGGGTGTCGTCCACGACGACCGAACGTCCGGCCAGATGGTTCGACGTGAACGGCTCCCACGCGTCGATGGGGAAGCGTCCGCCGATGACGGAGACGCCCGGAACGTGGAACGCCGCGCCGACGACGTACTCGCGCGTCGTCCAGTCGACCTCGGCCCAGTAGGCGCGCTCGACCCCCAGCCTTTCCGCCACGAGCGCGCACGCCCTCTCCGCCACCGTGCGGGGATCCGTCGATCCGCGGACGGCGTCGGAGAAGCGCACCAGGACCTCGTTCAGCTCCTGGGCGCGCCCGCGCACCTTCGCGAGCTCGATCTGGGCGCCGACGCGGGCGATCAGCTCGCGGGAGGAGAACGGCTTGACGAGATAGTCGTCCGCGCCCGCGAGCAGGCCCTCGAACGCCGACTCCTCGCCCGCGCGGGCGGTGAGGAGCACGACGGGAACGCCCCGGAGGGAACCATCCTCCCGGACCCGACGCACCAGTTCCGTCCCGCTCACGTTGGGCATCGCCATGTCCGCGAGGATCAGCTCGGGTGGGCTCTGCCGCGCCTGCCGCAGGGCGTCGGCGCCGTCGATCGCCGTCTCGACGTCCCAGTGCGGCGCGAGCAGACGGCTCAGGTGGTCGCGCATATCGGCGTTGTCGTCCACCACCAACACGCGCGCGCCCCGCCCCCGGATTCGAAGCGGCTCGCCCAACATCTCGGAAAGCTCCTCGATCGAGGGAGCGGCGAAAGGCTCGGGCGTCGGACCCCACCGCGCGGCCTCGACGGCCAGCGTGGCCGCCGGGCGGTGGCGGACGGGAGTGGCGCGGGGCGCGAGGGCGTCGTCCAACGTCTCCGTTCCCCGGGGGATCCACACGGTGAAGGCGCTGCCCTCGCCCTCCACGCTCCGCACGCGGACGCGCCCGCTATGCAGTCGAACCAGCTCGTCCACCAGCGCGAGCCCCACGCCCGAACCCTCCTGGGTTCGGGCGCGCGTGCCCCGAACCCGGTGGAATCGCTTGAACAGGTTGGGAATCTCCCCTTTCGGAATGCCGACGCCGGTATCGCGGACGACAAGCTCGACGTGGCCCGCAAGCTCACGCAGCCGCACCTCGATCTCGCCTTCGAAGGTGAACTTCAACGCGTTCGAAAGGAGATTCGAGACGATCTTCTCCCACATCTCGACGTCGACCCACGCCCGTTCGGCGAGGGGCGGGCAATCGATCCGAAGCCGGAGCCCCGCGCGCTCGGCAGCGGGAATGAAGAGGGCGGCGACGTCGCGGGTCGTCGCGGCGAGGTCCGCCTCCTCGCGACGAAGCCGCATTCGCCCGGCCTCGATCTGCGAGAAGTCGAGAAGGGTGTTGACGAGGGTCAGGAGCCGCCGGGCGCTGCGAGCGGCGACCTCGACCTCGTCCGCGAGCAGTCCCGGAAGCTCTTCGCGGTGGTACAGCAGTTCGCCGAGCGGCGCGAGCATCAGGGTGAGCGGCGTCCGAAACTCGTGGCTGACGTTGGCGAAGAACTCGTTCTTCGCCCAGTCCAGCTCCGCCAGCCGTTCCCGTCGTTCGCCTTCCTCCGCCTGCGACCGCGCGGCGGCGAGGCTGGCTCCCAGGCGCGTGGCGATCAGGTCGAGAAACCCTCGGTAGCCCCCGTCCAACGGCTGGCGGGGGTTGATCCCGACCACCAGGATGCCGAGCGGCGGCTTGCCCCCTTCGTTCGGCAGGGGAAGGAGGAGGGCCGAGGAGGGGAGGCCCAGCCCACGAAAGCGGGCGTCGAGGTCGGTCAGCAAGGTCGGCGTCGCCTCCCGCGCGACCTTCGCCAGGGGCCAGGCGGGGTGGCCTCCCCCAAGCTCCATCGCCGACGGGGCGGCGGCGGAGTCCGCCGAAAGCCCCACGACGCCGCTCAGCGTCGCCCGGTCGTCGAGCCGGTAGACCAGGGCGAACGGAAGATCGCTCGGGTTGGACGCCAGGGCCGCCGCCGCCCGTTCGCACACCTCCGCCTCCGTGCTCGCGTGCGCGGTCGAGAGCGCCTGGAGCGTCGCGAACCGCCGGGCCGCGACGATCTTCTCCGTGGTCTCGACTACGGAGACCATCACGCCCGCGACCTCGCCCGCCTCGTCGCGGACCGGAACGTAGTAGACGTTCAGCCAGACGTCGTGGAGGGCGCCGTGGCGCATGATGGGATACAGGGCGTCCTCGACCCCCACGGACTCGCCCCGGAAGACGCGCTCGTAGATCGGCTCGTTGATGTGCCACACCTCGGGCCAGCAGTCGCGGGTCGATTGGCCAAGCCCAGCGGGGTGCTTGTCGGCCATCAGCTCGCGATAGGGATCGTTGTAGAGCTGGACCAGGTCTCGGCCCCACAGCACGATCGTCGGCATCGGGCTTTCCAGGGCGAGACCGATCGAGGCGCGGAGCGCCGCAGACCAACCGCCGACCGGGCCGAGGGGGGTGCGCGACCAGTCCTCCGCCCGCATGAGTTCGGACATCTCGCCCGCGCCACGGAACAGCGCCTCGACCGCCCGGGCCTCCTCCGATTGGGGAGGAATGGCTTCTCCGTTCGCCAACGCGGTGAGAAGGGGACCGATCTCGTGAAGCGGCAACACGAGCTGGGCCGTCCCGCGGCTCGCGACCGCCACCGGGAGGACGGGATGTTCGGCGGTGTCCTCGCTCTGGGCGACGACGCTCCCGCCCGCCTGTCGGAGCGCGAACGCGCCTGCGACGCCATCCTCGCCCGCTCCCCCCAGGAAAACGGCGACCGCGCGCGGGCCAAGACTCTCGGCCAGCGAGCCGACAAGCCGGTCGAAGGGGCGTTCCGACGGGGAAAAGGCGCAGGTGAGATCGGGAAACACCTCAAGCCCCTGCCCCGGCGGACACACCCGAATCTCACCCGGCCGAAGGGGCTCCTCTTCGACCGCCCACGCGACGGGAAGCGCCCCTTGTCGAAAAAGCGCGTCGAGCGCGTCCTCCGTCTCGTCTCCCGCCTCCAGGGCCACGAGAACCGCCGTTGGCAGACCTTCGGGCAACGACCTGAGGACGGCCTCGACCGCGCCGATCCCGGTCGAGGCCGCGATGAGCGCGACCACATCGAGGCGGGGGATTCCCGTCTCACCGGCCGGTCGGTCAGGGCTCAGAGGCACCCTTTTCTCTACGCCTTTTCACCTATCCTGTCGCCTTAAGTGAGCGCCCTGACGGCCTCGTCTCTAACTTGAACGCTCGTTCAGATGGATGAGAGGGCTCTTACTGGCCTAATCGCCCAGCCAAGTTGCTCTCGACGTCCTTCGGAGGCTCAGAACGAAAAAGAAGAGGACCCCTTAGCGGAAGTCCTCTTCAGTCGAATCTTTTTGGAGCGGGCAACGCGATTCGAACGCGCGACATCTTCCTTGGCAAGGAAGTGCTCTACCACTGAGCTATGCCCGCTAACGATTAATAATCTACCGCGTCAGGCGGCCCGCCGTCAACCCCCGTATACTCTTTCTATGACCGACCGTTTGGCCGAACTTGGACGGCTTGCGACCGAGGCGGGCGCGATCGCCCAAAAGGCACGGAGCGAGCTCGTCCGCGAACTGAAGGCCGACGGCTCTATCGTGACCAACGGCGACAAGACGGTCGAGCTCTGGCTGCGCGAACGGCTGACGAAACTCGTCGAGGGGACGACGGTCTGGGGCGAGGAGTTCGGCTTCGAGGACGCGGGGCCCGGCGGGCGCTGGCTCGTGGATCCCATCGATGGGACGAGCAACTTCGCGTACGGGTCGCCGCTCTGGGGGGTGTCGATCGCCTTGGAGATCGGTGGACGGCTCCGGCTCGGAGCGGTGGCCCTGCCCGATCTGGGAGAGCTCTATCTGGCCGAAGACGGCGGCGGAGCGTATCTCGACGGCGCGGCGATGGCGCCGATCGCGCCGGGGCCGATCCATCCCTACGAACTGACGAGCTACAACGAGTGGGTGGTGGAGGCGGTAAGCGGGGACATCCCCGGCAAGCAGCGCGTCTCCGGCGCGTTCGTCATCGACGGCACGTTCGTCGCACGGGGGCGATACCGCGCTCTCGTCGGAAGGCGGGAAAAGCTTTACGACGTAGCCGCCTGCGTCCTGATCGCCCGCGAGCTTGGGGCCGATGTGCGCTACGTGGACGGAGCTCCCTTCGAGGAGCGCGACCTGCTTCACGACCAGAGGATCGGTCGATCGTGGGGCATCTTCCCGAAGGATTGCGGCTGGACGGCCGACACTAAATAGGACCCATGAGCTACCGAGGACTTCTCGACCGCTACGGCGATCGCCTGGACGTGTCGCGCGCCGTGCCGCCGGTGACCCTGCACGAGGGCGCGACGCCGCTGATCCCCGCCCCGCGCCTCGCGGCGGCGATCGCGCCCGGCGCGGAGCTTTTTCTCAAGTACGAGGGGCTCAACCCGACGGGTTCTTTCAAGGACCGGGGGATGTGCGCCGCCGTCACTCAAGCGGTTTCCGAGGGCGCGACCCGCGTGATCTGTGCCTCGACGGGGAACACCGCCGCGAGCGCCGCCGCTTACGCCGCCCGCGCGGGGCTCGGGTGCGTCGTCCTGATCCCCGACGGCAAGATCGCGATGGGCAAGCTCGCGGGCGCCATCGCCTATGGAGCGAAGGTCGTCGCGATCCAAGGCTCGTTCGACGACGGCCTGCGGATGGTGCGCGAACTCTCCGCCGACGGGAGCATCGCCCTCGTCAACTCCGTGAACCCCGCCCGCCTCCAGGGCCAGAAGACCGCCGCCTGGGAGGTGAGCGAGGATCTGGGCGGGCCGCCCGACTGGCTTTGCCTTCCGGTAGGCAACGCGGGCAACATCTCCGCCTACTGGATGGGCTTTACCGAGGTCGACGAACGCCCCCGGCTTCTCGGAACCCAAGCGGCGGGCGCGGCGCCCCTCGTTCACGGCAACCCGGTCCCCATGCCGGATACCGCCTGCACCGCCATCCGCATCGGCAACCCGGCGCGGGGCGACCAGGCCCTCGCCGCGATCCGCGAGAGCGCGGGCCATATCGACTCCTGCACGGACGACGAGATCTTCGATCTCTACCGGATGGTGTCTCGCCTGGAAGGCGTCTTCTGTGAACCCTCCTCCGCCGCCGGGCTCGCGGGCCTGCGCAAGGCGGTCGCCTCCGGGCACCTGGAGCCGAAGGGCAGGCGAATCGTGGCCGTCCTCACCGGCCACGGCCTGAAGGACCCCGACTCCGTCATCCAAGGCCTCCACTTGCCGCCACCCGTTCCCGCGACGATGGACGCCCTGCGCGAGGCGATGGGTCACGAGGCGATGGCGTGATCCGCGTCCGGATTCCCGCCACCACCGCTAACCTGGGCCCTGGCTTCGACTGCATGGGCCTCGCCCTCGATCTTTGGAACACCTTTGAGCTTTTCCTCGGCGGCGAGGGTATCCACGTCGAAACCCATGGGGAGGGCGCGTCCTGGCTTCCCGCCGACGCCTCGAACCTGACGGCGACGGTGTTGCGGGACGAACTGGCCGAGGCCGCCCCTACGGACTTCCGGATCGTCTGCCACAACACGGTGCCCGCCGCGAGCGGCCTCGGATCGTCGTCCACCGCGACCCTCGCGGGGGTTCTCTTCGCCCACGCTCTCCGCAACCATGCCCAAGGGAAAGACCCGGCGGAACTGAACCTGGACGCCGTTCTCGAACGGTCGGTCGCCATCGAGGGTCACGGCGACAACGTCGCCCCCGCGCTCCTGGGTGGTTTCGTCGTCGTGGTTCCCGACGAGCGTGCGGGCGTCCTGGTGCAACGGGTTCCCCACGTTCCGGTCAAGACCGTCGTCTGCGTCCCGGAGTTCAAATACCTGACGAGCGACGCGCGGGCGGCCTTGCCTGCGACCTATAGCAAGGCCGACGCGATCTACAATATCGGGCGCGCTCTGCTCGTCGCGGAAGCCCTGCGCGCGGGCGACGACGCGATGCTCCGTGCGGCGATGAACGATCGCATCCACGAGCCGTATCGTCTCGGCGCCATCCCGGGAGCCGCCGGGGCCAAGGCCCGAGCGCTCGACGCGGGCGCCGTCTGCGTCGCCCTCAGCGGCGCGGGGCCGGGAATCGTCGCGTTCGCCCGTGAGGGCTACGACCGGATCGGCCGTGCGATGAAGGCCGCCTTCGCCGACGCGGGTCTCCCGAGTCGCTACTGGGTGCTCGACGCGACCGACCAGGGGACGCACGTCGGACGCTTGCCGGTCTAATAGTTCCGATGGTTTGGAGGCCGTCGGCATTATGGGTCGCGTAGTACTCCTTGATGGAGTATCGGCTTCTTGGCAATTCGGGACTGAAGGTCCCCGTGCTCTCCTTCGGCACCGGCACCTTCGGGGGCGAGGGCGAGTTCTTCAAGGCGTGGGGGGCGAACGACGTGGAGCAGGCTCGTCGAGTGGTGGACGTGGCCCTCGACGGCGGCATCACGATGTTCGACTCGGCGGACGTCTACTCGGGCGGCGCGTCGGAATCGATCCTAGGCGAGGCGATCAAGGGGCGGCGCGACCGGGTTCTGATCTCGACCAAGGCGACCTTCACCTTCGGGAAGGGGCCGAACGACGTCGGGTCTTCGCGGTTTCACCTGATCGAAGCCGTCGAAGGTTCGCTCAAGCGATTGGGGACGGATTACATCGACCTGTTCCAGCTCCATGCCTACGACGCGATGACGCCGGTCGATGAGGTGACATCCACGCTCGACCGGCTCGTGCAGCAGGGCAAGATCCGCTACCTGGGCGTCTCGAACTTCTCCGGATGGCACCTGATGAAGGCCCTCGATCACCAGCGGCGGTTCAACCTGACCCGTTACGTTGCGCACCAAGCGTACTACTCGCTCGTCGGACGCGACTACGAGTGGGAACTCATGCCGCTCGGACTCTCGGAAGGCGTCGGGGCGGTGGTTTGGAGCCCACTGGGCTGGGGGCGCCTCACGGGCAAGATCCGGCGCGGCCAGCCGTTGCCGGAGAACTCGCGCATGCAGAGCCAGATCGCGCGCGACGCAGGGCCGCAGATCGACGACGAGTACCTGTACCGGGTGGTCGACGCGCTCGACGAGGTCGCTCAGGAAACCGAGAAGACGATTCCCCAGGTCGCCCTGAACTGGCTTCTCCAGCGCCCTACGGTCGCGACGGTGATCGTCGGCGCCCGGAACGAGGAGCAACTGACGCAGAACCTTGGCGCGGTCGGCTGGAACCTCACCAAGGAGCAGGTCGCGAAGCTCGACGCGGCGAGCGAGCGGCCGAAGGTCTACCCCTACTGGCACCAGGACGGGTTCTCGCGAAATCCCTTTCCGGTGTGATCCATCCGAGCGAGGAGCCTAGCGGTCCGACACGAGTCGGACCCGCGGCTCCTCGTCCTCGTCGATCTGCGGGTAGCGGCCCACGTTGGCGTTAGCGAAGAAGTTGTCTCCTTCGTCGTCGTTCGCGGTACTGATCTCACCGATCACGCACGACTCGGACAAGGGCCAGAAGGCGTGTGGGACGCCCGGAACGAGGGTGATCCGGTTTCCGGCGGCGAGGTCGTACTCGCCCGCTCCGACGGGCTGGCCGTTCAGCCGCGAGCCCTCGCCCTCGAGCCGGATTCGGAGGACGCCCGCGCGACAGACGATGTCCTCCTTTTTTGCCTTGTGATAGTGGGTGGGCGTCTCCATACCCCGCCAAGCGACCATGATCTTTTCGCAGTATTCGGGTTCTTCCGCGAGATTGACCAGGACGAGACCGTACCTCCGCACGTCGCCGAGACCAAAGTCGGTCACGTCCCAGCGCGGTTCGGGCGGCAAGGCCCACGCCGCGTCCTTTAAGACCCCCGTCGCGTCGCGGACGAGGGCGTTGATTTCCGACCTCTTCATGGGGCGACCGTACCCTAAACCAGTCGGCGGCGCCTTAACGTCGTTCGCGCCTTCCTTTGACGGCTCCTTAACATTCGCGCGCCATAGTCTTATCAAGCCCACGAAGAGGGGCGGCAACCCGACTTAGTCGGGGCTCGATGAGAACTTGCGGATCGTTTTCGGACGGTCCGCATATTTTTTTATCCTCTGAGGCTCCTCTTGCTTGCTCTTCGTTAAGTATTTTCAGGTATGGGCTGAGTCCTGAAAACGGCCATTGTTTTTTTAACGGGCCCTTGCGTTTTTCGAAGCGATCTGGCATAGTGGAGAACGACGGGGCGCTCAACGGCGTATCGTTGGAGACCCTCCATCCCAAGGAGGGAGCCTGGGGGCATCGATCCTCGGGCGAAAAGAGCGTATCGGCTTATTGGGCGGGACGACGAACGTCCCGCTCCTCTTTCCGAGGGCGACGAAGCCCTCTAGGCCTTTCTTCCTCTTACCACCGGTCGTGGACGTGCGCGCGAATCTGCGCCTCGTACACCGCGCGCACCTTCGCGTGGACCTCGGAAGAGAGGGGCGGAAGGTCGCTCGCCCGGACGTTGTCCTCCACTTGGTCGGGGCGCTTGCCGCCGGGAATGGCGCAGGTGACGCCGTCCTGATCGAGAATCCAGCGTAGGGCGAACTGGGCCATCGTCATGCCTTCAGGCACGAGGGGGCGAAGCGACTCGACCGCGTCGAGACCCACCTCGTACGGCACCCCGGAGAACGTCTCTCCTTTGTCGAAGCCCGCGCCCTCGCGATTGAACGCACGGTGGTCGTCGGGAGCGAACTGGCTGTCGCGCCGGAGCTTGCCCGTGAGCATGCCGCTGCTTAGCGGGAGCCGGACGACGACGCCGACGTTCTGCTCCTTCGCGCGCCGCAGGAAGAGGTCGAGAGGACGCTGGCGGAAGGGGTTGAGGATGATCTGGACGGAGGCGCAGTGAGCGTAGTCCATCGCCTTCAAGCCCTCCTCGGTCTTCTCCACGCTCACTCCCCAGTGACGGATCTTGCCCTTCGTGACCAACTCGTCCAAGGCTCCGAAAAGCTCCGGCTGGTAGTAGACCGGCGTCGGCGGACAGTGGAGTTGGACGAGGTCGAGGGTATCCATCCCGAGGTTTTCGCGCGAGCGGTCGACGAACGACTCGATGTTCGCGCCCGTGTAGCCCTCCGCGACGTGGGGGTCCAAGCGACGGCCCGCTTTGGTAAGGACCTTTACGTCTTCTTTGCGGTCCTTCAAGAGGGTGCGGATCAGCCTTTCGCTGTGGCCGTCCCCGTAGACGTCGGCGGTGTCGATCAGGTTTACGCCGAGGTCGAGGGCGCGGTTCATGGCGGCGAGCGATTCCGCATCGTCGGTCGGTCCCCAGGTTCCGCCGACCGCCCACGCGCCGAAACTCACGTCCGAGACGGACCAACCCGTCTTGCCGAGGGTTCGATAGTTCACGGCTTATTGTGGCGAGGGTCTCTCGACCCTCGTTCCGTTCAAGTCGCTCTAGTTGGGCCAGACGGCGGGCTTCGCGCCGGTGAGGGCGCCCGCCATCGCGGCGTCGATCAGCGCCTTGCAGCCCATCGTGCCGCCCGTCGCGTTCCCCTGGCTGAGGAGAGCGTTGGCGTCGACCAGCGTGGTTTCGGTCAGGCGTTAGAACGCGCTCCAGGCGTCTCGGTTCGAGGGCGAGCCGATGTAGCCGTTACCTTTGGGGCTCGCACCGGGATTGAAGGTGAAACCCGCCATCTTCAGAGACTTCGCATGGCCGTCGAGGTAGGAGAAGTTGAACTGGCCGCCGTGGCGCAGGACCGAGTTTCTCGCCTCGCCACCGTAGTGGGTCATGATGGAGCCGACGACGCTGATCGTGTAACGGCGACTGTTGTAGGGATCGCCGAAAGCGGCGAGACCCGCCGGATTCTCGGCGGCGGTCGCGCTCACGCTAGGCTGGTCGCTCGAACCGTCCGCGTTCTTCACGAGCGAGCCGACGAGGGTGCCACCCGCCCAGACGCCGAAGCCCCAGTTATAGCCGTAGCCGAGGCGCCGGTCGGCGTTCGTGCCGCTTGGGACGTAGGCTCCGGGGATCGTGTCCGTGTTGTCGCAGGTGGGCGCGACCTTAGAATGCTTGTCCCACTCAGGGCAGAAGAACACGTCCATGTCCTTCAGCTAGGGCTGGAAGGTCTGGTAGATGTCGACCGTCTTGTCGCCCACGCCGTAGGCCGAGGGCGTCGCGTCGTCGGCGTCGCCTTGGCCTGGGCGAACACCGGGAACAGGATGGCGGCGAGGATCGCGACGATGGCGATCACGACGAGAAGCTCGATAAGGGTGAAACCCCGGCGTTTCATCGTAGGCGCATTATAGCCACGAACTACTAATATCAGCGAAGTTCTCTCTGGAGGCGCGGTCTTTTTCCTCCAGACTAGAAGTGCCGGTCGGGACGCCCTCTAACGTCGCATGCCGCTCAGGGCGCCTGCCAAGACGAGACGCGACCCGTCTTGGGCGGCTTTTCGGTTAGGACGAACCCCTCGCGCGTCGAATGGCGCGGAACGTAGTCGAGATCCAGCTCGGCGTCCTCAACCTGGACCTTCACTGCCCGCGTCGTGGGACCGCTTTCGTTCTGGACCGTCACGCGAGTCCGATAGCCACCTTCGACCGGCGTCGGCGTTCCGAGGCGCACCCGGAACGTCGCTTCCTCCTTTCCCGAGGTCGCCGCTAGCCGACCGAGGTAGCCGACGAGGACGACGAGCAGGACGAGGCCTAACCCGAACACGGACCATTCCAAAGGGTTCTTCCTCATGCCTGGAGCAGAAGCCTACCGGCCGAGGCCCCGAGCGAGGCGGGAACGCCGAGGACGACCGCCTGGGCGACGTTGACGCTGACCGCGTTGCCCGCGAGATCGTCGAAGAAGGCAAGGAGCGCGAGCGCCGTCGCGAGTCCCAGTGCGTTCGTCGCGACGGCGGCGAAGAGAGGATCGGGGACCGCGATCCGTGCGCCCCAAGGACGTCCGCCCCGAAAGTCGGCTACGCCCGCGATCACGGCGGTGAGGACGAGCGAGAGGAAGACGAGACCCAAGAGCATGGTGGGCGTCGTCTCGAAGGCGATCCGCTGGATCTCCTCCGTGGGCGCGACGTTGCCCGCGATCAGCGTCGCGCCGCAGAGGCCGAGGGCAAGCTGCTCGATGATCCTCGGCTCTCGATTCTCATCGTCCTTCTTGGGATTCTCCACGCCGAGCTGCGCGGTACCCACGGAAACGCCGATGGCCGACATCATGCCGCACACCGCGACCTTGCCAGTGAGGGCCGGAAGGTCGTCGCCCTCGCTCAGCCGACCGGTCAGAAGCAGAAGGAGCGCGCTGATCCCGAGACCGAGGGCCAACTCTTCCACGGAGTCGACGGCGATCTCGCGGAACTCGGCT
>CAZEWR010000044.1:0-48658 GCA_964516175.1 uncultured Fimbriimonas sp. | reverse complement strand
GACGCGGCGGTGCGGTCGTTCGAGTCGAAGGTGGCGCCGACGAACTACAAGCGGACGACGGCTCTCATCACGCCGCGCATGGTGCAGGATGCGATGAAGACGATCGAGGATCTTGGTCTGGAGCCCGCGCTCCACCGCCGTCTCGCCCATATCGGCGACGTGAGCGTGAACAACGTCCTGTGGGTCGACCGCGCCGTCAGGCCGCAGATGAAGGGCGGGATCGAGGGGCTTCTGATGGCTCAGGCCACGTCGCGCCCCACGGAGGGCAAGGCGGTCGACGTCGGCATCGACTACTTCATGGCCGAGGTCCTGCCCGACGCGCAATCGATGGAGCTTCACGTCCGCAACGCTCACCTGACGAACTTCGTGACGCTGACGGCGCCGGTAAACCCCGACACGGGGGAGCTGTTTCGCTGGCCGAACGACTTCGCTTGGTCTTACGACGGCAACATCACGGACTCGATCCGCGAGAAGGTCAAGGCGGCAGGCGGCAACGTGGACGCCAAAGTGCGGTTCAGCCTCGCTTGGTCCAACCACGACGATCTGGATATCCACGTCGTCGAGCCAAGCGGCAACCACGTCTTCTACGGCAACAAGAGCGGAAAGCTCGACGTGGACATGAACGCCGGACGCGGGACCACGCGCCATCCGGTCGAGAACGTGAGCTTCGTCGCCCCTCAGGACGGCGCCTACCGCGTCTACGTCAACCAGTACTGCCGTCGGGAGACCGCCGACGTCGGCTTCTCCATCGAGATCGCCGCGCTGAACGGGGTGAGCCAGGTTTCCTACCCGAAAGGGGTGACGGGCAACGTAGAGGTCGGCCTCTTTACGGTGAGGAACGGCATGATCGTCGAGGCGAAGTACGACAAGGCCATCGTCGGGGCCGGCATCCCTCAAGAGAAGTGGGGGCTCCGGACCGAGACCACGGCAAAGGTGCAAACCGTGATGTACAGCCCGAACTTCTGGAACGACCACGCGGTGGGCAACCAGCACGTCTTCTTCATGCTGGAGAACTGCCGGGTCGAGGAACCGATGCGCGGTCTCTACAACGAGTTCCTGAACCCCGCCCTGGAGCGGCACCGCAAGGTGTTCGAGGTGCTCGGCGACGAGACCAAGTGTCAGCCCGCCGATAGCCAGCTCAGCGGCCTGGGCTTCTCGTCCACGCGCGGCGACTCGGTAACGCTCACCGTCCGCACGGATCGCGGCGCCCGCCTCTACAACGTCAAGTTCTGAACCCGCAAGGAAACCATGAGCAACGAAATCAGCATCTTCGAGCGCGCGTCCCGCGCCAAGCTCCGCTTCGTCTCCATCCGGGGCCTTCTCTCGGTCGAGGACCTGTGGGACCTTCCGCTCACGTCAAAAACCGGCTTCGACATCGACTCGGTCGCGAGGGAAGCCAACGCCCAGCTCAAGGCGGCGGGCGAGGAAAGCTTCGTCTCGACCAAGCCCAACCCGGCCAAAGCCCTTCTGGAGCTTCAGATGGAGATCGTGAAGCACGTCATCGCCGTGCGCCTCCAGGAGCAGGAGGCCGCGAAGGCCAAGACCGAGCGGAAGGCCGAGCGGGAGCGCCTGCTGGGAGCCCTGGAGAACAAGCAGGAGGAGGCGCTGAAGGGCCTGACCGCCGAAGAGATCCGGGCGCGCATCGCCGAGATCGACCGCGAATAGGCTGGCGAGGACGACGCAAGGAAGGAAGGTCCTTTCGCGCGGAAGGTGAACGAGAGTTCATCTTCCTGTGATCATCTTCAGCCGTCCATAGATTAAGCCCATCGATAGAGTGGGATACCCATCACGATTCGGCCCGCGTCTCGCTAGAAGGACCGGGCCTCCTTTTCGTCTTAGGGCTTTGCCCGGAGACAGAGCACCGGAAGAGGAAGAAAGAGGGGGATCGAAGGGCGCCTTCAGGTCGCGCTCCGGAACTCCTACCAGCCACCGAAGATGAGGCTGAAGATGGAGTCGATGTAGCTACCGAAAAACCTGTTCACATCGCGAGAAGTACCATGCGCGCACCTCGACAAAGCCCCGCAAGATCGCGGGAGGCGGTCTTCTTTGTCAAGATCGGCACACTTCCCCTCTCTCGGTCTTCGAGCCCTGGAGATCAAGATCCGACAACCCGATCGCATGGAGCGTGGAGCCCCCGTCTCCGCCGTGGGAAAAGACGCCCAGAATTTCGCCCCACCCTGTCGACGTAAGTGTAACGGGAGGTGCGGACGCTCTCCTACCGACAATGTCCGCTACCGGGTCCGGGAAGACGGCCGCCGCGCTCGCGTGGGAAGAGTCGACGACCTCCGGAAACGCGGAGGCTGTAGTCGCCTCCGCTTGGGCCGCTTCCATGAGACGTGGGGCGGCTCTTTTTTGCCCTCTTAGAGCGCGCCGTCTTTCCGGCCGAAGGTTTATGCACGAGTCGCCGGACGTCGCCGAAGACGTGAAGAAGGCCGCCACCGCCTGGGCAAGGTCGGGGCGGCCGTTTGGACGAGCCCGCAGTGCGCGGTCCCGAGCCGATGACTTCTTTATCGGACGCGATGGGCGTTCTCGTTAGCCCCAGTTCGAGAAACGCCTTCGGTCTCTAGCGCCACCATCTTCCGAGGACGCCCATGATCTCGATCTGGAGCACGATGCTCGCCAGGGGATGGCCTCCCTCGAGTTCAAGGATAGGCTCTTCAAAGGTAGCCTCGGCTTCAAAGGCGGTTTCGTCGGTTCCGTGGTCCATGGCTAGCCTCGTTCCTTGACTTTCCGTCTCTTCAGCCTCCCGAAATTGCGTGGCTTCGGGCTCGATCTCCGGCAATCTAAGCTGGTAAAAGCGCCTTGGAGGAGACGAGGTGAGGCGATTTCAGGCGAGGTCGTCCGCGCTTGGGTCAGTGTCCGAGCGCGTCGCAGGCGGCGCGTCCTGCCGAGAAGGCGGAGCCTGCATGTTCCGGGAACAGATCGATGCCCCCGATCGTTTTGATCGCGTAGAGAACGTTCGCGCCGGCGACAAGGAAGAACAGTCCTGTAGCGACCGCGAGCGCATCGTCGGCTCGCTCGCGAAGGAAGTGGCGAAGGCTCACAGCCCCCGAAGATTATCAGGGCCAGCCGTCGACCGGACGCTAGTAGAAATACGGTTTTCGCAGACGCTATATATTCCGGGCGGTCTATCCGCCGGGCGCGACCTCGAAGAGCGGCGGCGACGTTTGACCGTCGAGGATCGGATCGGGTACCCTTGCCCGCTAGATGGTTAAGATTCGACTCCGGAGAATCGGCACGAAGGCTCGCCCTTTCTACCGCGTCGTCGTCGCTGAGAGCAGCGCCGGCCGCAACGGGGCCTTCGTCGAGACGCTCGGCACCTACGACCCGACCAAGCAGCCCAAGCAGCTCGAGATCAATGAGGAGCGCGCTCTCCACTGGCTCCGCAACGGCGCCCAGCCCTCCGAGACGACCGCCTACCTCCTGAACAAGACGGGCGCGCTGGAGAAGTTCCTCCAGGAGCGACCGAACCAGCGCAAGGCGTACGGCTTCCTCGATAAGACGACCGCCGCCACGTCCGTCGCTTCCGCCGTCGACGCGGACGCGGAGACCGCCTAAGCATGGACTACCGGCCGCTCGTCGAGACGCTGATCCGCTCCGTCGTCGAGCATCCGGAGCAGCTCGAGATCGAAGAGGAGACGGAGGCCGGGGCGCGCACGTTCTACGTTCGCGTCGATCCGGAGGACGTCGGTAAGGTGATCGGCAAGCGCGGCCAAGTGATCTCCAACATTCGTTGCGTCGTCAGCGCCGTCGCGTCCAAGTCGCGCGAAAAGGCGTACGTCAAGGTCGTCACCGAATAGCCTTGCCGGATTCTCCGAAGGGAGAGCGCACCGTTCGCGTCGGCCAGATCGCCGGCGCGTTCGGTCTCAAGGGGCAGGTTAAGATCCAGCCACTCACCGATTTCGCCACGGAACGCTTCCGGAAAGGAACGCGCCTGCGCATGGGCGAGGAATGGCTCGAGATCGACACCGTCTCAATCCACAAGGGACGTCCCCTCGTGAAATTCAAGGGAATCGACACGATCGAAGCCGTCGAGGCGATCCAGTTCAAGTACCTGGAGGCCGTCGAGAAGCCCCGAACCGGCAAGAACGAGTTTCTCGTGGCCGACCTGCTCGGGCTGGCCGTCCAGACCGTCCAGGGTGAACCCTTGGGCACGATCGATCAGGTCCTTCCGAATCCGGCTCACGAGATCCTCGTCGTCGGCGAGATCATGGTCCCGCTCGTCGAGCATTTCGTGAAGAAAGTCGACCTTCGGGAGAGGATGGTAACGGTCGAACTGATCCCCGGTATGCGACCCGGCGAGATCTGACTGGGACCGCCGATTCCGGTTCGGTCCCCTTACGTCGATTCCAGAAGCTCTTTGACGCTCGCGAGCGAGTCGGCGTCAGGGGGCTTCTTGTCGTGTCGCCAGCGCAGGATGCGAGGAAAACGCACCGCGATGCCCGACTTGTGGCGCGAGGAGAGCTGGATACCCTCGAAGGCGAGCTCCATCACGAGTTCGGGTTCGACGGTCCGAACCGGACCGAACTTCTCCTTCGTGTGAGCGCGAATCCAGCGATCGACCTTGGCGAGTTCGACGTCGGTGAGGCCGCTGTAGGCCTTGGCGAAAGGAACCAGCTTGCCCTCGTCGTCCCAGACCGCGAACGTATAGTCGCTGTAGAGGGAGGCGCGCTTGCCGCTTCCCCGCTGGGCGTAGACGAGGACGGCGTCCACAGTGAGGGGGTCGACCTTCCATTTCCACCAATGACCCTTGCGGCGTCCCACCTGATAGGCGGAGTCGAGCCGCTTGATCATGAATCCTTCGACGTTCAGCGCGCGGGCGTCCTCCCGCTGGCGGGCGAGCGAATCCCAGTTAGGGACCTCGAGGCGCGACGCGAGAAGGAGACGCGACTCGGAAAGAACGATGCCGTGCTCGCCGACCGCCTCGCGGGCGAGACGGGTGTCGACCGCCGTGACGTCGGCACGGCGCGTCGGGAGGCCGAGAAGCTCGTCGAACCCGTTCGTCTCCGTCCGGTTGACGTGCTCGACGAGGGCTTCGAGCCGGGCCCGCCGCTCTCGGAGCGGCCGGTCCCGCAGGTCTTCGCCCTCGATCTCCAAGAGGTCGAAAGCGACGAGCACGACGGGCACCTCCTGGAGGATCTTTTTGGAGAGGATCTTGCGCCCGATCCGCTTCTGAAGCTCCATAAACTTGAGCGGCTTGCCGTCCATCCAGGCGAGGATCTCGCCGTCGAGGACGGTTCCGTTCGGAAGGGCTTCCGCGATACCCAGGATCTCTGGGAAGCGGTCGGTGATCAGTTCCTCGCCGCGCGACCAGACGAAGGACCTTCCGTCCCGGCGGATCACCTGGGCGCGAATACCGTCCCACTTCCACTCGATGTGCCATTCCGCCGGATCGCCGAGCGGTTCGGGGCCGTTTTCCAGAGGATGGGCGAGGCAGAAGGGGTAGGGGCGGCTGAGGTCGGTTTCGGGCGATTCTTCCGCGAAAAGGCCCCGGTAGAACTCGGGCGTCGGGTTCCAGTCGCCCATCAGGCGGTGGGCGATGGCGGGAGCGGCGACGCCGCTCGCCTCGCTGAGAGCGCGGGTGACCAGCTCGCTGGAGACGCCGACGCGGAAGGAGCCGGTGATCAGCTTGTTCCAGACGAACGTCTCCTTGCGGGTCATCTCAGCCCAGCAGGAGAGGAGGGCCGCCTTCTGCTCCGCCTCCTCGAGGCCGCCGAGCGGAAGCAGACGCTCGGTCACCCAGTAGGCGAGACCGAGATCGGAGCCTTGGCCCTCGGGGACGACGTTGGCGATCGTCTCCGCAAGGTCCCCCACCGCGTCGTAGCACTCCCCGAACAGCCACATCGGCAACCCGGCGAGTTCCGCCGCCCAAGCGTGGAGCTTGGGCGAGGAGACGAGTCGCTTGGGGCGACGTCCGGTAAGGAAGTGAACGGCCCAGGCGGCGTCCTCGGGAGGCGCGACGGCGAAGTAGCGAGCCATCGCAGCGACTTTTCCCAACGTTTTCGTCGTCTCGTCCAACTCGGCGTAGAGAGCGGCGAAGGCTTTCAAGCGGCCACCTCCGCAAGGATACGCAGGAGAAGCGGATCGTCCTCTGCGCGGCCGTAGAACTCGCGGTAGATCGCGTGCACGCCCGCTTGGGGGTTTTCGACTTCGCCAAGCGCCATAAGGGTCATCGGGACGGGCGGGGTCTCCGGTCTAAGGGACGGCTGCGCGTAAGCGGACTCGACCACCTTCGCTCCTCTTGCGAGCCACCACGCGTACGACGGGCCTTCCTCGACCTCCGCGAAGATCGGCAGACCGTCGCTCGCCTCACGCGCCGCATCCAGCAGACGGGAGCCGACGCCCCTTCCCTGCCATGCGGGATCGGCTCCGAGGTGGACGACCAGCGTCCCGACCGAGAGCCGGGCCGTGCGGCAGAAACCGCGGACGCCATCCTCTTCCCAGACGAGGTAACGAATCACCTCCGGTCGCCGGTCGAGCTCTTCGCGAAGAAACGCGTCGGGCTCAAGGACGTCGGACTTGAAGAGACGATGGGCCAGATCGAGCAAGAGGGGGAACCGAGGGTCGGCGGACGAACGGAGCTCGACGATCATTCGCCCTCCTCCGCCATCTCCGCGTCGGCGTCTTCGAGTTCGAAGTGGCCGACGAGAACCTCCGCGTCGAGTCCTTGCTCCCGCAGGTAGCGCACCACGACGTTGACGTAGCCGTGGGTGACCCAGACCCGCTCGGCTCCCGTCGCCCCGATCGCGCCGAGCAAGGAGGGCCAGTCGACGTGGTCGCTCATCACAAAGCCGCGGTCGACCGCGCGGCGACGGCGGGCTCCCCGGATCGCCATCCAGCCAGAGAGGAAGGCGGCGGAGTGATCGCCGAACTTGCGCGTCCAGGTCGTGCCATGGGCGCTCGGCGGCGCGAGAATCACCGCCTGCGACCAATCGTAGCCCTTTTCCATGTCGGAGACCTTAAGCGTGTCGGGAAGGGCGATGCCCGCATCGCGGTAATCCTGGGTCAGTCCGACCAGCGCGCCGTGGAGGACGATCGGGCCGATGGACGGGTCGAGGGCGGCGAGGGCGCGCTGGGACTTGCCGAGCGCGTATCCAAGGAGGATCGAGGCGCGGCCCGCCGCCTGGTTCGCGCGCCACCACTCATTCATCTCCGCTTTCAGGCTTTCGGGCGAAGGCCAATGGTAGATGGGCAACCCGAACGTGGACTCCGTGACGAAGAGGTGGCAAGGCACCGGCTCGAAGGGGGTGCAGGTCGGATCGGGCTCCGTCTTGTAGTCGCCCGAGACCACCGCGACCTCGCCATCGACCTCGACCCGGACCTGCGCGGAGCCGAGAATGTGACCCGCCGGATGGAGAGAGACCTTCGCCCCGTTTATCCTGACCGACTCCCCGTACTCCAGGGTGTCGATCTTCGCGTCCCAACCGACGCGCCGCCGCAGGACGCCTTCGCCCTCTTTGGACCCAAGATAGCGGCCCATTCCCCAGCGGGCGTGGTCGCTGTGGGCGTGGGTGATCACGGCACGCTCGACGGGTCGCCACGGGTCGATGTGGAAGTCGCCTTCGGGGCAGTAGAGGCCGCGATCGGTCGGGAGAAGGACGGGAGCGCGGCTCATGCTGACCCTGCGTACTACGGCCTACCCCTCCGCCTCGTCTCCCATGTCAGGGGAACCCTTCTCCGTCCGAAACCGTCCGCATGGGCGATCTTATGAATCGCCTCCAGACGGCCAAGACGCTGTTGATGAAGACCTTCGTCAACTGGGGGGAGGATAACGTCCCCCGTCTCGCGGCCGCGTTCAGTTTCTACGCCGTCCTTTCACTCGCGCCCGTGCTGGTGCTGGCGGTCACGATCGCCTCCAACGTTCTGCGCGACCAGACGGTCCAGGAGCGGATGATCACACAGATCCAGCAGTTCGCGGGCAGCAAGGAGGTGGGCGACCTCATCAAAGAGCTGATTCAAAAGACCCAGAAGCCGGGCACCGGCACGGTCGCGACGATCATCTCGTTTTTGGTCACCTTCTTCAGCGCGAGCAACCTGTTCCTCCAGCTTCAGGACACGGTCAACACGGTCTGGGGCATCAAGGCTACGGGATCGGCGATCCGCAACATCGTGGTCACGCGCCTGCTCGCGTTCGTGGCGGTCGCGGTCTTCGGCGCGCTCATGATCGCTTGGCTCGCCTTGGATTCGTGGCTGAGTTGGCTGACTCGCCACACACCGGGCTTCAACGGCTGGCCCTTGGTCAGCCTCATCGCGTCGGCCCTGTTCTTCACCGGCGCCCTCGCGGTCGCCTACCATGGAAGCCCGAAGGGACGCGTCGCGTGGCGCGATGTGTGGCCCGGGGCGGCGATCGCGGCGGCGGGCATCGCCCTCAGCAAGCTGATCTTCTCCGCGTACTTCGCCTACGCCAACGTATCGGCGGCATACGGAGCGGCGGGCTCGCTGGTCGTTCTGCTTCTCTGGATCTACTACACGTCGCAGATCTTCTTTTTCGGCCTTGAGGTCACCTACACCTACGCCAAGGAGTTCGGCTCCCTCAAAGGGCGGAACCCCGGCGATCTGCAGTACAGCTAGGGGAGGTTACTCACCTCCCCTCTTCCGTTCGCTCGGGACCTATGCGTTCGAGGGGCAGAGATCTCTAGAGCGGGACGTTCTCAGCGAGGTGTCAAGCCGCCGTCCAACTCTTCGAGTTCGCGAGCGTGAGGCGTTAGAAAGGACGGTCGCGACGCGACGTCCGATCTCGTCGATCTGCTCCGTCGTATACGTCGGGTGGACGAGGAAGCAGAGCGAGGTCTCACCCAGCTCGCAGGCGACGGGAAGCCTTTCCTGGCGCCAGCCGCGCGCTTCGAAGGCGCGTTCGCGGTAGATCTCCGGACACGAGCCGACGAAGCAGGGCACGCCCGTCGCGTTGAGTTCGGCCATGATCCGATCGCGGCTCCAACCTTCGTTCAGGTTCTCGGGGCGTACGTAAGCGTAGAGTCGGTAATAGGCGTGCTCGACGCCCTCCCGAGGGATAGGAACGCGCACCGCCGAGTACGGACGCATCGCCTCGATCAGCCGGTGGGCGTGATCGCGTCGGGTCGAGACCCAAGCATGGAGCTTACGAAGCTGGACCCGACCGATGGCGGATTGGCTTTCGGTCAGACGCCAGTTGGTACCGAACGAGTCGTGGAGCCAGCGGAAGCCGGGCGCATGGTCCTTGGCGTGGACCGCCTCGAACGACTTGCCGTGATCCTTGTAGGCCCAAGCGCGGCGCCACACCGCGTCGTCGTCGGTCGTGAGCATTCCGCCCTCACCGCCGGACGACATGATCTTGTCCTGACAGAACGACCATGCGCTCGCGTGTCCAAACGAACCCGCGAACCGCCCGTCGATCGTCGCGCCGTGCGACTGGGCGCAGTCCTCGACGACCTTAAGACCCTCGCTCTGGGCGAGATCCATGATCGCGGGCATGTCGCAAGGCCAACCCGCGAGGTGGACGCAGACGACCGCCTTCGTCTTCGGAGTGAGAGCGCGGGCGATCGTCTCGGCGGTGGCGTTGCCGCTGTCGAGATCGACGTCCGCGAAGACGGGCCGCAAACCGCGCGCCACCGCCGCGCTCGCGCTGGCGAGGAAGGTGCGGGGCGTGACGATCACGTCGTCGCCGGGTTGGAGGCCGAGGGCCTCGAAAGCGAGTTCCAAGGCGAGGGTGCCGTTGGCGAGGGCGACCGCGTGGCGGGTTCGGAAATACTCCGCGTATTCCTCCTCGAAATGACGGCCTTCGCAGCCCGTCCAATAGTTCGTCTTGCCGATCTCCAGAGGGCGCATCGCGGCCTCCCGCTCATCGACGTCGTAGAACGGCCACGGGGCGGCGATCACGCGGCCACCGCCTCACGAGGAGCACGGTAGGCCGGAAAGAACCCCGCGCGAGGACTCCAACCCGCCTCCTGGGCGCGGCGCATCTCGACGAGAACGTCCGAAGCCTGCGCGTCGAAGGTCCGGCGACCGACGCGGTAGGTCTCGATGCCGTTCGGGGCGAAGGCGCGCTTGTAGCGCAGGATGCCGTCGTCCGTGCCGTAGCCGCCGCCGAGCACGTACCGTTTCAGGCCGCGCGCGGCGAGGGTCTCTATGATGGTGTGCTTGAGGAGGTCGTTCGGGCGGTCGGCGTAGGCGTCCGCATCGGTGCCGCCGAGGAAGAAGTAGGCGTTCGCCGGGCCGTAGAGGACGAACTCGGAGGAGACGACCCGTCCCTCTTTGAGAGCGTGGAAGAAGGTCGCGCCCTCGGGCATCTCGCTCAGGAGGCGGCGGTAGAACGCCGCGTCGAAGCGGTAGCCGTCCTCCGCGCCGCGCCGGTCCATGGTCAGGGCGTAGATCCGCATGAAGTCGTCGAGACGATCGCCGCGTGGGTCCTCCTCGACGCTGATCCCCATGCTCCAGGCCTTTTTCACGTTGCGCCGGACCTTGCCGTCGTAGTCCATCCAGCGCGCTTCGTCGTCGCGGGCGAGGTCGACGACGATGTTCGGCATGAGGTCGATCGTCTCCCCTCGGAAGGCGGGGGCTTGGGTCAGGGGAAGGCGCGCGAAGAGGCTGACGGTGCCGTTCTCCCTCGCCCAGCCCTCGAAGGCGTCCCAGAACCGCTCGGCATCGCCCGCTTCCGTCTGGAACGGACCGCCGTAGCCATAGGGGGTGACGAGATCGCAACGTCCACCCTCAAGCGGTCGGGCGACCATCGGCATTAGAACGCCCCCACCCACGGCGCAAAGCGCGCGTTCGCCCGGCCTCAGAAACGCCTCGGCATAGGCGGGGTGCGCGTGGGGTTCGCGACCGCTCCACGCGTTCCAAGCCTGTAACCAGGCCGCCTTCTCTTCCCTTCGACCCGCGTCATAGACTCTCATCCGTTTCTCCTCATGCGTAGGCTGCGGACAACCTGGATCGTTTCGTAACCTCTTGGCGCCTCGTCCAGCCCGGTCAGGATCAATTCCCGGCGTCCGGCGAAGCCGATCCTCGCCAAGGCCTCGAAGCCCGCTTCGAACGTGCGTCCACCGAGATCGAGAAGACGCAGGGCGGTCCTGTCGAGCAGGCCGATCCGCATCCCTTCGTGGTCGATGGCGGCGAAGCCATCCCGCATCTCGTCGCAAAGCGCCACCTTCCATGTTTCGGGCGGTTCATCCATAGTTTGGAGGGGGATTCGAACGCCGAAAGACTCTTTTTCGGGACGGTAACCCAGGCGTTCGTAGAGCCGACGGGCGGGATTGTCGGCGTGCACGTCGAGCGTGGCCGCGTCCCGACCGGTATGGAACTCTTCGATCAGGAGGCGACCCAGCCCCTTTCCGCGCGACGCCTGGGCCACGGCGAGGTAGGCCAAGTGATCGCCGGCGGCGATCGCAACGCCCTCCAGGTCGCCGACCACCCGAATCGCCCCTTCCGCCGCGAGGGCGGCGAGGCGGGCGACCGACTGGGGAGCGCGATAGATCGTGAAGGGGAGAAGGTCGTTTGCGAACGCCTCGGTCAGGAGGGCGTGGACGCACGGAGCGTCGTCGGGAGTCGCGTGGCGAGCAGGACCTCCCAGCCCGGCCTCTCTGCCCTGAGCGGGCAGAGACGGATCCAGACTAGGCAACTTGGGCTCGGCGTTCGGCGTCGAGGTCGAGCATCGTGCGGCCGGGGACGACCTGGACGCCGTCGCGGCGAAGGACCTTGTCGAAGGTTTTGAAGAGGATCTTCAGGTCGCCGCCGAAACTCATCGTCTCGACGTAGCGCACGTCGTAGGCGAGGCGCTCGTCCCAGGGAAGGTCGTTGCGACCGTGGACCTGGGCGAGGCCGGTGATGCCGGGACGAACGTGCAGGCGGCGGCGCTCCTCAACGGTGTACCAGGGGGTGTAGCGCTCCAGCAGAGGGCGAGGGCCGACGAGGCTCATCTCGCCCTTGAGGACGTTGAACAGCTCGGGCAGTTCGTCGAGGCTCATCGCCCGGAGCTTCGCGCCGAACGGAGTGAGCCGCTGGTCGTCGGGAAGCGACTCGCCGTCGGGGCCGACGGCATCGGTCATCGAGCGGAACTTGGTCATCCCGAACGTCCGACCGAAGAGGCCGGGACGGCGCTGGCGGAAGATCACGGGCGAGCCGAGGCGCGAGTGGACGAGAATCGCCAGCGCGAGCATCGCCGGGCTCAAAAGGGCGATCAGGAACAGGGAGGCCACGAAGTCGAAGGCGCGCTTGCCGTGGCGAGCGTAGAACGTGCCGCGCTTCGGCATCGAGCGAAGGATGCCGTCGACGACCGGAACGCCCGCCGCCATCGAAAGCTCGCGCTCGTAGAAGGCTTGACCTTTCGAGCCCATCACCCGGCGGTCGGCCGGGCTCATCGCCCGGATCTTCTCGATCGCCGCGACGAGGGAGTCGACGTTCTCCGGCTCCGCCGCGATGCCGCCGCCGCTCGCCCGGACGAGGTCCGACGCGTCGCCGCGCACCGCGCAGATCGTCGGCACGCCGGCGGCCAGGTAGGTCTGGGTCTTGCCGGGGACGGTGATCGCGAAGAGAGGATCGTCCCGCAGATGGATCAGGAGGGCGTCCGCGAGATGCAGGATCGCCCCCATGCGCTCCATCGGCTGACGGGGGACGAAGGTGAGGTTGGCGATTCCTTCCGCCTCGGCTCGCGCGACTAGACGATCGCGCTCAACGCCGCTGCCCACCATGGCAAACTGGACGTCCGGCAGACGCTTCGCCGCGTCGAGTACCGGATCAAGGGCCTGCGCGAGGCCCATATTGCCCGCGAACATGACCGTAAACTTCTCGGCGAGACCGAGTTCCTGGGCGAGATCAGGGTTGCCCTGAATTCCCAGTCCGCCCTCCCCCTTCAAAGGGGCGACCTGAAAACGGCCTTCCTCGGCCCAGTTATGGAGGACGGTGATCCGATCCTCGGAGACGCCCTCCTCGATCAGCCGACGACGGAAGCCGTGAGAGGTCGCGACGACGTGGTCGGCCGCGCGGTAGGCGCTCTGGGCCCAGCGCCCGATGAGCTTCAGAACGCGCGGGTTCGAGAGCATTCCCGTCGAGCCCAGGGTATCGGGCCAGAGGTCGTGGACCTCGTACGAGTAGGGCGCGCGCTTTAGGAAACGGAGCAGGCGGGCGGGCCAGTCGATCGTGAGCGGCGGGTGGTGGACGACCATCGCGTCCAACCGTCCGGTCACGAAGGGGCCGACGAGACAGGCCATGAGGGCGAAGCTGACGTAGTTCGCCACCCGGCGCGGGGCCGAACGGTCGTGCGAGGGGTAAAGGGCCACGCGATGGACGGTGATCCCCTCCATAACCTCCTTCATGTAGGGCACGACCCGATAGCCGGGCTCGATCCGGCCACCTGGGTAGTTCGGAAAGCCGGTGAGGACCTGCACGTCGTGGCCCTGCTCGCGCAAGGCCTTCGCGTAGGCGAGCCCCTTGAGGGTGGGTTCGGGATCGAAGAACTGGCTTAGCAGGAGGACGCGCACGCGAACCTCCCTTTTCCTTCCTCGAGATCGGGGCGGTGACGTCCGGTCGTTCCGTTGGTTACGAGAGGCATCTTAGGCGACCGCCTTCAGAAGGTCTTCGGAGACGGAGGGCGACCACTCGGCGAGATCGCGCTGGATGAAGGGAAGACTTCCCAGCAGATCCATGGTCTGGTCGAGGTTCAGCCGCTGGGTATTGTGAGAGTGGTAGTCCTCGATGATGGAGAGGAGCCGCTTCCCTTCCGTGAAGTAGGCCTTGTAGTTCAACTCGCGGTCGTCGGCGTAGACGCGGTAGTAGTCGCCCATATCCTCGGCGCGGGCCATCTCCTCGCGGGTGAGGAGGGTCTCGTAGAGCTTCTCGCCATGGCGGGTGCCGATGGTGCGGATCTCGTTATCGCCGCCGTACAGCTTCACCATGGCCTCGGCCATCGTGCCGATCTCGGCGGCGGGGGCCTTCTGGACGAACATATCGCCGGGGTTAGCGTGCTCGAAGGCGAAGACGACGAGTTCGATCGCGTCCTCGATGGACATCAGGAACCGGGTCATGTTCGGGTCGGTGACGGTGAGCGGCTCGCCGTTCTTGATCTGCTTGGCGAAGAGGGGGATGACGGAGCCGCGCGAGGCCATCACGTTGCCGTAGCGGGTGCCGCAGAGGACGGTGCCGCGCTCGGCGGCGACCCGCGACTTGGCGACCATGATCTTCTCCATCAAGGCCTTGCTCATGCCCATCGCGTTGATCGGATAGGCGGCCTTGTCCGTGCTGAGGACCACTAGACGCGAGACGCCCGCGTCGATGGCGGTGCTCATCACGTTCTCCGCACCGAGGGTGTTCGTCTGAATCGCCTCGCCAGGGTAGAACTCGCAACTCGGCACCTGCTTGAGGGCCGCGGCGTGGAAGACGATGTCGGTCCCGACCATCGCATCCTTCAGGCTCTCGGGGCGACGGACGTCGCCGATCACAAAGCGAAGGCGCGGGTCGGTGTAGATCTGCCGCATGTCGTCCTGCTTCTTCTCGTCGCGGCTGAAGATGCGAATCTGGCCGACGGGGAGTTTCAGGAAGCGATCGAGGACGGCGGTCCCGAAGGTGCCGGTGCCGCCGGTGATAAGAAGAGTCTTGCCGCTGAATCCGTTCATCGCCATGCCTTGTCCCTTCTCTTATCGGTCGCTAGCCCGCAATCCACACAGGTGGATTCGGAGATTTCCGTCCGATGGCCTTGGCGGAGCCTTTCGAAACGAGACGAAGACGCTAGAAAGAGAAGAGGCGTAAAGCGCGGAAACGCGAGCGCCTTGGCAAAGGCGGGAGAGAGTTCCCGCCCTTCAGAGTCAGTTGCCGTTCTCGAACGCCTTCCAGAGCATCCGCCGCGACGTCTCGACGGCGGTCTCCCACTCGATCAGCGCCTCGATGGTCGCCCGGGCCCCTTCGGACCAGCGGACGTACTCTTCTTCCCGCATTCCGACAAGCCTCCTCAAGATTCCCGTGAAGCCATCGACGTCGTCCGGCGGCAGGTCGAAGCCCGCTTTTCGGGCTTCGAGGCCGCGCCAGGGGGTCGTGTCGCCGATGACGGCGGGCAGGCCGCTCAGCATCGCCTCGACGATCGAATGGCCATAGTTCTCGCCCAAGGTGGGAAAGAGGAAGACATCGGCCTCTGCGAGTTTTCGGCGTACCTCGTCGGGTGGCAGCGGTCCGGCGAAGGTCACCCGCTCGTTTCCGGACTTTCGGCAAAGCTCCGCGTACGCGACGTCTTCGGCGGGGCCGACGACCTCCAGGTCGACGTCTGCCGCGACCGCCGCTCGCACCGCGGTCAGAAGGTTCTTCTTTGGATCGATGCGTCCAACGTAGATCGCCTTCAGCCGACCTTGTGGCTTTCGCCGGGCCGTGAAGCCAGGATCGGAGGGCAGGTTCGGGGCGAGGAGGATCCGTTGGGGATCGATCCAAGGCGCCGTCGCGACCATCTCCTCCCGGTCACTTTCCGCTGTGGCCTGCCACCAGGCAAGGCGTCCCAGATCGCTGGCGCGCATGATCGCGAGAGCGGCCTGCTTTTTGCGCCGCCCGATCGCCAAGGCCCCGGGAGCGAACTGTCCGCGGGGAGCGATCAAAAGCCGCCCTCGCGGAGCGAGGGCGAGCGGCAACAGTCCCCACAAAGGATCAAACGGAGTTTGAACGTAGATCAACCCTTTCTTCGCGTTCTTGATCTCGCTTCGAATCGCCTTCGCTGCGCCGTCGAGGGGCAGGTAGACCGCTTCGGAGCGGAGCGTCTCGGGCGGATAGGGGATCGGTTCTCCAAGGTCGTGGTCGAGAGCGAGCACCCGGAACGCGAATTCATCGCCGAGGGCATGGACGAGATTCTCCACACTCGCCACGGGCCCACCCGAGCGGTAACCCGGTCGGTAGCGCCCCGCAAGCACGAGAACGGGCGGCTTATCGGCCATAGGCGAACGATACCGTGCGGAGAAAGAAGCGATTCGTGGAACGAGAAATCACCGAGGGCCGGTCGAACACCCAGGAAGTACTTATGTCACGCCTCAAAGAAATGATGTCCGAACTCGGCGACGACGCTCTATGCACCTTCGGGGTGGTCTTCGCCCTCTTCGTTCTGGCGAACCTGCTGTACGCGGGCAAGTCGATGATGGGTATCGATCTGTTCCCCGGTCATGCCGGAAACTACTTCGCTGCCGGAAGCGGCATCTATCACTCGTTCAACGGCTGACCACCTCCGCGTCGTTTCGGTGCGACGGGCCCAAGCGTCGGCGGGGTAAGGTTGCGCGCATATGAGCGAGATGTCCATCCGTCGCGTGGCCATTGTGGGGGCGGGCAAAGCGGGTAGCGCGCTCGCCGCCCACCTCGTCAACCTCGGATTCTCCGTAACGCTGATGGACGTTACCGCCGCGTCGTCGGTCGCCGGTCTCGAGCACGTTCGCCCTCTACTCTACGTGCCCGAACGAGCGGGGGAGGTGCGTTCGATCTCTCTCGACGATGGCATCGGCGATCTCTACGACATGGATTGGATCGTTGAGGCGCTCCCCGACCGTCTTGACCTCAAGCGGAATCTCTACGCGCGCATCGCTCCTCATATACGATCCGATGCGATCGTGACCACCTGCGACGGCAGCCTGCCGGTAGCGGAACTCACCGCCGGTGCCCCGAACGGATTCGCAGCCCGCTTCCTCGTGGCGTACTTCGCTCTCCCGATGGCCGAGCACCGGCTCGTCGAGGTCCGTCCCGGTCTCGATGCCGCCCTCGCGAGAGATTTCGGGCGATTCCTTGCGGCGCGGGTCGCAAGGCAGGTGGTCCACGTTCCAGACGGACCCGGCGGAGTCGTCGCGCGTTATGGTCTGTGGTGTCTTCTGCTTGCGGTCCACGTCACGGAAAAACTCCGCCTCGACGTCGAAGACGTCGAGGCCATCACCGGCGGCTACTTCGGAGGCACGGGCGGCGGGGTATTCGCCGCGATCGACCGCGTCGGCCTCGAAGAGTTGCGCGAGGTCGCGACGAACCTCCGAGACCGCTTGCCGAACGATCGAGGAGCGCGGTTTTTCGCGCTGCCGAGCTCGATGGTGGGTCTCATGGCGAGAGGCTGGACGGGAGACGGCTCGGGGCGCGGCTATTTTCGCCACGAAGGGCGCGATGTGCTCGCGCTCAACCTCACGACGATGGCCTACCGGCAGCAGCAGCCGAGCGGATTGCGCGGCCTGAGCCAGAACGTGGACGGTCCCACCGCCCTACGCCTCAAGGCGGCGCTTGGAGTGCGCGACGAGGTGGGGGAGTTCCTGCGCGAGTTCCTCGTGCCGTGTCTTCGCTACGCGGAGTATCTCCAGGGCTCGCTCGGCGTCTCCGTGGTGGAGTTCGACCGCATCATGGAGTGGGGGTTTGGCTGGGAGCGGGGGCCGTTCGGACTCCTCGACGACCTCGGCCTCGGCGCGCGCCAGTACTACCAAGGCCCACGCCATTGGACTCCCAGCGGCGCGTACGAGACTACTCCGCAAGACGAGATCTGTCCCCGTATGGAGGAATATCCAGTGATCGACCGCACGGACCACTACGCCGTCCACGATCTGGACGACGGGATCCAGGCGATTGCCCTCACGTCCTCCGTACTCACGCCCAGCGTGGTCGCTTCCCTGCTCCGATTGTTCTCAGGCCGTTCGATCGGTCGGTTCGTACTGACGACGGAGGCGAGCGACTTCCCTGCCTTAGACCTCGACCTTCTGAACGAGGCCTTTCGGAAAGGCGACGCGTCGGGCGCGGAAACGTACCTCGCCTCTCTCCAGGAACTCGGAGAGGCGCTGGAGCGACACGTCTGCGTGGCGGCGATCAAGGGCCGTTGCCTCGGCCCGAGTCTCGGTCTCGCGCTCTCCTGCGCCGGGATCGTAGCTCTCGCGGAGGCTGAGATCGGGTTCCACGAAGGTCGCCTCGGCATCCTACCGACCGCCCGCGCCCTTGCCCTGATGCGTGGCCAGCACGGTGGCGTCACGAAGCGGATGGGAGAAGTGGCGGTGGCCCTCGCCGAAGGCGTCGTGGCGGCGAACGCGGAACTCGCTCGGCAAGTAGGCTACCTTCGTCCGACGGACGTGACCGAACACCTACCGGAACGCCTTCTTACGACGGCCAAGACTCTCGTCCAAGAGGTTCCGCCGTTCGTCCGACCGTCCCTGCCGCCCGTCGAAGGACCGCTCGTCGGGATCATCGACCGGGGGCTGGCGGATCGCCGCCAGCGTGGTGGCCTCACGGATCACGATGTGGCGGTCGGTCACCGTATCCGGCAGGTGGTGGCCCGCACCACGACGTACGAGGAGTGCCTGGAACGTGAACGGCTAGAGACCGTCGAACTGGGGACGAAAGCCCTGACTCAGGCCCGTATGAGGCACATGGTCGAAACCGGGCGCCCGCTAAGGAACTGAACGCCGATCCGAAGGCTCTCGCGTCGGTGTGAGAGCGACCCACCCCCTATAGGCTATAAGAGAACTATGGAAGAGAAAGCCCCCCTCGACGTCGACGAACACATCGCCCAGATGCTCGACCTCTGGAACGCGATCGCTTGGTCGAAACTGGGGCTGACGCCGGATATAATGAGCGGAACGATCGCTCCCGATCTTGGGCAGGCGAAGGCCGCTATCGAAGTGGTCGCCGCTCTCGTAGGAACCGTCGAAGGCCGCCTCGACGATGAGGATCGCCGTCGCGTGCAAGGGCTGGTGCGCGACCTGAAACTGAACTACGTCCAAAAGTCCAGAGAAGGCTCATGAGAAGCAGAGCGGAAGGGCATCGAATCGCAGGCGGAGCGCGGTGGCGCTTTGTGTCGGTCGCCAATCGGGCGCGGATCGCCGCAAAGAACCTCGGCGACGCTCGGTTGCGCCGACGCCAAGCCGCCGGTCCGAGCGTCGCGGAGCGCCAAGCCGATCTCGTCGCCTTCTACGACCGTTTCGAACGCTACGTCGAGATCCTTTGCGACGCCGCCCAGTACGGCCCGACCGCGCGTCTGAACGCTGCCTTCGAGGCGGATCGCGGAACTGTCGTGGCCTCTTATGCCGAACTTCGGCCTTACGTCGGCGCATTTCTCAATCCGGAAGAGCCCGATGCCTTCGACCGTCTCTTCGGCGCGGAAAGCCTCGCTCGGTTCCTGGAGGAGGATGACGGCGGCATGATCTTCCGGATCACCAACACACGCGACGCGCTTTCGCATTACGCCGAGCACCTCCGGCAGCTTGTCGCCCGGACGGCGGTGTGAGTCCGCTCCCAGGGGCCGACGCCCTTGCGAAAGCCTGGAACGCGTCCGCGCCCGCGAGATACCGGATCGATGCGCCCATCGTCGATCTGAACGTTCTCGGACATCCTCTGCTCCATACCGAGGCGTCGGGCTCGCGGCAGAACGCCTTCGTGGCGATAAAGCGGAGCGCTTCGGAACTTTACGCGGGTCCGGATTCCAAACTCGCCCACGCTTCCCTCTTCAGCGAGAACTCCGAAGAGCCTATCCGGCGAGCGATCGACATCCTACGCGCGGAAGGCTACGCCGCTCTCATCGTCGGGCAGGATAGCGGACACTTCCTTCCGGGAGCGCCGACGGACGTGCCTTGGATGGGCCGCCTCCTACGAAGATTTGGATTCGTTCCCGGCGGTTTGTCGTTCGATCTGGAGAACGATCTTTCTACGTGGGGCCACCACGCCGCGCTCGCCAACGAGTCCTCTTGCGACTTCCGCGCCCTAGCCCAAGACGACCTGCCCGCCCTCGACGCCTTTCTGGCGACGGCGTTTCCGGGACGATGGCGATTCGATGTGATGGGAAAGGTCGAAGCCGACGGTGCGGAGACGGTGTTTGGGCTTTTCCAAGGTGAAGTGTGTCTCGGCTTCGCCCTTCTGCAAGGCGAAGGCTGCCGAAAGCCCATCGGCGGTGCGATCTGGCGGAACGACCTCGGTCCGAATTGGGGGTCGCTGGGGCCGATCGGAATCGCGGAGTCGATCCGCAAAGCCGGTCTCGGCACGAGGCTCCTTCACGAAGCGTTGGCGGAACTCCATCGCCGAGGCGCACGACGAACGATCATCGACTGGACGGGCCTCCTCGACTTCTACGGAGCCGAGGGGTTCTCGGTAACGCGGGCGTATCGTTCTTACCGGCTGGAGCTTTAGCGGCCTAGGAACCGCGTAAGGGATTCGCTTAGAGCCCGCGCGGTAAAGGCGACGAGCGGAAGGCCGGTCTCGTACGACATCCGGGTTGGACCCACAAGGGCGATCACGCCGGCCTCGGTACCACCGACGAAGAAGCTGTGTCGGATTACCGAGAGACGGTGCATCGGCGCGGCACGGTTCTCCCTGCCGATGGTTACCGGGCGAGCTTCCTCGCCCGGGGCGATGGCCTCGTACAGCACGTCCGAGTCGGTCAGGTCGTTCAGAAGCGTCTGGAGGGCGGAGAGATCGCGCTGAAACTCGGGCTGGGCCAGCATGTACTCTTCACCCTCGGTTACCAGCACGCCCCGAGATGCCTCCTTGGCGATGGTCAGAATGGCTTTCCAAAGCGACGCCGCCAGCTTGCCCGCCGCAGGGCTCCCGGTCAGAGACAACCCTTTGACGTGGGAGAGGCTCCGCAAGGTCTGACCCTGCGCGGCGAGACCGAGCGCCTCGTTCACCTGCCCGACGTCAGTCAAGGTCAGGCCGCCCGGACACTCGATCATCCGGTTCTCAACATGGCCGTTCGAAAGGGCGAGGACGAGCAAGGCCTGGGTCGGGCCGAGCGCGCTCACCACCGCCGCCCGGACGGTGACGCGAGGGTCGCGCACGGTCGTCGCCACCCCGAGAAGCTGGGTAACCCGCGAGAGAACACGAACGGTGTCACGCAAAAGCCCCTCAAGAACGTCACCCCCTTCTGCCGCCTCTTGCACACGCCGACGCGTCGCGCCTTCGATCGCCTTCCCCTCGAACAGGCGATCCACGAAGAATCGGTATCCGAGGTCGCTTGGGATTCGGCCCGCCGAGGTGTGCGGCTGCTCTAGGTAACCCAGCTCGCTCATCTCCGCCAGCTCGTTGCGGACGGTCGCGCTCTTCACTCCTAGGCCGTAGCGTTGGACGAGCTGCTCGCTACCGACCGGCTCGGCCGCCGCGACGTACTCCACCACGACGGCGCGGAGGATCGTCTGCTTGCGGGAGTCGAGACCGGAGGACATAGACTTTTCTATATTACGCCCGTTCGGCGCGAACGGGCACGCGTAAGGGCGCTTGATCAGGGGCGGGTGGGCGGTCCCAGGCCGTTCGTCTTGTCTACCGGCTTCACGCCGTTGTAGGCGTCGGTCCGTTTCCTGATCGTGTCCAGAAGAGGCTGGACGCGCAGGGTCAAGCCGATTTGCGAACGGCTGGGATAGCTCCGGTAGATGTAATAGGCCTCGACACAGCCGATCACCTGATTCAGGGAGAACTCGTTGTCGTACGCTCCGCGGTGCACATCGTATTTCGAGAGAAACGACAGCCGGGAGCCCGCGAAAGCGACGTCGGCACGGAGCAAACTGCCGCCGGTCGAGTAAAGCGGGTCGATCTCGAACTGGGGCGTTCCCGCGTCGAACGAGCCGAACACGCCGCCCGAGAGTCGGAGCCACTTGGCGGGCGCGTAGGTCAGACCGATCATTCCCCTTCCCCACCCATACAGCGTCCTTCCCGCGAAGGTCGAGGCATCGAGGCGGCCGATCGTCCTCAGCCCGGTCCCTAACCGGTAGGAAGGTAGCTCGGCGACTCCGGTAAACGTCACGCGCGGTTCCATGCCCTCCTCCTCGCGCTGAAGCCCTTGGAGCCGAACCTGTCCGAGGAGTCCGAAGCCTCCTTCCTGCTGACCGCGTTCCAGCACCGCCTCGACCTTGGTGTAGCGCGTCTGTCGGTCGCGATCGACCACGGAGCCGTTGAGCTGCCCGCCGCCACTCAGGCTAAAACGGCGAGCGTTGAGGAAGTCGATCTCCGTCTTGGGGGACTCGACCAGGACGGAGTCGAGATAGCCGTAGGCGAACCTCTCGGCGAAATCCGTTCGCGGAGCCACGATCTCCGTGGCCTTCTCAATCGGAAGGTAGGAGTGCGTGTACTGGGCGTACGCGCTGGGAATCGAGCCTTGGAACGTGCGCGCGTCGAAAGCGAACGTGCCGTTGTGACCGGCAAGGATGTTGCCGCCCCAGGTTAGACCGAAGCCGCGATTGAACTTATAGGCCGGAGCGGGATAGCGGAGGCCCGTGATCGCGGGCGTGAGCTGAAACCGCTGAGTGGGGGCTTCGGCGATAAAGTGGCCGAACAGGGAGATATGCGGCTCGTGGACGATCGCCTGCTTTCCAGGGATCACCGTCACATGGTCGCTCGTGACGTAGTAGACGGGCTTCGGACGGAGGCAGGAGGTTCCCTCGGCGTCGTAGAGGTTCCACTCGCCAGGCTGGAAGTCGGCGCGGCGCGCCTTGAGGATCGCGCCCTGGACGCGTATTTCGACGTTGTCGCCCCTCGCGTATCGCTTTGCCGGGTTCCAACTGAACTCGATACGATCGGCGTGGGCGGTACCGTCGGGATCGATCAGCGTCACGTTACCCTCCGCGAATCCCTTGTTTTCGTCGTAGTGCGCCACAACGCGATCGGCGGTCAGCCGCGTGCCGCCGTAGCGCACGATGACGTCGCCTTCGTACGTCACGACCTGACCCGCTTTCTGGAACACGGTCTTCAGGGATGTGATCGACACCTCTGAGGGCGGCGTTTGCAGAAGCGGCATGGAGGCCGAGTTTACCGGGAGGGGGGCGGAAGGTCCGATGGAGAGTCGGACGAATCAGGCGGCGATCCGCTTCGCCTTCCCTACCGGAACCGACACGACCACCGAGGGCGGACACAGCATCATGGCCCGGACGGACTCCGCGTCGCCCGCGTCCGCCAGAGCGGCGATGCGGTCCACGATGGGACCGATGCCCCACGCCTCTTCTGCCGAAGGCATCGCGGCGCGGATGCTGGGATGGGCGGTGGGCCAAAGCTCCTCGGCGTCGTACACGAGTTCCTCGTGGAGTTTCTCGCCCGGTCGGGCTCCGGTAACGACCACGGGCATCGTGACGTTCGGTTCGAAACCGTGGAGGCGCATCAGATCGTTCGCGAGATCGACGATACGGACAGGGTCGCCCATGTCGAGGATGTAGATCGCGCCCGGCTCGGCGGAGGCGCCCGCATGGACGATGAGGCCTGCAGCCTCGGGAATCGTCATGAAGTAGCGCGTCATCCGTTCGTCGGTGATCCGCACCGGGCCGCCGCTCGCCATCTGCGCGACCAGGGAAGGCACGAGGGAGCCGCGCGAGTTGAGCACGTTGCCGAAGCGGACCACCGCGTAGGCGAGCCGATGCCGGCGGGCGACGTCGATCGTCAGCAGCTCGGCCAATCGCTTGGTCGCGCCCATCACGTTGCCGGGACGAACCGCCTTGTCGGTTGAAACGAGCGTGAATCGTTCGGTACCGAATTCGACCGCCGCCCGCAAGACGTTGCGCGTGCCGAGGACGTTATTGCGGAACGCCTCGATCGGAGCGGACTCCATGAGCGGCACGTGCTTGTGCGCGGCGGCGTGGAACACGACATCGGGCCGAAGTCGTGCGAAGAGGGCGCGGATGTTCGCCGCGTCGCGCACGTCGGCGACGACGAGCTCTGGCTCGGGCAGCCCTTCCAGGACCATCTTTTGGCGCGCCTCGAAGAGAGAGTTCTCCCCGCGCCCGAGGAGGATGAGCCGCTTCGGCTTTAATCGGGCGACCTGTCGCGCCAGTTCGGTGCCGATCGATCCGCCTCCGCCCGTGATCAGGACGGTCTTGCCGCCGATCGCGGACGAGCCGAGACCGGAGTCGACGGAAGCCGGACGGCGGCGCAGGAGATCCTCGATCGCCACCTGGCGCGACTGCGGCAGGGTCGCTGTGCCGTCCAAGAGATCGCAAACTCCAGGGAGCGTTCGCACCCGGATGTCGGTGGCGCGGCATCGGTCGACGATCTCCCGCATGCGGGCGCCGTCGGCGGAAGGGATCGCGATCAGGATCTCCTGCGCCTTGAGGCGCGCGGCTTCGCGTGCCACGTCGGTCGTCGTCCCAACGACGGAAACGCTCCGAAGCCGCGTTCCGGCCTTTCGAGGATCGTCATCGAGAAGGCCCACGATCCGGTGCGTCGGTCGCTCCGTCCGGGCCAGTTCGCGCAGCACGACGTCGGCCGCGTCGCCTGCCCCAACCATGAGGGTGCGAACGGGCTCGCCCTCCGATCGGCGGCGCAGGTAGCCTGCCCGGCGCGTCAGAGCCCGCGTTCCTCCCGTCAAAAAGAGAAGGGCGTTCAGAAGCAGGCTCGCCGTCTTGACGTCGGAAGACACCAAAACCACGGTCGTTAGCGCGACCGCGAAAAACCGCGCGCCTTCACGAAAGCCGTAGTAGCGCGGGTCGCTCCGGTATAGCCCGCTAAGAGCCATCAACGCGATGAAAACGGGAGCCAGGAAGGTCTTTCCTCCCAAGGCCGCCGTGGCGCTCAGAGCGATGACCGCGTCCAGCGCGATCCAGCGCGCCCCCTCCTGAAACCTCGTAAAATTCATCGTCGCCCCTTAATGATCGGCAAGGGGCGACGCGTTCTCCAGAGCTTTAGGCTCCCGCCTCTCAGGCTTCGCCGAAGCGGACCTCAGCGATCTTGCCGCCGAGAGTCTCAGCGAGGGCACGAACACGGGTCTCCGCCTCGCGTCGGGCGCTGTCGAGGATGCCCTGCTGAAGCGCCGCGCTCCGCAGGCGCCGACGGGCGACGCCTTCCGCCTCAAGGGCGATGGCGTCGTCGCGCCAGAACATGCCGCGCTTGCTGGAGAAGAGCCGCGCGTCGACCTGCGCGGGATAGACGCGCGGATTGGGGAGGACCAGCCGGAGACCGGCCGGCGTACGCTCCGCGTGAAGCTTGCGCAGATCGACGCCCGCCTCGACGCTGCCGCGCACGTCCAAAAGCGCCTTGTTCTCCGTGGTCGCCCGCGCCATCGCGTCCGCACCGGGAAGGGCGGCAAGGAGCCCTTGGGGCTTCTGATACGTGCCGTGATCCACCACGTCCGCGTACTCGAATCGCGCCGTATGCAGTTCGCCTAGCGCACGGAGCCGCTGGAGAACGGGGGCGGTGGGAACTTCCGTGCCCGATCCGTTGCGTTGCCCCAGCGCGGAAATCAGCGCAAAGGCTAAGACCCCACTGATGGCCCAGGGAAGCAGGTGGCGGCGATTCATCCCTTCCTTCAACGCCGGGAGGCCTGGGAACGATCCCAGGTCTTGGCAGGGATTTGAGCGACCTTCCCTTCCGCGACCACGATCGTCCGGTCTCCTCCTGCAGGTCGCACCAGGGCCGTTCCGGTGAGCTCGCCGAAAGCGGGCAGGATGCCCGTCTTCCCGCCGAACCAGAAACAGGGTAGGCGTCCGATCTGAGGAAGGTCCACCCCTGGGTGAAGATGGCCGCAGAGCACGTAGCCGTTGGGATCTTCGCCCGGAAAGTGGTGAAGGGCGAACGGCCCCTCGATCCGCCCTGGCGAGACCGCTTCGATCTCCCAGCCGTCCCCCCGGTCGTGGTTACCCAGAACGAGGAGCATCTCGACGGTCTGCGCCTCACGCCATGCCTTCAGCGTCTCGACGTTCTCCGTCGTCCTGCCTGACCGGGCGTGCCAGAGATCGCCGAGGACGACGACGCGTCGAGCCTTCGTCTCCTCGACCGCCTGCCCGAGGGCTTGCAGCGTGGCCGCCGTCGAGCCGGCGGGCACCGGCACGCCCCCGGCGCGGAACGCGGCACCCTTTCCAAGGTGGAGGTCGGCGACGAACAGCGTCTCGGCCGCAGGCCATAAGAGGGTTCGGTCGCCCCGTACCTGGAGAGCCTCCCCCGCCACGTCGATGCTAAGCGTCCGCTTCATCTTCCAATTCGCCGGTCAGCCGGGCGATGCGGTCGCTCAGGCTCTCGCTGCTCACCGTCTCCTGCCAGCGGCTCACGAGCAGGGGGAAAGCGAGCGGCGTCGGCCGCTTGGGAGCGGTCTGGAGTATCTTGGCGGCCTCCAGGCGGCGCAGGGTCGCCACGAGACGTGCTTCCTCAAGCTGCCGCTCAAGTACCTCGCGACGAGCTTGGCGTAGCAGGAGATTATCAGGATCGTAGCGGGCGAACACGTCGTAGAACAGGCCGCTCGTGGCCTGGAGCTGCTTCGCGTTCTTTCCCGCGCCCGGAAAGCCGGGAAAGACGAGGCCCGCGACACGGGCGATCTCGCGGAACTGCCGCTTCGCCATCTCACCGGAGTTGAGGGCGGCCTCGATGTCCTCGGCTACTCCTTCCGGACAAAGAAGGCCTTCCGCGAGCGCGGCGTCGAGCGGCGCAGGGATGGCTGAGAGCAGTTCGAAGCCGTAGTCGTTGGCGGAGAGGGAGAAGGTGATCGGGCCGAGACGGGCCATACGATGGGCCAAAAGGGCGGCTAGCCCTTCGTGGACGAGCCGACCTTCGAAGGGAAAGACGAAGAGGTGATGTCCCTCGCGATCCGTGACCCGCTCGATCAAGAGCTCGTTCTCATCCGGCAAGGCTGACCATCGGGCCTGTAGTTCCAGAAGCGGGGAAAGAGCCCGCATCTCAGGGCTTTCCAAGACGCCGTGCTTCGCCTGGGCGAGGTTGCGGCGAATCGCATCCGCCAACGAAGGGCTGAGGGGCTGGCGACTGCCCGACCAACGCGGAACCGCGCCCGCCGTCGAAGCGGCTCGGCGGACCCAGGCCGTCATGTCTTTGACCCGCACGAACTCCAACGAGCGACCCGCGAAGAGAAAACGGTCGCCCGGCTTAAGACGTGAGACGAACGACTCCTCGACCGTTCCGAGCTTGCCGCCCTTCACGAACTGGACGATCATCGCCGCATCCCCCACGATGGTCCCGATGCTCATGCGGTGACGACGCGCGATCTCTTCGCTATCCGCTCCGTACACCCCGTCCTCGCGGAGGGTCACGCGGCGGTACTCAGGATAGGCCCGAAGAGATTCGCCGCCCCGAACGACGAAGTCGAGCGTCCAACGCCACTCATCGTCCGATAGCCCTCTGTAAGCATGTGTCGTCTCGACCTCTTTCCTCATGCTATCTTCCTGAAAGCCCGCCCCGCAGGCGATGGTGACGAGGTGTTGGGCGAGCACGTCGAGAGGACGTCGCAGGCCTTCGCGCGACTCGATCCGTCCCGCTTCCGACGCCTCGCGCGCAGCCGCCACGTCGACCAGCTCGAACGCGTTGGTCGGGACGCAGCTGACGCGCGACACGAGACCCGGTCGGTGTCCGCTTCGGCCCGCTCGTTGGAGAAGCCGCCCCACCCCTTTGGGAGAGCCAATCTGAAGGACCCGGTCGACGGGTGGAAAGTCGACGCCGAGATCGAGAGACGATGTGCAGACGACGGCGCGAAGATGGCCTGCTTTCAGGCCGCTTTCAACCTCGTCGCGCGTCTCTCGCGCCATGCTTCCGTGGTGAAGGGCGACAACGGTCTCCCAATCGGGGCGCGCGTCGATAATCGCCTGGAACCAAAGCTCCGCCTGAGCGCGAGTGTTCGTGAACACCAGGCACGTCTGCCCCTCCTCGATCGCCTTAACCGCCTGCGGGACCATTCGGATTCCCAGGTGGCCCGCCCAAGGAAAGCGTTCGATCTGGGGCGGCAAGAGGGTGTCGATCTGGGCGGGCTCACCCTGGACGCCGTGGACGACGCTTCCAGGCCCGCCTGCCAGCAGCGTGTCGCGCGCCTCCTCCAGGTTACCGAGGGTGGCCGAGACGCCCCAGGTTCGGACCTCCGGCCGCATGGCGCGGAGGCGTGCGAGGGCCAACTCCGTCTGGACGCCGCGTTTGCTCCCCATCAGCTCGTGCCACTCGTCGACGACGATCAGACGGAGGTCGGCGAAACGCTCCGCCACGTCGGGCTGGGCCAGCATGATGCAGAGGCTTTCGGGCGTGGTCACAAGGGCGGTCGGAAGACGAAGCGACTGCTTCTTACGGAGCGACGACGCGGTGTCGCCGGTACGAAGCTCGACGGACCAGGGGACGCCGAGGGCTTCGAGGGGCGCGACGAGGGAGGCCGCCGTATCCGCCGCCAGGGCGCGCAGGGGGGTGATCCAGAGTACGCGAAGGGGCGGGCTCTCGTCACGCTTGCGCGAACTCGATTCCGGGCCGCTGTCACGGAGATACTCGGCGACCGGCCCGAGCCAGGCGGCGAGGGTCTTGCCCGTCCCGGTCGCCGAATGGATCAGGCCGCCCCTTCCCGCGAGGTACTCCGTCCAGACCTCTCGTTGGAATGGAAAAGCCGTCCACCCACGTGCGGCGAACCATTCGTCGATCCTCTCCAGCATTCTCTACCGAACGTCTACGTCCCTTTGGCCCCATTCGACCGACGGGAAGGACGTAGAATAGGGCGGACGGATGAACTACTTCATCTTTAGCACCGAGGGCGACTGGGACACGACCAGCCTCTACTTGAACGGCGAGGAGTTTCCCGCCAACCGGCTGTACCTTCGCTTTGAGACGGGAAGGGACAACGACGGCGAGCCCCGCAAGGGCGGACTGTCGCTCGGCGGCGAAGCGACGGCCTACGCCCTTCCCCAACAAGGCGGAGCGGGCGAGTGGGCGCTCTTCCCCGGCAAGATCGACCTGGACTTCCCAACCCACAAGGTGACGATCGAGAACTCGTCACCCACCTTCGCGATCGAGCTCACAAGGGTGTGGCTGGACAACGTCGACGTGTCGAGCCAGCTTCTCGACGTCGAGGTCGATATCGATGCGATCGACAATCGCGTCACGGCGTACTTAACGTTGTTTAAGCCTCACCTTTTCGGAGCCGACGAGGTCGCCACCTACACGCTGCTATGAAACGAACCCTATCCATTCTTTTCGCCATGATCTTGGCGATGTCGCTCGTCGCCGAGGGATTCAGCCAGCGGAGCTTCGGTCGGAGCGGAGGTTTCGGCGGCGGTCGCTCGTCCTTCGGCGGCGGAAGGTCGTCGTTCGGCGGCGGAAGGTCGTCGTTCGGTGGCGGTTCCTTCGGAGGTGGCTCGAACCGGAGCTACTCGCGGCCCAGTGCGCCTTCGTACTCGAGCCCGCGCACCTACTCTGGCCCCCGGAGTTCGCCCGGCTCGTTCAACCGGAGCGGTTCGTTCGGCAACTCCGGGAGGGTGAACTCTTCGAGCGCGAACCCGAGCCGAAACTACGGCGGGGCGTATGGCTCTTCCCGATACGGCGCTCCGACCTACTACGGCGGAACGCCCTACTACGGTGGCGGCGGATTCTGGTCGGGTTATGCGATCGGAGCTCTCTCGTCGCGTCCCTGGTACGCCTACACCCCCTTCTATCCCGGCTTCTACGTCAATCCGCCCGTCTACCAAAACGGCGCGTATTACGGTGGCGGATTCAGCTTCGGCAGGTTTATCCTTGGAATCCTGATTATCGGGTTCATCGTCTGGCTCGTCGCTCGCCTCCTTGGCGGCGGCGGGAAAGGCGTACGGTACACCAACTACCGCTAGAAAACAGAAGGACGTCTCTTTTGAAACGTCCTTCTTTCTGGCGCGTCTTTAATAAGTAGGACCATGAACGGACGTTGGATCTCTTTCCTCGCGACAACCGCTTGCCTTGCCTTCGCCGTCGTCGCTCCGGCCCAGGATAGGGGACGTCGTGGTGGAGGAGGGGGCGGAGGATCAAGCCCACCTCGGAATAGCGGGGGTGACTCCCGGCCCGCGCGTAGCGGAGGAGGCGGTGAGTCCCGGCCTTCCCGGAGCGGCGGCGAGTCGCGTCCGGCTCGAAGCGGCGGCGATTCGTCGCCCACGCGATCGGGCGGCGACTCGCGCCCGTCGCGGAGCGGGGGCTCATCCCGAGGGGATTCGTCGGGGAGCGGTTTTCCCACGGGGGGCGGCGATAGTCGACCGGCTCGGAGCGGCAGCGGGGAGACGCGTCGATCGGGGGGCGGCTCCGCTGACCGGAGCGGAAACTCCTCGCGCGGCGGTTGGACGGGCGGCTTCGTGCCCAACGATCGCGTGACTCGTCCCTTCCGCTCACGCCCTCCACGGAGCGGTACCGTGAACTACGGCACCCGGTCCAACGGCTACGGCGACGCCCGTCCGATGCGCTACGGAAGCGGCGTCACGCGCAACATCCTTGGCGTGCAGATCAACCGCTCCGACGCGCGCCTCGGCTACAACGCGACTCGCGGCGGGCTGTTCGGTGGCCTGCGTGTCGGTTACGTCGGTTACAACAACTTCTGGCTGGACGACTACTTCGCCTATCCCTTCTACGTGTTCAATCCCTGGACGCCGAACACGCTCTGCGTCGCCTCCCCCTGGTACCGCTACTCCTACCTGCCGCCTTACGTCAACACGTCCCGAGTGGTGGTTGTGAACAACTACACGTCGTCTTGGGATGCGCCGGGTTGGAACAACTACGACTACCGTTATCAGACGCGCGACACGCGGGACGACAATAGCGTCCGTCTCGGAGACGCCCTTGACGACGTTCGCGACGCGTTCGAACTGAACAGCACCCGCTATGGAGAGCGCGTTCTGCCGCAGTCGGGGCAGGTCGCCATCTTCAACGATGGCAAGTACGACTATTCTCTCGGAGCCGACGACTTCCAAGACATGTTCTTCGATGGCATCGAGCAGTCGAAAACGGTCAAGTACGAGATTTTGGAAAGCCAAGTGCGCGGCGACGAGGTTCGGCTTCGCGCCCGCCATGAGTACACCGACTCCTGGGGACAGAACCAAGTCGTGTTCCACTCCTACACCCTGCGTCGAGAACGCGACGGTCGGTATGTGATCCGAGAGTTCGGGACGGACTAAGACGAGTTCCAAATCGTTAGGCCTGAATGCCCTTCTTCACCACAGCTTCCGATACGTGATTCGGCTGGGCGTCGCCGTTCCGGTCAGGATCACGTTCCGCTGGGGGACCATTCGTCTCGCAGCGGCGAGTGGCTCGCCCGTTCCCAGGTTTCGTGCGTAGGCGGGAAACATCGAACTCGTCAAGAGCAGAGCCAATCGATGGCCCTTGGCAAGCTCGTGCGCCGCGTCCCAAGGTCGAACCAGAGCGGTGTAGAAGCGTCCGGGCGCGAGGAGGGTGGGGTCCGTCAGGCTGTCGCGGTAGGAAGCCCGGAGCTTGCCCGGGATACCGAACGCGCGCATCGAACCATCGGGGGCAACGTCCAGCAGAGTCGCGAAGAAATCGGTGTCTTTCGCGTTCGTCTTGAAGAACAGGCGGACCTCGAACGGTCCCGCGATGGCGCTCGGCTTCGTCAGGACCTCTCCTTTGAACAGGGCGTAGCTCCCCTTGGCTGGAAGATCAACCTTGGTGGTCGAACCCTCCACCGCCTTCGCCCGGTCTTTCGCCGGATTGTAGGTGTAGACCATCGCTCCCGATTCGCCTGGATTCGATGCCAACGCACCCGGCGCGAGGTAGCGCGTTTCGAAAGTCGAGGTCGAGGCTGGCCAGCCGTCGAGGGCGACCCAGCGGTTCGCGCCGGTGACGAACGCCTGGACGTGCGGCACGTCTTCCAGGCCCACGGAGCGCTCTTTGAGGTAGGTATCGAAGAAGCGGAGAGTCAGTCCGTCAAGGTCGAATCGGGCATTGGGGCCGAAATCAACGTCGCCCAGGTGGGTTGTGGTGTTGAAAGCGTGGGTCCAGGGCCCGTACACGAGCCACTGATCCTTGCGTCCAGCGTGGCGCATCGCCTCCCAGTTCAGTTTCGTCCCGATGCCGTCGCCATCGAACCATCCGGAGACGTGCAGGGCAGGGACGTTCGCCTGGGCGAGACGGTCCTGGTGGTCGAAGCCTTTCCAGTCGTTCAGGCTCGTCCGACGCAGCCAACTCTGATAGATCGGGTTCGGTTCGCCGAGAACCGCGCTGTCGACCGCGTTCAGCGGCAGTCCTTGTAAGCCGAGCGGATTGGGAAAATCTCGCATCGCTGCCGTCAGGTCGGCCTTCTTCCCTGCTACGATACGCGACCACCAGAGCGCTCCGTAGAGGTAGAACGTCCCGTATTCGTAAGGCAGGTTCCGCATGGCGTCCGGTGGGGAGACCTGAGGCACGATGCACCGAAGCGCAGGAGGACGTTCGACCGCTGCCTGCCATTGGTCGACGCCCGCGTACGATCCGCCGATCGTTCCGACGTTCCCGTCGCACCACGCTTGGCGTGCGACCCAGGCGATCGCGTCGTAGCCGTCTTTGCCCTCGTTCACGAACGGGTCCCAGGAACCGTCGCTATCGCCCCGACCTCGGCAGTCCTGAGCGACGTAGACGTAGCCTCGAGACGCCCAGTAGTCGGCAAGGACGAGCGAAGTCTCGCGTCCATAAGGGGTTCGCTCCAGGATCGCCGGGAAACGGCCCCGCCCCCGAGGGCGCACCGCATCCGCGACGAGCGTCACGCCGTCGCGCGTCCGCATCCGCAGTCTTGAGAGTCGTTCGACCGCATAGATCGGCTGGCTGAGTTCCGGATGGTTCTCCTTTGCGTCGTCGAACAGTCCCTCCCACCCCTTGACCAGAAAGCGAAGTCGTTGCCCCGGCACGTCCATCGCGACGACCTCGTCCTTCGAGTCAAGGTCGTACTCGATCTCCGATGCGCCGATCAAAAGGCCAAAACGACGAACCGACTCTTCCCGGCCTTCAAACCGCACCGTGCGCCCCGGTTTGGCCGTGACCGTCACCGGAACCTCGGAGCCGGCGTCCATCAGGTAAGCGGTGGTTTTCCGGCTCTCGCCCGCCTTAAGGCCCTTGATCGGGCCCGACGTGAGCAGCCCCGTCGTGAGTTGGGGATGCAGGCTGCCCGCGATGTCGACGGGAAGCGTATAGTCCAGACTTCCCTTCTTCCCTGCGAGCGTGTAGATCAGCTTGCCTGGAACGTAGTCGAGCCGGATCTCCGTCGGCCCCTGCTGGCCCGTGGCGGCGTAGCGGACGACCTTGCCGTCCACTACCCTGCCTTCGACCTTGGTGTCGATGGACGACGCGCCCATCGTGAACCGCGTTCGCGAGCGGAAACCGTTCTTCGGAAGCCGTTCGTACGTCGACTCGCCCACGCTCTTGCCCGCGAACACGACGTCCATCCGGATTGGAGCTTCCTGGATCGGTTGGCTGAGGGCCGGAGCGAGAAGCCAAGCCAGGAGGAGGGGCACCGATCCATTATGAAGGCCCGCGTCCGCCATCTTGGTGGGCGCGGGCCTCGTTTCGAACGTGCTCCGCTTACTTGAAATCGATGGAACGGGTCTCTTCGACCTTCGCACCATCCTTGTAACGAAGCGTCTTGACCTGAACGTGATCCCCCCACTTGACCGAAGCCATCGCGTCCTTCAACTGCTGGCCATCGGAGATGGTCTTGCCGCCCACGTTCTGGATCACATCGCCTGGTCGGAGGCCGAGACTTGACGCGATCGAACCCTCGTCGACGCTGACCACAACCGCGCCCGCGACGTCCTTGGGCAATCCGAACTGGGTGCGAACCGTCTCATCAGCGTCAGCGATGCGGACGCCCAAGTGGGCGGGCTCACCCTTGGCGCGAGTCTCCGGCTTTGCGCCCGGAGTCGCGTCCTCCTTGAGGTTGAAGGGGTCGCTCTCGTCGCCCTCACCCCCACCGAAACCAGGGAACTGTCGACGAAGATCACCGAGGGGATCTCCGCCTCCCAACCCGCGTCGGCGGGTTGGTCGAGACTGCTCGTCCGCCGGAGCCGCGTAGGTCTTCAGCTTCAGGCTTACCGTCTTCGTCGCGCCGCTCCGCACGAAACGGACGGGAACGGTCGCGTTCGGCGGGTAGGCCAGCATCGAATTGCGCAGATCGGTTGCACTTCGGATCGGTCGGTCGCCGACCTTCACGATCACGTCGCCCTCCTTGAGTCCTGCGACCTTGGCCGCCCCCTCGTCCAGGAGCGAGGTGACGCGCGCGCCGCCATCCTTGATAAGGCCGGTGCGCTCGAACTCTTTGACGTCCTCGATGCCCACGCCGATCATGCCGCGCGTGAGTTTGCCCTTGGTCATCAAGAGATCGGCGATCAGCCGGACTTGGTTGCTCGGGATAGCGAAGCCGATTCCGTTGCTGCCGCCGGTCGGGCTGTAGATCGCGGTGTTCATCCCGATCACCTGCCCGTCGATGTTCACCAGGGGACCGCCGGAGTTGCCCATGTTGATCGCGGCGTCGGTCTGGATAAGGTCGCTGTAACGGCGGGTCATACCCGAACCGCCGCCGATGTTGGTCGTGCGCCCTAGCGCGCTGACGTGACCGATGGTCACGGTGTTCTCCAGGCCGAACGGCGCGCCGACGGCCATCGCGAACTCGCCCGGCTCGACGCTCGTGCTGTCCGAGAACGTGAGATAGGGAAGGCTCTTGGCGTCGATCTTGACGACCGCGATGTCGCTCGAGTCATCGTTCGAGGAGGTGACCTTGCCCTCGTAGGTGCGTCCGTCCTTCAGGGTGACGGTGACCGTCTTCGCGCCGTCGACCACGTGGTCGTTCGTGATGATCCAACCGTCGCCCGAAACGAGGAAGCCGGAGCCCTCGCCTTCCGAGACCATCACACGCCCGTCGCCGCTGCTGCGGCCCGCCTTGATGTCCACCACCGCCGGGCCGACCACGCGGGCCAGGGTGCGGAACGAGGCGTCGAGGCTACGAAGCTCGGGAAGGCCGTCCGTCGTGGCGCCGGCCAGAGTGGCCTGGGGCTTACCGAGAACGACGTGAGGGCCGGTCTGGGCGACCGCCGAGGTGGCGAGAGGCGAGTGTCCGGAAAAGACGCCCGCCATGCAGACCGCGCCAAGGCCGAAGCCCGCGGCGAGAGTAAGGGTAACGCTCTTGGGTGTTCGAACGGGTTGATCCATGTCTTGGATGTTCCTACTCCGAGCCGGTTACGTTCGCGGCTCGTGACTGTCGATTTCAACGCTCGGGAAAGCCGAATGGTTTCGCGGTCTAGGGATCCTGGGCTTTTGCCCGCCCCTGCAGAATCCTGACGTAAGCGGCGAGGACCCCTTCACGGACCGAAACGGGCACATCGTCGCCGTACACCTCGATTCGGACGCCGTCCACGTCCTCTCCGACCTTCGGCCCTTCATCAGGCCTCGGGGGCGGTGCGGGGGAAGCTCCGGTACGGAACTGGAAGACGGTCAGACGCACGAGACCGTCGCCCCATTTCGTCGCCATCGTCTTGATCCCGCGCCAGTCGAGAAGGTCGTCTCCCTGACGGTTGAAGCGCTTGATGCGTCTTGGCATCGCGGGCACGAAACCGAGGCGCTGCTCGGCTTCCCGGCTTCCCGGGAAAGCGACTCGCTCCGGGGGCCGTTGGGTCTCCCGTCGAATGCCTTCGCCTTCCGGGGCTCCGAACGTGTCTCGGTCGAAGCGGGCGGGAAAGCTGATCCGGCTGACCCGAAACTTCACGGTGACGTTCCCGAGCGCGTCGACCGTCTCCGTCTTCAGCGGGACGAACGTCGCCGCATCGAGGGTGAAGCGGTGGGTCTTCAGCGCCGCGTCGCGCGGGGCGGCGACGATCACCAAGGCGGGTCGGCCCGCGAAGGTGACCTTGTTCTCCATCTCGAGCCGGTAGTTGCGCCGAATGAGCTCCATCCGACGATCCAGGTTGTTCTCGGACGGCGGCGCCGTATGGATCTGGACGAGGTGGCGATCGGGAAAGTACGTGATGTAGGACGTACCGTCGTCGATAAAGACGCGGCCCTGCATCGCGAGCGGTCCGATCACCTCGGTTCGTCGACGTCCGGCGGCGTCGACGAGGAATCGGACGCGCATCATGTCGCTTCCGCGGTACGGCTTTTCGACGTAGGCGTCGACGTTCACGCCGGCATGCTGGTCGAAGCTTCGGCGGAGGGCATCGAGAGAGTCGGTTCCTTTCTGGGGGAATACCAGGGCGAGAGTGGCGAGACCGAGCAGGTTAAGGGACATCGTTCGACGTCAACAAACCGGTGCCGCCCGCAAAGTCGTCGGCTCGGGCATAGGCTTCGTAGCCCCGCGCGAACGTCTCGGTGTCGAAAGCCGCCTTCGGAACTCGTACCACCGGCGAAGGTCCGGGAGTGGGGGACGGCGCATGGCCGACGATGAGAACGGCGAGCGCGCCCGCCGCCGCGAGGCCCGCGAGTTGGAAGCCCACCAGGGGGCGGAAGCTCGGCAGGGAGAAACGAGAAGCCCGTACGGGAACGCTCGCCTCTTCACGAAGGCGACTCATCAGCCGCCGCTCGAAGTCGGGGGCAGGCTCGGGAGCGCGGACACCCAGCAGGATGCCCTTGAAAGCCCGAAGTTCGCGCTCCTCGTGGCGGCAAGCGTCGCAATCGGCGAGGTGGAGACGGACGGCGTCGCGCTCGGAGGCGGCCAGTTCACGATCGAGATAGGCGGAGAGCATCTCCACCGTGGTCTTACAGTTCATCGGCCCACTCCTTGTAGGTGTTCGGTGCGTGTTTGAGAAGGTAGGAACGGAGTTGCTTGCGCCCCCGGTGGATGCGCGACCGGACCGTACCGACGGAGGTTCGCATGATCTCCGCGACCTCCTCGTAGGCGAGCCCTTCGACGTCGGCGAGCAGGACGGCCTGCCGGAACTCGGCGGTCATGGCCATAAGGCCCGCCTGGACGGTATCGTCCACGGCGTTGCGCATCAGTTCGCGGTCGGGTGCGCTCTCAGGATCGGGGACGTCCCATCCGGCAGAGCCGTCGTGGCCGGAGTGGTCGAGGCTCGTCGTGCGGAGCTTGCCTTTACGCCGCACCAGATCGATGTGGGCGTTCGTCATGATCCGGTAGAGCCAGCTCGCGAAAGGGAGAGTCTCGTCGTACCGATGGAAGAAACGGAACGCCCGGACGAAGGTCTCCTGCATCAGATCCTCGGCCTCGGAGGCGTTGCCCGTCAGCCGGTAGGCCAGTCCGTAAGCGGGACGGTAGGCTTCGCGGACGAGGCTCTCGAAGAGGGCCTGGCGGTCCGGCATGGCGGTCGGTCGTTCCTTGAGGGAGAGGGTAAGCATGACGACGGTCCGATTTAACCTACGCAACCCTATCTTCCTTTTGTTCCGCCGTCTCGTAAAGGCCGTTCAAAATCCGTTTGATGCCCCGCTTGATCCGCCACTCGCCGAAGTTGATCAGCAGGCCGAGCTTCAGGTCCGAGAGCCGGAGGTAGGTTTCCAACTGACGGAAGTGGACCGGCGCGAAGTCCCGGACGGACTTGATCTCGACGAGGACGCAGTCGTCGACCAAGAGATCCGCCCGGAAGCCGGTGGCGAGCAAAACCCCGTTGTAGCGGACGGGGACGGGATGTTGCCGCCGAAGTGGCAGCTCGGCGCTCGCCAGCTCGTAGGAGAGTGCGGCCTCGTAGACCGACTCCAGCAGCCCGGGCCCCAACGCGGCGTGGACGCGGTGAGCGGCTTCCACGATCTCGCGCGCGACCACGTTCTCCCGGATCATCTGTCTACATTATAGGCCTTTGCCTTCGACTCGAATCCCGTGGGACACAAGTATCCTTTAGGCATGACGTGGTTGCGACCGCTGGCCCTCGCCGCCGGAGCCCTCTTCCTGGCTGGTCCGATCTACGTCTTCTCGCCCTTGCTGGGAGGCCTGCTCGTACTGGTAGCGGCTATCGGGTGCGTCTGGGCTGCGACGCTCGGGATCCTTCCCCGCCTCAGATCCCGCGACCCCTACGATCTCGGCGAGCTACGACGGGTCCACCACGAGGAGGAGGTTCGGGCGATGGACGACGAGGGCGCGCTGGGCGATCCTCAGCGCGTCGTCTGTGGCCGCTGCCTGAACGAGTTCCCCTATCGTCTCGGAGCCTGCCCAAAGTGCGGGCAGAGCCGATAGTCGGACGGCCTAGCGAATCGGAATCGGGCGGGTCGCAGCGTCGAACGACGCCGCTTTAAGCTTGTCGTAGGCGTATTCGGTCAGAGTCTCCAGGTTTACGACGTCCTCTCGGTTGTAGGCGAGCAAGGTCTGGAGGGCGGTCTGGTGGCCGCGCTGGTGCTGGCGCCACAGACGGATGGCGTCGAGACCGGTAAGGCCGTCCGTGTCCTCGCCCCGGCTAAGGCCGAGCTGTTTCTCGATCGACTTCAGACCGCCGCGCAGGCCGAGACGCTTCAGCGTGGGGCAGAGGTCGAGATGGATCTGGTCGAAGTGCAGACTGGAGAACCGCTTCCGGAGCATCGGCAGGTCGAAGCTCGCGCCGAAGAACGTCACGACCATCGAATACTGGGAGATCAGGTCGGGAAAGTTGCCGAGGTCGACGTCGCGCACAAGGCCGGTGAAACCGTCGCCGTCGTACATCCCGATCGTGGTGATCGCTGCGCCGGACTGGCCGCCGTCGGTCTCGATGTCGAGATAGACGCAACGATCGCGGAACTCGGGCCAGGCGCGCCAAGCCTCGGCCATCCCGAGGCTTCGGGAGAAAAACTGATGGTGGCCGCTGGCGAGCGCGTCCTGGGAGCGGTTGAGGTGGGCCGAGACGTCGCCCTGCGATGCCGTGCCGCAGGAGAATCGGTCGAGTCCGCCGAGGAGGTCCGACCAAGAGTGGCAACCCGCCGACCAGAGGGCGCGCTCGGTCTGCGCGCCGACTCCAGGGATATGGACGAAGGTCCGTTCGAGCAAAGGGGCTAGAAGCCGCCCTTGCGCGGCACGTCCTTGACCTTGCCCTTGACTTTCATCGGGCCAGCCGCATTGAGAGGAGCGGGAACGATGACGGTACGGCCGTAGGCGCCCCAGTCCTGCTTCTGCGGATTGGACGCATACCAGTAGTAGCCCGTCTCCATGTTCTTGTCGAACTCGCCGTAGAGGCGAGCCACGCCGTTACCCCGGAAGGTGCCCTTGAGGTTGCGTCCGAAGAACTGGATCGCACGGAACTCGCCGTCGACGCGGATGCGTCCCTTGCCGAAGTAGACCTGCCGCTTGTGCTCGGGCCGATCAAGCTCCAAGCGAACGCCCGTACCGGGAGTGACGGTCCCGTTCAGGCCGCTGACCATAACGGTCCCCTCGAACTCGATGTCGAGAGCGCCGCGGGTCGTGTCCGGCCCGGCGGGCAGGATCTTGAACGAGCCGACGGTCGTCGAGATGTAGAGCGTGTCGGTCCCGGCCGGGGCCGCCGGAGCGGGCGCCTGAGCGTGGGCGGCGCCGCCGAGGAAGGCGGTCGTGAGGAGGGCGCCCATAAGGAGGGCGGGCTGAGGGCGCATCATGTCGAGTGTACCGAACAACCTTTTCCGCTCTGTCCAGGTTCCCAACATTGCGACAACACACGCCTAAACGGCGTAGGAGCGGCGGAAGGACGGTACGATGAAAGCTGTGATGGTGAAGGGTCCGGTGGTGACGGCGGTCGTCGCCTTCCTCGCGATGGCGGGGGTCGTGGGCGCGTTCATGAGCGGCGGAAGCCGGTACGTGGACATCGCGGAGGCCAAGGAGCTGGGAGGCGACAGCCTGCACCTGGCGGGCGTGATCAAAGATCACAAATCCCATACCGACCGGGAGACGGGCCACATCCTCTTCGAACTTACGGACAAAACGGGGGTGACCTGTGAGGTCGAGCACGTCGGCGTTCGTCCCGCGAGCCTGATGGACGCGGACAAGGTGGTGGCGGTGGGCTCGTTCCACAACGGCAAATTCATCTCCCGCGAACTGCTCGTCAAATGCCCAAGCAAGTACAAAGAGGACGACAAGGACCCCTTTAAGCGCTCATGAACGAGATTCCCGCCGGCACACCTCTCGCCGCGCCGTGGTCCCTCTTCGCGGGCGAGCTTGGAAAGGGGAGCGTCATGGCGGCCATCGCTTTCTTCGTCGCCGCGTTCCTCGTCAGCCTGATGCGTCGCGATCGGCTCGACCGGGCCGGAACCCTCGCCTTCGCGCTCGGCTGCATCTCCCTTCTCGTCGCCTTCGGCGCGTTGACGACCCTCTTCGTCAAGGACCAGTTCCAGTACCAGTACGTCTGGTCGCACTCGGACTCCAAGACGTCCCTCGCCTACAAGATCGCGAGCGTCTGGACGGCCCAGGAAGGCTCCTTCCTGCTCTGGGCCTGCTCCGCCGCCGTGTTCGGACTCCTGACCGTGCGCGGCACGGGCCTTTATCGGCGCGCCTACGTCGGGACGTACTCGCTCTTTCTTGGCACCCTCGGCGGCATCCTCGCCTACGAGACGCCTTTTAAGATCATCCCCCAGCTCATCGCCCACGGCAAGACGTTCGTCCCGCCGGAAGGCAACGGGATGGTCCCCTCGCTCCAGAACTACTGGGTGATCATTCACCCGCCGGTCGTGTTCCTCGGCTTCGGCAGCCTCACCGTGTTCGCCGCCTATGCGGTCGCGGCGATGCTCCAGGGCGACGTCCAGGACTGGGTGTCGCGCGTCCGTCCCTGGACCCTCCTCACGACCGCCGTCCTCGGCCTCGGCATCGTCATGGGCGGCCTCTGGGCCTACGAGACCCAAGGCTGGGGCGGCTTCTGGGCGTGGGACCCGGTCGAGAACGTGTCGTTCGTGCCGTGGCTTTTCACGGTGGTGCTCGCGCACGGAATCATCGTCCAGACCGCCCGCAAGAAGTGGGTCGGCGCGAACCTCTGGCTCGCGGGGCTTCCCTTCCTCACGTTCGTGTACGGCACGTTCCTGACTCGGTCAGGGCTGCTCGACAAGGTGAGCAACCACAGTTTCGCGAGCATGGACGGCAACGCGCGGTTCATCCTCAAAATATTCCTGTTCGCGGCGATCGGCCTCTTCGCCGCCGTCTGGTTCGCCCGTGGGCGCGCGGTCGCCGCGCAGGCGGTCTCGGACGCGCCGCAGGACGAGCGGGGTATCCACCGCGAAGGGATGTACCGCTACGGCATGACCCTGCTCGGTTTGATGGCGACGGTGATCGCCCTTGGTATGAGCTGGCCCGTCGTCACCGCCCTGCGCGGCGGCGAGGGAAGCGCGATCAAGGAGCCGGTCTACCACCTCGTTGTGACGTGGTTCTTCCTGCCGCTCATGGCCTTGATCGCGGTTACGCCGTTCGTGTCCTGGCGCGCGGTCGACGGCAAGTCGCTCGGGGAGCGGCTTTTCGGCGTCCTGTGCGTCTCCGTCGGCGTCACGGGGCTCCTGCACCTCGTCATGCTCTCGACCCCCTTCGGCGTCCACCTCGAGCCGGGGGCGACGGTCGCGGCTCCCTTCGGTCGTCACGTACCTCTCGCGCTTTGGATGCTCGTCCTTCTGTTCAGCGTGGTGTTCGTGGTCGTCGCCAACCTCTGGCGAGTCGTGGAGATGGTCCGGCGGAGCGCGATGGGGACGGGCGGCTTCGTCGCCCACCTGGGTCTCTCGGTCCTGCTCGGCGGCCTGATCCTCAGCCGTGGCTACGAGCGCACGTCCCAGCTTACGATCCGCCCCGGCGCGTCGGACTCGGCTCTCGGCTACACCGTCGCCTACAAGGGCGCGACGACTAAAGACTTTTTCGATCGAAACCGCAAGTTGGAGTTCGACGTGACGATGCCGAGCGGCGAACACGTCACGATGCTGCCGGGCCAATACAAGCACGGCGATCCGAACGACCCTAAGGTCCAGACCTGGCCTGCGATCGAGCGGTTCTCCACCCACGATGTATATCTCGCCACTTCGGCGCCCCAGATCATGGCGACGGAAGAGCCCGTGGCGATGACGCCGGGTCAGACTCGCGATCTCGGTGAGTCGACGATGTTGGAATATCTCGCGCCGACGAACAACGGCAAGTTCGGCCAGATGGGCGCCCAGTTCGGAGCCAAGCTCCGCCTCACGGTGACCGACGCCCGAACGCAGGAGCGTCGTCAGTACATGGCAGCGCCAAGCCTGGAGATCACCCCGGAGGGTCTCATGCCTTCCCTGCCCCGCTTCGGACCCGACTTCCGAGTCGCCCTCGTCGGCGGCATGGACGCCAAGACCCAAGGCGTCAAGGTCGCCCTCCTCTACTCGCCGGAGATCTACTACGTTCAGCTCTACGAGAAGCCCTACACGGGGCTGATCTGGCTCGGTACGGGGATCATGACCTTCGGCGGTCTCCTGTCCGCCTACGCTCGTCGCCGCGTCGTCGCCCGGCAGCGACGAACCGCTCCTGCCCCTCGAAACGATGCGCCTGTCCCAGCTCCTCAAAGCTAAGCTCCACCACGCCCGCGTCACCTACGCGAATCCCGAGTACGTCGGGAGCATCGAACTGGGGGCCGACCTCATGGAGGCGGTCGGCCTTCAGGACGGCGAGCTGGTCCACGTGTGGTCCGTCGACGGTACCTCTCGCATCGAGACGTACTGCTTCGCCGGGCCGAACGGCGCGGTGGGTCTGAACGGCGGGGCGGCGCACTTCTTCCATCCGGGCGAGCGCATCATCGTCGCGGCGTTCGACCTTTCGGACGAGCCGATCGTGCCCAAGGTCGTGCTTTTGGACGAGGACAACCGGATCGTGCGCGACATGACGCCCTTCGCTATTCTCGGCTGACCCATTAGAGGAATCGTTCGGCCTCCGCCGAACGTCCCTTCCCCGTGAACCTGGAACCGCTTCTCGAATCGTCCGGCGCGATCCTTCGGGGTCACTTCATCCTGACCTCCGGTCGGAGAAGCGACGTCTACTTCGAGAAGTTCCGCGTTCTCGAACGGCCCGACGTGCTCTCGGCCCTCTGCGCGGAGATCGCGTCCCAATTCTCGAGCGAGGGGATCGATGCGATCGCCGGCCCGACGACGGGCGGCATCATCATCGCCTTCGAGGTGGCCCGGCAGATGGGTCTCCCCGCCGTCTACATCGAGACGGAGAGCGGGGAAAAGACCCTCCGCCGGGGCAAGACGCTGGCGCCGGGGACGCGCGTCCTGATCGTGGACGACGTGCTGACCACCGGAACCTCGCTCGTCGAGAGCCGAACCGCGATCGAACGAGCCGGGGGAACCGTTGAGGCGTTCGCCGTCCTCATCGACCGTTCCCCGGAAGGACTCGATCTCGGCAAGCCGCTTCATCGTGCCTATCGGGTAGCGGCGACGAGCTACGCCCCGAACGAGCTTCCCGACTGGCTCGCCGCCATTCCCCCCGTTAAGCCGGGAACCCGAAGCCCCGCCTGACGGTTGCGAGCATTTGACTTGCCTTGCCCGAATGGGCAAGAATGACGTGGCTTCCCTATGAGGACGATCCTTCTCCGACCCCTCCTCGCGCTGTTCGCGACGGCGCTTGCCGCACTCGGTTCCGCGGGCACGATCACCGTAACGTCGCCGACCGCGAACGCCTTCCTGGGAACGGGCAACACGCTGTCCTTCAACATCTCCGACGCCAGCGTGGAAGTGAAGGTCACGGCGCTCGTCACTAATCCGAGCGGAGCCACCTCGACCTTCCAGACGACCGTTAGTCCGGGAACGGATGGGAAGGTCAGCGGCACGATCGGCCTGACCTTCGGCAACGCGTCGCCGGAAGGCCCCTACTCGATCAAGGTGACCGCCACCGAGGTCGGGAACGCCTACAACGACGTGCCCGCGATTCCGGTCAACGTCGACGTGGTCGCGCCAAAGTTCATCGAACTTAGCCCGGTCAGCGGCAGCTTTACCAAAGGTATCGTCCGCATCCGGGCCTCGCTCCAGGAGACGAGCCTCAAGGATTGGCGCGTTAAGGTGAACGACCAGGACATCCCCAACGGGACGGGAGAGGGAAACGACGTCTCGGTGGATTACGACCCTGCCAACCTCTCCTCCGACCAAGCCCTCTCGATCTCGATCGTCGCGACCGACCAAGCGAACAACCGGACCACCAAGACGATCAGCGTCACGCTCGACCGCGTCAAGCCGACGGTGCAGATCGTCTATCCGACATCGAGCACAAAGATCTCCAGCAAGCAGGACGTGACCGTCCTGGTGGATGTGACCGACGCCTCCGTTTCAAGTCTTGACCGCACGGGCATCGACGTGATCGCCAAGCGAACGGACGGCGTCTATATCGCCCGCGTTACCCTCGTCTCGCTGAAGTCGACCAACGGCGCTACTCAGCGCTGGACGGGTCGCATCCGCTACGTTAAGGGGCTGCTGCCTTCCCGCTTCGTGCTCTCGGCCAGCGTCATCGATAAAGCGGGCAACGTGGCCACGCTCCAAGAGGTCACCGTCCGGTACGGAAACTAGCCCGCATGAATTCTATCGCCCGATCCGCCCTCTCCCTCGCCACCACGGTTCTCGGGGCCGTTCCCGCCGCCGCCCAGGTGCCCGATCTGCTTAACGCGCTCGATGCGGGAGGACGGGCGATGGCGACGGGCGGAGCCAACGCCGCGACCAACGTCGATACCTACGCGGCGTACTACAACCCGGCGGCTTTGGCGTACCTCGACACGCGTGCGGCGGATCTCGCCTACCGGAACCTGCCGAAATCGCAGACCACCCTTACGGGCCAGCGCAACGATCCGGACTTCGAGACGGACGGCCAGTCGGGTGAACGTTCGCTTACCCACGCGGGCTACGCGATGCCGATCCGAACGCTCTTCGGTCGCGGTTCGGGCACCCTTGCGATCGCCTACACCGTAGGCGGCTACGTCAACGACCGCGCGACCTCTTCCAATCTCAGCGACCCACCCCTCACTTTCCAGAACTATCGGCTGGATCGAGAGGCGAGATCGACCTTCTACTCGCTTTCCTACGGCAAGGCGATGAGCGCGGGCTTCGCCTACGGTATCGGGCTCGTGGTCGCCTCACAGAAGGTCGATTACTCCGAGACTGGAACCTCCTCGGACGGATCGGTGACGCTCGACGCCAGCGACTCCTCCAACGATACGGGCGTTGGCGCCATCATCGGCCTGTTGTACACGCCCCCGAGCCAGAACAACTTCACCTTCGGCCTGAGTTTCCGCTCGCCCATCAGCCTCTCGGGCAGCGACCAGTACGACCGGATTCCGGGACGCCTGATCGCAGGCGGCACGTACCGTCGCGAGGGATACCGCCAAGGCAAGGACTACGTTCTCCTCGGCGCGCAGGTCTCGCAGTACTTCTCGGGCGCTTCATCCGAGTACTTCCAGCGCGACGCGCAGACCGTCTTCGGTTTCGGCGCCGAGTACAACGTCGGTATCGACGCCGGACGGATTCCCCTGCGCGTCGGCTTTACGACCGTGCCGAGCGCAGGCGACGGCTATGGAAGCCGCAACGCGGCCACCTTCGGCTTCGGTCTGCGCCCGAACCGGATTCCCGTCGGGCTCGATCTGAGTTGGGCCGTCCCCGAAGGCGGGGGCTACGACTTCAGTATCGCCGCCTCCTACCGGTTCAAATAACATGACGGCAAAAACCCTCGCTCTCGTCCTCGTTGCCGCCCTCTCGACCGCCGCGGGCGCCCAGACCTGGAGTCGTTTCTACGAAGCCGGTCTTGCGTCCGCCCGCGCGGGACGTTGGAGCGAGGCTCGCGGGGATTTTCTACAAGCCGCCGCCGGACGGACCGAGGACCAAGCGACGCCCACCATCCTGCCCGGACCGGCCACCGAGCGTAAGCTGTGGCGCAACGGCGCCCCTTACTCCCCGAACTTCCTCGCGGCCTACGCCCGCTACCGCGAATCGCTTCTCACCGGCGACCCGACGGAATCGGCCAAGACGATGCGCGAAGCGGCGAGCGAGTTCGAAACGCTCGTAGAAAAGGGACAGACGAGCCCAGAGGCGTTCTTCTTCCTCGACGTCGTCTACACGAAACTCGGAGACGCCGACAAGCGTCAGGCCACCGCCGATCGGATGGCGAAGACGAAGCCCACCTTTAAAGTGGATACGGAGCCGCTCGCGCCCGAAGAGCTTGGCGCGCTCGGCGCACGAACAACCGCGCCGGGAACGGGCGTCCCGCTTCTCAACGGTACGACTGGCGTCGCCGTAACTCCCGGCGCGCCCTTCGGCGCCGGCCCAAAGGTAAAGGTCGGCGGCATCGTCGCCGCCCTTCCGGACAAGTACGCGCTCGTGATCGGGGAGAGCGACGTTCGAATCGCGAGCGCTGCCCTTCCCTTTGCCGCGAACGACGCCCAGCGGGTGCGCGACTCGCTGATCTCGTTCGCCGGCTATCCGGCAGAGAACGTCAAGATGCTCCAAAACGTCTCGGCCTCCGCGATCAAGACCGCCGCCGACGCTCTCGCCGCGATCATCGGCGAGAACGCGACGGTAACGATCTACTACGCGGGAACCGGGGTCAATCTAGCGGGCAAGGACTACCTCGCGGGAACCGACACAGATTCGGCGTCGGACGCCACCCGGATGCTCGCGAAAACCGACCTGTTCATGCCGTTCGTCCAGCGTGGCGCGCGGGTGTTCGCGTTCTTCGAAGCGAACCGTCCCATCGATTCCAGAGGTGCGTTCTTCGGCCGGGAGTCGGTGGGGATCGGCTCGATCTCGCAGGTGCAGTCGACGCGTCCCGGCGATGTTTGCACGATCACCTACGAAGGTGGTCAAGCGGTCGGCCTCTTCACCAACGCCTTCGTCTCGACGCTCTCCGACCTTCGTGCGAACCGCGTTCCGATCGGCGAGTTCGTGTGGCAGGTGGTCAATGGTATGCGACGTGGCAACACGGGCACCACGGGCGGCGGCGGCACCCAGATCTGCACCCTGCCGGTGATGACCGGCATGGCGTCCGACGCGAAGTTCTAAACGACGAGGCGCTCCGAGGCGATCCTCAGCCCATCTAGGGTGAGGGTCGGTTCGAACGAATCGATTCGCTCGCAAAGATCGAGGAACATCGCGCCCAGACCACCCGTCGCGAGCACTCGGCAATCTCCACCGAGTTCCCCTTCCATACGCATCGCAAGGCCGTCGATGGCCGCCGCGTAGCCCAGCACGATGCCCGACTGGAGCGACTCGACCGTAGAGCCGCCGATCGCTCGCGCAGGGGCGGCTAGAGCGAGACCTTCAACATGCGGCAGCTTCGCCGCGCGACGGAACAGAGCCTCGCTGCCGACGAGGATGCCCGGCATGATCGCGCCACCCACGTATCGCCCGTCGCGGTCCACCGCGTCGAAGTTCGTGCCCGTTCCAAAATCGACCACGATCAGCGGCGGTCGGTATCGCTCCAACGCCCCGAGGGCGTTCGCCAAGCGGTCGGCTCCAACCGAGGTCGGCGGCGTGTAGGCGACGGTCAGACCGACGGACGCGCCGTCGCGTAGGAACGTCGTCTCGATGCCAAGCCACCGCTTCGTCAGGAGGCGGATGGGCTCGACCATCGGCGGCACCACGCAGGCGCAGACGACCCGCGCGACGGTCCAGGGAAGGCCAGCCATGTCGAACATGGTGCGGAGCCAGGCGCCGAGCTGGTCCTCGGTCGTCTCTGGATCGGTGGCGTGGCGCCACTGGGCCGCCCAGCGGCCCTCATGCCAGACTCCGAAGACGGCGTGGGTATTGCCGACGTCAATCGCCAAGAGCATGGGTGAGGTCGACCCTCCCCTCGACGTGACCGCCCAATCGTTCGACCGCCGCGTCCACGAGGCTCTGCGTCACCTCGTCGCGGAGCCGCTCTTCCTCCGCTTCCACCATGATCCGAAGCATCGGCTGGGTGCCGCTTGGACGGACTAAGAGCCGCCCCCGGCCCAGAAGGCGCGTCTCCGCGTCCTCCAAGCGATCCTGGAGCTTCTCCTTCCAACCCTCAGTTGAGGTCGCGCCGACGTTCACGAGGAGTTGCGGCCAGGGGCGGTAGTCCTCGTAGCACGAGGCGGCGGAGCGTCCCGAGACGACGAGGGTCCGGAAGAACTCTAGCATGGTGACGAGGCCGTCGCCGGTAGGCTGGTGCTCAGGGAAGATCAGGTGGCCCGACTGTTCGCCGCCGCAGAGGGCGCGCGTCGCCTTGATGCGCGCGGCGACGTGCTTGTCCCCAACAGGCGTCCGTTCGAGACGGATGCCCATCTCGCGCAGGTAGACCTCGAAGCCGCCGTTGCTCATCACCGTACCGACGACCACCGGCGGGTCGAGCCGCCCTTCGGCCTGGAGGTGAGCGGCCCAGATCCCGAGGGTCCGATCGCCGTTGATCAACCTCCCCTGCCCGTCGCTGAAGACCGCCCGGTCGGCGTCGCCGTCGAAGGCGACGCCGACGTCGGCGCCCGTGATGCGGGTGAGGGTCTGAATCGTCTCCGGCTTGGTGGCCCCGCCGTCGGCGTTGATGTTCATGCCGTCGGGCCGATCGCCGACGACGATCGCCTCGGCCCCGAGCGCGCGAAGGACCCTCGGCGCGAGCGCATAGGCGGCTCCGTGGGCGGCGTCGACCGCCACCCTCATCCCGGCCAGTCCTTCGGGCACGAGGGCGACGAGGAAATCGAGGTAGGCGTCGAGCGGCTCGGTCGACGTGAGGATCGTGCCGACCGCGTCGCCGGAGCCACGCTCCGCCGGTCCTTCCTCCATACGCCGCGTCCAGTCGGCCTCCTGCTCCTCGGTCGATTTCACCCCTTGGTGGGTCACGAACTTGATGCCGTTATCGGGAGCGGGATTGTGGCTCGCGCTAACGATGATGCCAAGACCGAAACCGCCATACCGAGCCGCATAGGCGACGGCGGGTGTGGGGGCCACGCCCAGAGAGACCACGTCGATGCCCATCGAGGCGAGACCCGCCGAGAGGGCGGCCTCCAGCATCGGCCCCGAGCGGCGCGTGTCCCGTCCGATGGCGACCCGGTTCGGCACGGACGAACCGCGAAGCCAAGCCCCGACCGCCAGCCCTAGGTCGAGGGCGAACTCGGGAGTCAGCTTCGCGTTCGCCACGCCGCGAACGCCGTCCGTGCCGAACCGGGGTCGGCTCACGCGGGCCTCTGCGCCAAGCGAACCCGCGCGGGGCGGATCACCTTGTCGTGCATCGTGTAGCCGGGTTCGATCTCGCCCGCGACATGGCCTT
>CAZEWR010000043.1:0-51049 GCA_964516175.1 uncultured Fimbriimonas sp. | reverse complement strand
GGGAGCTGTTCGCCGAAGCGCCGAGCATCCAAAAGATCGACCTGATCGCGGCGAAATAGCGATCGGTCGCGGAACGCGCTTCTCACGCCCCCTGCGCTCGGGGCTAAGCTCTCTGGGTGTGCGACCCCATCCACCGCCTCGTGCTCGGGATCGAGAAGCGGCGGGGCGGGGAGGAGCCCGCGAAGGTCCTGGACGCCGAGTGGGACGGGGACGGGCTGCCGAGCCGCTTTGACTTCCACGAGGCCGTCGACCGGGCGTACGCGTCGATCGACCTGCCGTTCTTCCCGTCTTCCGCCTGGGTCACGGTCGTTACGGCGACCACGAGCGTGCGGATCGAGACGAGCGAGCCGCAGGACCAGGCGATGGTCGCGGCGGGGCTCTGGACGGCGGTGGTCACGACGGCGAGCGACTACGGGTAGCGATATCGAAGATGAGCCGCAAGAATTTTCGCTAAGTTTCGTCTTTTTCAAAGCGGTTTCGAGAATCCCACCTAAGTCGCTCCCCGTATCCACAATCGTGACGGGTAACTCCTCCAGATCCTTTCGCCTTCTCCGAGGCAGATTCGCCGGAGCGGCAAGCCTCGGCCTCCTCGCCCTAGCGTTCGGCGGCGCGGCGCTCGCCTCCGCCCAGCAGGTGGGGACCCCTACCACGACCACGCCGACCACCCCGACGTCGACGTTCCTGAGCGGCGTGTGCGGCAACTTCGACAACAACCCGACCCAGTCGGCCCCGGTCGCCACGACCGGGACGGAGTGGGACGCCATGAAGACCGCCGGCGCGAAGATGGTTCGCGTCGACGCGAGCTGGGGCGAGATCGAGAGCGCCACGCCCACCTCCAGCCCGACGAGCCCCTACAACTGGACTCGCCTCGACAATCTGATGTCCTTGGCTACGGGCAACAGTCGGGGGATGAACCTGCTGATCATCTTGGACTATAGCCATCCCGTCTTCTCCGCGCACGGCTACGAGCCACCGATCGCTGGCACGGCGAAGACCCACTGGGACGGCTTCGTGCAGGCGATCGTGGCCAGATACCCCCACGCCTGGTTCGAGGTGTGGAACGAGCCCGACATTTACGGGCAGGACGCCAGCCTCAACTGGAAAGGCTTCTGGTACCCGCTCAACGAGCCCCCGTCCGGAACCAACCCGAACCCACCGACACGTCAGGACCCGGCCTATCCGAACGATCCGACCAAGACGCTCCCGGTCGGCCCCAAGCCGAGCGAGTACGTGGACCTTCTCGTGGACACGGCGGCCCAGATCCGGACTGTCGGCGCGTTCGACGGCAAGATCCTGATGGGCGGCATCGCTTACCCGTCTCCGCGCAACTATCCTCCCTATCCCTACCAGCCCGTTCCCGTGAACGGCTGGATCGACGCGGTCCTGAACGACTCGCGCAACCCGGCGAGCCTCGTCGACGCGCTCAACATCCACACCTACACGAACCGGGGCGAGTCGGCCCTCGTGGCCGAGCAGGCCCGCACCTTCAAGGCCGTGCTCGCGGCCCACTCGCTCTCGACCAAACCTTGGTACGTAACCGAGACCGGGATGATCGACGCCTACCCGGCCACCAACGTGCTGGGCGGCTGGCTGGTCCCTTATTACTCGAACCCCGCCTACACCTCTGGCTCGACGAACCTGGTTCCGGCCTCCGGCGAGGTAGGAGGCACGGGCTGGACGACGAACGGCGACCAGAGGATCCAAGGTGCGGCCAACGCCGCCGCCGTGCCGACCTACGCGTCGACGGGTTCCGACGGCAAGCCTTCGGACTTCGCCAGCGACCCGACCGTCTTGGCCAAGCGGATCGTCCCGAACCCTGCGTACGCCTCGATCCCGCAAGGAGTCGTTTCGCGCAACAGCGCGATCACGACGAGCACGTACTACACCGTATCGGTCTATCTACGGTCGACGACCCCGCGGGTGCTCTACATCGCCAGTCAGGCAACCCTCCCGTCCGAGGCGGTCGCGGTCGAGGTCGATGGCACATGGCGGCGCTATACCGTGACGGTGAAGACCGTGGCCGGAGCGAGCGCCCGGTGCTTCGAGGTGTTCGGCGTCGACAACACGAACGCGTGGGACATCGCCGCGCCCATGGCGGTCCTCTGCGACGACCAGGGGACGGAGGGTTCCACGCTGCGTGGGACGTTCCTGGCTACTCTCGCGGCCAAGTCGGTGGAGCAGAAGCCAGCCGCGATGAAGCGGATGATGCAGGCCCTCCAGACCGAGGGAGCCGCCGGTGCGTTCGTGTTCGCCTGGCGCGACTACGGCGTCGCGGACAAGGACAAGTGGGGGCTGGCGAACGCCAACGGCTCCCTCAAGGCGTTCCCCGCCGGCGCCCTCACGAACTGTTTGGTTCCTTAGGGGGCAAGCCTAAACGACGAAAGGCCCCCGGCTCCTACCGCTGGGGGAGAGGAGCCGGGGGAATAAGCGATGATGGCGGCGGTGGTCGCCACGGCCGGCGGCTACGGCAGATGACCGCCTTCCTCGCCTTTGTCGTGGGCGATGTGGCGGGTTCCTGCGGCTTCGTCGTCAATACCGAGCCGGTCGGAAGATATACGCGGAATGTGAACAGGGGCGGTTTCGAAAGGCCCGCACAATGGCCCCGGCTTTCCGCCGACCATGCAGACCTCCATGCTCCGCTTCGTCTCCCTCCTCGCCCTCGCCTCGTGCGCCCTCTCGGCCCACTCCCAGATCGCTGTGCTGGCCTCTCCGTTCACCGGCGCTCACCAGGAGGATTTCTCCTCCCTCCCGGTTCAGATCGACGTTCCGTCCGTCTCGATCATGGGCGGCTTCGCGACGCTGACAAGCCCGGTATCGCAGGCGGGCGTCTACAACGTGCCCTCCGACTACAGCCTCAACGCCAAAGGGAGCCTCTCGAGCTCCACCGGCAACTTCGGCTTCGGCAACGACGGCTCCAACGCTCCGTTCTCCTTCGAATTCTCGGCCCCCGTCCTCCGATTCGGCGGCTACTTCAACGCCACATCGCTGAACGCCGCGACGAACGCCACCACGCCGATGACGTTCTCGTTCTTCGACGCCGGAGGAGCCCTGATCGGAACGGACGTCTGGGTCACGCCGGACAACAACCTCCTGAACTGGCGCGGCTACTCCAGCACGGTCGGCATCTCCCGCATCGAGATCTCGGGCACCTACTCCGTGCCCTTCGACGATCTCCAGGCCGACTCCGTCTCTTCCGTCCCCGGCCCCCTGGCCGCCCTGCCGTTCGCGCTGATGGCGATCAAGCGCCGCAAGCGGGCCTGAGGCCACGAAAAAGAGGCCGGATCCCCATGCTAGGAGTCCGGCCCAATTGCGTCTGCTTCTCTTCTCGCCGCCTCTTCGTGCGGCCTGCCTCAATGATCGGCGCTAAAAGGGATTTCCTCAGGCTTTCACGCGCGGGTTTCCTGGAAACGCGACGCACGGGCGAAAGGAGAGGACGATCCTGAGCGCGGCGTTCGTTCTCGGGCGACGCTCGTTACGCCCACGAGACCCCAACAACCGAAGTATGTTCGGAATGATGGTTATGCCCTCGGAATTACGAGGCTAAGGTGATAGTATGACGGCGTGATGAACGTCGCGTTTTCGAAGAGGAACATGACTCGCCTCGCGCTCGGAGCCCTCGCGTGCCTCGCGCTCGCGTCTTCCGCCCTGGCCGGCTACTACACCATCGATCCGGTCTACTGGAACGGCGGCGGCACGACGCTGGGCGGAGGCTCGGCGACCCTTGGCGGCATCACCGCGCAGTGGCGGTGCTACAACGCGGCCAACCTTCAGCGCGGCGGCGCGTCGGGATCTTCCGACGTCCAAGGCAGCCTGATCTGGCGCGTGGTCTGGCATCGGACGTCGCCGACCGAGGCCGCGCCGACGACCGCGAGCGTCGACGTCGCGAAGTACGGCCATGTCGGAACCTTCGCCGAGGCCTACGGACTGGATCCCTCGCACACGGGCTACGACGCGCGGGCGAACGCTCAGGACTACGTCTTCGAGCCGACGGGAATCCAGTCGAAGGCGCCCCTCGGCGCGGGCATGACCACGCCGACGCCCATCATGGACCCGAAGGGCTCCCTGGACGATTCGCACCACGGATACATCCCGGGAGGCAGCTCTTTCGCGAGCGACGGCTTGGGCAACTGGGTCGCGTTCGTGGAGATCGGGGTCATCGCCCACACGGACATGTCGCTCACGGCGGGTGGAAACCCCTCCAGGTTCGGTCCGGCCTGGGGCGAGGGTCAGACGCTCGCCGAGATCGTTGGGAACCTGCGTCCGGTTATCGTCAACGGCGTGCAGGTCGCCAACGATTTCCCCGGCGGAAGCTATCCTACCTCAGGCTTCTCGCAGTAGCCCCTCTCGGAAACGATGAAAGGCCCCCGGCTCCTCTTAGGTGAGGAGCCGGGGGATTGTTCCTTGAGACCTAGCGGCCTAGGTCTCAAGGAGGTGCGGACGAAGCCGAAGAGGAAGCCGGGGATGGTATTCGGAAAGTCGGGCACGACGCTAGATCGAAGCGGCGGACGGGTGGGCGGCGGACGGCGGGGCCAAGGAGGGGTAGAGCACGCAGCGCTGGCCGCGTCGCGCGCCGCGAGTCGGAGAGGTCCGCGCTCAAGGCGAACCGCGTGAACCTGGAAGGCAGGCTCGAACGGCTTCACCGCGATAAGTTGTCCAGCGAGGTGTCCGAGCCTGCCTACCGGAGGTTCAAGGCCGAGTGGGAAGGCGAGCTCGCGTCGATCGAGTCGGAGGTCCGCGCGCTGTCCCCTGCGCACCAGGCGACGTGGGATTCCTCCCTCGCGATGATGGAGACGGTTTCGAACTCCGCCGACAGGTTCAAAGAGGCCGATTCGGAGCGGCGCCGCGCGATCTTCCGCGAGCTCGTTTCGAACTCGCAACTTCTTGACGGGAAAGTGACGCTAGAGCTGCGTCCCTGGTTCGAATCGCTTCGGGAGAGGAACGAGAAAGGGGGTCTCGACGTCGCGCTAGAAGGCCAACCGCAAAGTTGGCTGCCCGCCATGGATTCGAACCACGATTAACAGATCCAGAGACTGTTGTCCTGCCCTTAGACGAGCGGGCAGCGCGTCGGAGCGAAAAAGATTATACCCATCCTGACGTAACCGCGCAACGGGGGCGGCCGTCCTTCTTTACGATGAGCGTTTTGGGTTTCGTCCTCGCGACCGCCTTGGCCGGATCGCCCCCGCCAGAGCCCGTCCTCTGGCTCAGCCCCAAAGGCACCCTCCTGGTCGAGGGCAAGCCCGCCCAAGCACGGCTGACCACCGGCGCCAAGACGGTGCGGACGCCTTTCGGGCTGGGTCTCGACCTCGACGGGACGCACGGCGGGCTGCTCGTCGCCGATCGGGCCACCCTCGCGCTGACCCGTTCGCTCACTGTCTCGACCTGGATCTACCTGAGGAGCTACGTGAACGACGGTCCCGGCGCCCAGATCCTCTTCCGCGGCGACGACCGTTCAGGCTACGACCCGTACGCGCTGGCGATCCTCGGCGACGGCACCGTGCAGTTCGGGGTCGGCGGCGGAGACGGAAACGGGGCGGACGTGCGGGGGGAGATCCCGCTCCGGCGGTGGGTCCACGTCACCGCCTCCCTCGACGGCGGCACGGGCGAACTGCGTCTCTGGTTGGGAGAGCGGCTCGTGGCGACCCGAACGACGGAGCGGCGGCCGTACGCCGACCTTGACGGCGGCCAGGCGCCAGGGCTCGGGATCGGCAACGTCCAGAACGACGGTGGCCCTCACAACCAGCCCTTGAACGGCGTCCTCGCCGACCTTCGGCTGTACGGGGCGGCGCTGGAGCCGTCGGAGCTGGGCGTCCGGGAGTTCCGCGAGACGCCCTAAGGGCGGATCCGTTCCCTCAGACGGCGCCGTGAGGCCCACCTGAACACGGAAGGGAAGGCCAAAAGTGCGGCGCTTCGTTGCGTTCGTAAGGGCAGGCCGCACGAACGACCACGGAATGGCCTAGACTCTTCCTAAGGTCCTTTTCGTGCAAGTCCTTACCGATCCACCCCACGGCGCCGTCGCCGTCCGTTCCCTGCCCGACCTCCAGACGGAGTCCCTGCTGCGCTCGATCCTCCATTCGATCGATCACGGCGTGCTGCTGACCGACCTCGATCACCGGAGCCTCGCCTGCAACCGCCGCTTCGGCGAGATCTTCGGCGTCGATCCCGAGGAGGCCGTCCGGATGGACGTCGAGGAGCTTCGGGCGCGGGTCGCTCCCCGGATCGTGCGCGCCGACGAGTGGCGGGAGAACCTCGGGAGCGTCTACGCCGCCCCCGAAGCGCGCTTCGAGGACGAGATCGTTCTGCGTGGCGAGAGCGGTGATGTGGTCATGCGTCGGGTCGCCTCGCCCGTGTACGACGAGAGAGGCGAACTTCTCGGGCGCCTCTGGACCTTTTCGGACGTTACCGAGGCGCATCAACGGCGGCGTAACGCCGAGCTTTTGCGCCTCGTCTCGACCCTCTCCAACCCCGATCCGGGTGCGAACCTGAAGGCGATCTGCGAGGCCGTCACCCTCCACTTCGGCGGCGCCGCCACCCAGCTCAACATCCTGGAAGGCGACTTCCTGCGGTTCCACTTCAACGCGGGAGACCTGGGGCCGGCCCAGCACATCCCCGGCATCATGCGTTGGGAAACCTACTGCGGCTTCACTCTCGCCGACGACAAGCCGCTGATCGTCCAGAACGCCCTGCTCGACTCGCGTTGCGCGAACCTCCTTCCGGCGAGCGTCGGCTTCTGCCGCTACATGGGCGTTCCCGTGCGCGACGAGTCCGGCCAGGCGATCGGCACCCTCTGCATCGTCGACGAGCAGATGGAAAAGCCCCTGAGCGCGACCGACATCGAGCTGATGGAGCTGATCGCCATGCGCGTCAACGCGGAACTGGCGCGCGAGCGGTATCTCGCCGAGCGGATCGCGGAGCGGGAACGGGGCTTCGAAGCCGAGCGGCGCGACATCGAAGAGACCCGCCATGCCCTCGACACCATGAACGAGGTGTTCGCTGGGCTCTTCGGCGGCCACGACACCGTCGAGCTTCTGCGACGGACCGCCGAGCGGCTCCGCGAGGTCCTAGGCTACGAAGCCTCCGCCGTGTTCCTCCGACGTCCCGACGAGACCTGCTGCGACATCGCGGCCTGCCCCGTGGGTTCGGAACGTGCCGGGGTGTCGGAAGGGGCGTTTCCCTCCCTGGCCGACTGCGCCACGGACGGCGCGTCGCTCGATGTGAGCTTCGTCCGCGTGGAAGGCGGGGAAGTGGGCCGTCTGCTCGGCCTGCCCTGGGCCGCCGTCGCCTGCCTGCCGAAGGGCGACTGGGGTGAGGCGGTCGTGGCCCTCGGGCGTGCGGAAGAGCCGCCCGGCGGCTCCGCGCGCCACCGGGTCAAGCTCCTTGCGGTGATGGACGGCGTGCGGGTCGTCCTCGCCGCCCATGCCCTCACCACCGGGCTCGCCCAGGCGAACGTCGCTCTCAAGGGCGCCCAGGAGAAGGCTCTGCGCTCGGAGAAGCTCGCGGTCGTCGGCACCCTCGCCGCCAGCACCGCCCACGACATCCGCAACATCACCGCCTCGCTCTCGATGCTCGCCGCCGACGCGAGCGATCCCGCCGTCTCCCTCACCGCCGTGCGCGAGCAGCTCGACCGCTTCAACGTCCTGGCCCACCGTCTGCTCAGCTACGCGCGTCCCGGACAGACCCAGAGCCATCCCGTCGATCTCGCCGAGCTGCTCGACCGCGTCCTCTCGCTCACGGCGGGCCAGCGGCGGGTGTCGCGCGTCGAGGCGGAACTCGACCTGCCGCCCGACCTGCCGCCCGTCCTCGGCGACGGCCATCAGCTTCAACACCTCTTCGTGAACCTCGTCCTCAACGCCGTCCAGGCCATGGACCGGACCGGGGGCCATCTTCGCCTGGAAGCGCACCTAACCCCCGAACGTATCATGATTCGCGTCATCGACGATGGCCCCGGCATTCCGGAGAGCGTGGCCGCCCGGCTTTTTCAGCCGTTCGCCTCTTCCCGCCCGCAGGGTTTCGGCCTCGGTCTTTTTAGCGCGAATCGCATCGTCGAGGCCCATGGCGGAACGATCGAGGCCTTGCGAAACGAAGGGCGTGGCTCTACCTTCCTCGTCGGCCTGCCGGTTGGAGGCGAGAGGCGATGAACGGGCGCGTGCTGCTCGTCGACGACGACCGCTTCCTGCTGGAGAACGTCGGGCGTCTCCTGCGGGGGCAGGGCTACGAGGTCGCGACCGCCGGCGACGGAGCCGAGGCGATCCGTGCCGTCGAGACGTTCCGACCCGAGCTCGCCATCCTCGACGTGGGGCTTCCCGACATCGATGGCATGCGGCTATGCCAGACCTTGCGCCGCGACCACCGCTTCCCGATCCTCATGCTTACCGCCCTCGGCGAGTCGGGCGAGAAGATCCAGGGCCTTGAAGCCGGGGCCGACGACTACCTTACCAAGCCCTTCGATCCGGGCGAGCTGATCGCGCGCGTCAAGGCCCACCTCCGGCGAGCCCAGGAGTACGCGACGCCTTCGGGAGGGATCAAGATCGGCGGCCTAGAGATCGATACCGCCGGACGCACCGCGACGGTCGAAGGGCGGGCCCTCGACCTGACGAACAAGGAGTTCGCACTCCTCGTCCACCTCGCTTCCCACGCGGGGAAGGTCATCTCGCGCGAGGACCTCTTCTCACATAGCTGGGGTTTCGACATCTCCTTCGGCTCGAACAGCCTCGACGTGTACATCTACCGACTGCGCCGCAAGCTGGAGCGATCGGCGGATCGTCCCCGCTACCTACACACGATCAAAGGCTACGGCTATAAACTCGAAGACGCGGGCGCGTAATTCGGAAAGAGCGATTTTCTACGCACTTTGTCGAATCCGACTTGACAAATCGGTGAACTCTGGTTTGTAGGATTCGTTCTAACCCTCCATGTCATCGGAAGGCCGCCCGCGCTACAACGTCATCGAGATCGTGGTTACCCTCGCGCTCGTGAGTCTTCAGGCCGCTATCCTCCTGCCGGTGTTCTCCCACTCGTAGATAGCCCCACGTTCGAGTTTGTCGGGCGAAGAAGGCCTTGAACCTCCACATCCCTATAAGTAGAGACGTGGAGCTTTAAGGGAAAGCCCTGGAGTCCGTCGCTTGAAAAGCGGGCCCGGCTGAAAGGCCGGGGCGCCGCCGTTCGAAGACCTAAAGGAAGTCAGCCCTTCTGAAGGGCAAGGGACCCGTACTCGGAAAAGAGAGGCGTTCCGGTCGACGAATCGACGAAGATCACATACTTGCCGGTGATCGCGTTGCCCGATACCTCGCCACCGAAGTTTCCGTAAAGGGTATTTCCGGTGTAGGGGGAGGGAAGCGTCCGACCTTCAGACGAGTCCTTGAGCGCGATCGACGTTCCCGCGATGTAACCCGAGAGTGGGGGAAGGGTGACGTTTCCGAGGACGGTCGAGTTCGTCGTCATGGTGACGGAGCCGTCGCCCGTCGCCTTCAGGACGCCGGCGAAAGGCGATGGCGTCGTGCTGCTGGCTGCGGTCAGCGAGCCGGTATAGGAGCCGCTAAGGTTGGGCGTCGTCTGATCGACCTTGCCGAGCTGGTCGAACGAGCCGGTGTTGGTCGAGCCGTCCAGCCGGGTCGCGGTGTACGTGAGGTTGAGGGACGTTCCGCTAATGGTCCCGGTGAGGACCCACTTCGTGTAGGTGCTCGTCATGTGGTCCACGGTGATCGTGACGGTGTCGCCGCTTCCGGTTACGGAGGCGATCCGGCCTCCGATGTTCGGCGCCGCACCGGACTCCACAAGGATCATCGATCCGTTGGCGCCGAGGGTCGCACCGCTCTTGACGACGTTGAGTTTGACGATCCGGCCATCGAGCTGGCCGTTCGAACCTTTGACGCCACCGTCGTAATAGCCAACCTTAAGATTCGTCGAGGTCGTCCCCCCGCCTGTGGAGCCGCCCGTCGACGAACTCGTCTTCTTCGCCGCCAGCTCGAAGGCGTAGGTCTGTCCGTCGCCGCGGTTCACGATGACGAGGGTCCCGGCGACGTTCTTGCCCTTGTCCACCGTCGAGAGATAGACCTGGGCGGGCGAACCGGCCTTGAGCGTCGTGATCGCCGCCGGGACGTCCGTCGGCAGGTTGAATCCGCCCGCGAGGGCGGAGCGCGTGTAGCCCGCTTCGAAGGTCAGGTTGGTTGTGACCGTCGTGTTCGGGAGAGTGAAAGGGATCGTGCCGCTCACGCGGCCCAAGTCGCCCGACACGCCCTTGAGGATCAGGTCCTTGAACGTTGAAACGGGAACTCCACCGTATTTCACCGATCCGCCGTAGGTGCCGGTGAGATCGATGGCGCCGGCCCCGATCTGGTAGTCCAGGGAAAGGTTGACCACGGTTCCGTCGCTGCCGACGATGGCGCCGTTCAGCGTCGGATGGAACTTGGAGTCCACAACGTACGCGCCGTGGAAGTGCGCCGTGCCGACGAACACCGCGTTCGGGGTGAAATCCGTAAGGTCGAAGTCGACGGTTCCGGTCACCTTTTGCGCCGCATCGTCGTAGACCTGGTCCGTGAAAGCCAGGCCCGAGACGGTCGCGGCGTACGCGGCGAAGGTTCCGTCGCCCGCGGCGCCGCTCGTGAACGTCGCGGCGCCGCGGTCGCCGTTGTTGTCGTTCGTGAACTGGATGGTGCAGGCGGTCGCGCCGAGGCTCCGGGAGAGCCCGCGCGTGGGCGGATCGAAAGATCCGGCGACGTTGGCCGTTTTGAAGGCCTTTGCGGTCTTCGCGGCCGGCGTCGAGGGCGTCGAGCCGCCCCCGCCGCCGCATCCGGCGAGCAGACCGACCGACAGGAGAGAGAGCAGCGCCGCTTTGCGCCGAATCAAGAGGATCGAATTCATAAGGTCCCTAGCGGGGCGGCCCAAGAAGGCGGCCCGCTTAGGATCGTAACAGGGCGAGCGTCAGCGCAGCGTCAGAGTTCCGGTAGGGTTACTGGGATCGATGATAAGGAAGGGTTCGTCTTTGCCGTCTCTAGCCTTTTCACGAGCGCGTCGACCGCTTCTAAGGAGAGCGTGTCGTCGGTCGTCAGTGAGGTCGGGACGGCACGGAGCCCAAGAATCCCCCGCTTTGCGCGTCGAGCCTCCGTCAGCGCCTCGTCGATCCGACCGGCCTCCTCAAGCACGCGCGCGAGCGCGAGGCGAACGCTCGCGCCCGCCATCGGTTCGCCCGTCTCGATCGAAAATCGGAGCGCCTCGCGCAGATGCTCCTGCGCCAGTCGCAACTTCCCCTCGCGATGCGACACGGTGCCCAATCCTTTGTAGGCGGTCATGAGCCCTAGCCGATCTCCCATCGTTCTTCGGAGCGCGACCGCTTCCTCGTAGCCCCGTCTCGCTTCCTCCAACCCGCCGCGTGCCAGCGCGGCGTCGGCGGCGTAGGTTAGGGCCCGAGCAAGCAAGAAAGGCTCCCCTTGCTCCCGAAGCGCAGCGACCGCATCGGCGTAGTCGCGCTCCGCCGCCTCTCGAAATCCCTGGGCCTCTCGAACCCGGCCGAGGTTCATCGCGAGGCTCGCCCGGCAAGAGGGCGGTACGATCGGTCGGTAGTTGTCCAACTCGGCAAAGGCGGCGTCCAGGCGCCCGGCGTACATCGCGGCGACGGCGAGGTTCTGGACGATACGGTCGATCGTCGCTTTGTTGCCCGCGCGCTTCGCCTCGGGGAGCGCACGCCGCAGAACCTCTTCCGCTTCGCCGAGTCGGTGCTCGGAGACGAGACACGCGCCGATCCCGCCGTCGATCTCCGCGAGGAGATCGACGGCGGCGAAACGTTGCGCAACCTCGCGAGCGGCCAAGAGCACGGACCATGCCTCTCCAAGCCGGTTCGTTCGGTAGAGAACGCTTGCCCGCACGGCGTTTGCCCGCGCTTTGGCCAGAGGCGCCGTGGCGATGTCGTGCGCGCGCAAAGCGGCGGCCTCCGCCTCGCGAACGTCCCCCGCCGACAGCGCGAGCCTCGCCAGCGCGACTTCCACCTGAGCCCGCGTTTCCTGGGAAGCGTCCACAGTACCTTCCAGGGCGTCGCGAAGAATCCTTTGGGCGACGACCGGGCGTGCCGAGAGCGCCGGAAGGGCGGCGACGATAAGGGCCAATGTTTCGCCAGGACTCATTTCCTGCAGATCGGCTTCGTCGAGATGGAAGGATGGAGACGGTTTGAGCAGATCGCGAAGCCGGTCGGTCACCGCTCCCCCGAACACCTTCTCAAGCAACGTCTCGAATCCTGTGATCTCCTTGACCGCTCCGGCGCGATCGTCCAGAGCGAGGTAGGCGCGTACGGCGAGACGGCGGGGCGTCTCCAGATCGGGGGCGACTTTGATCGCGACGTGCGCGAAGGCGAGGCTCTCGTGCGGAGCCGAACCCAGAAGCCTATCGCCCCGACGAAGGGCGGTCTCGACGAGCCGCCGCTCGTCATCGGCGCGCTTGGCAAGGACCCAGTCGGCGTCGTGCGTAGCGAGGAATTCGTCCCATCTTTTCAGATCCTCCAGAGACGGCTGCCCCTCCCACTGCGCGTCCCTTTCCCAGAGATCCACGCTCGCCTCAGTCGAAAGGGAGGCTCCCGCCGGGTCGATGATGAGGGAAGCTTCGGCGCCGAGCCGGTTCCGGAGCACGAAAAGCGTCTGGCGCAGATTGTGTCGCGCGTCCGCGTCGAAGGCGTCGGGCCAAAGTGTCGATGCGAGTTCTACCCGCGTGACCGCGCGTCGCTGGACGGCCAGTAAGCCTAGCATCTCGGCGGCTTTGTGACGAACGATCAGCGTTCGGTCGTCGAGCTCGACCACGCACTGACCCAGAACCCTCAGCCGCACGATGTCTATTCTGGCGTCGGATCGCCTTCCCGACAAGGTTTCTTGACGTATTCGAAGATCTTCGGGAGTGGCTCGAGAACGCTCGCTAGTAGATCGCGCCCTCGCCCATGACGGGCGGGCGCTCGACACCGAGTTCGAGGGCGGGCAGTTCCTCTTCTCGCAGGATCTGGCGCAGGTTCGTCTCGATCGTCTCTGTGTACCGTTCCAGAGGGAGGTCGTGCGGATCGTGTCCGAAGGGCTGGGCGACCTCATCGCCCAGAGCGTCGAGGCCGAAGAAAGCGTAGGCGACGAGGAAAGAGACCAGTGGCGTCAGCAGGTGCACCGTGTCGAGGATACCGAGGGGCAGGATCAGGCAGAACAGCGTCGTGATCGAGCGGCTCAGATAGCCGTAGGTCTCGGGCACCGGGGTGTTCTTGATGCGCTCGCAGCCGCCTTGCACGTTCGTGATGTCGGTCAGCGTGCCTTCGAGCACGATCGTCGCCGCACCGGTCACCCAGCCTCGCTCACGGGCCAGCGACAGCCGTCGCCCGATGATGTGGAGGATCGCCACCGGCACGTTGTTCTGGGTCCGGAGCCAAGCGGCTTCCGTCGGCAACATCAGTTCCTCGATTCCGTCCATCACGTCGTCGTCCTGAAGATGGTTCTTGAACGAGTGCGCGTAGGCGATCGTCGCCATGACGACGTCCTGCTGGAACGGGCGAACGTTCGTGTCGCTCGATTCGACGAGCGTCATGACCTGCCGCGCGAACGATCGGGAGGCGTTGATGTGCGCCCCCCAGAGGGTTCGCGCCTCCCAGAACCGGGTGTAGGCCGTGTTGTTGCGGAAGCCCAGGAAGATCGAGATCGCGACGCCCAGGGTGGTGAAAGGGACGGTGCCGACCGTCGGCACGTCGACGTGGTAGATCCGGTTCGCGATCGTCAGCGCGAGAGCGACGCCGGTCGCGGCGACGATGCGGGGCCAAGCCTTGGGAAGTCGGCTGGAAAGATCGCCGTTGCGATGGACGCGGGGCACGTTCGACGTTGCGAGGGGTCTCATGATGGAACTGGGGATCGTTCGGGAGGGTGGGGCCGTCCAAAGGGCATGGCCGACCTTCTGCCCGTCCCTAACGAAGATACCGAAACATCTGAGAATCCTTTAGGGTTCCATCCGGTGACCTTCGGAGTCGGGCGTCTGCGAACGGTCTTTGTGAACCTCTACGCGGTCGAGACCTCGGACGGCGGCTTCGTCCTTATCGACACCGGGATGGCGGGAACGGCGGGCATGGTCAAACGGGCGGTCGCCGAGCGGTTCGGGGAGGACGCGCGGCCCCGCGCGATCCTGATGACCCACGCCCACATCGACCATATCGGCAACGCGAAGGCTCTCGCCGAGGAGTACGACGCGAGCGTCTACGTCCACCCGTTGGAGAAACCCTACGTGACGGGGAAGAGCGACTATCCGCCCGCCGATCCCACTCCGGGCGGCGGCATCGCCTTTTTCGCCCGGATGCTGCCGACGCGGAGCGTCGACCTCGGTCGACGCGTGAAGACCCTACCCAAGGACGGCTCCGTGCCCGAGCTTCCCGGCTGGCGGTGGGTCCACACGCCCGGCCACACGGTGGGCCACGTCTCCTACTTCCGCGACGCCGATCGGACGCTCATCGCCGGCGACGCCTTCACGACCACGAATCTCGACAACTGGATCGCCGTCAACCTCTGGCCGCGCGAGCTTTCGCACACCCCGACGCCCTTCACTCCCGACTGGGAGGCCGCGCGGGCGAGCGTCTTCACACTCGCCGACCTCGATCCCGTCCTCGTCGCCGCCGGGCACGGCAAGCCCATCGAAGGCGAGAGCTTGGGCGACCGGCTTCGTGAACTGGCGAACGAGACGATCGCCCCCTCCGGCGGTCGCTATACCGGACGCCCCGCGACCTATGACAAGGACGGCTCCGTCGCGTCCGTCCCGCCGCCCCGCCCCGACCCGCTTCCGAAGAAGCTGTTCATCGCGGCGGCCGTCGCCCTGGTAGGCACGATCGTCCTTAAACGCCGCCGCTAGGAGGAACCATCAGGGTCGGCTCTCGCGACCCGAAGGCGTTCCCCAGCTTAGCCCGCGAGCCGTGACCCGAGCGGCTCTGGTCACGAGCATCGGATATGAGGGCGGTGCGGCTCGGCTGCACCTTCGTCCCAAGATGGCCGAGCCGAACCGAAGACCGGGCGCGATGCGGGATTATCTGGCGGTTCCGGGACCGATGGGCGGGACGACCGGCGCTTGGTTCGTGCGCTTGGAGTTCGCGTCCGCGTCGGCGCCGCCGCTCGAGCAGCCTGCCAGCGCCGTCGCGACGACCGCCGCGAGCGCGAGTAGACGGAGGGTCAAGGCCGCACTTCCGTGGGCTTCGAGATCTTGAACTTGTACCAATCGTTCTGCCTCATCTGGCTGTAGGTGTACGCCTTGGCGCTGCCGTCCGCGAACGCATAGTTGCCGCGGTTGCCGCCGTAGCCGGTCGTGGTCGAGACGTAGTCCACATTGTCCGAGCCGCCGCATACGTTTTGACTGTTGACGACGTAGTCCCCCTTCTTCTTGCCGGCGAGGAACTTCATGTCGCAGTTGATGATGATGGAGTAGCCGTAGTCGGCGAGGCGGCCGTTCCAGTTCTCCGCGAAGACGACCGTGTTCGAAGGCTCGTCCATCTGGGTGTAGCTTCGAAGCAGGTCGAGATCGTTGCCGTTGACGACCTCGATCACGAACGGGCCCATGCCCGTGTTCCGGTCCTTCCCGTTGGCCTGGACCGTGCCGATCGGTCCGATGTAGGAGAACGATCGTCGCCAGCCCTTCTTCGTGAGGTTGTAGTCCCACGCGTTGGTCTGGATTCCCGCATTGTGCGAATCCGCCGGCGATGCCCAGATCTCGTAGTTCTTCGTGTACGGGAACATCAGCTCTTCGTACATGGGGTTGAAGTCGTAGGAGGCTACTCCGGCGGGAACGTTGATGGCGGGCTGCGAGGCCGTTCCGTTGATCACGAAGCGGTCGTCGTAGTCACCGGCGTACATCAGCGCACCGAGCGAGATCTGTTTGACGTTGCTCAGGGCGACGGAGGCCTTCGCGGCGAGCTTCGCCTGGGCGAAGACGGGGAAGAGGATGGCCGCGAGGATCGCGATGATGGCGATGACGACGAGAAGCTCGATCAGGGTGAATGCTTTCCGTTGCATAATGCGTTCCTTCTTTGGAGGTGGGATAGAGGATAAGGATCTAAGCCCCTTCGGAGGATTATAGCAACATTGCGCCCCCTAATCTGGATTTCACGCGTACAATCCAAGATAAACCCAGTAAACACCAGGATAAGATGAATATTGACTGGAAAACGATCGAGGAGAGCCTGAGGCTGCAAATCGCTGAGGGCGCGATCGCGCCAGGCTCGCGACTTCCTTCGGGAGACGAGATCGCGGACAAGTGGGGCGTCAGTCGTCACATCGCGCATCGGGCCGTCGAGGAGCTGCAGCGGCAGGGTCTCGTCGTCCGCCAACGGGGGCTAGGGACGGTCGTCGCCTCGTCGCCACGGCGATCCCGCTCGGTGGCGCTGCTGATCGACGTGCTTCTGCCCGGTGCGAACCATCCCTCGTCCGATCTCCTGCGTGGGCTTCACGATGGGCTTGGGGAAGATGTCAGTCTTCAGATCGCTGACGCCAGGGACGATCCATCGAACGAGGTACGCCAACTTCATCGGCTCCGGGAACGGGTCGACGGGGTCGTGACCATCCCGACGTTGAAGCTCGAGTCTCTCTCCGTGTTGGAACGGCTCGCCGCGAGCGACTATCCGCTCGTCTTGCTCGACCGCGTCCCGCCGAGAATCCTCGTCGACGCCGTGGTTACCGACAACGAAGAGGCGGTCTCTCGGGGCATGGCGACGTTGGTCGCACGCGGCCATCGTCGCATTGGATTCATGTCGTTCCACAAACCGATCTTCAGTTCGGTACAGGAGCGCTACGCAGGCTACAACGCGGTCATGCGTGCCCTGGGTCACGAGAAAGGGACGATCGAAGACCTGACCCGCTGGTTCCCCGTCGCGTCGGATCACGTCCGACCGGTATTCGAAAGGCTCGTCCAGGACGCTCTCGCCTCTCTTCGAAGCGGGCCTGAGCCGATCACCGCTCTGTTCTGCGTCGAGGACAGCGTCGCCCGCGCCTCGATCCTCGCCTGCGAGAAGCTCGGGATCGCTCTGCCGGGCGATCTGGAGATCGTCACCTTCAGCAACTGGCTTCCCGACTCTCTTGGTCACCCGTGGAACGTCCATCGCATCGTCCAGGATCACTACGAGATCGGCCGCAGCGCCGCCAAGCTCGTTGTAGAGCGGATCGAGGGTCCGACGAAAGAGCCAAAGGTTATGCGGATTCCCGCCCGCCTCATCCTCGCAGACGCGGGCCTGGATTCTTCTCCCTCCTCGTCGCGAGAGAGACCGATCGAACCGAATCTCTCCTGAACGACGGGCGGAGCGATCCTAGGCGTTCGCGATGTACTCCTGGGCCTCGGGGCCCTCGAGGTATATCCAGAGTCCTTTGAGGGACTCGGCGGGCTCCCACATGAAGCCTTTCTCGTTCACCAGCCAGAACTCGTAACCGTCCCAATAGGGCGGCGAGAACCGGAGGAGCCGGAAGGGACCGTGAGTGTCGAGAATCTCGTGCGGAACCCGGATCTTGTCCAGGCTCCGGATCATTTCCGAGGCGCTCTGGTAGTTCTCGTTGGGCACGCCCTATTGTAGTGCGAAAGCCCTTTATTCGAAGCTCAGGACGAGCCGGGGACGAGAGGTCTCGACGGAAGCGTCCTTGCTGTAGAACTTGTAGATCGTCTGAACGCCCGGGTTGGCCTGCACGTCGAGCGTCGAGGTTAGCGCAAGCCCCAAAGGCTTGGCGTCCTTCTTCGCCGCCGCCAAAGCGGCCCGAAAGTCGCCCGGCCCCTTGAGGAGGTCGATCTCGACGATGCCCTCGGCATCGGCTTTCGGAAAGACGGGTACGCCCGTCCCGTAGACCGACTTCGGGTCGAACGTGGGCAGAAACCGCTCCAGCAGGTCGTACTTCCACCCCTTCTCCGTAAAGCCGCCCTCGACGGCGCGGGCCTGGAGCGGGTTCCGCTGGGCGTCGTCCGCCGTGTAGTTCGGGCCCGCCGTCGTGGTGAGGACGAGCGTCGCCTTCGTCAACCGGCCTTCCGGGAGGGAGTTGGCATCGAAGCGGAGGAGGCTGTACGAAAGCTCCTCCGAGTCGCCGACCGTCTTCGCCGCCGCAACGCCGTCGTGGCCCCAGACCCGAAGGTAGGCGTCCTTCGCCGGATCGCCCGCGTGGGGGTAGACCCAGACGTCGTCCGTGGGACGGAGCGTGACGTCCGTCAGGAGGGCGAAGGCGAGCAGGGCCAGCGGCATGGCCCTATTGTACGACGTGCTACTTGACCTGCGGGAACGAAGAGATGCGGAGCCGCGCCGCGCCCATGGGAACGAGGGTGATCGATTCCGTCGCGGTCGGGACGGCCACCGGGCTCTTGGGAAGGATCGCGACCAGCCCGTTCTCGTCGATCGTCCAGGAGGGAATACGCTTGCCCTGGGTCACGATCTCCAGCGGCGCGCCCTCGAGGGTGAACGGGTAGTCGTTCGCGGGCCACGCCCTTTTCACGACCTTGAAGGTCGGCTTCTCGACGAGGCCGTAGTTCCAGGGGGTCGTCGGGTGGATCTCGTACGACGGCCACTTCACCGGGTCGGCGCCGGGCTGCCAGCCGGAGTCGCCCTGGGTGGTCGTGCGACTGTCCACCTTCGTATACGCCTCGCCGATCTTGAGCGAGAAGGTCAGAGGACCGTAGTCCACGCTCACGCTGTCCTTCATCTGGTCCCATACGCGCACCGTGGGCCGCATCGGGAGCTTCAGGGTGACGGTCTCGCCCGGCGTCCAGGTCTTCTCCAGCCGCGCGTACCGCCCCGGTTCGCCCTTCACCGTCTCCTTGCCGACCTTGATCGTCGCGCCCTTCGCCCAATCGGGGATGCGCAGGTAGAGCGGGAAGGCGACCCCCTTCGGGGCGTCGATCCGCATCGTCACCGACTCTTCGAACGGGTATCTCGTCGTCGTGTCGACCGAAACCTCCGTACCGTCGCCGACCGTCGCCGTCGTCTTGCCCTCGGTGTAGAGCAGGGCGGCGAGGCCGTTGTCGGGGGTCGCCATCCACGAGCCTTCGAGGTAGTTGACCCACGCGCTGGTGTGGTTGTGCTGGCAGCATCGCGAACTGAACGGGTTCATGAGCAGAAACGGTCCACCGTTCGCGATCCCCGGCGCGTGGTCCGCCGCGTCGCTCACCACCATGTTCGGCGCCGTCAGGTAGCGAAGGGCCCGGTAGTCGTCCGTAAGGGCGGCGGGTAGGGTGTTGAACGCGACGTCCTCCGTGTTGGCGGCCCAGTACGGATCGCCCGTGAGGGCGATCATCACGTCGTTCGAGAGGATCTGCTCGACCATGCCGCACGTCTCGACCGCCTGGTGCGGGTCGTCGTGGCCGGGCCGCGCGTTCTCGTCGGAACCGAACATCCCGCCCGGCACCTGGCCGAACTTCTCGCGGATAAACTCCTGGTTGCGGTAGGAGGCTTCGAGGTCCCCGGGCTTGCCGCTCTGGAGCCAGAACGTCGCGGGTTCGCGGAAGCACTCCGCGATGTTCACGTTGTGGTAGTTCGGCAGGTCGCCCAGCCGGCGCCAGTTCGCGGTGTTCCGATCGATCTTCGTCGCGAGGCTGAGCAGTTCCTTGTCTCCGGTGTGGTTGTAGAGCCAGTAGACGCTCGCGAGGTTATCGCCGCCCCGGCTGTTCTCCCAGTAGTCCTTGAGGAAGTCCGCGTCGGGGATGGTGTTCTGCCAGTGGAAGTAGGCGGTCATGAACGGGATCACCCGCGCGTCGCCGCTGTACTCGTACCAGGACTGGAGAACCTGAAGCATCAGCATCTGCGCCCAGAGGTCGCGGACGCCGGGCTTGTGGTCGTGGATCGGGCCAAAGTCGCCGTTCGGGCGGCTACTCTTGAGGGTGCCCTCGATCCACACCTTCGTCTCCGCCAGCATCTTCGGGTCCTGCAGCGCGTAGGCGACGCGCGCGTAGCCCCGGAGCCAGTAAGGAACCTCCTCCCACCCGTACTTGCCCTTGCCGCTGGGATTGAGCCACGCGTTGTCCTCCTTCGTGAGCCATACCGAGATCTCACCCAGGTTGCCCGTCAGCCCGTCGCGTTGCAGTTCGAGCGACTTCCTCAGCCATCCGCCCGGCGCGTACGCGGTGATCGGAAGCTTGACGAAGGGCGTCGGCTGGAGCGGCGCCCGGCTGCTGGAATAGTAGGCGTTGGCGCCGGGCGTGGGCTTGTCGACGAAGGTGGTCTTGAGGTCGTTCTGCATGGCGACGGCGGCGCAGAGGATAGGGAGCATGCCTAGCCGCCAGTGTACCAACGGTCTACCAGTGTGCCGTTCTCCATCAGTTAGCCTCAGGCAGCGCCGACGAACCGCGCGGCCTGGGCAGGCCTCGCGCAAGCGGTTTAGGGAGATGAAACCTTACGGTTCGCACGAGAAAAACGACGGGATAAACGCGCTTCTTCGCAAACACCGGGACGGGTACACCTTGCGGATGCAGTACCGCCCGCTCGGACGCACCGGCGTCCAGGTCTCCGTCGCGTGCCTGGGGACCATGACCTTCGGCGCGGAGCCCGACTGGGGAAGCGACGAGACGCAGTCCCGCACGATCTTGGACGAGGCCCTCGACCAAGGCGTCAACTTTCTCGACACCGCCGATGTGTACGGGCGCGGGGCGAGCGAGACGATCCTGGGACGGATTCTCGGTTCTCGGCGCGATCGCGTCGTCCTCGCGACCAAGGGATACAACCGGATGGACGACGCCGACCCGAACGCCATGGGAAATTCGTACCGCCACCTCGTCGCGGCCTGCGAGGCGTCCCTGCGGCGGCTCCAGACCGATCGGATCGACCTCTACCAGCTCCACCGCCCCCAGCCGTCGGTTCCCATCGACGAGACCCTGCGCGCCCTGGACCAGCTTCGACGGCAGGGCAAGATCCTGTACGCGGGGACCTCGAACTTCGGGGCGTGGCAGGCCTGCGAGGCGCGCTACGTCGCGCGAGAGATGGGGTTCGCGTCCTTCGTCAGCGAACAGCCGCCGTACAACCTGCTCGACCGGCGGGTCGAGCGCGACGTGCTGCCCTTCTGCCGCACCTACGACGTCGCCGTGATACCGTGGTCGCCGCTTGCGGGCGGCATCCTGAGCGGCAAGTACCTCGAACCGGCCTCCGGGGGGCGCTACCGTGATTCCGACTACCAGGACCGCCGCGCGAAGCAGCCGGTCGATAAGATCCGGCGGCTGAAGAGCCTCGCGGAAGCGAACGGCCTGACGCTGCCGACCCTGAGCCTCGCGTGGGTGGCCGCCCAGCCCGGCGTCACCGCTCCCATCGTCGGCGCCCGCTCTCTGGAGCAACTCCGGGGAGCCTTGGCGGCCGTCCAGACATCGCTCTCGGACGACGTTCTCAGGAGGGTGGACGAGATCTTCGCTCCGGGCGACTACGACGTGCCCTACAACGTCGCGACTCCGACGCCCAACGCGAGAGTCTAGCGCTTGCCAAAGATGGCCGCGCCGGGAAGGGAAGGGAGAAGCGATCACCACCCCTTCTAACAAGACGACACCCTCCCGCTTATCCCGGCGCGAAACTTTCCTGCAACGCGCAATCTTCGCCTACTTTTCCACACTTTGATCTGGTGGACTTTCAGAAGAAAGTCCACCAAGAGGGGGTTGGGTTAGGTTCGAATGGTGGACTGGTGGACTTTGCGCTATATAGCTCCCGCCCGAGCGCTATGCGAGGAGAGGTTCAGAGACCGGGGGAAAGTCCACCAGTCCACCGTTCGAACCTAAGATCGCCGCCGGAGCCGCGGAAAGTCCACCAACGAAAAGGGCGAAGAAATCTATCGAAATCTTCGCCCGGTTTTGTCAAAGAAGGCTGGCTTGGGTTTTCTCGGCCTGCTTGGTGTGCTGACCTTCGCCGATCTCCTCGACCAGCTTGCGGTTGAAGGCGGGCAGATCGGCGGGCTTTCGACTAGTGACGAAGCCGGAGTCGGTAACGACCTCCTGATCCACCCAGTTCGCCCCCGCGTTGCGTAGGTCGGTCCGAAGGGAAGGCCAGCTCGTCATCGTGCGCCCGCGAACCACGTCGGCCTCGATGAGGGTCCACGCGGCGTGGCAGATCGCGCCGACCGGTTTCCCGGCGGTGAAGAACGCCTTCACGAAATCGACCGCTTTCGGCTCGGTTCGCAGCTTGTCGGGGTTCATCACGCCCCCGGGCAGGACCAGCGCGTCGAACGAGTCCGATGACGCCTCGTCGAGGGTCGCGTCGACGAGCACGCTCTGCCCCCAGTCCGACTCGTCCCAACCCTTCACTTCGCCCAGCTTCAGGGAGATGACGGCGACCGTCGCTCCTTCCGCCTCCAACGCCTTTCGGGGCTCGAAAAGCTCCGCCTGCTCGAATCCGTCCGTCGCGAGGATCGCGACCTTTTTTCCGTCCAGTCTTCCGGCCATGGATGATGGACCGCCGGGGACGTAAAAAGGGTCCCTCAACGGCGCAGGTCGATCGCGTAGAAGTCCGCTCCGTGCGGAAGGAGGAGCCAGCTTCCCCCGCCACCGACGATCGCGCGGCCTCCGCCGGTGGAGAAACGGGTTTGTGGCCGCGCGGCGACGTCGAAGGCCCGCTCCGCCGGACGGAAGAGTTCGACGTGGCCATCGTCGGTTGGCCTCACCGCCCACGACCCGTCGGGCGCGACAAGGGGCCCCCGGAACGTCCCCAAGGCGACCGAGGAGCGATCGGTGTTCGAAGCGAGCGGGAAAACGCCGTGCCCATCGCCCGCGAAGGGTTGTCCTTTGCGGAAGAAGGGACCGTAGCCGACGATGGTCCGAACGCCGTCCTCCTTCGGAGCCCCGTGGGGATCGCCGTTCAGCGACGGACGCAACACGGTCGAGCCATCCCGGCGAAGAACGAACGCGACGGGGTTACCCCCCGCGAGCAGCCTGCTGTCGGGACTCCACGCCAGACAGAACGTCCCCCCGTCGAAGTCGTCGAGCGCGGTGGTTCGCACCGCGCCGCTCGGGAGGTCGATCATCGCGAGCCAGTGATGGTAGAGGGTTCCGTAGGCGACCGCGAGCGTCCGCCCGTTGGGCGAGAAGGCCAGAGCCTCGGCGGGATGGGGAGCCGTGCCCACCGGGCCGTGCCCCCGGAGCTGGGCTTCGGCGAGTCGCTTGCCCGAGAGCGTCTCCTCGACCACAAGTCCCTCGGGACCGTCGTAGGCGAGCAGACGAGCGTCTTCCGAAAGGCACAGGCACGCCCCGTAGCGGGAACGCGCGCTCCTGCCGGTCCGTACCCTCCTCGAGCTCTGCCGGACTTCGATCCGGTCGAGTCCCCGGTAGACCACGATCCGCCCGTCGGACGAGAGGGCGGCGCAAGGGTAGGGTCCAGCCTCCTTCTCGGAAAAGCCCGCGATGACGAACGAGGAGGACGAGGCGAACGCGAGGAAGGCGCCGAGCGCAAGCATAGACGGACTACGCACCCCGCACGCGGGAACGTCACCCGGCCCCTGGGTTGTCGTAAAGGCGATGGCCTTCCTTCGCAACACGCTCCTCGCCGCGACGCTCGCGACCGTTGGGACCACGGTCGCGGCCTTGGTTCTGGGAGAGCGCGAGAACGGCGATCCCGCCGCGCCGCTCAATGCGACGAGCCATATCGTGTGGGGCGACGAGGCGGCCAGCCAGGACGGCTTCTCCACCGAATATACGCTCGTCGGCGCGGCCCTGAACGCGACGGCGATGGTGGGCTGGGCGGCCCTCCAGGAGCTATTCGTGGGTCGCTGGGCGCGCCGAGGATCCCCGGCGCGGGCGGCGGTCGCTGGCGCCGCGACCTCGGCGGTGGCCTACGCGACGGACTACCACGTCGTTCCGGAGCGGCTGACGCCCGGCTTCGAGAAGCGGCTCTCGCCAGCTTCGCTCGCCCTCATGTACGGTGTCCTGGCGTTGACGCTCGCGGTCGGCGTCCGGAAGGGACGACGTTAAGCTCTTCTTCTATTCACGGGAGGAGGCTAGATGACTGGGGTGACGGTAAAGGAGTCCGAAGCGGACGTCTCGCCGCGCCAACACGCTTCGAGGAGCCGCCTAGCCTCCGGACCGGCGGTTTCTGGTGCGGGATGGGGATACCCGCGGTCGCCGGAAACCCGATCCTCTTGACAGACGGGGATGTGCGGATCCAACCGATAGTCGATCCGTAGCCGGTATTGACCGGGGGAGAGGTCCACTCGGGCTGCCTTCTCGCGTTGAGATAGGTCGCCCGAGGGCCTTCCACTAGCGAATACCCGTCGGAAAGCCTCCCGATACAACTCTCGAGATTCGTTAGGATCTAGAGCGAAGAACGCGCCGGGCGACACGCCGCCAGAGCGGAAGTACTGACCCATCATAGGGTGGATGGAATCCGGTTCAAACGGACCGCTTGAACCTTCGAACGTCGTCTTGCAGGTCATTCCCAACTCGGTCATCGGTAGGGAGGCGTGAATCAGAACCACCGGCGCCTTGGAGACGTTTCGGACGGCGGCCACGACGAGGATCTCCTCGCCCGGAGCCACGCTCTTCGAAACCTGGAGCCGCAGGGCGATAGGATTCTTGAACGCCTGCGCAAAATGTGGGATGCTCGTCAGCCGCTGGATGAGCGGCGGCAGCATCAAAGAGAGGAACGTCATCGTCCCAAGGCTTCCCGTGTGGCTTCGAGCTGGCGGACCAGCTCGCGCTGGGTCGCGGTCGCGGTCAGGTCGCTCCGGGTGCGCTCGATCACGGCGCGCAGGGCGTCGCAGGTGCGGCGCAGGCCGCCGGTCATGGAGTCGGCGTAGTCGAAGGTGATGAGGTCCTCGTAGACCGTCTCCATCTGCTTGAGGATGCGCTCGGCGGCGTCGACGTGGCCGCGCCGCATCTCGTCGAGGGCGAAGCGCCGCACTTCGCTCGCGGCCTCACCCATACCGTTGAGATAGCTCATCACCTGGGCGCCCAGCTCGGTCGGCGTCGGGAAAGGACGATCGTGGACGATCGCGAGGACCGCCGCCGCCTCGACCATCTCCTTCTCCGTATCGTGGAGGTAGGCGGGATTCAGCTCTGGAAAGGGTCGTAAGATCGCCCGCGCGCCCTCCGCCACCGCCTTCGCCTCCTCCAGCAAGGCTTCCGCCTCCGCGAACTGGTGCCGATGGACGTGGCGGATCGACTTCGCCGCGAGCTGGCCGAGCCTCCGGCACTGCACGAGAGCCGCCTCCCGCGCGTCGTGCATCCCCTGTGCCCGTTCCCTCAGCCCCTCGACGATCCCATCCCAGTTGTCCACGGAAAGAGTATAGGTCCTATACTCTTTCCGTGCTGACCCAGCCCGACACGCCGCTCGACCGCTTTCGCGCGATGGGCGCCAAGGGGACGAACCCGACCGACCTGCTGGCCATCGGCCTCGCCCGGCGACCCGAGGACTCGGAGCCGAACGAGGCGGTCGCTCGGACGATGCTCCGGCGTGAGGGCGGCGTGCGCAACCTGTCGGACCTTACGCCCGCCGACCTCAAGGAGCACGGCCTCGACCTCTTCGAGGCCGCTCGCTTTCTCGCCCTGGTCGAGCTGGGACGGCGCATGGGCAACGCGGGACGCGGGCCGGTCCAGACGATCGACACCCCGGAGGACGTGTTCCGGCTGTGCGACGACCTTCGCCACCAGAAGAAGGAGTACTTCGTGGCGATCCTCCTCGACGCGCAGAACGGCGTGATGCGCCGGGCGACGGTCCACGTGGGAACCCTCACCGCCAGCCTCGTCGGCGCGCGAGAGGTGTTCCGCGAGGCGGTGCGGGACGGCGCCAGCTCCCTCGTCGTCGTCCACAACCACCCGAGCGGCGATCCCTCGCCCAGTCCCGAGGACGTGAAGGTCACGCGCCAGCTGATCTTGGCGGGCGACCTCCTCGACATCCCGGTCCAAGACCACATCGTCGTCGGCGACGTCTCCTTCAGCTCGCTCCGGCGGATGGGACTGATGGGATAGAGGCTTTCCCATCAAAACGGCCTGACGCCTCCCTCCCCCTCTCGTCCCCTGTATTCTCTCTCCATGCGCTCCGTCCTCCTGCCCCTGGTCCTCGCGGTCGTCGCGATCGTGGCCACCTCGAACGCGGGCGCGCAACTCTCGGTGGGGGAGTCGCGGACGCTGGACGACGCGATGACGCTGGCGAACCTCCGGCCCGAAGACCTGCGGGGCGTCGCCGCCCCGGCGGGGGCGCGCGGCGCGCATCTCGCGGCCGTGCGCGACCCGCTCGTCGGCCTGAACGAGGCGGCGGCCCGCCATGCCCGAGCCACGGGCGACGAGGCGACGATGCTCCGGGCTGCGTACGGCCTCCTCGGTGGGGCGGCGGGGAAGGGAGCGGGTGGGAAGGTCGCGGAGGTTCCCTCCAGCGTGCCCGAGCCGATGCGACGGCCCGTCGGGGCTCTCGTCGCGGCGATCGCGGAGGCGAACGCGGAGATCCGGGCCGCGACCGCACGTCTCAGCCCCGATGAGCGCCGGACGCTGATCGAAGCTCTGCCCCGGCTCGCGGCGGACGACGCCGCGTTTCCCCTCGATTTCGCGAAGACGCCCGCGCCGGAGTTCGCCCGGGTGCGTCGTCTGCTCGACCTCGTCGACGCCGACCGAATCGAACGAGTCGGCATCGCCCTTGCCGACGCGGTTCAGGAGGCCGTTCCCGAACTGCAGAGGATGCGGAACAAGCACGTTCCGACCGTGCGCTTTCGCGCCCAGGGAGTGGTCGTGGAACTCTCCGGCAGCGGTCCGGACGTCCATTCCCGACGCGACGTCGGGCTCTGCGTCGATCTCGGCGGCGACGACGTCTACACCGGCCGCTACGGCGCGGGCGTGGGCTACGCGGCGGTGTGCCTGGATCTCGGGGGGAACGACCGCTACCGCGGGCCCGACGTCAACCTGGGAGCGGGGCTGCTCGGCATCGGCATCCTGATGGACGAGGGTGGCGACGACGTCTACGGGGTTCGGAGCGTGGGCCTCGGATGCGGCTTGGCGGGTCTGGGTCTCCTCGTCGACGCCGGCGGGAACGACCGCTACCGGACGCTCGGCCTCGGTCTCGGCGTCGGGGCGCGGGGTATCGGCCTCGTGAGCGATCGGCTCGGCGACGACGTCTACGCGGCGGGACGCGACGGTGAAGGGTTCGGCACGCTCGGCGGCGTCGGCTGGAGCGTCGATGGTGCGGGCGACGATGTGTACCGGGGTGGGGAAGGGGTGCAGGCGACCGGACGCGAAACCGGCTTCGGACTGCTCACCGACCTGGCGGGCGACGACCTCTACCGGGCCGCCTCGGGCCAAGCCTGGGCGGATGGCGGTTACGCGTCGCTGGGCGACCTTCGGGGCGACGACGTTTACGTGGCGGCGCGCGGGCAGGGGCTCGCTTCGGCGGGTGGAGTCGCGTTCCTCATCGAAGGCGGCGGCGACGACTCGTACCTGCTCACCCAGGGTCCGGGCCAGGCGGCGGCGTTCGGGGGCCTCGCCGTCCTGCTCGACCGCGCGGGCGACGACGTCTACGGCGGAACGGACGGCTCGCCCGCCGCCGCCTTCGCGGGCGGCGTCGCGATCCTTCTCGAAGCGGAGGGCGACGACCGCTATCTCGCGTCCTCGCCGTTCCGTCGAGAGGGGGACGGCGTGTCGCTGTGGGCGGATGGGAACGGCCGCGATCGCTACGGCGACGGACGGGGCGACGCCCAGGCGGCGGCGGGCGACGCCCACACGGCTTACGACGCCTACGGCGCGTCGGAGCCCCGGAACCCGCCTGAGGCGCCCACGCCGGGATCTTTGCCGATCCCGCCGGTCGCCGAACTCGCCTCGCTTCGGCGGCAGGCGACGGACGGCCCCGACCGGGGAGCGGCCCTCGCCCGGCTCGTCGGGATCGGTGAGCCCGCCTTGGAGTCGCTCGCGACCGATCCCGACGGTGGTCCGGCGTTCGTCGCCGTCGCGAGCCGTATGGGGCCGGCGGCGGCCTCCGTGGTCGCGCGTCTCGCGACTTCAGGCGATCCTCGACTCGTCCGGACCGCCCTTGAGACCGCCGGATTCGTGCCGATTCCGTCGGAGGCGGTGGTCGCCGCCCTCGATCGATCCGAGACGTCGGAAGCCGCCACCGAAGCGGCGGGCCGCGCCCGGATCGCCGCCGCCGTCCCCGCCCTGATTCGACGGGCGGCCGGCGACCGGCCTCGCGCCGCCCTCGTCGCCCTCGCAAGGATCGGGGACCCGCAGGCCGCCGCGACCGGCGCCGCCCGCATCGACCATCCCGACCTGCTCACGCGTCAGGCCGCGTTCCGGGTCGCGCTTTTGGAACCGACGGTGGCGTTCTCGACGGGGCGGCGGCTGGCGGGGAATTCCGACGGGTTCCAGCAGCGGATCGGCCTCGCGCTCCTCGGCGCGGTGGGCACGCCGGAGGCGCTCGCGGCGGTCGCCCCTTCGCTGAAGGGCTCGCGGGACGCGAAGATCGGCGCCCTGCTCGCGCTCGACGGTCACGTGCCGCCCGACCTGATCGCGGCGGTCGAGGCGCTCCGGCGCGACGCCGACCCGCTCGTCCGCGCGGTGGCGGAACGGGTCGACGCCGGGTAAGGTCGTCGCCGAGGAGGTTCAGGCGGTCCTGCGGTCGCCGCCGCGTCCGAAGCGGGCCGTCTTGTTCCGGTACATATCCCGGTCGGCGGCTTCGAGGAGCGACTCGTAGCGCATTCCGTCCACCCCGATCTGGGCGAGTCCGACGGTGAATGTGGAGCGGCGCCCGAGGACGATCGTGGCGTCGATGTAGCGGTCGAAGGCGTGGGCGAGGGCCTTGCGTACCTCGGGCGCGCTCCGATAGTGGTCCACGATCACGAACTCGTCGCCGCCGGTCCGGCCGATCGTCGCGCCTTCGAGGTTCGCGTTGAGGCTTCGTACGAGGGTGCGGAGAATCTGGTCGCCGAAGGCGTGACCCTTGAGGTCGTTCAGCTCCTTGAAATTGTCGAGGTCGATCACCGCGACGGTGAGCGGTCCGCGGGTGGCGAGGGACGCGTCGATGGCGCTTCGGGCCGCCTCTTCGAAGCCCGCCCGGTTGAGGGCGCCCGTCAGAGGGTCGCGCTGGGCCGACTCCTGGGTCGACTCGAAGCGCTGGCCGTGGTACGCCATGATCGTCAGGAGCGATGCCATCATGCCCGTGCGGACCACGACGTCCCAGGTGTAGCCCCATTGCGGTTCCGCGCTGTAGATCGTCGACACGGGGACGGCGAGGAACGCGATGAGCGCCGCGACGCCGAGCCCCGCCGTCTCGAACGCGATCCAGACCGGCGCGAGATAGAGGAGCTGGAGGACGGGCGGATGGCCCGTCAGGCGGTCGACCCAGACGGTCGCGAGAAGCCAGAGCGCGCCCTTGAGGATGGCGTCGTAGGGCTGCGCAAGCCGACGCGGCCCTAGCCGCGAGAGGATCGCGAGGATCTCCTCCAGGCCTTCGCCGACCCGATATAAGCCTGCTGTGGTGCGCTCCATCGCCTCCGACAATAACGGCATATTGGGGTTTCGGGGGACTCGCATCAGATCTTTAGGGATGCGGGCGAAAAAAGGGAGAAAGGGGTTCCCCTTCCTCCTCGGTCACGAACCTACCGCTTCAGCGTCGCGACGAACGCGGGCACGTCTCCCAGGGCGGCGGGCACCTTGTACGTGCCGTCCTTCACCTTGGCCGCCGCGTCGTCCAGCTTCTTCATGCCGTCCGCGCCGAGCAGGTCCTTGGTGTTGCGGAAGTCGGTGACGCCCACGAAGCCCGATTTGAGGTCGTAGATCTTCGTTCCGGGCTTGAAGGCGCCGCTCTGGACGTCCTTGATCATCGCGTAGACCGAGTCGTCGACGTGCTTGACCATGCTGGTCAGGACCTTGCCCTTGGCCACGTCGTCCTGGTCGCTGTCCACGCCGATGGCGTACTTGCCCTGGGCGTCGCGCGCGGCGGCGATCACGCCGAGGCCGCAGCGCCCGGCGGCGTGGTAGACCACGTCGGCGCCGTCGTTGAACAGGCTCTCCGCCATCGCCTTGCCGATCGCGGTGTCGTCCCAGCTCTCCGTGTACTTCGCGGGGAGGACGGTGACGTCCGGCTTCGCCGCCTTCGCCCCCGCCTCGTAGCCCGCCTGGAACTTCTCGATCAGGGGGATCTTCTTGCCGCCGACGAATCCGACTTTGTTCGTCTTGCTCGCCAGGGCCGCCGCGTAGCCCGCGAGGAACGAGCCCTGCTCCTCGGTGAACTTGATCGAGCGCACGTTCGGGGCGTCGATCTCCGCGTCGATCAGGCCGAACCTGACGTCCGGGAACTTGGGCGCGACCTCCTTGAGGGCCACGTCCTGGCCCACGCCGACCGCGAACACGACGTTGCAGCCGCTCTCCGCGAGGGTGCTCAGGTTGCCTTCGAAGTCCTTGGGGCTCTTGGATTCGACCGATTTGACGTTGGACGCCTGGATGCCCAGATCCTTCTCCGCCTTCTCGACGCCGCGCCAGGCGGAGTCGTTGAACGACTTGTCGCCCTTGCCGCCGCTATCGAACACGACGCCGACCTTCAGGTCGCTCGCCTTGGCGCTGGAACCCGGCGATCCGCCTGCGGTCGCCTCGCCAGCGGCCTTCGAGTCGGACGAGCCGCAGCCGGCGAGGAAGGCCGCGGCGAGGGCGGCGAGAGAGAGCTTCGCGATGGTCATGATGGAGATCCCCCGGTCCAATCCCGGCAAAGGGGCGTGGAAAGGGTAAACTGACGCATTATGGCGCACGCTCGGGCGGCGCGCCAAACCCCACCATGACCTGCCAACTGACGAAACTCGAGACCGCGCTGGACGTGCTGAAGAAGGCTCACCCCGAACTCGTGCCCGCCGACGCGGCCCTGCTCGCGAGCGCGCTGACCCTGACCGGGCGTCACGCGATCGCGCTGTACGAGGGCGAGCAGTACGTCTGGCCCGAGGAGAACGAGAAGCTGATGCGGGCGATGGTGCCGCAGGTCAAGCAGACCCAGGAGGCGATCGAGGCCAACGCTCCCAAGCGCGTCGCCAAGAACGCGGTCGAGGAGGAGCCGGTCCTCATGAACGTCGGCCTGATGCCCAACCTGACGGCGGGCGAGAACCTGCTCCAGGGACGCGACGACCTCAAGACCCTCCTCTCCGACATCCTTCAGGAGGGCGTCGAGTTCGCCTATGCCCCTCAGGACATCGGTTGGCAGTGGGCTCTCGACCGCGCGAACTGGTCCACCCTCGCGGGCCAGGAGGTCAGCAAGCGCGTGAAGACCAAGACCGGCTTCACCGAAGGCGCCGTCGGCGTCGAGATGAACGCGGGCGCCAAGAAGCGCGCCGCCCCCGCCAAGAAGGCGGCGGCGGTCGAAGAAGAGATTCCCGACGAAGAGTAAGGTCCTGAGAGGGAATAGAAGAAGAGGGAACAGGAGATCAGCCCCTTATTCCCTCTTCTCTGTGACCTGTTTCCTTGTCATTCCAGTCGGGACGGTAGAAGATACTCATGGGACGCTCGGTTGTGGCTTACGCTCTTCTCGTCGTCTTCGCGGTGATCTTGGCCTTCGTGAGGCAGAGTACGCCCGAGAACGTGCTCTACCGCTTCCCGGAAAAGTATCGTGGCGAGTGGTTCCTGCTCGCTGACGGTCGTCTGAAGGGCAAAGCCGCAACGGATAGGATCGAGTTGCGGTTCAATCGGCATGGAATCTGCCGAGTTTCCGAAGAGACCTTCGAGGCGATGACGGACGCGTGGCAGTCGTCCACTTGCCAGGTAGGCGGCGAGACCGTCGACATCTCGGATCGTGGCGACTTCGTTGCGGGCAAAGTGTCGTGCGACCTCGGGGGCTACGAGGCGGGTGACGACCCAACGATGATAAAGGCCGCCCCACCCTTCATCTCCGGTTTTATTGGCGACCTGGAGGCTCTAAAGGCCTTTGGCAACGATTCCAGGTGGCCGCGGGAGCGCTTCCAAGACGCTCTGCTCGCGGAGCGCAAAGACCTTTCGGAACGGAGTTCGCCGTCATACGAGACTGAGAGTGAGGGATCAAGGTGATCTAGTCTCATGATCGGCACTCTCCTACCCACACGACGAAGAGGGAACAGGCCCACGAGGCGAAGAGGTAGCAGGAGGAACTCCCCTTTGCCTTTTGCTCCTTCGCGCCCTGCTATCCTTCCCCATGCCTCTGCGTCGGGCTTTTGCAACGTGCTTGTTGAGGCGGCTGTAGTAGAACGATATGGCCTTAGCTCTAGCCGCTCTAGCGGTCGCGTTCCCTGCCCGCCTTGCTCCTTCTCTCCTTCTTGCGGAGGTGAGGGGCTTCCGACTCGTTCGGGACGTGTACTCGGTCGACTTCCGCCTTTCCGCGAAAGGCGCAGACTACACGACCCAGATCAGTGAGGTCAGGTTCTTAGCCATCGATCCTAAAAAGTTCTTGCTGGTGGAGCCTGAAACCCAGGAGCCACGCCGAACCTTGCTCGTCGTGCCGAAAAGCCGATTCCCATTGCCTTTCAAAGTCGCTTCTGGGCGTTCCGTGAAGAAAACGGTCTCCTTTCGTTACTCCTGCGGATTCCCGCGAGATCTGGCGATAGAGTTCACCGTCGCGGGGAAATGCGTCTTCGATACGGAGGAGACTGGGTCTACCGAGAGGATCAGCCTCTCTCCCGTTCGGTATCGCAAGCGGGGCTACTAATCAGTTTGTATTAATTATATGTGTATATCATTACACCGAGGCGGTATTGTCGTGATCGCCGCCTTGATGAGTGCCGGACTCGCGTGGCAGGCTCCGGGCTCGACTTCGCCCAAGGTCGTGGACGCGGCCACCATCGCCGCTCTCGACGCTCGCGACTCCCTCCCTCCGCAGGAGGCGGTGGTCCTGATCGATTGGAGACTCTCGACTCCCGAGGTGCCCTGGGGAGTCCCGACGAAAGCACTTCGCCGGAGGATCGAGGGAGCCGTGAACCGTGTCGCATGGCCACCCTTGGGCGGGCTGGCGGGATTCTCCACATACTTGCAGCGCGCCTTGCCCGCCCTGCTTCGAGCGGGGCAGGCAAGGCGTTTCGACGCGGCCTTGGGGCTCGTGTGCGCCGCCTGGGACTTCGATCTCGGCCGCCGCCAGTTTCTACCGTGGTTTTCGGGGGTGGTCTGCACCGACCCCCAGGTCGACCTCTTCCAGGGCCGGAGGAAGGAGGCCGATCGGTACTCCGGGGTTTCCAGCTACCTTTCCCGAGAGTGGCCCTGGCGCAGGCAGGGAAGCCGGTTCGTCCTCGGGGCGATCGAACTCCCGGCTTTCGCGGGCGGGATGGTCGGGCTGACCGTCAGCCGGTCCATCCAAGGCTGGAGAGACCAGGATCGGGAGAAGGAATGGGGCGATCCGTGAGCCGAATCCGGCATCGAGCGTTGAGCATTCCGAACTCTCCAGCGACGTCGATCCAGGTGAATAAGCATGCCAACGATACTAATCGCAATTTATGTGCTGCCCTCTTTCGCTGGGGCGTCGCCAGCGACGCCCCAGCGAAAGGTCCCGGTCACGAAGGCTCGTGAGGACGCGGCGCTCGCATCGATGCAGGACGCCGCGCGCTTCTTTCCCTTTCGGGCGACTGCGATCCCGATCTCCAAGGCGCGTCTCGTCTCCGACCTGCTGAAGATCGCCGGAGAAAGGGACCTTCGCGTCCTCCGGGCGGCGCTGGCGAGGTTCACCCGGGACGACACGGACGCCTTCAAACCGAGCCTTTACGCGCTGCTGCTGCCCCTGATCTTCGTGCCTCCGAAGGACGAATCCCCACCGGACAAGCCCTATGGATGGCTCGAGGTCAAGGGCGGGAGGCTCTCGCTCCCGGATGGGTTCAGGAACGACGGAGGCACCGGGCAGGACGTCCCCGTGCTCACGCAGTTCGACCGCTGGCGGAAAACCCAGCCGAGGCAGGACCTCGCTCGGTTTCGATCGCAGATCGTGAAGTAGGCCATTTGGGACGCCGCCTGTTCCCCGTACCCTTCTGTCCTTCTCGCCTGCTATCCTTGCCCCATGCCCCTGCGCATCGGGATCGCCGGACTCACCCACGGCCACGTCGGTGGCCTCGCCAACGCCTTCCGCAACCACCCGGCGTTCGAACCCGTCGCCGTCGCGGACAAGACCGGTCTGCTCGAAGGCTTCGAGGGTTACCCGGCGAAGTACGCGGACTGGCGCGAGATGTTCGAGCGCGAGGCGCTGGATGCGGTGGTCGTCACCAGCGACAACGTCGAATCGGTCGAGATGGCCGAGGCCGCGTTAGAGAAGGGGCTCCACATCCTGATCGAGAAGCCGATGGCCTCCACCGCCGCCGAGGCCGACCGACTCCTCGCCGCCCAGAAGTCGAGCGGCAAGGTCCTGTTCATCAACTGGCCGCTCGCCTGGAACCCGTGGCTCTACGACTTCAAGGCGCGGCTCGACGCGGGAGAGATCGGCCAGCCGTTCCACCTGCGCTACCGCAACGGCCACTTCGGCCCCAAGGAGATCGGCTGCGGGCCGGAATTCGTCGGATGGCTCTACGACGAGCGGCTGAACGGTGGCGGAGCCATCGCCGACTTCGGCTCCTACGGCTGCGCGGTCGCGCGCTACCTCCTGGGGATGCCCGAGACGGTCTACGCGGTGCGCGGAAACCTGACCAAGGACTACGACGTGTGCGACGACCACGCGGTGATCGTCCTGAAGTACCCCAAGGCCGACGCCGTGCTTGAAGGCACCTGGGCGACCTACGGCTTCGACAGTGGACCCAACGCCGTCGTCCACGGCGCGAAGGGCACCCTCGCCGCGTTCGGGAAGGAGGTCGAGAAGGCGGTCGCCCGCGAGGAGTCGACGCGCACCGAACCGACCGCGCTTCCCGCGCCCGGCGTGGCCGAGGCGTTCCGGCGGTGCATCGAGGAAGGCGCGACCCCTCCGGGCATCACCGATCCCGAGATCGCCGCCGACGCCTGCCGCATCTTCGACGCGGCGATCCGTTCGTCGGCGTCCGGTTGTGCGGAAAAGATCGAAGGAAGGTAGGTATCACAGTCCGGGGTCTCGCGGGGCGTGTATCCTACTGCCGTGCGTGGCCTCGGACTCGCGTTCCTCCTGCTCGCCGCTTCGGCGTCGGCCCAGACTCCCCGGCGTGAAGGGAACTACCGTCCCGAGGGCGGGAAGACCGTCGCCTGGCGGATCGACGACAACCACGGCCTCGTGTGGGGCGGCGAGCGCTACACCCCGGTCGGCATCCGGGTCACGGACCCGGCGGCGGTCGAGGCGGCGGTCGCGGCGGGGGTCAAAGACCTGCTGATCGACCTCCCGAACTCGGCGGCGGACTGGTCGCCGACGGTCGCGGCGGCGGAGGCGTCCGGCGCGCGCTACGTCCTGCGGGTCGCCTCGTCGGCGCCGGGAGCTCCCGGCATCGCGGTCGATCCCGCCTCCTACCGCGTGGCGGGTCTCACCGGCTCCCATCACCTCGATCTCGACCTGCCGGGAGCGAGCGCCGTCCTCGTGGTCGTCGCCTCCAAGCGCGACGGTTCGATCCTGAACGCGACGACCCTGCCCCTGAAAGAGGGTCATCTGACCTACGACACGAAGGTCAACGCCGCCCTGGAGAACGTGGTCCTGCTCTATCCGAAGCGGGACGCGCTGGACACGCCCGATCTTTGGGAAGGGCTCGACGGCTACCGCGACTCGCTTCTCGCACGCCTCAAAGGGGCGAAGCCCGGTCCCGGCCTGCGCGGTCTGATCGATCCGCTCGGGCGCGGCGCGCTTCTGCCCGAGCAGGAGATCCGCGGCGTTCCAACCTCGCCCGCCTTCCAGGCGGAGCTCGCGGCGATCCTCGAGCGTAAGCACACGAACGTCGCGAACACCATGCAGGCGTGGTCGCTCAAGGCGTCGGCCCTGAGCACCTACGTCGGCACCGGGCCGGAAGGGGGGAAGGGGGTCCTGACCACGACTTTCGCCGATCTTGCGCGGCTCGTACCGCTCTGGTCCGGAAGCCGGGGCGTCTCGTCGCTCTGGGATCCCGTCCACGACCGGATCTACGCCTGCGACAAGGCGCGTTCCCAGATCTGGGACGACATCGAGGAGGCGGTCGCGGCGGCGGCCTCCCGACGCGTGCGGCGGCTCTGCACGGCGGTTCGCCAGCTCGTCGACGTTCCCGTCGTGCAGGAATGGAACGGCTGGTCCGGCGTGACGGAGGAACGGGAGCCCCCCTTCGACGGCATGGCGGCGCGCGTCGGAGGCGATGGGCCGGGGCAGATCGTGGGCTCGGCGGCGCGGGCGGTCAGCGCCGCCGCCCGCTGGTCCACGCGCGGCTGGCTCGTCGCGACGGACGTGGACGTTCCGGCGAAGGACCTCGGCGGCACGGTAGAAGCGTTGGAGAACCTGGGCTTGCGCGCGACGTTCGTGTCCGCCTCTCCGGCGGCGGTCAAGCCGATCGCCGAGTTCCGCGCGACCCACCCGCCGGCCGACTTCGGCATCGACCCCGTCTTTTTCCCCGAGAACGCGGCCAACCCCGCCGCCGTCCAGCGGCTACCCGGCGGTCGCTGGTGGCTGCCGACGCCCGAAGACGGCAACCGGCTGGATCTGGGAACCCAGTTCTTCGGCTACCGGATGATGACGCCGAGAGGCCAGCGCGTCGTGATGTGGGCCCGGACGCCAGGGCGGTTCCTGCTCCGGGTTCTGAAGCCCGAACTGATGACCGTCACGTCGCTCGACGGCTCCGATCCCGATCCGCGCAAAGCGAAAGGTGGCGTCAGCGTGACGATGAACCAGTCTCCCCTGATCATCGAAGGCACGGGCGAGGTCCCGATCCCCGACCTCGCGGCGAAGGAGACGATCGACGCCTACGCCCGCCTGATGGCGATCAGCGAGGCGGGGCGGCACGTCGGCACCGACGAGACCTACGCGTTCTCCCAGGCGGCGGCAGGCTTCGACCTTCGTCCCGACGGAGCCTTCTTCGAGATGCGCAGCCAGCTCCGGCGCTTCGCCGCTCTGCTCAGTCCCGTCGCGTGGGTCGAGGCCGAGTCGTCGACGGACACGACGTTCAGCGACGTCGTCGCCCTGCCGGGCGCGAGCTCCGACCAGGCTCTCGCCTTACGATCCTTGATGCCGCCTCCGGAGGGCTACGTGGCGAACTACCGCGTTCCGGTCGTAAACCGCAACGAGGTCGTTCTGTGGGTCGCCGCTCGCCTCACCCCCGAGCGACAGCGTGAGCTTGAGGCGACCCTCGGCGGCCAGACCCTGACCGCTTCGGAAGCCCCGGTGTCCGCTTACGGATCGGGCTTCGCGTGGTATCGGCTCGGCACGACGCGCCTGAGCGGCGGCATCACGAACGTCCAACTCCGGATGCGCACCGGCGCGGGCGCCAGCGCCGCGATCGATGCCCTCGTCTTCGCTCCTCCGTCCTGGCATCCCAACGGCGTCGAGTATCCGTACGACGAAGTGAAAGGCTAGGCGACGAGGCGTCGGCCTTTCAAGGGCGGGCTAACGCCCCGTCGCTCTACCGTCCCGCGAGGAACGGATTCGTCCGTTCCTTCATCCCCTCGGCGTGTTCCTCTTCCAGACCGACGTAGAGATCGGGATCGAGGTGGACGAGGCCGTAGGCGCACTCTTCCATGCCCACGCGGACGGCCCAGCCCGCGTCGCCGTAGCTGTAGTGCCACCATTCGTCGCGGCAGTTGCTGAAGCCCTGGGCGAGCATCGTCTGGACCAGGAGATGACGGTTGCGGTACGCCTCTTCCGAAAGGTCGAGCGTGAAGGTAGGGGCCGCCTGCCAGCGGTCGTAGGGGGAAGAGACGTCGATGGGCTCGTTCGCGTCGTCCACGAGCCACACGTCGACCGCCGCCCCCGTGCAATGGCCGGGGGGGGCCTTCTGGTCGGTCGGAGCGACCCATCGGCAGACGGTGCGGCGCAGGGCGGCCTGATCACGACCGGGGAACGCCTCCCGGGCGGCCGCCCACATGAAGTCGTAGATCCGCTGCTGGCGGCTCAGGGGACGCCAGCCTTCGATGAGGCCGAGGTGAACCCCCTCGGGCAAGACGTCCGAGGCGCGGGCGCACATCTCGGCGACCGGGCGTCGGACGTAGGGAATGACCTGGGGACGCAGGACGCGGACCTTGGGCGCGAACTCCCGGATGTCCACCAGGGGGTCGCCGTTCTCCCGCTCCAGGATGCGGTTGAGGGCGCGGATCGGCTCCGGGCGTCCCTGACGGCGGTCCCAGCGAAGGCTCACGGGCGAGTCGCCTCCACGGTCAAGGTGTCGTTCGCCCCGATCCGAGGGTCGGGGATGCGACCGTTCGAGAGGAACGCGAGGCTGAGCCGGAAGGTCTTGGCGCCCGTCTGCCAGACGAGAGCGCCGTTCGTGGCGAGGGCCAGGGTTCCCCCGGCGGCGGCCAGCGCACCCTTGGCGGTCAGGCCGGGCGCGTAGTCCACCGCGCCCGGCCTCGCGACGAGGCCCCGCACGACCACGATGTGCCGCTCGGCGAGCAGCCCTACGCGGACGAGGTCGCCGGGCTGCAGCCGGAAGTTCCGGTCGGCGGGAAGCTGGACGGGAATCGGCTCACCTTCCCGGACCACGACGATGCCGTTCGGATCGGCGTGGAGGGTCAGGCCGCCCGCCGCTTCCAGGGCCGATTCGAGCAGGAGGTTCACGGCGGGTGCGAGTCCTTTCGGGTTCGCGACCGCCCCCAGGACGCTGATGCGCCGTTCGGCGGCCACCAGAGGCACGTCCAGGGCGGTTCCCGGTCGAACCCGCCCTGAGACGCCCAAGAGCGTCCCGTCGGCTTCCGGAAGGAGTCCTGCGGCGGCGAACAGGCGATCGGCGGCGATCCCTCGGGGCGCGTAGAGACGCAAAGGGGTCTTGATCGCGCCTTGGACCGACACCTCGCTCGCCGATGGTCCGAGCCATCGCACCTCGACCCGGGGCGATAGGGGGCCGAAAGGAAGCCGATCGGCGATACCGCGCGCCAGATCGCTCGGGCGCCTCACGGCGGCGGGGAGAGGCCCGATCCCCGGAAGATCGACCGTTCCGTCCGGTCCGACCGTGCGGTCGATGCAGATCTCCGGCGCTTCGGGGCAGACGATCCGCAGGCGGTCGCCCACGCGGATCACGGGATCGACGGGGAGCAGCATGCTTCTATTCTGACGGAGAGAAAGGGTCTAGGGACCGACGCGGCGGGATGGATCGGGGTTCTCGCGAACGGGAATGAGAAGGACTTGGCCCTCGCCTTCCTCAAGAACGCTGAAGCCGTGCTCTTCGCCCATCGCCTTGAGGGTATCGATCGTGTTCAGCCCGCCATAGTCGACGCTGACCGTCCTATCGACGAAGCCAGGGGCGAGCGTCGCCTCCAAGCCGCCTCCCGCCGCCACGAGTTTGATCGCCGCGACGAGACTCGTCTCCGCGATGTGCGTGTCGCGCGGATCCAAATACTTCGGTCGCTTCTCCGCCTTGGGCTCAGCGGTTCTAGGTTCGACCGTCGAGAGGGGCGGTTCGACCGGCGCAGGCTCTTTGACCACGACCTCGGGCTGCGGGACCGTCACGGTTCCGACGTCGACCGCCGGAACCGATCGGGGTGCGGGAACCGGCGACGCTTGCCGACGCTCGTTGCCCGAGGCCGCGACGTAGGCCACGGCTCCGACCGCCAGGACGGCGAGGCCCGCTACGGCTCCGACCGCCCAGCGTGGCGTGGGAGCGACCCGGGCGGGGCGGGGCGTGAAGGTGGGACGCGGGACGACCGTCTTTCCCGCCTCCCGCAGTTCGGCGACCATGTGGATGCGGCGCGACAGCTCCGGGGCGTAGCGGGTGTGCCTCGCCTCGAATTCAGCCTGCGCGACCGGGCCGCCGTTTTCGGCGAGCTGCCACATCAGGGCGTCGATCTCCGGGGGAACGCCCTTCACGCTTCCTCTCCTTCGTAGACCGCGCGGAACCGCTCGCGCGCCCGGTAAAGGCGCGTCTTCGCCGCGTTCACGTTGCAGCCGAGGCTCGCGGCGACGTCGGCGAGAGACAGCTCGTCCCAGTAGACGAGGGCGAGGAGCGCGCGGTCGGCGGGCGCGAGCTGGGCCATCGCGGCTTCGATCTGCGGGCTCGGCGGCTCGGGCTCGTCGGGAGCGACGGTGGCGTACGCCTCGTCCAGCTCGACGTGCTTGGAGCGATGACGGTTGCGCCGCGCCTCCTGGATCGAGCGGTTGACCGTGATGCGGAAAAGCCAGGTCGAGAACCGTGCGCGGCGGTCGAACTTGCCGAGGTTCCGGTACACGAGGGTGAACACCTCCTGCACCGCGTCCGCCGCCTCGTCGCCATCGAGCAGCACGCCGCGCGCGATCGACAGGACCTTGTCGTAGTATCGAGCGTACAATGCCTCGAAAGCTGACACGTCGCCCGCGAGAAAGCGCTCGACGAGGACCAGATCCTCGTCAAACGCCGCTTTCGCCCGATCGACCGTCAATGCCACCACGCTCCTTCCTCTTGACGCTACGCAGGAGCTGGCGGTCACGGGGAAGGGACGGTTGTACCCGTTAACTCCCGCTCTTTCGCCGTTCCGCGTCTTCGATCGAACGTTCGACCGCCTCCCGGATCGTTTTCGGCAGATCGGATAACGGTCGAAGCGGCTCTGTGGGGGGAAGATCGGCGCCGATGCCGACGCCTCGCTTAACCGAGACGCCGAGCGTGATCGTAGTACGCCGCATTACGCCGAAGCGATCGAACCGGGGGCCGTCCTTCATCGCGAGGTAATCCCCCACTCGTTCGGGTTCGATGATGCGCTGATAGCCTTGACGAACTCGTTGGCGGGCATCGTCAGCGCGGCGCGCAGGGAGTCCAGCGCCGTCTGAAGGGAAGCGACCTTCCGGTCCAGGGAAGCCCGCCGCTCTCGACGCTCGCTGGTGGGAGTGCGAACGATACGGTAGCCCGTCTTGGTCGCCTCGACCTCCGCGCCGTCTTTCTCGGCGAGCCTCTTTAGGATCTCGTTCCAAGGTCGATCTTTGACCCGGACGAGAGCGACGTCCTTCGCCACGTTCGGGGCGGCGACCAAGTCGACGCCGGACGCCTTTCCCAAAGCCGGCAGGAGCCTCGCCAAGGGCATCGCCGGAGCGTCGAAGCTCACTTCCTGGGCGAGGGGAGGGAAGGGGAAGAGGACGAGCATCGGACGCTCCTACGGACCCTAGAGCGGTTCGGTTTACTTTACATCCGTTTGGCGAACTCCGAAGGCAGGCTCGATCCCGCGAGAAGGACGATACCGAGGAGCGGAACGGCCACCGACGCCAACGCGACCTTCCAGTTTCCTTTGGCTAGTCGCAACGCGCCCCACGCGACGCCCGCCGCGATCGGACCCAGGGCAGGGAAGAGGTATCGCGCCTGGGCCTGGAAGTACTGGAGGCCGAAGCGCAGGAACAGAACGGTCACGACGAGCGTGGCGACGATTCCGAGAAGGTGAACCTTCCGTTCGTCCTTGTCGGCGTCTCGGAGGCGCATAGCCCAGCCGATGAAGGCTACGAACAGCAGGGCGAGGGCGAGACGGTAGAGAGCGTTCGGGCCGGTGTACGGGTTTCCGGTCTCGTTCAGCCAGATGTCCATGTATCCGAACGTTCCGATCAACGAGCGGGCCGTCCACCATCCGAGCCAGTTCACCAGATATCCACCGAATCCGATTTCCGGGTTGTCGACGAAGAGGCTCGACTGGGCGGTGCCGACGAACGCCTGCTGGAACATCCGGAGCGCGAGCGGGTCGCCGTAGAGCGAGTGGTTGCGAAGAAGCCAGGGAAGGGGAAGGAGCAGGGCGGGGAGAACGGCCGCAGCGGCCTGGGAGAGCGTCGGGCGGCGCATCAGGGCGGCGACGGCCAAGATCGGCAGGAGCGCGAGGCCGGTCGTCTTCGTGAGGATCGCGAGGCCAGCAAGGGCGCCACAGCCCAGCGCGAGCTTCGTCGTCCAACCTTGCCGCACGCCCCGCGAGGCAAGGGCGAGGGTCCAGACGAACAGGCCGATCAGAAGCGGATCGTTGCTGACCGTCCCGCTCAGGGCGACGTTCATCGGCAGGAGGGCGAAGAAGGCGGCGGCGATCAAGCCGACGTCGCGCCGTCCGTAGCCCCAGAGGCCGAGAAAGAACGCCCCTACGACGGCGAGCCCGCCGATCGGCAGGTTGATCCAGCGGACCGCCTTGCCTTCGGGCGAGCGGATCACGTCCGCGTTCAGGCCGGCCAGCTTCGCGTAGCCCGCCGCGAGGCCGTAGTAGACCGGTGGCTGGTGGCTCTCGTAGCTCTCGCCGAAATCGGCCGCCTTAGGATCGAAAACGGGAAAGCCCTTGCCCTCGACCAGGTGCGCCACGTAGTTCGCGTGCTGCCGCTCGTCGGGAGCCCCGATGTCGGCGATCGGAGCCCGACCGTTGATGAACAACCGCCCGGGGGTGCGGTAGGGCGTCGAAAGTCCGAACCAGAGGGCGAAGCACAGGTGCAAAACGACGAAAATGGACAAAAGCGCGCGAGAGACCTTTTCCGAGGGCGGATCGGCGGCGTACACGGGTTATAGTAGACCCAAAGGGCGCGCCGTCCATCGCTCGCTCGCGGACCGTCACCATGCGTAAATCCTTCGGCTTCCTCGCTCTCGTGGGTCTCGCGGCTATCGCCGCCGCCCGTCTCGCCCCTGCCGGGCTCGTCGACTTCTCCAAGGCGCTCCAGTCTGCCCCCACCCTCAAGGCGGACTACACCGCCCAGACGATCGGGGGCGCCTCCCAGCGCTACAGCGTCCAGCTCAAGAAGCCGAATCTTCTGCGGGTCGAGACGCCCACCCAGGTTCTGGTCTCAGACGGCAAGGAGTTGACGACCTTCGAGAAAGCGGAAGGCTACTACTACAAGCAGCCCGCGACCGCGGCCGCGATCGGCGAGATCTTCGGCCCGGAACCGCTCAACGTGTGGGCGGGCTTCTTCAACCCGAAAGCCCTCAGCGCCCCGTCCTCCAAGTCGCTGGGAACCAAGAGCCGGGGCGGCCAGTCGCTCGAAGCGGTCCAGGCCAACTACGACGCCAATCGGGTCGTCACCTACTTCCTCGACGCGAACGATAAGGTGGCACGGCAGGCTCAGATCGACCTGACGGTAGGATCGGGCAAGCAGACGGTGGTCGTCAACGCGAAGGACGTTCAGGTCGGCGCCCCTCTCGACGCCGACGCCTTCGCCTTCAAGGTTCCTCAGAACGCCCGGGAGACCACGCTCGATGAGATCAGCGCCGATCGCTGGTTTACCGATCTCGACGAAGCGAAGGCCGCCGCCGCGAAGTCCGGGAAGCGGATCTTCGTCGACTTCATGGCCACCTGGTGCGGACCGTGCAAGATGCTGGACGCCCAGGTGCTTCAGACCGATCGGTTCAAGGCCATCGCCAAGAAGAGCTTCGTGCTCCTGAGGATCGACGTGGACCTTCAGAAGTCGGTGGCATCGGCTTACGGCATCGATGCGATGCCAACCCAGATGGTCCTCGACAAGAACGGCCAAGTGATCGCGAAAACGGTCGGTTACGGCAGTCCTGACTCGTTCTACGCGTTCCTTATGCCCAACGCGGGCTGAGCTCAAGGCGCGGCAAGGGGGTTTACTCTAGCGGTGAGTCCCCTCGCCCAGAAGTTCGCCGATCTCCGATCCCGGGGGGAGAAGGCCCTCGTGGTCTTCGTCACGGCAGGCGACCCGCCCCTTGAAGAGCTTCCAGCGATCTTGGACGCTCTGGCGGAGGGAGGGGCGGATGTGATCGAGGTCGGGATCCCGTTCAGCGATCCCTTCGGCGAGGGGCCCACCATTCAGGCGAGCAGTCAGCGCGCGCTCGACGCCGGGACGACGCCCCGCGCGATCCTCGACGCGATCGGCAAGGCGCACCTGCGCGTTCCGACGGTCACCATGGGTTACTACAACCCCATCCTGAGGCACGGGCTCGCCCGCTACGCCCAGGAGTGTGCCGCCGTGGGCGTCTCGGGAACCATCGTCAGCGACCTCGTGCCGGACGAGGCCGAGGCGTGGAACACGGCGAGCGTGGCGGCGGGCATCGACACCATCTTCCTGGTCGCGCCGACCTCGACCGAAAGCCGCATCCGCGAGGTGGCGGACCACACGACGGGCTTCGTCTACGTGGTCTCCCGGACCGGCGTGACGGGTGCGGAAAGCGCAGTGCCGACCGACGTGACGGGACTCGTGCGGAAGGTGAGAAACCTAACGGACCGACCGGTTTGCGTCGGTTTCGGTATCTCGACGCCGGAACACGTCCGCATGGTTTGTCAGGTGGCGGACGGCGCCGTAGTCGGAAGCGCTCTGGTGGCGAAGATCCACCGGGAATGGGAGGGCGGAAAGGGTCGCGCCGCCATCGTCGATTTCGTTCGTAGCCTGAAAGCCGCAACGAAGGCGCCGTAAAAGGAAAAGGGACGCGGAGAGATCCTCCGCGTCCTCCGTTGCCGCCTGCTACGCGAGGCTGACGTTCTGTCCGACTACGTTCGAGAAGAAGTCTTCCGGGACGTAGAGCACACCATCCTGCACGAGCGGAGGGTTGCTGATCGTTTGTGTCGCGCCGTTAGCTTCGACGCTCGTCTGCTCCATCGCGACGAGGATAGTCTTCCCATTCGCATGGACCGTCGCCCGCTTCGCCACGTTGTCCCACTCGACCTGGCCCCCGATCTGATCGAGGGCGGCCTTGAGCGGGACGTACTGGGTTCCGAAGAACGTTTCCGTCTTGACCGCCATCGTCTTACTTGGCGGCGCCGGTCACGGTCAGCTGGTTGACGACCTTGTACTCGGCTCCGGCGGCCAGCTTCGCGGCGTCCTCGGCCATCTTCTTCTGCTTCGCGTCCGGTACCGAACCCTTGAGGGTAACGGTCTTATCGGCGGTCTCGACGTTGACGTCCTTCGTCTCAAGGCCCGCCGTGTTCAGGAGTTGGGTCTTGATCTTCGGCGTCAGGGCGGCGTCACCAACGTTCTGCGCCACGTCCTTCGTCGCTTCGACGGCGGCGGTGCCCGCGTGCTCGACGGCCTGACCGGCCTTCGAGGCGTCGGTCGCGGCCGCTTCGCCGACCTTTGAGGTGGCGGTGGCGGCGGCATCGCCCGCAGCGCTCATGTCGCTCTTGGCTTCCTGAGAACACCCGGCGAGCAGCAGGGCGGCGAGAGCTCCGATCGATAGCAGGGTGGCTTTCATGTTTTTCTTGATCTCCATTTAACTCCTGGTGTTCCCAGGTCGGAACATGGACGGCGAATGAACGCCTCCTGTTCCCAAGAGCTTATACGCGAAAAGGCCCACCCCGTTTCAGGGGTGGGCCTTTCGAAAGCCATCCAGCGGAGGGCTTAGCGGGCGTAGTACTCGACGACCTGCTGCTCTTGGAAGAACTTGGGGAAGTCTTCGCGCTCGGGCAGGGAAATAATCTTGCCCGAGAAACCCTGCACGTTCGCCTCGATGTAGGCGGGGACGGCGGCTCCCTCGAAGTGGTTGTCGCGGGCGATGCGGCGGCTGGACTCGCGATCGCGGACCTCGATCACGTCGCCGACCTTCAGCTGGAAGCTCGCGATGTTGACCATGCGACCGTTGACCATCACATGGCAGTGGCTGACCATCTGGCGTGCCTGGAAGATCGTCTTGGCGTAGCCGAGGCGCCACACGGCCGTGGCGAGGCGAAGCTCCAAGAGACGCAGGAAGTTCAGGCTGGTGTTGCCGGGCATCCGCTGAGCCTTTTTGAACGTGTTCGAGAACTGCTTCTCGAGCATGTTGTAGTATCGGCGGATCACCTGCTTCGCGAGGAGCTGCTCACCGTACTCGGACTGGCGACGGTCCTTCAGGTTAGGGCCATGCTGGCCGAGCGGGTAGGGTCGCTTGCTGGCCGGGCTCTTGGGGCGGCCCCAAATGTCGTAGCCGACGATGCGGCAGATATCGGTCTTTCTTCCTCGGTACGTCGCCATAGGCTTTCGGTCACGTTCGGCAGGCACGTAAGCGCGCCGAACGATTCATCTTACCCGAAACCGGGACCCGATCGTGGAAGTTAGGGTGAAAAACCCGAATCGAGGCAGGGAAGAGAGACGCTCTTCCTCTGGGCGCCGATCTTCCTGTCCCAACCCTGTGATGCGGGGGGTTCACATCGCAGGGTTGGGACAGGACCTGTCCCGAGGAAACCAGACCGTCCTCCGTTCCCAGACGCCGTGATCCTGTGCAAAGAGACGACCGACGTTGCACTCCGTGCGTCTCACGCTTCTATCACGGGCGTTGCGGAAGGAGAAGGACGGACCCCGCCAAAACGGAGGCGATGGCCCCGAAGAGGGGCTTTCGAACCGTCGATTTCATAATATAGATTATCGGAAGTTCGAAAGGCGCGCGTTCAGGCCCTTCAAGATCCTCTCGCACCGGTCGAACTCACGACCGGCCTGCGCGCCCACATCGCCCGCGCGTCGCCGGAACATCGTCACCGCGCCCGCCAAGGCGCATACACCGATCAGGGTCCAAGACTTCGTCGTCGTCGTCATCGCTCTCCTTCCTTTCAAACTCCTTTTCGGCGTCCACCGTGCCGAGACGAGGCCCTTTGTCGGAACGGACGCCGTTCCCGCAGGAAATCGAACGTCTCGGACCTTAGCGGATTCGCCGCGCCCCGGTAGACTCAGGGCTCGATGCTCGACAACCTCACGCGCCGCCTGGGCACGATCATCGCCAAGATCGCCCAAAAGGGTCGCCTCTCCGAAGAGGACGTCTCGGAGATGCTGCGGGAGGTCCGCGTCGCCCTCCTGGAGGCCGACGTCAACTTCAAGGTCGCCAAGGAGTTTATCGCCCGGGTCAAGGAGAAGGCGATCGGCGAGAACGTGTTCGGAACCCTCACCGCCGACCAGACGATCATCCGCATCGTCCGCGACGAGCTGGTCGAGACCCTCGGTGGCGAACAGGGCTTCAAGGTCGAGTACGGCTCCGCCCCGCCCGCCGTCATCCTGATGTGCGGCCTCCAAGGCTCGGGCAAGACCACCACGACGGGCAAGCTGGCCCTCTGGATGAAGAAGAACGGCAAGAACCCGCTTCTCGCCGCCTGCGACGTCCAGCGGCCCGCCGCCATCACCCAGTTGGAGATTCTCGGAGAGGGGGTCGGCGTCCCTGTGTTCAGCATGCGCGACGGCCAGTCGCCCGTCGAGATCGCCAAGGCCGCCCTCGCCCGTGCGAAGCACATGATGAACGATGTGCTGATCGTCGACACGGCGGGACGTCTTCAGGTCGACGAGGCCCTGATGGACGAATTGGCGCAGATCTACGACGCGACCAAGCCGGTCGAGTCGTTCCTCGTGCTCGACGCCACCACGGGCCAGGAGGCGGTGAACGTCGCCGCCGCGTTCCAGGCGAAGGTGCCCCTCACCGGCGCGATCTTCACCAAGCTCGACGGCGACACGCGCGGCGGCGCGATCCTCTCCGTGCGCGACGCCACCGGCGTCCCCGTGCGCTTTATCGGCGTGGGCGAGATGTCGGACGCGCTCGAACCGTTCTATCCCGACCGCATGGCGGGCCGCATCCTCGGCATGGGCGACATGCTCGGCATCATCGAGCGGGCCGAGGCTGCGTTCGACCCCGAAGCCACGGCGGGACTGGAGAAGAAGTTCGACCGAGGCAATCTCGACTTCAACGACATGCTGGACCAGTTCCGGGCGATGAAGAAGATGGGCTCGATGAAACAGCTCATCAAGATGATCCCCGGCATGTCGACCATGCTTCCGGAGGACGCGCTTGAGAACATGGACGAGAGCCGCATCGGCGTGGTCGAGGCGATGATCCTCTCCATGACCCCCAAAGAGCGCGCGAACCCCGACTTGATCAACGCGTCGCGTCGTAAGCGGATCGCGCGGGGCTCTGGAACATCCGTCGAAGAGGTCAACCACCTCATCAAGCAGCTCTACGAGATGCGCCGCACGATGAAGCAGCTCTCGAAGTTCCAGAAGCAGATAGGCAAAAAAGGAGGCGGGATGGCCGGCCTGATGGGCGGCGGCATGGGTGAGGGTATGAAACCTCCCGCGCTTTCGCCGCCCTCTGGCCTCGGGGCCACGCGCCGGCGCCGCTCCTTCTGGGGCGACATGGCTCCGAAGGACGAAGACAAACAGTAATGCCGCCTTCGCGTTCGTAGCACGACGAACCGTGCTACGAACGCGTCGTCACTCGCCCGAGATCGAATCGACGTGGCCGAAGAGACTGCGAAGCCTTCCCTGCACCTCGGCGGGAAGCGGCGGACCCTGGAGGGTACGGACGTTCTGCCGGAGGTGTTCCGCGTTGCCGGTTCCCGACAGGACGACGTCGATGCCCGGTTCCCAGAGGCAGAAACGGTACGCGGTCTCCTGAAGGTCGCCTTCGAGAAACGAAAGGTCGACGTCGTGCGGGACCAATCCCTTCCCTGCCATCTCTTCCACCGTCTCCCGAAGAGAACTCAGATTCCCAAGGGCGCGGCGTACCGCGAACATGTCGAGGGTGCCGATACCCTTTTGCCGAGTGATCGGAAGCACCCGGTCGCGGGCCGACGGATTCAGGAGGCTGAATCCCACCATCACGACCTCCCACGGGTCTTCGCGAACCGCCTTGGCCAGCATCTCATGGCCCGGATCGGCGATGAACCGCTCGGTGATCCCCACGTGGCGGATCTTTCCTTCTTCCTTTAGGCGAAGGAACTCGGGGAGTAGCACGTTGCGCGCGTGTTCGTACTGATCGGGCATGACGGCGTGCAGGTGGAACACGTCGACATAGTCCAGGCCGATACGGCGCAGGCTCTCCTCAACGTGCTTTCGAAGCTCCTGCGCCGTATCGGGATGCCCGAAGAGGCCGAACTTGGTGGAAACCACGAAACTCTCTCGCGGAAGGCCCCGCAAGCCTATGCCCACCGCCGTCTCCGTACCGTAAGCCTCGGCGGTGTCGAAGAAGGTCACCCCGAGATCGTGCGCCTCTCGAACGATCCGGGCCGCCTCTTCGTCGGTGGCCCCGCGCACGAGACCGAGGCGGCTGTGTCCGCCACAGCCGAGCCCCATTCGAGAGACGGTAAGCCCGGTCTTGCCGAGCGTCGTGGTGAGCATCTTCCCTATTGTGTCCGCCACGGGAACGGTGGAACTCCCACGGCACTTTTTAGGTCGTCAAGCCATGGCGAAAAGTCTGAAGAAAGGCGATAAGGTCGCCTGGGACACGTCCCAGGGCGAGACGCAAGGCACCGTCGAGAAGAGCCTGACGAGTCCGATGGAGATCAAGGGCCACCACGTCGCGGCCTCGAAGGACAACCCGGAGATTCTTGTAAAGAGCGACAAATCGGGCAAGGAGGCGGCGCACAAGCCCGAGGAGCTCCGAAAGAAGTGAGCGTCGATCCGATCGTCGAAAGCTTCAAGGAGGCGGTGAACATGACCGCCTCCGCCCTGGAGAAGCATCTCGACACCGATCGGAGCAAGGAAGTTGGCTCCAAGTCCCACGACGGTTCGGAATCGGTGGGTCACAAGGAAGGCCATCGAATCGTCGAGCTTCTCCACCGAAAGAAGGCCGACCTGACAGAGGACGATCTGAAGCACATGCACAAGGTTGTGGGCTATATCCATCGCCACCTCGCTCAGAGGCCAACGGGGGATGTGAATGAAACCGACTGGCGCGTTTCCCTGATGAACTGGGGCCACGACCCCTTGGTTTGAAGACGATTGGACCTCGATTAGACAGACACCGGGGCGTTCCTTAGGTCTAAGGAACGCCCCGGTGTCTGTCTAATGGACAAGACTTGCCTAGTCCGCGAGGTCGGCCCCGAGGGTCGACTGCCGATCGTCGGCGGCCCGGGTACGTGGCCCCATGATGGTATCGATCGCCCGTCCAAGGGCGAAGCCGGAGACGGCGAACAGGGAAAAGGCGATCGCGCTTCCCGAAGATCCAGGCGTACCCGTGTGCCACTCCAGCCAAAGGAGCCAACCCGCGACGCAAGCGGTCGCCGTCGTAAAGGCGCCGACCATGAAAGGACGCTCGATGTTCTCCGGACGGGCGAACGTCAGGAACATCCCGAACACTCCGACCATAATCACGAAGAGGGTCGCTACGAATAACGTCATACGTGTAAGGCGGACGCTATGAAGGAATGTTCCCCAGAGCAGGACGTTCGCCCTGGGGAATCGAGCGAGCGCCTAGCGCTTCTTTCCGAACAAGCCGCCGAGAAGACCACCCTTCTCGGGGCCGCGTGGAACGCGCTCGCCGCGCAGTTCAGCCAGTTCGCGAACGAGCTTCGCCTCGGCTTCGCTCAGATCCTTAGGAACCTTCACGGTGGCGTTGACGATCAGGTCTCCGCGGCGACCGCCATGGAGCGGCGGCAGCCCGGCGCCCTTGATCGGGATGCGGGTTCCCGGTTGGGTACCGGAGGCCACGGAGATCTCCACCGCCGAATCGAGCCCATCGATCTCTACCTGATCTCCGAGAGCGGCCTGCGCGAAGCTCAGTTCCAGAGTGGTGAAGAGGGTTTGCCCTTGACGATCGAAACGGGGGTCGTCCTCGACGCCCAGAACGACGTAGAGATCGCCCGGACGCCCGAGACCCCAGCCGTCGTTGCCCTGGCCGGGCAAGTGCATCGTGGCGCCCGAGTCGAAGCCGGGCGGAACGTTGAGCTTGACCCGCTCCTTCTTCGCCACGACGCGCCTTCCGTTACACTTCTCGCACTTGTCGGTGATGACCGCCCCCTCGCCCCGACAAGTGGGGCAGGGGGACGTCGTGCGAACTTGACCGATGAAGGTGTTGCGGACGGCCCCGACGACCCCCTGACCCTTACAGGTCGGGCATGGCGGCGCGGGCTCCCCGTTCTTGGTGCCGTTGCCGTGGCAAACGTCGCATTCGGCGAGGCGGTCGACCTCGATCTCCCGCTCGACGCCTTTGAGGACGTCGGTCAGCGTCAGGTGAAGGTCGTAGCGGAGGTCGTCGCCATCGCGGCCCTTCCGGGCTCCCGACACGCCGCCGGCCTGACCGCCGAAGAACATGTCGAACAGGTCGCCGAAGCCGCCCGCTCCGGCCCCGCCGCCGAAGAAGTCGCCAGGTCCGCCCGAGCCTTGGTCGTCGGTCTGGCCGGTGCGGTCGAACCGCTCCTTCTTCTGAGGGTCCGACAGGGTGGCGTAAGCCTCTCCGACCTCTTTGAACTTGTCCTCGGCGGAGGGGTCGTCGGGATTGACGTCGGGGTGGTAACGGCGGGCGAGGCGCCGGTAGGCCGACTTGATCTCGTCGGCCGTGGCGGCCTTGGTGAGGCCCAGGATGTCGTA
>CAZEWR010000042.1:0-51834 GCA_964516175.1 uncultured Fimbriimonas sp. | reverse complement strand
CCTGTCCTGTCGCGAGATAGCTCGTGAAAGCGCTCGCGCCGGTCGTGCCGCTCGTAGGAGGATGGGTGATCTGGATCTTACGATCCCAGGCGTCGTAGAGGCTCGTTGTGGCCTTGCCCGCCGCGTCGGTGGCGCTCGTCGGATGGCCCAGAGCGTCGTAGCCCAGGGTCGTCGCGCGCGACGTCGGGTCGGTGACCGTCTGAACGTCGCCGTCGGTCGTGTACGCGAACGTGGTCGCCTTGCCCAGGGCGTTCGTGCTGCTCGAAACGAGGCCGTAGGAGCCGATCGCGTTCGTGACGACGGTCTTGTTCAGGGCGTTCTTGACCGTCAGCAGGTTGCCCGCGGCGTCGTACGTGTTGGTCGTCGCGTGGCCCAGCGCGTCCGTCACGACGAGCGGCTGGGAAAAGCCGTTGTAGGTCCAGGTCGTGGTGTGCGCGAGCGGATCGGTCCTCGTGAGAACGTTGCCGCTCGCGTCGTAGGTCGCGCTCCAGCCTTTGCCCCGCGCGTCGGTCCACGACGTCAGGTCGCGGTTCGCGTTCCGTCCGGTGTAGCTGACGGCGAAGTTCGAGGCGTCCACCCGGCTCGCCAGCACGCCCGAGCTGTAGTTGTCCTTCGCGACATGGTTCAGCGCGTCCGTGATCGTGGTCTGGGCCGAGCCGTAGGCGTAGGTCGTCGCGTGGCCGAGCGGGTCGGTCTCCGAGGCGAGCGCGGGGTAGGCCGCGCCGTACGTCGCGTCGTAGCCGTAGGTCCAGGCCTTGCCTCGGCGGTCGGTGCGCGTCGTGATCCGGTGACCCGCGTACGCGAAGCCGTCCGCGTACGTGTTCCCGTCGCCCAGGCTCGGCCAGCCCACGCTCGTGAGGTCGTCGCTCGCGTTACGGCTGAAGGTCCACGTGCGGCCCGTCTGGTCCGTCATAGACTGGAACTTGCCGCCCACGACCGAGACGTTCACGTACCGGCCCGTGGGATCGGTGATCCTCGTGACGTAGTTGCCCGCGTTCAGCGTGAGGGTGATCGCGTTGCCGTTGCGGTCGAGCACCTTCGTGAGGAAGCCCGCCGCGTTCAGGAGGTACCTCGTGCCGTCCTTCTTGGTGACCGTCCAGGTGCCGTCCGCGTTCTTCACGAGCGCGTCGTGGAAGCCCGCCGGGGCGACGTAGGTCGTCGCGGTCCCCTGGACCGTCACGCCCACCTCGACCTGGGCCTCTTCCTCCGAGCCGCCGCCCGGGGTCCCCGTGCTGCCCCCGCCCCCCGCGCCGCCGCCGGGAGCCGAGTACGGCACGCTCGTGCCGTCGCCCCAGTGCAGGACGGGGTTGCCGCTCGAGAGGTTGTTCACGTAGACGTCGTAGGTCCAGGTCCAGCCCCAGCCCAGCTCGTCGTCGTAGTTCGTCTGGGAGTTGTGGTAGAGGGTGAAATCCAGGGCCATGCCGCCCCGGACCTTCCAGTCGAGGAGGTGGACCGAGGTGAGCTTGTTGCCGTTGCCCGTGTTGACGCCCCCGGAGCTTCCCTCCCAGGGCTGGGACGAGCCGGGCTCGGGCGCCACCGCCAGGGTGTGCGCCTGGGCGGTCTGGGCGAGGGCGGCGGGACCCGTCCACAGGGACGAGGCGGGCTGGGACCGCTGATCCCCGCTCTTGGCCGCCCGCGCGAGGGCCTCGGCGGACCACACCCCGCCGCGCCCACGGTCGCGGCCGGGCCTCGCGCCGAGGAAGGGCTTCGTGGGAGACTGGGTGAAGGCGCCGGCGGGGCGGCGGCCGGTCTGGGCGAGCTCCGCCTCGGCCCCCTCCTTCAGGAGGAGCAGCCCGGCGGCGGTGGAGGAGAACAGCACCGCGCCCGCCGAGAGCAGGGCGAGGGTCGTGAAACCCCGGCGAAGGGGCGGAGGAGAGGTTGAGGACATCGGCTTAGTCCCATGCCAAACGCCGTTCCGATCCTTCGACCTTTGACGGTACTAAGCAAGTGGTGAAATCAGCATAACTGGGGACCAATAGAAATACTGGTTTTCAATCAGATATAGAGCAAGATATCCACCTGTCTACAAGGGAGGTTCCTTCCGAGCTTCGCACGAGGATCCTGGTCTACCGGTAGCATCGCCGCCGGGTTGGCCCGCGCCGCGCACCACGTCGGCCTCGTTCCGTTTCCGGACGGGGGCCTCACTTAGACGGTCGTGATCAGGACGGCGTCCGTGTCGGCGTCCGGCAGTCGCCTTAAGATCCCCTAACGACATAACGGGATCGACCAAGCCCCCCACGACGGTTAGATCCTTCATGCCCATGCCCGCCTCCCTCCACCCGCGTTCACCGCCCCCAGGCATCGTCTTTCGCACACTCCCGTCGCGCGTAAAAAGCGCGTTTATCCCGACGTTTTTCTCGTGAGCGCCGCCAAATCGCGCGCTCGGCAGACCGCCCTTCCCGATCCTTCCTCGCCGCCGAAAAACGTGCGTCGCCCGCGAACCGAGTTCCCGCCCCACCGCCCGAATCGCCTAAAGGGTTTACTCTTCCTCGCATGATCCTCGACCCGAAGATCCCCGCGAAGATCGCCCAGCTTGAGGCGACGTACGACCGGCTCCGCTATACGGCGGTCGAAACCCTCAGCATGGAGATCGCGGAGACGCGCGAGCACCACCGATCCCTTCCCGACGGCCTCGAATGGCGGCGGGTCGAGCCCGGCGAGGCGTGGGGCGAGGACTGGACCACCGCCTGGTTCCGGGGGAGCGTCACCGTGCCGTCCGAGCTCGACGGACAGACCGTCCTCCTCCGCGCGATCACCGGCGGCCCCGAGGCCATGCTCTTCGTCGACGGCACGATCCGGGGCGTCTTCGACCCCAACCACCCCGTCCGCGTCCTCGACCTGAAGGCCCAGGGCGGCAAGACCTACGCCATCGCCCTCGAAGCCTACGCGGGCCACAACTTCCCCGGCGTCCACCCCGCCCACACCGAAGGCTCCGCCGACGGCGTCGTCTACGTCCGCAAGGAGGACCGCCGCTACGAGGCCGTCCAGCTCGTCACCGAGCGGCCCGACGTCTCCCGCTTCGTCTTCGGCCTGCGCGCCCTGCGCCAGCTCGCCGAGGTCCTCGACCCCAACAGCCTGCGCCGGGGCCGCATCGTCCACGCCTTCGAGGCCATCTTCCGCATCGTCTGGGCCCGCCCCGAGGAGACCGACGAAGCGACCTGGCGCGCCGCCCTCATGGAGGTCATGGACGTCATCCAGCCGCTTCTCGAGGAGAAGAACGGGCCGACCACCCCCACCATGGGGATCATGGGCCACTCCCACATCGACACCGCGTGGCTCTGGACCATCGCCGAGACCTGGCGCAAGATCGGCCGCACCTACTCCTCCGTCCTCGCCCTCATGGACCAGTACCCCGAGTTCCGGTTCACCCAGAGCGCGGCCTACCACTACGAGAAGTGCCGCGAGCTCTACCCCGAGGTGTTCGAGCGGGTCGTCGAGCGCGTGAAGGAAGGCCGCTGGGAGGTCAACGGCGCGATGTACATCGAGCCCGACTGCAACATCCCCAGCGGCGAGTCGTTCGCCCGCCAGTGCCTCGTCGGCCAGCGCTCCTACCGCGAGATGTTCGGGAAGACCACCGACGCCCTCTGGCAGCCCGACGTGTTCGGCTACTCCGCCGCCCTCCCCCAGATCCTCCAGAAGTCCGGCGTCCGCTACTTTCTCACCACGAAGCTGAGCTGGAACGACACCAACCGCTTCCCCGTGGACACCTTCTGGTGGCAGGGCATCGACGGCTCCCGCGTCCTCGCCCACTTCAACGAGATGCAGGGCGAGCTCGACCCCGCCAAGCTCACCCGGCTCTGGAACGACGTCATTCACAAGGACGTCCAGGACCGCCGCCTCGTCGGCTTCGGCTGGGGCGACGGCGGCGGCGGCCCGATGGCCGAGATGATCGAGATGGCCCGTCTCTGCGAGGACCTCGAAGGCTGCCCCAAGACGGAGTACAGCTCCATTTCCGAGTTCATGCAGGGCATGGAGCGCGACCTCGACGCCCTTCCCCTCTGGGTCGGCGAGCTGTACCTCGAGCTTCACCGCGGCACCCTCACCTCCATCGCCGACATCAAGCGGCTCAACCGCCGCTGCGAGTTCGAGCTGCGCGACGCCGAGCTGGTCTGGACCCTCGCCGCCCTCAAGGGCCACGCCTACCCCCGCGCGGACTTCCTGGAGGCGTGGAAGGTGCTCCTCGTCAACCAGTTCCACGACATCCTCCCCGGCTCCTCCATCGCCGCCGTCAACGACCAGGCCAAGCAGGAGCTGAACGACCTGGAGGACCGCGTGTCCGAGATCGAGGGCGAGGCCCACGCCCTCCTCGCGGGCGACGTCGACGACGCGGGCGTCCTCTCCGCCCTGAACTCCCTGAGCTGGGAGCGCACCGGAGAGATGGCGTTCGTCAAAGCCGAAGGCTTCGCCCTCCCTGCGGGCGACGTCGTCCAGGCGTTCGAGGACGTGGACGGCGTCGCGCACGTCGCCGTCACCGGCCTCACCCTGGCCCCGATGGGCACGACGCCGCTCCCCACCGGCGACGGCGCCCCAACGAACGATGGGTTGGGCGGCGGCGACTCGCCCTTCGTCGTCACCAACGACGCCATCGAGACCCCCTTCGCCCGCGTCCGCCTCGACGACGGCGGGCGGATCGTCTCCTTCTTCGACAAGGCCGCCGAGCGCGAGCTGGTTCGGGCGGGCGGGGCCCTCAACTCCCTGGAGATCGGCGAGGACGTCCCCGCCGTCTGGGACAACTGGGACATCGACCGCGACCAGCGCCACAAGCTCCGTCCCCTCGGAACGCCCACCGTGCGCCGCGTCGTCGCCGACGGCCCCCTCCAGCTTCGGCTCGAGCTGGAGTACGCGTTCGGGGTCGGCTCGACGCTGAAGCAGCACGTCGTCTTCCACTCGACCACCCCGCGCGTCGACTTCGACACCGTGGTCGACTGGCACGAGAAGTACCAGTTCCTGAAGTCCGGCTTCGACCTCGACGTGCTCGCCGACTCCGCGCGCCACGAGATCCAGTTCGGCCACGTCACGCGCGGAACCCACGACAACACCACCTGGGACCGCGCCCAGTTCGACGTCTGCGCCCACAAGTGGACCGACGTGAGCGAGGGCGCGTACGGCGTCGCCTTCCTCAACGACTCCAAGTACGCCTGCACCGTCAAGGAAGGCCGCTACGTTCTGAGCCTCGTCAAGTCGGGCCGCCACCCCGACCCGCGCGGCGACGAGGGTCGCCACCGCTTCGCCTACGCGATGCTCCCCCACGCGGGCGGCTTCTCCGTCGAAAGCGTCGTGCGCCCCGCGTACGAGTTCAACGTCGCGCCGACCCTCATCCAGGGACGCGAGGCCGTCTCCCTGTCGCTCCTGAGCGTGGACGCGCCGAACGTGATCGTCGAGGCGGTCAAGTGGGCCGAGGACCATGAGGCGTTCGTCGTCCGGCTCTACGAGGCGGGACGGACGGGCGCCTGGGCGACGGTGCGCTTCGGCGTGCCCGTCGCGTCGATCGAGGAGACGAACCTTCTGGAGGAAGAGGGCTCGCCGGTGACGCAAAACGGCGGCGAGGCGCGTCTATACTTCCGTCCCTTCGAGATCAAGACGCTCCTCGTCGAGCCCGCATGAAGCCCCTCGCCCTCTCCTGCCTCTCCCTACTGATCGGCTCGGTATCGGCCCAAAGTCTGAACCGGATTGGGGTGCCGAGCCGGATCGGGGCGCGGCTGGCGGCGGGCGAAAGGCTGCACATCGTCGTCTACGGAACCAGCCTGACCTCGGGCGGGGCTTGGCCCCGCCAGATGCGCGACGCGATCGAACGGCTCTATCCGGGCCAGATCCGGCTGACCGACACCGCCAAAAGCGGCGAGCACTCGGACTGGGGCGTGGCGAATTTCAAGTCGCGCGTCCTGGACCACCACCCCGACGTCCTGTTCCTGGAGTTCGCGGTGAACGACGCGGTGCGCCGCTTCCACATCCCGCTCGCTCGCTCGCGCCGGAACCTCGACGCGATGATCGACCGCGCCCGCGCCCAGAACCCGAACGTCGAGGTCGTGCTTCAGACCACCAACCCGGTGATCGATCGCCCCAAGTGGGACCCCGGCTACCGGCCCTACCTCTACAACTACTTCAACGTCGTCCGCGAGGCGGCGGCGGCGAAAGGCACGGTGCTCATCGACCAGGAGACGGCTTGGCAGAAGGTTCTCTCGGAGGGCCGCGACGCTTACCACGCCGTGGTGCCGGACGGGCTCCATCCCAGCCCTCGGGGATACGCGCAGGTCGCCACCCCGCGCATCCTGCGCACGATGGACCTCCGCGATCCACGCCCCCCGCTCATCGCCTGGGCTGCGACGGCGGCGATCGGTAGCCTCCTGGTCGCCGGCGCGCTGGCGCGGCGGAAGGCTCTTACCTCCGCTTCGGGATAACCTTGATCCGACCCAGACGCACGTCCGGCTCGACCACGATCGCCTGGCCTACCTCGGCTTCGATCGGACGTGCGGCGAGCCCCGTCGTAAACTCTCGCGGCGGGTGGATGCGCTCGATCGTCTTCGTCGCCTGAACCTTCGTCTTCGCCTCGACGAAGGTCGTTGGCTGGCGGCGGACGAACGAGACGCCGTACAGGACCGCCGCGCAGGCGGCGGTGACCGCAAGGGCGACCCGACGCCGGACGACGGCAACCCCGCGCGGACAGTCGCGGGTCATCACCCGGTTGTCGGTGCGACGGTAGATCCGGGCGCAGAACTTGCCCTCCGTGCGACGGATGAGAACCTCGACCTCCTTCTCCGACATCTCGGCGATGTTGTAGACGTTGTGGTCGCACCGCTGGCAATGCCGGACGCGCTCGTCGCCCTTCATGGCGGTCCAAGACTGGTCGCAGGGTTTGGCGATCTTAAGGTCCAGCATGGTGTCTCGGGAGTCTAAACGGATGGAAGCCTCCGGCGGTTTCACCCTTTCTCTTCGTCGCGATGCCCCCGATGGTCGCCTGTACCAATGGTCCATCCGACGGAGTAACCTAGGCTATGCTTCCCCTTCTCGCTCTCGCGATGGCGCAACAGAGCATGATGCAAGCCGACCCCAAGCAGACCCAGGAACGCACCGTCTTCCAAACCGGAGCCCCCTACTCCGACCGGATCAACCTCCGGGGCGACGTCGCGATCGTCTACGGCATCGGGCCGGATATGCCGGATCGGATTCGCACGTGGCGCGACAAGGGTTATCGCATCCACCTGATGACCGGCGTCGCCTGGGGCGAGTACCAGGACTACGTCTACGGGCGGTGGGACGGCAAGAACCACGAGGACGAGGCCCAGACCCGGGCCAACGGCGAGAAGATCGGACACGGTCGCGACGTCTGGTACATGTCGCCGGGTCCCGATTACGGCAAGTACCTCGCTACCGGCGTCCGCAAGGCCCTCGATGCGGGCGTCGAGGCGGTTCACCTCGAAGAGCCGGAGTTCTGGGTGGCGGGCGGCCACGCCCCCGCGTTCAAGCGGGAGTGGCAGGCGATGTACGGCGAGCCGTGGCAGGCTCCGGAAAGCTCCCCCGACGCGCGCTGGCGGGCCGGGAAGCTCATGTACTTCCTCTACCGGCGGGCTCTCCAGCAGGTGTTCGACTCCGTGCAGACCTTCAACAAGGAGAAGGGCAAGAACGTCCGTTGCTACGTGCCCACCCACAGTCTGCTCAACTACGCGGACTGGGGGATCGTCTCGCCGCAATCGTCGCTCGCGATGCTCAAAGGCTGCGACGGCTACATCGCGCAGGTCTGGACCGGCACCTCGCGCGAGCCGAACTTCTACATGAACGTCAAGAAGGAGCGGACCTTCGAGACCGCCTTCCTCGAGTACGGAATCATGCAGAACCTCGTGCGCTCGACCGGGCGCAACGTGTGGTACCTCGCCGATCCCATCGAGGACAACGCGAACCACGATTGGGGCGACTACAAGCGCAACTACGAGGCCGTCCTGACCGCCTCCCTGCTCCAGCCCGACGTGGCGCAGTACGAGATCGCGCCTTGGCCGGAGCGGATCTTCAACGGCAAGTACCCGTCCCAGGAGAACTTCAACAACCGGGTCGAGATTCCCGGCCCCTACGCCCAGGAACTCGGGGTCGTGTTCAACGCCCTTAAGGACATGAAGCAGGACGACGTCGAGTGGTTGAGCGGAACGCGCGGCGTCGGGATCGCCCTGAGCGATTCCCTGATGTTCCAGCGCGGGGGTCCCAACGCCAGCGACGACGATTTCGGCCACGTCTACGGCCTCGCTCTCCCGTTCGTGAAGCGCGGCATCCCGGTCCAGCCCATGCAGCTCGAGAACGTCGGCCTTAAGGGCTACCTCGAAGGGATCAAGCTTCTTCTCATGAGCTACGAGGGCCAGAAGCCCATGACGGAGACGGTTCACGCGCCCGTCGCCGACTGGGTGAAGGGAGGCGGAACCCTCGTCTTCGTCGACGACGACTCCGATCCGTTCAACAAGGTTCGGGAGTGGTGGAACACCGGCGGTAAGTCGTACTCGACACCCCGGCAGGACCTGTTCGAGAAGCTCGGTCTCTCGAAGGAGCTTCAGGAAGGCAGCTACGTCGTTGGCAAGGGCCGCCTGATCTACCTTTCTCGCCGCCCGAGCCTGATGTCGCGCGACGCCTTCGCCCCGAAGCTGTTCTACGACCTCGTCGTTCGCGAGGCCAAGGGGATCGATTGGAAAACCCAAGGGTCGCTCGGCCTTCGACGAGGCCCGTACGTGATCAGCGCCGGGCTGGACGAGACGGAGGCGTCCGTTTCGCCCTTCGTCGGTAGGTACGTGGATCTGTTCGACCCCGAGCTTCGCGTGCAGACGACGGTCGTGGTCCAACCCAACGCGCGGCATTTCCTCGTGGATCTCGCACGCTTCAAGCGCACCGTCGTCGCCTGCGCAGGTCGAGTGACGGGCGAGAAGGCGTCGGAAGACGCCTTCACCTGCTCCGTCGAGGGCATCCAGGACACGCCGGGCGTGCTCCTCCTGCGCGTTCCTCGCGCCCCGAAGAGCGCGACGGTCGACGGGGCCGCCCCTACGGACCAGCGCTACGACGCGGCGGACGGGCTTCTGCGCCTCCGCTTCCCGAACGCGGCGAAGCCGCGACGGATCGAAGTCGAGTATTAACCGATCTTGGTCGCCTGCCTCACAGAGGACCACGGCGCTTCAGGGGCGAAACGCCCCTGAAGCGCCGTGGTCCCTCCTACTTCGTATATCCCGAGGGCACAGGCGGCGCCTTGGGTTCGCCGCTCGGCTTGGGTTGGGTCTGGGCGTCAGGACTTCCGCAGCCCACGACGACGAGCGCCAGCAAGGCGATCGACCACTTTGTAGTTCTAAGCTTCATGCTACTGGGTGGGGCTGTTCGGAACGCTGATGAAGTGGGCCACTTTCGGCGTCTGGATGAACGCGTTGTAGCTCGCCGAGTTGTACGTGCAGTTCTGCTGGGCGACGGACCAGAGCGGCACCTTCTTCGCGTGGCCGTCGGTGAACGACGACACAAAGCTGTTCGAGTGCTTCTTGGAGGCCGAGTACCACATGTTCTGCCAGTAGTTCGAGTTCTTGGGATCGGGGCAGGTCGCGTAGAAGGCGACGTAGCGCAGAGCGCCGTTCTCGCCGTAGCCGTCCGCCCGGATCGAAGCGTAACGGCTTTGCTCGGCCGGAAACTCCTGGGCGCTGTCGCTGCGGACGTGCATGTCGGCTCCGCTGGAGTTCAGCCGGGCGCCTCCGTCAGCGGGAAAGTTGGAATCGTAGTAGAAGGCGTGAACGTTGGGGCTGATGGTGGTGTTCCAGTCCCAGTAGGTTCCCGGCTGCCACGTTCCGTACCAGCCCCCGTTCGCGTCCCAGAACGCCTTCGCCGCCGCGAGGTCCATCGAGACCGTCTTCGAGTCGACCACGGGGCCGGTCGCATCCCACTGGATGGCGTAGGACTTCGAGTACGGGTAGAGACGCTGGACGCTGGTCATCCCTCCGTAATAGTGGGCGCCGTCCTCGTAGTTGTACGGCATGAGGCACATGTCGTCGCTGTCACCCTCGTAAAGGAGGGTGGCGGTGCCCGTCTGCTTCATGTTCGACAGGGTCACGGCCGACTTCGCCGCCGCTTTGGCCTGGGCGAAGACGGGGAAGAGGATCGCGGCGAGGATCGCGATGATCGCGATAACGACGAGGAGCTCGATGAGGGTGAACGCTTTTCTATACAGGGACAAGGCGACCTCCAATTCCAGACCCGTCGAATCCGGATCTAAGGCTAGTCATTGTACGCGTGAAAACCCTAAAACACTTTATGATTAAACGTTTTTAAACCGCACTTTTCTTTGTCCACAGAAACGCTGAAGCGCGACGTAGCCTAACAGGCGATCGAAACAGCCACGCCTTTCGCGAAGACTGCCGCGCGGGTAATCTGAGACGAGCGCCGGTCGCCGGTGGGAAAGAAAAAGAGATGACCGAAGTGATCATGCCCAAGATGGGCGACGGCATGGAGGAGGGCACCCTCCTCGAGTGGCTGAAGAAGGACGGCGACAAGGTCAAGAGCGGCGAGGTGATCGGCACGATCCAGACCGATAAGGCCACCTTGGAGCTCGAGTCGCCCGGAAGCGGAACCCTTTCCGGCATCAAGCTGGAAGCGGGCGGAACCGTGCCGGTGGGTCAGCCCATCGCCGCCATCCTAAAAGAAGGCGAGAGCCTCCCCGCCAACTGGGGCGGCGTTGCGAGCGTGACGCCCGCAACGACTCCAACTCCCTCCGACGCGCCTCAGGACAAGGACGGATCCCCCAGCAACGCGCCGATCGAACTCCAGCAGGCCGCCACCACCCCGACCCGCCCGGAAGCCGCCAGTTCCGAGTTCGGCGTCACCGCCGACCAAGCGAGCGCCGCGACGAACAAGGGCACCGAGGACTTCGCGCAGTCGGAGAAGAAGGAAGACTCCGGCGCGAGCCCTCAAGCCGTCGCCGAAGGTCGCCTCAAGGCAAGCCCCCTCGCCAAGAAGATCGCCGCCGAGAAGGGCGTCGATCTCGCCCTGGTGACCGGCACCGGTCCCGGCGGACGCATCGTCGAGAAGGACGTGTCCAACTTCACGCCCGCACCGGCCCCCGAGGCTCCGAAGTCCGCCGCCCCCGCCGCTTCGGGCGCTGAGGACAAGGTCGTCAAGCTTCCCCGCCTGCGCCAGATCACCGGCAAGCGCACCCAGGAGAGCAAGCAGCAGGTTCCCCACTTCTACGTCACCGTCGAGGTCGACGTCGAGAACATCCTCGCCCTGCGGGCCATGTTCGAATCGCAGGAGGCGGGCAAGGTCACGATCAACGACTTCGTGCTCAAGGCCTGCGCGCTCGCCCTGCGGGACATGCCCGAGATCAACGCCTCCATCAACGGCGACAGCGTGACGATCTACGGTTCGGTCAACGTGGGCATCGCGGTCGCCCTCGCAGACGGGCTCACCGTCCCGGTGGTCAAGAACGCCGACAAGATGGCCCTGCGCGACCTCTCCTCCAAGGCGAAGGAGTTGGCGAAAAAGGCTCGCGACGGCAAGCTCTCCCTCGATGACATGGGCGGCAGCACCTTCGCCGTTTCGAACATGGGCATGCTCGACGTGGACAACTTTATCGCCATCGTCAACCAGCCCAACGCCGCCATCGTCGCTATCGCGTCGGTAAGGAAGAAGGCGGTGGTCCTTGAGAGTGGCGAGATCGTGGCGCGCTCGCGCATGAACGTCACCGGATCGTTCGATCACCGCGTCTGCGACGGTGCGGGCGGCGCGAAGTTCGTCAACCTCGTCAAGGGTTACCTTGAGAACCCAACCCGGCTCCTCTCGTAAGGGCGAAGGATCAAACTCAAGACAAATCCGGCGTTCCCGAGCTTCTCGGGAACGCCGTCTTGCTCGTGGCGTAGAATTCTGTACCGCTCTGTAATATGAAGCGGCACGAAAGCCATGCCAAATCTTTTCGAGCCGATCCGCGTCGGCGATCTTCAACTCCGAAACCGAATCTTCATGGCTCCTCTGACCCGCGCCCGCGCGGTCGGCGGTGGACGGGTACCGAACGACCTGATGGTCGAGTACTACCGCCAGCGATCCGGCTTCGGCCTCATTCTCAGCGAGGCGACGGCGGTCACGCCGATGGGCGTCGGCTACGCCGACACGCCCGGCGTTTGGTCGGACGAGCAGGTCGAGGGTTGGCAGAAGATCACCCAGGCGGTCCACGAAGAGGGCGGCGCGATCTTCCTCCAGCTCTGGCACGTCGGTCGTATCTCCGACCCCGAATTCCTGAACGACCTGCGGCCCGTCGCCCCGAGCGAGGTCGCCGCCGAAGGACACGTCAGTCTTCTTCGCCCGATGCGCGGCTACCCGGTTCCGCGCGCCCTCGGACTCGACGAGATTCCGGGCGTGATCGCCGACTACCGCAAGGGCGCCGAGAACGCGAAGGCCGCGGGTTTCGACGGCGTGGAGATCCACGGCGCGAACGGCTACCTTCTCGACCAGTTCCTCCAGACGAGCGCGAACCACCGGACCGACGCCTACGGCGGTTCCGTCGAAAATCGCGCCCGACTGATGCTCGAGGTCACCGACGCGTGCATCGACGTCTGGGGAAAGGACCGCGTCGGCATGCACCTCGCGCCGCGCGGCGACTCCCACTCGATGGGCGACGAGAACGCCGCCGAAACTTTCGGCTACGTGGCCAAGGAGCTTGGCCACAGGGGGATCGCGTTTATCTGTGCCCGCGAGAGCCTCGGGGAGAATCGTCTCGGGCCGCAGATCAAAGCCGCTTTCGGCGGCGTCTACGTCGCCAACGAGGCCTTCTCGAAGGCCGACGCCCAGGAGACGCTCGATAAGGACGAGGCCGACGCGGTCGCGTTCGGCAAGCTCGCGATCGCGAACCCCGACCTCGTCCGCCGATTCCGAGAGGACGCATCCCTCAACGAGCCGAACCCGAGTACGTTCTACGCGCCGGGAGAGACCGGCTACACGGACTACCCGTTCCTCGCGTAAAGGCCGAACGGGAAGAGGAAAAAGGGGAGGCGGGGCGAACTCTGCTTCCCGTTTCCTCTTCCCTCTCTCGATGCCCTCCCTTCTCGATCCCATCCGGATCGGCGATCTCGACTTGCCGAACCGCGTCTTCATGGCTCCCCTTACCCGTTCCCGCGCCTCGGCGGGCCGGGCGCCGAACGACTTGATGCGGGAGTACTACGTCCAGCGCGCGGGCGCGGGGCTGATCCTGAGCGAGGCGACGAGCGTCACCCCGATGGGCGTGGGCTACCCCGATACGCCGGGCATCTGGTCCGAGGCGCAGATCGACGGCTGGCGAAGGGTCACCCAAGCGGTCCACGACGCGGACGGACGCATCTTCCTCCAGCTCTGGCACGTCGGGCGTATCTCCGACCCCGCCTACCTCGATGGCGCCTTGCCGGTCGCCCCGAGCGCGATCGCACCCGGTGGGATGGTCAGCCGCATCTCGCCACCCCACCCCTACGTCACTCCCCGCGCCCTGGAACTCGACGAGATGGCTGGCGTCGTGGCGGCCTACCGCCAAGGCGCGGAGAACGCGAAGGCCGCGGGCTTCGACGGCGTGGAGGTCCATGGTGCGAACGGCTACCTGCTCCAGCAGTTCCTCCACCTCGCCTCGAACCAAAGGACGGACGAGTACGGCGGCTCGCTGGAAAACCGGGCTCGCCTCATGCTCGAGGTTACCGACGCCTGTGTGTCGGTCTGGGGCCCGCAGCGGGTCGGGATGCACCTCGCCCCGCGCGGCGGCGGACCGGAGGAGGACGCGGTCGAGACGTTCGGCTACGTGGCCCGCGCCCTTCGGGAACGGGAGATCGCCTTCGTGTGCGCACGCGAGGAACGGCAGGACGACTGGGTGTCGCGGACGGTCCGCGACGAGTTCGGCGGCGTCTTCGTGGCGAACGAGAAGTTCGATCGGGCTTCCGGCGAAGAGACCCTCGAAGCCCATGCGGCCGACGCCATCGCGTACGGTCGTCTCTTTATCTCGAACCCCGATCTGGTCCGCCGCTTCCGGGAGGGAGCGCCGCTCAACGAACCCGACGTGTCGACGTTCTACAGCCCTGGTCCAGAGGGATACGTGGACTACCCGACCCTGCCGTAGTCCCTTCGGCCCTTTCTTGCGGCATTCGGCTCCGAATCTTGGGAGAACCGGAGAAGGCGTCGTACAAAAGGAACGTAGGACGCCTTCCCGACGATGGGTTTTCTCGGTCTCGTTCCCGCCTTGCTCGCCATGGTCCCTCATCCCGAGTGGGGGCCCCTCCCCCCGGTCGCGCCTTTCGGCCTCGCCCTGCTTCCGGCGCAAAGAACGATCAAGCCCTTGGTGTTCCCGGTGATCGGCTCGCACCGTTGGAACCTGAGCTACGGCCAGATCCGTGAGGGGTACCGGCACACCGGCGTCGATATCCGCGCGCCCAAGATGAGCCCCATCGTCGCGCCCTTCGACGGCGTGCTCGGCCTCAAGCGGGAGACGTTCTGGATCCACGCCGACGACGGCTGGTCCATGCTGGGCACCCACCTGAACGACGACAATCCCGGCAAGCACGACCACCAGGGATCGCGCGATCTGATGTTCGCCCCGGACCTCGTCGCCGGACAGCGCGTCCGGGCGGGCCAGTTAATCGGGTACGTCGGCGAGAGCGGCAACGCGACCGGCCCCCACCTCCACTTCGAGCTCTACGCGCCCGGCAAGGGCTCGACGATGGAGCGGCTCCGAAACCCTACCCCGTCGTTGCATCTGGCGCAACGCATCGCGACGCCGAAGCCGGGCGCCTTGGTCGGATGCCCCTCTCCGGGCCACATGAGGCTTCAGGGATGCGTACGCAAGGTCGAGCCCGCCCTGGGAAGAATCACCCTCGTCCTTATCGGCAAGCAGTTCCCCAACGGGCGTTCCGTTTCGGTCGACCGTCCGAGATACCTTCGCCTGCGCCTCCCCAAGGGTGCGGACGTTCGTGCGCTCCGCGCGTTGCCGAGCACGACGCCCGTCGGCGCGGTCATCTCCGCCTCGGGAACGATCGACGACGCCAAGATCCTGCGGCTGATCCTGCCCACGACCAAGGCGTAGACGACGCGAATATAATGGGGCCAGCATGGCCCGCGAAGTCCGCCGCATCGTCGCCACCGACTGTGGCTCCACCACCACGAAGGCGATCCTGATCGAGAAGAGCCCGACCACTGGCGAGTACCGGCTGGTCGCGCGGGGCGAGGCGCCGACCACGGTCGAGAAGCCGTTCGAGGACGTGACGCTCGGCGTGACGAACTCCATCACCGAACTCGAGGAGATCTCCGAGACGGCCGTCCCCGCCGGCTTCGAGCGCGGGCGGCGCAACCTGCTCCGAAACGGGACCGTGTGGCGCCGCCTGAAGGACGGCGCGGAGGACGCGAGCGGGATCGAGAATGACCTCGACTCGGCGGACCTGTACCTGAGCACCTCCAGCGCGGGCGGGGGACTCCAAATGATGGTCGCGGGCGTCGTGAAGGAGATGTCGGCGGAGTCGGCGGAACGGGCTGCCCTCGGTGCGGGGGCGATCCTGATGGACACCCTCGCGGTGAACGACGGGCGCAAAGACCACCAGCGGGTCGAGCGGCTCCGACAGCTTCGCCCTGACATCATCCTCATGTCCGGGGGTACGGACGGCGGCAACCGGGCCCAGATCATCGAGATGGCCGAGATCGTGCGCCGTGCCGACCCGAAGCCCCGCTTCGGCGACATGAAGCTCCCGGTGATCTACGCGGGCAACCGCGAGGCGCGGGAGGCGGTCGGCTCGGTCCTAGGCAAGTCGATCGAACTTCAGATCGTGGACAACCTACGTCCCACGCTGGACCAGGAGAATCTGGGACCGGCGCGCGAGGAGATCCACGAGATGTTCCTCCAGCACGTCATGCAGCAGGCGCCGGGCTACTCCAAGCTCCTCGACTGGACGAGCGAGGAGGTCATGGCGACCCCGAACGCGGTCGGAAAGCTTCTGAAGGAGTACGCCGAGAACGAGAAGATCAACGTCCTCGGCGTCGACATCGGTGGGGCGACCACCGACGTCTTCTCCGTGTTCCTCGCGGGCAACGGCGAGCGGATCTACAACCGCACGGTGTCCGCGAACCTCGGCATGTCGTACTCCATCTGCAACGTCCTCGTCGAGGCGGGGGTCGAGAACATCGCTCGTTGGCTTCCCTTCGAGATCGACCCGGCGGAGGTCCGTAACCGGCTGCGGAACAAGATGATCCGCCCGACGACGATCCCCCAGACCTACGAGGATCTGCTGATCGAGCACGCGGTCTCGCGCGAGGCCTTGCGGCTGGCGTTCGAGCATCACAAGTCGCTCGCTCGCGACCTCGTCGGCACCGCCCAGCAGCGCGACATCGGTCAGATCTTCGACCAGAAGGCGGCGGGCCAGAGCCTCGTCGACATGATGGCCCTCGACATGGTGATCGGCTCGGGCGGCGTCCTCTCCCACGCGCCGAAACGGGCCCAGAGCGCTCTGATGATGATGGACGCCTACGGACCGGAAGGCATCACCATGCTCACCGTCGACTCCATCTTCATGATGCCGCACCTGGGCGTGCTGTCCGAGCACCTCTACGACGCGGCCCGCGAGGTGTTCGAGCGCGACTGCATCGTCCGGTGCGGCACCTGCGTCGCCCCGGTCGGCATCGGCAAGGAAGGCGAGCCGTGCGTCCGGGTCCACGGCCTTGGGATCGACGTCTCCGTGCCCTTCGGCGAGATGGTCGTCGTGCCGTACGACGAAGCCCAGGCCGAGATGCTCACCGTCGAGCCGACGAGGAACTTCGACGTCGGCGCGGGCAAGGGAAAGGCCGTGGTCATCCGCCGCTTCGACACCGCGCGCGGCGGGCGAGACCACACGACCAACCTGATCGGCGGCGCGGTCGGCCTCATCATCGACTGCCGAGGCCGCCCCTACAACCTCACCCTCGACACGCCGAACCGAATCGAGAAGCTCCGCAAGTCGCTGAAGGCGCTGGGCCTGCCGTTACCGAAGTAAACGTCGGATCTAAAGCCCGACTTCGAGATCCGGTGGCAGCTGTCCGGCGAGGGCCGACTCGGAGAAAGGGCCGACGAGGCCGGAAGAGGTGCTGAGATAGATACCGGGCCGTCGGTTCGCCAAGTCGGTGCGGGTCCCGGTCAGCGCGGGTACGACCAAACGATTCGGAAAACGACGGGCAAGGCGGTTCGCCACCTGAAGGGCGTCGAAGCCGACCACGAAGGCGGCTCGCGAGTCCAGATGACGCGTGAGGGCGCCGAGGGCGCCGCCCATCGCGGGAACCGCCTCGGTCACCGCCCCAAGGTTGTCGTCCAGTCGGGCGGAGAGCGCGGCGAGGTCGCCGCCTGTCGGACCGAGGATCGTCGCGTAGGCGTCGAGAAGACGCAGCGCGGATGCGGAGGTCGCTTCGCACTCGTCGTCCGTCACCTGAGGCAACGGCGCGAGGCCGGCAAAAAGCGAATCCTGGGGACGGCCCGTGCGCAGGATGCCGTCCTTGCCGAAAACGCGCAACGCGCGTCGAAGTTCGAACGCGCCGTGCTCCAGACTCGAAAGGCGGCCGTTGACGAGAAAGTCTTGGAGGGCGGCGTCGGCGTAGGCGAGTGCGTCGGAGAGGTAGAGCGGGCCGGACGGATCGGGATCAAGGGTGTGGCTGACGCCGTTCGCCCCTCGGAACCGGCCATCGAGACGGTCGACGATCTCGCCCGCCGTCGCCGCGAGATCTCGATCGCCCCACAGGCGGGCGCAACGCAGCAGGCAGGCGGCCACCTCGCCGTTGACGTCGGCGAGGCCCGGAGCCAAGTGAACCCGGGGCGGCCCCGCCGCCCGTCGAAGATCGGCAAGCACGCGCGCAAACCGAGGATCGGCCAAGGCGGCGGCGCTGGGAACGACGATGCGGGCCGGTCCACCCCGGCCGTCCAACCCGAGGTTCGCGCGAGCCCAGTCGGCGTCCTCGGACTTGATCGATCCGGCGCGGACCGCCTCACTAAGTCGCAGAGGGGAAAAACTCGCGCGGCCGGAACGGCCCCGTTCGTCCTCGTCCCCCATCTCGGCGCCCGGCAAGTAGACTTCCGGCTGGAGGCTGAGAACCCAGTCCACCGTGCGGCGGGCGAACCGCCGCAGGAGCGGGTCCGGATGGGCGGCGTCCTGGACGGCGAGCGTCTCGGCCAGTTGCGCGTTGGAAAGCGTGGTCTTGTCGTACTCCGGGACGCCGTTGTCGCGGCGGACCACCCGGAAGAAGCCGCCGTCCAGCCAGTCGGCGCGCGACGAGAGCACCGTCCGGCGAAGGGACCGCCCCGCCTTGTCCCATTCGCCCGCGAGTTGAAGGAAGCGCAGCGCAAGGGGGCGCGTTCCGATCAGCCCCCGCATGCTCCATCCTCCCCAGACCGGGTCGATCTCGCCCGCCAGCGACTGGGCGGCGTTGGCGAGCGATAGGTTCACAACGCCGGGCGTGGTCAGGCGGCCGACGTCTATAACCTGGTTCTCCTCGAAGTCCGGAGGCTCGTCGCTCAGCGCGGCCTTCGCGAACTCCGACTGCGCGTTCAGGAGAGAACGGACGACGGTAGCCTCGTCGAGCACGTCGTTCGCGTCGACCCGGCCGATAAAGGCGATCAGGCGGCCCTTGAGATCGAACGCCCAGGCTTGGAAGCCCACGCCGAAGCCCATGTGCGTCCGTTGCAGCGGAAGGAACTGCGAGATCCAGCGTGGGTCCTGAGCGGTATCGACCCGAATCGGAACGAAGTTGCGGTTGAGAGCGCGTGCGACCTCGGGAACCGCGAAGGTCTGGTCGGCCTGTCGCCCAAGCGCGCTCCAGGGCACTCCGACCACCAGCAGGACCGGCCGGGAGAGGGCCTGAGCCTCCTGGAACGCTTTCGGACCGAGCGGACGCCAGGATATCTCCTGAGCCTGGGCGCGGCGAACGAACTCCCCCTGCCCCCACTGCGCGATCTGAGGGTGCGGAGGCGGAATGAATCGCACCAGAGCGACGCGCGCGAAACCCAGGAAGACCATCGCCGCCGTCACCCCGGTGACGGCGGCGTAGGAAGGGCGACGCATGGTAAGCAGTATAGGCGTTCGAGACTCCTCTTGAGGAGTCTCGAACGCTCAGACCCATGTCGAACCCTCCCATCGATCCCGACGTCCGTATCGGCCACGTCCACCTGAAGGTGGCGGATCTCGACCGCGCCCTCGCGTTCTACCGAGACATCCTCGGATTCCAGGTGACCCAGCGCTACGGGCAGGGCGCGGCGTTCCTCTCGGCGGGCGGCTACCACCACCACATCGGCCTGAACACCTGGGAGAGCCTCGGCGGCGCGGCGCCCGCGCCGGGCACGACCGGCCTCTACCACGTCGCGATCCTCTATCCTGACCGTCGAACCCTCGGCGACGCGCTCCGGCGCCTCGCCGAGGCCGAATGGCCGCTCGACGGAGCCTCCGACCATGGCGTCAGCGAAGCCCTCTACCTGCGCGACCCCGACGGAAACGGCGTCGAACTCTACCGCGACCGCCCTGATGCCGAGTGGCCCCGCGATGCGGAAGGCGGTCTCCAAATGGTCACCCGCCGTCTCGATCTGAAAGCCTTGCTCGCCGAGGCTTAGCCCGGCTCAGGCTCTTCGTAGTGCCAGTGCCAGACGCCGCCGGCGAAGCGACCGATAAATTCAGGCGTCCGCTGATCGTCGCGCTCGGGCTTGAAGCGGCCGTTCGCCACCGCCCACTCGTAGGCTCCCTGATCCACGGGGTAGGCCGTCAACGTGCCGTGCAGGCCGTGCTCGGCGATGCACGCCTCGGCCCTCTCTCGGGAGGAGAAGACGCCGCCGGGAAGGCCCAGGCTCGGACGCGGCGGGTTCGTCGAACCGTTGAAGACGTAGACCCAACCCTCGGGAGCGTCGTCGAGTCCCATTCCGCGGTCACCGGCCCGGAGTCTCCAACGCCTCAGGGCGACTCTCGTCACCGACAGGCTCCGTGACTCTCGTCACGCTGACCGACACTTCTAGCCGCTCGGCGGCAGGCCCGGTGTAGATGCCTCGCGTCGGAGGCACCTCGTCGTAGTCGCGTCCGGTGTGGACACGGATGTGGTGGTCGTTCGCGAGGCAACGGTTCGTGGGATCGAGCCCGAGCCAACGGCCATCGGGAAGGACGCACTCGACCCAGGCGTGGGTCGCCTCGTCCCCCCGCAGGTTCTCCGAACCCGAATAGAGGTAGCCGCTCACGTAGCGCGCCGGGATGCACTGGGCCCTGAGACAGGCCAGCATCAGGTGGGCGAAGTCTTGGCAGACGCCTGCGCGATGCTCGATCACGTAACTCAGGGGCGTGTGGACGTGGGTCGCGTCGGGATCGTAGCCCAAAAGATCGTGGATGCGTTCCCCAAGGTCGATCGCGTACTGGGCGACGCTCGCGCGAACCGGGACCGACTCCGCCAGTTCGCGGGCGGCGTCGAGGATCGGAACGCGTGGCGTCGACGCGAGAAACTCCGGAAAGCGATCGACGAGCGGGGCGAGGGCCGTCCAGTCGTTCTCAACGAGGTTCACTCCCAGGAAAGGGTTCTCCAAAGCCGTCTCGATGGTCGCCTCCGCCCGGATGGTGAGCTCCGTGTGGGGCGTCCGCACCACGAAATGGTGGACCGTTCCGCCCTGCTCGACGTAGGAGAAGACCTTCGCCGCAGGCTCGATGCGCAGGTCGAAGGCGAGGCACCGCTGGTTGGCGTCGTCCAAGGGACGCAGACGCACCTCGTTGTGGCTTTCCCGGCTAGCGAAGGGATAGCGGTAGGTGGTGCGGTGGAGGGCGCGAAGGATCATGGGATCGTTAGGGTTGGAAGAGTAGGACGACGGTCGCGCCCTAAAGGTCTTAACGACCTAATAACTCAGGTAAGTCTCCCAGACGGCGTCGCCGACCTCCGCGCAACGGGCCTGGACGTCGTCGAGAAAATCGTGGAGTCCCTGGTCGGCGATCTTGTCTTCCGTAAGGTAGATCAGGTCGCTGTGCAAACGACCGGCGGCCCGCTCGGCCGCGTTGGCGGGAATTGTCCCGCCGTTTCCGCTGATCCGGCGCAGGGAGATCTGGATACCCGACACGCTGTAGAGGATCGAGGCGGGAAAGGCGGGGTTCTTCACTAGGTACTCGGCGACCTGATTGGCGTTGACGCCCTCCCGGTAAGTCCGTAGGTAGGCCTGGTAGGCCCCGACGGACTTGAGCACGGCGATCCAGGCGTGCGGGTCGCCCTCCTTGCCAAGGTCCTCGTACTGCACGTCGAGGATGCGGGCGGTCTGGTCCGCTCGCTCAAGGAACTGCCCGACGGTGAAGAAGTCGCGCACCTCGCCCATGACCATCGTGCGCGCGACGACGCCGTGGAAAAGCTGACTACCGTCCTTGACGCGCCGGAAGAAGTCGTAGACGGAACGCCGGTCGAGCTCTTCGAGGTCCCACTCGCGCAGATCCAGGTAGAGCCGGTTCGCGGTCTCCCAGATCTCGGTGGAGATCTGCCCCCGGATCGTTCGGGCGTTCTCTCGGGCCGATTTGAGACACGACAGCACGCTCGATGGGTTCTTCGCGTCGAAGGCGAAGAAGTCGAGGATCGAATCCTCGTCCATGCGGGTGTAGCGCTCGCGGAAGTCGTCTTCCAGGCCCGAGATCGTGAGGATAGTGTCCCAGCCGATACGCGGGTCGCCGAGAGAGGTTTCAAGCCGGGAACGGTAGTGGACGTCCACCATGCGCGCCGTCGCCTCCGCCCGTTCGACGTACCGTCCGAGCCAGAACGCGGACTCGGCGGATCGCCTCAGCATCCTTCGTCCTCCAAGACCCAGGTGTCCTTGCTCCCGCCGCCCTGCGAGCTGTTCACGACGTACGAGCCCTCGCGCATCGCGACGCGCGTCAGACCACCGGGGACGCAGGTGATCCCTTCCGCGCCGACCAGCACGTAGGGACGCAGGTCGATATGCCGCCCGGCGTACCGGTCGCCGAAAAAGCACGGGGAACGGCTCAGCCCGATGAGAGGTTGGGCGACATAGTTGCGGGGGTCGTGCTGGATCTGGCGCCGGAACTCCTCGATCTCCAGTTCGGAGGCCTGCGGGCCGATGAGCATCCCGTAGCCGCCGCTCTCGTTCGTCGCCTTGACCACCAGGTCCTTTATGTGCACCAGTATGTGGTCGAGATCGGCGGGCCGCCAGCCCAGATAGGTGGGAACCTGGGCGAGAATCGGATCTTGGTCCAGGTAGTAGCGGATCATGTCGCCCACGAACGGGTAGATCGCCTTGTCGTCGGCTACGCCGGTGCCGATGCCGTTCGCCAGGGCGACGTTGCCCGCCCGGTAGGCGTTGACGAGGCCCGGCACCCCGAGGACGCTTTCAGGGCGGAACACCAGGGGATCGAGAAAGTCGTCGTCGAGGCGGCGGTAGACCACGTCGACCCGGACGGGACCTCGGGTCGCCTTCATGAACACGACGTTGTCCTCGACGTAGAGATCGCGTCCCTCCACGAGCTCGATGCCCATCTGCTGCGCGAGGAACGTGTGCTCGAAGTAGGCCGAGTTGTAGACGCCGGGGGTAAGCAGGACGACGTTCGGCTCTTCCCTCCCCTGCGGCGCAAGGCCTCGCAGGTTGGCGAGGAGTTGGGCGGCGTAGCCGTCGTTGGGACGGACGCGGTAGTCGCGGAACGTCTCCGGCAAGGTCCGCATCAGGATCTCCCGGTTCTCCAGCATGTAGCTCACGCCGCTGGGCGTTCGGCAGTTGTCCTCGAGGACCATGTAGCCGCTCCCGTCGCGGATGAGGTCGGTGCCGCAGATATGCACGTAGAGGTCGTGCGGCACGTCCGCCCCGACGAATCCTTTGCGGTACGAGGGGGCGTTCACCACGAGATCGCGGGGGATCACGCCGTCGTCCAGGATCTTCGCGTCGTGGTAGACGTCGTTCAGGAAAAGGTTGAGAGCCCGGACGCGCTGTTCCAGACCCTTCTCCAAACTCCGCCACTCGCTCGCCGGGATAATCCGGGGCACGAGGTCGACCGGGAAAGGCTTCTCGATGCCTTGGGCGTCGCCGTAGACGGTGAACGTGATGCCCTGGTTGACGAGGATTCGGTCGGCCTGCTTCTGTCTCGCCCGAAACTCGCTCGCCTCCATTTCTCCGAGCGCGTTCCGAAGGCGGGCATAGTGCGGTCGGGGCTGGCCACCCTCGAACATCTCGTCGTAGAAAGGGCCGTCGTCGTAGCCCACGAAGGGACCGGGGGAAGAGGATTGGCCTTGGCTCTGGGTCTGCGTCATCGGCGGGCGCCTACACTCTAACACAGGTTCGGCCTCGAACCGTCGCTGGAAACCCTCGGACGCGTCGAAGCGGCCTCATGTTCGGCGGTTCGCCGCCGTAGCGCCTCCCTCCGGGTATCCTAAACGTGGAACACCAACCCGCAAGGGGGGCCCGTCATGGGCTGAGATTTCCGGCTGCGACTGCCGGATGACCCTAGAACCTGATCCGGTTAGTACCGGCGGAGGAATCGCGGAGCGCTCTCGACGGAGGGGGCCACCGACGCGATGCATATGGCGTGGGTGGTCGACCTTGAGAGCCCATGGAACGAGCCTTCACCCTCATCGAACTCCTGGTCGTGATCGCGATCATCGCGATCCTCGCCGCCATCCTCTTCCCCGTCTTCGCCCAGGCGAAGTTCGCGGCCAAGAAGACGGTCGACCTCTCGAACGCCAAGCAGATCGGCACCACGACGAAGCTGTACCTCGGGGACAACGACGACACGATGCCGATCTTCTACGCCTACAACAGCGACCCGACGATCTACGCCGACGGCAAGCACCGTGGCACGGAAGTCCTGCTCCTTCCCTACAGCAAAAGCCAGGAGATCTTCAAGAGTCCGCTCGACAACGGCAGTCCGTACCTCGCGGGCGAAGTCGGGACCGCCAAGAACGCTCCCAGCTATTGGAAGGCGTACGGTTCGTCCTACCGTTTTGGAAAGTGCAACTTCACGCTGGCTGCGGGCGAGTCGAGCGGGAACAACGAGATCTACAAGGACAAGTTTTGGACCGTCACGGATACCCAGTACTCGGACCCGGCGAACACCCGTGTGATCCGGCTGGAGATGTTCGGCTTCTTCGAGAAGAAGAACGACCCGGACTGCTCGCGCTACGGCTACGACTGCGGCTACTTCTCCAACTGGGACCCAAGCGGCGGGTCGATGGTCTTCGCCGATTCGCACGCCAAGCACATCAACGGCGCCGGCCAGTTCGACAACACCCTCGTCGATCCCGATGGGCACCGCTCGGGCGACACCCACCCCACGAAAGGCTCGTGGTACTGGGCCTGCGACTAGGTCTTAAACGATCACGCGCGGCAGCAGCGGCGAGACCCGGGCGACGACCTCATAGTTGATCGTCCCGAGCTTCGCCGAGATCTCCTCGGCGGTGATCCGGTCCTCGCCCTGATCCCCCAGAAGAACGACCTCGTCCTCCGCCCGCGCGTCCGGGACGGACGAGAGGTCGATCGCGAACATGTTCATCGCGACCCGCCCGACGAGCGGGCAGCGCCGACCGTGGACGAGGACCTCGCCCACGTTCGACAGCCCCCGGTCGTAGCCGTCGCTGTAGCCCTGCGGCACGATCCCGATCGTCGTCGGTCGGGTCGTTCGATAGGTCAGGCCGTAGCCCACCGGATGGCCCGCCGGCAGGGTCTTGACCTGCGCGAGATGGCTGACCCAACGCATGACGGGCCGGAGTTCGAGATGCGCGTGGCTCCGCGCGAGCGATGCGGAAGGATAGAGGCCGTAGAGACCGATGCCCACCCGGACCATCGTCTTCTGGACGCCCGGACGAGCCATCAGCCCGGAGGTCGCCGCGATGTGCCTCCCGACGTGCGGATACCGCGCCTCGATCTTCCGAAAGGCGGCCTCGAACGCCTCTTCCTGCGCCTCCGCGTGGTTCAGGTCGGTCGTGTCCTCGATGTTCGCGTAGTGGGCGTAGGCGGAAGTCGGTTGGAGGTGGGGGTACTTCGCCAGTTCCTCAAGAAAGGCGTCGGCGTCGCTAGGGAGGACTCCCTGCCGTCCGAGCAAGGCGTCGATCTTCAGACTAAAATCGACCTTCACGCCTTCGTCGTGCCAGAGTCGAGCGATCTCGCGAATCGGGTCGACGTCGTAGACCGTGACCTCTGCCCCGAGGCGGCCCGCCTCTTCCGTTTCGCGCAACGGAACGTAGCCGTACACCAACGCCCGCCTGTCGCTCACCCCACGAAGGCGTCTTAGCTCATCGAGATCGTCGACCTGGAGGGCATCGACCCGATCTCCCAAGAGCGCAACGATCTCCTCAAGCCCGTGGCCATAGGCGTTCGCCTTTACCACCGCCGCGAAGAGACCATCCTCGGCTTCAGACTGAAAAGCCGCGACGTTGTGGAGCAAGGCCTCGCGGGACAGCTCGATCAAGGATAGGTGATTCACCGTAGACTCCTGCCGAAGGGGATGCGAAGCGTGTAGCCGCCGATTCCGTGCCGACGCCTACAGGCATGGTCGCGGAGTCTCACAGCTCGACCTTCTCCAGCCGGACCTCTTCGCCCGCGAACGCCTTCGCGAGCGCTTCGTAGCCCGGCCCAAGGTCGGTCACCCGGTAGATCCGCTCGCCCGAACGGCCCAGCCGTTCGACGTGTTCCGGATGGCGGCAGAGGTAGTCCGCAAGGCTCGGTGGCACGACCTCCTCTTGGACGATCACCGGAACGTCGACTCGCGCGCGGACCTGCTCCCGAAGGAGGCCGTAGTGGGTGCAGCCGAGAACGACGGCGTCCACTTCCCCCAACTCGGCCAGGTACTCGTCGAGGATCGGGCCGACGTGGCGCAGGCCGTCGTTCTCGACCAAGGGCACGAGCAAAGGTGCGGGCACGACGCGGATCTCGGCCCCGGGAGATTGGCGCCGGATCTCCCGCTCGTACGCGCCGGAAGCCGCCGTGCTGCGGGTCGCGAGGACGCCGACCCGCCGCGCTCCGGTCGCGGCGACCGCCTCGGCGGTGGGAATCACCACGCCGAGCACGCGACGATCCGGATAATGACGCGGCAGGTACTCCTGCTGGCTCCGTCGAAGGGCCTCGGCGGAGGCGGTGTTGCAGGCGAGGACGACCAGATGGCAGTCGTTTTCGAAAAGATAGGCGAGAGCCTCGGAGACGAAACCGTGGATCGCCGCCTGGGAGCGTCCGCCGTACGGAACGCGGAGGGTGTCCCCCAGGTACAGCAGATCGAGGTCGGGCGTTCGGCGGGCGATCGCCTGGGCGATGGAAAGGCCACCGAGCCCCGAGTCGAACACCCCAACGCGCACCCCTCCATTGTGGCGGGCCGGTGGGACATCTCGCCTTGCGGCGTATCACGCCTTCACTCCCCGCGTCTCGCGACGAGCAGAGGCGGGGAGAGACGAGGAAAGATCAGGAGGGACTATGCTAAGCACGAGCCGCACCGGGGTTCACGGGCCTGTCGCGAGGGGTAGACCTCGGTCGCTGGAAAGTCGCCAAAGGCCAGACCAAGGCCCGACTTCGGGCGATACCGATCGACAACCATGAGACTGATCATCGACGGCAAGACGATCGACCATGTGACCCTGGTCTTGACCAGGGACGAGCTACGGTTTCTCGAGGACGAGGCTCAAAGCCTCCGCCTCTCGGACAACGACACTCACAGCCACGTGAACGACGAGGGCTACCAGAACGAGATCCTGCTCGTTCTGGCGGATGAGCGGACTCGAGGCAAGTACGCGGACGACATGAATGCCATCGTCGACGAAGTCTTGACCGTGCCGTAGATCCTGATCGCAGGGAGAACCTCGGCGATCGAGGACAGACCTTTTACGAAGCAAGGTCCGGACTGCGATGACGGGACGACACGTTGCCGGACTCGCCGATCCAAGCCCCCGAAGAACCAGCGTCCCCGACGTGCGGGCGGCAGACGTCTATGCTAGTCTCCAGGGGAGCTATGATCGCCGTCGTTCTCGGACTCTCCCTCCTCGCTCCCGTCTCCCCTCGCGAACGGATTCGCTTCGACGCCGACTGGCGATTCCTGCGCGGTGAGGAGCACAGCCGCAACGCACAGGGGCCGACCGGCTGGCGATTCAAGCCCGCCAACGTGACGGGCCTCGACGTGCCCCTCCCGGACGACCTCGCGTCCGGCGACTGGAAGCCGGTCCAGCCCGGCGACTATATTCTTCAGGCGGAGCAGTACGGCTGGTTCCGGGCCGACCTGGGCTCCGATCCCGAGGGCGCGGAGAAGGTCCTGACCTTCGAGTCGGTCGACGAGGACGCGACGGTCTTCCTCAACGGCAAGCGGATCGGCAAGCACATCGGTTTCGGCACCGAGTTCACGGCGCCCGTCCGCGAGGCGTGGCGGGCGGGAGGGCCCAACACCCTCGTCGTGCTCGTCTACAACGGCTCGGGTCTCGGTGGGATCAACGGCGGCGTCGTCTTCGCCCGCCCGGAGGCGGACCTGAAGATTCCGGAGATGGATCGCGGCTTCGACGACGCCGCGTGGCGGAAGGTCCACCTTCCGCACGACTACGTGGTCGAGGGCACGTTCGATCCGAAGGGCGACACCGGTCACGGCTCCCTCCCCAAACCCCTGGGCTACTACCGAAAGAGCTTCGTCCCACCCGACTCGATGCGGGGCAAGTCCGTCTGGATCGACTTCGACGGCGTCTACCGGAACGCGACGTTCTATCTCAACGGCAAACGGCTGGGCCAGCACCCGAGCGGCTACATCGGGGTGCGCTACGACCTGACGGGCCTGCTGGAATTCGGAAAGCCGAACGTCCTTTCGGTGACGACCGATCCTCGTCGCAACGAAGGCTGGTGGTACGAAGGAGGCGGCATCTATCGCCACGTCTGGCTCAACGCGGCGAATCCCGTCCACGTCGCGCCGGACGGCATCTTCGCCCGTTCCGCCGTGGAAGGCAGCACGACGAAGGTCCGCATCACGACGACGCTCGCGAGCGTCCAGACCGCGACAGGAACGCGCGTCGGGGTTCGCTCGCGGCTTCTCGATCCGAAAGGAAAACCCGTCGGCACCCTGGAGGCGATGGACGTCGCGGTCGGCCCGGCAGGCGCGAACGTGGACGGAACGCTCGACGTGAAGGACCCGCAGCTCTGGGATCTGGGCAAGCCGAACCTGTACCGGGTCGAGACGACCGTCCTCGTCGACGGGAAGCCCGTCGACGTCCAAACCGCCTCCTTCGGCATCCGGACGATCGAGTGGAACAAGGACCGGGGCTTCCTCCTCAACGGACGCGAGGTCAAGCTCAAGGGCACCTGCAACCACCAGGATCACGCCGGGGTCGGCGTCGCCCTGCCGGACGGCCTGATGGAGTGGCGCATCCAGCAGCTCCTTAAGATGGGATCGAACGCCTACCGCACCTCCCATAACCCCGTCGCACCCGAGTTTCTCGACGCCTGCGACCGGCTCGGGATGCTCGTGCTCGACGAGACGCGCCATCTCGGCGACACCTCGTCGTCCAAGAGCGGCTCCGGGACGAAGGCCGACGACCTTTCCGAGCTGAAGGCGATGGTGCGGCGGGACCGTAACCACCCCTCGATCGTCGCGTGGTCCCTCTACAACGAAGAGGGACTTCAGGGAACCGAGGAGGGCGCGGAGATCTTCAAGAAGATGCGCGCGGTCGCGGACGATCTCGACGGCACCCGCCTCTCGACGGGCGCGAGCAACTTCGGCTACGACAGAGGCATCGTCGACGTGACGGACCTCTTTGGGTTCAACTACAACATCGGCGCCTACGAAAGCGTCCGGCGCCGACTCCCGAACACCCGGCTTTTCGGGAGCGAGACCGCGAGCGCCGTCTCGACGCGCGGCATCTACGAGAACGACCCCGTGCGCGGCTACGTCAGCGCCTACGACGTGAACCGGCCCAGTTGGGGCGCCACCGCCGAACAGGCCTGGAAGGCCGTCGACAAACCTTGGATGGCGGGCGCGTTCGTCTGGACGGGCTTCGACTACAAAGGAGAGCCTACGCCCTACGGCTGGCCGTGCATCAACTCCCACTTCGGCATCCTCGACATCGCGGGCTTTCCCAAGGACACGTATTACTATTACCGGTCGTGGTGGAGCGACCAGCCCGTCGTCCACGTCCTGCCCCATTGGAACTGGGACGGCGGCACGAAGCGAGTCTGGGTCCACTCGAACGCGGAGGAGGTCGACCTCGTCCTCAACGGCAAGAGCCTAGGCCGGAAGGCGATGCCGCGCTTGGGGCATCTCGAATGGGACGTGCCCTATACGCCGGGAACCCTTGAGGCGGTCGGCTACCGGGACGGCAAGGCCATCGCCCGCGACCGGGTCGAAACGACCGGCGCTCCCGCCACGCTTCGGCTGAAGACCGATCGCACGAAGATCCTCGCGGACGGCGAGGACCTGACCGTGGTCGCCGTCGAGGTCTTGGACGCCCAGGGACGAGTGGTCCCAACGGCTTCGAACCGTGTAGCGTTCGCCGTCGAAGGCGCGGGCACCGTCGGCGGCGTGGGCAACGGCGACCCGAGCGACCACGACCCTGATCAGGCGACCTATCGCAAAGCCTTCAACGGGCTTTGCATGGTTCTCGTCAAGTCGAACGGCACGCCGGGCCGAATCACGCTTCGGGCGACCTCGCCGGGTCTGAAGGACGCGACCCTGTCGATGAGCGCGACGGGCGGCGTAGTTTCGCGCTAGGCCTTTCGGCCTATCGCGAACGATTCGGGGTTCGCGATGGGCCCAACGCACATGGCATCCGCACGAAAGTTCGCGCTAGGGACGCTCGTCGGTGCCGGGGGGATCATCGCCTTTACGGTCGTGGGCTGGCGAACGAGCGATCTTGGGCGCGCCGCCGCCGACCTCGAGCATCAGAGAGCCGCCGCGCGACGCGAGGGCGTTCCCATAGAGTACGACGATCTCCGGCGTCTCAACCCCGCCGTGTCGGACGACGAGAACGCCGCCTCTCTGTACGCTCAGGGCTTCGCCGATCTCGTAGCGGAAGGCAATCTAAAGGGAGTCGATGCGGATCGAACGATCGACGCGCTCGCGGCGGGAACGGCGAAGCCAGAGGAGATCGCGAAAGTCCGGGCTTCGCTAACGCCGTTCTCCCCGGCCCTCGGTTTGATCCGACGAGGCTCCCAACGGAAGGGGTGCGACTTCCACCGACATTGGGAGCGAGGGTCCGCCCTGACGTTCTCCGAATACGGTTTCGCGCGCACGGTCGGACGCGCCCTCGTCCTGCGCGCCCTGCTCACGAAGGATCCTCACGCGGCGGTGGACGACCTCCGCACGGCGGCTCGCCTCCGGGCTCATCTGGGGAGCGAGCCGTTCGTGATCCCATCGCTGGCGGGAGCGGCGATGGAGGCGGTGGTGCAGAAGGGCGTTCGCGCCCTCGCCAGGCGCGGCGAAGCCTGGGCGATGGCGATGCCGGCGGTCTTGGACGATCTAGGACCGCTGCCTGACCTCCACCGTACTTTGGCGGGCGAGTCGGTGTTCGCGCGGAAGGTCGTCGATGAGATCGCCCGGTTAGGCCCATCGATACTGGCGATCGATGGCCAGGTCTCTTCGCCCGCCCTGAGGCTCGCCGGGCTCAAGTCGGTCCGCGAAGCCTTCGAGGCGCGCACGATCGAACACTGGCGCGGGGTTTGGGCGGCCATTCCTCCGGACCCCCTTGACTGGCGGGCGGCCCTCAAGGCGACCACGGGGCCGCCTATCCCTTCGAGCCCAAGCTACGCGCTGGTCGAGTTCACCTCGCCGATCTTCAGCGGGATCGGCCCCTTGGCCGCCAAACTCGAAGCGGAACGGAGACTCACCCGCGCCGCCCTCGACCTCTGGTCGGGCAGACCTCCCGTTCTCGCGAAGGATCCCTTTGGCGCGGGCCCGCTTCGAATGCGCGGGGCCGATAAGACCTGGACGCTGTGGAGTCTCGGTCCCGATGCGGTGGATCAGGGTGGCAAGCCTCGCACCAAGAGGTCGAGCGACACACGGTACGACCTCGTTGTGGACTCAACCGGTCGTTAGGACCCTTTGTAAATAGAAAAGCCTCTCCGTTTCGGGAGGGGCTTCCTAATTTTTGGTGCGCCGGAAAGGACTCGAACCTTCACGCCTTGTGAGCACATGCACCTCAAGCATGCTTGTCTACCAATTCCAACACCGGCGCGTGCTGAGACATTAAGTTACCGCGTCGACGACGCTTTGCGCAAGGGTCCCCGCTAGAATATAAAAGCCATGGACGAGGCGATCGAAGGATTCTTGGCGCACCTGTCGGCGCGGCGCAGCGAGAACACCGTGCGCGCCTACGCCGCCGATCTCTCGCCGCTTCGCGGCGGGACTCTGCCCCTGACGGCGGAGAGGCTCCGCCTCCTCCTGCGCGTCCACGCGCCGCACCCCGCGACCCGCGCCCGCAAGCTCTCTTCCCTGCGTGCCTTCTGCCGCTGGCTCGTCGCTCAGGGTCTGATGCCCAGCGATCCCACCGAGCGCCTTGAGCCACCGATCCGCCGCCGCGCGCTCCCCAAGGGCGTGAGCGCGCCCGAGGCGGCCGACCTCCTCGCGGCGCCGGTCGCCCTTCGCGACCGGGCGCTGCTGGAACTCCTCTACGGCGCCGGACTCCGCGTCTCAGAAGCCTCCGGGCTCGACCTGCCGGACCTGGACCTTGTCGGACGGACCGCTCGCATCCTCGGCAAAGGCGCGAAGGAGCGAATGGTCGTGTTCGGTGAGCCCTGCCGCCGCGCCCTTGAGGCCTACATCCAAGAGGAGCGCGTCGCGCCGACGGTGGAAGCGCCGGTCTTCACCAACGCTCGGGGCGGACGCCTGACCGTCCGGTCGATCCACACGGCGGTCACGCGCGCGGCCCAAGCGGCGGGTTTGCCGGAGGGGCTTGGACCGCACGGCCTGCGCCACGCCTTCGCCACCCACCTGCTCGACGGCGGAGCCGACCTGAAGTCGGTCCAGCAGCTTCTCGGGCACGAAGACCTCGCGACGACCCAGATCTACACCCACGTCAGCGTCGAGCGGCTTCGCGCGGCGGTCGCCGGAGCGCACCCCCGCGCCAAGAAGGCCGGCTAGAGCCCTTCGACCCGCGCGTCCAGGTACGCCCCGACGAGCCGCGCCGCGAGTTCTTCGGGATCGGACTCGAGCACCCGCACCCCCGCGCCGGTCAGGACGCCGCCGGCGGTGCGCCGGTCTTCGTCGAGCAGGGCCGCCGCCGCCCGCAGGTACATGCCCTCGGGCAGCTCAAGCGGCGACTTGCGGGCGGTGGCGAGCTTCGGGTCGGCCACGCGGCAGAGCAGGACGCGGTGGCGGCGTGACAGGGGACCGAGCGCCGCCGAGAGCGGCGCCGCCGCGTCGGCATCGTCCGCGTCGGAGAAAACCACGACCAGCGCCCGACGCTTCCACTTCGCGCCCAGGGAGGCGAACGCGCCCACCGGGTCGCTGGCGGCGGGCGAGGCCTGGAGGTCGTGGGCGGCGCGGATCAGCAGGCCGACCTGGGCGCGCCCCTTCGCGGGCGGGACCCAGAGACGAACCTTGTCGTCGTAGGCCATCAGACCGATCTGGTCGCCCGCGAGGGCGGCGGCCTGGGCGAGCATCAGGAGCGCGTCGAGGGCGCGGTCCAGCTTCACGACGCCGTCCGCCTCGGCGAGCATCGCGCGTCCGAGATCGAGAACGACGATCACCGCCTGGTTGCGCTCGGCCTCGTGCCGCCGGACGATCGGCTCCCCCCGGCGGGCGGTCGCTTTCCAGTCCACGTCCCGGAACTCATCGCCCTCGGTGTAAGCGCGCAGGCTCTCGAACTCCGTCCCTTGGCCGCGCTGGCGGGTACGGCGGATGCCCATCTCGCGGAGGCGGCCGGTCTGACGCAACAGGCCGAACTCTTTCAGCGCGAGCACGTCGGGGTAGACGCGCGCCTCCTCGCGTGTGTCGATCCGCTCCTGCCGGTCGACCAGCCCGAGAGGACAGCGCACGCGAACGTAGGTGGCCCGGAACGCATCGGTGCCACGCTCGGGTGGGGTGACGTGATAGTCGCGCTCGACGAGCGCGCCGGAGCGGACCTGCACGTCGAACTCCCGCTCCGATGCGGGCCAGTGGGGCGGCGGTTCGTCGCGCAGACGGACGGCGAGCGTCGTATCGCCCTCGTTCTCGATCTGGAGCACGACCCGGTTGGCGCGCCGAACGCTGAGAACGGGATCGCGCTTGCGGGTGATCCGCAGGCGGCGGGGGTCGGGACCGAGCCGGGCGGTCGCGTACGCGAGGGCGACGAGGCCGACGTCGTAGGCCGCCGCCGCGAGAGGGGCTCCGAGCCCGGCCGCGACGGCGGCCAAAGGCACGCCGGCTACGGCGAGCCACCAAAATCGCGGCGTCGGCACGAGCGTCATGTAGACTCAGTTTGGCACGACGATGCAAGGCGATCTTGAGATTCTCACCCCCGAGCGGGCGGTTCTTGGCTACCGGCTCGCCGGGATCGGCAGCCGCGCCCTCGCCCAGGCGATCGACGTGGTGATCGTCGCCGCCGGACTGATCCTCCTCGGCTTCGTCGCGACGCTTTTCGGCTTGATCGATGCGGGGATCGCGATGGGACTCTACGCCTTCTTCGCGTTCCTTCTGCCCATCCTTTACTTCGTCCTCAGTGAGGGCCTGGGGAACGGCCAGACGATCGGCAAGCGGACGATGGGCCTCCGCGTCCGCATGGCTGATGGAACGCCCATCGGCCTGGAGGCGGCGATTCTTCGCAACTTGATGCGCCCTGCCGACCTTCTACCCGGCCCCTACCTCGTCGGCCTCGCCTCGATCTTTCTAACCGCCCGGGCCCAGCGCCTGGGCGACCTCGCGGCAGGCACCGTCGTCGTCTCGGAGCGCCAGGACGCTCCCCGCTACGCGGTCGCGCCCCACGGCGTCGGTACCCATCCCCTTGAAACGCACGTCGGCCCCCTTCGGGGGCTGACGATGCCCGAGTACGCGGCCCTGCGCCGACTCGCCGACCGCTTCTACGAGCTTCCACCCGAAGCGCAACGCCAGCTTCTCGGTACGGTCTACCGGCCCGTCGCCGCGCGCTTGGGCATCCCGGACCCGCCTCAAGGCGAGACCGAGATCCGGATGGTGGAGGCGATCGTTATGGCGCAGGGGCGGCGAAAGGGACTCTTGTAGCGATCTCTTCCAGAAGCCACCGGGCGCACGCGAGCTTGCTCCGACGTCCGCTCTGGACGACCGCCCCATCGCGCAACACAAGGCTGAGGGCGTTATCGTCCGCGTCGAAGCCGATCGAGGCGTCCGACACGTCGTTCGCGGCGACGGCGAAGAGCCCTTTCCGGAGGAGCTTCTCGCGGGCGACGGCGAGGTCGCTCGTGGGTTCGGCGGCGAAGCCGACCACCGTCGCGTCGGGGTACGCCTTCGCCAGCGCCGCGACGACGTCCGGGTTCGCGACGAGTTCGACCGTCATCGAGGCGGCGGTGCGTCTCATCTTTCCTTCGTAGGGCGCGGCGGGGCGGTAGTCGGCGACCGCCGCCGCCGCGACGATCAGGTCGCCGCCTTCCGCGAGGGCGACGTCGTGCATCTCCTGAGCGGTACGAACCCGGATCACCCGCGCTCCCAGGGGGTAGACCGCCGACGAAGGCCCGGCGACCACGGTGACGCCGGCTCCCATCAGCAGGGCGGCGCGGGCGAGGGCGGCCCCCATCTTGCCGCTGGATCGGTTGGTGAGGAACCGAACCGCGTCGAGCGGTTCCTGGGTCGGCCCGCTCGTGATGAGGACGCGTCGGTCCGCGAGCCGGGTCCGGTCCACGAGGACCGACTCGACCGCCGCCGCGATCCGGGCGATCGAGGCGAGCTTGCCTCGACCGTTCTCCCCACAGGCGACGTCGCCTTCGTCGGGCACGACCACCGTCGCGCGGGTCGCGAGGATACGAAGCGACTCGGCGGTGGCCTCGTTCGCCAGCATCGTCGGGTTCATCGCGGGTGCGAGGACCAATGGAGCCGTCGATGCGAGGGCGACGGTGGTAAGCATGTCGTCCCCGATCCCGTGCGCGAGGCGCGCGAGCGTGTTCGCGGTCGCCGGGGCGACGACGACCGCGTCCGCCGCCCTCGCCCAGTCGATGTGGGCCATGCGTCCAGCGACGGGCTCCTCGAAGACGCTCTCCAGAACCGGCTGTCCGGTCAAGGCCTCGAAGAGGGCGGAGGTGACGAACCGCTTCGCGCCGTCGGTCAGAAGGACCCGCACGACGTGGCCCGCACGCATCAACTCGCGGGCGAGGTCCGCCGCCCGGTACGCGGCGACGGAGCCGGAGACGCCAAGGACGATGGTGGAGGGCTTGGGCATGACGCGTAAGGTTTCCTGACGCCTAAAGCTTAACGCCTACATCGCGGCGTGGACCGCCGGGCGCTTGTCCGGATCGCGCTCCGCCTTCCGCAGGATCTCGCGGGTGATGGGCGCGATCTCGCCGGTACCGGAGATCAGAAACCGAAGCATCCAGGTGAAGGGGTTACCTTCCGTCCAGTTGAAGTAGGCGTGGGGACGGCGGCCCGTGACGTCACGAAGGTGGAGCATGATCGCGGCGATGGTGTTCGGGATCGCCGCTCCCTCCGCTCTCAGAATACGGTAGCCCTCGATCTCGGTCCCGCAAACCTGGATCACGTCGTCGAACTCCGACGGGTCGTCGATATAGACCTCCAGAAAAAGGAGCGGCTCTTCCGGACGAAGGTGGTGGTCTTCCCTCGCTTCCTGCGCCTGACGTTCGTACTCCGAGTAGTCCCGCGTCTCCGGATGGTTCGGGATCAGGCGGATGCGCGCGTCGTACCGCAGCGCCTCGTCGATAAACCGCTGGGCGGTCTCATCGAACTGGACGTGGGAGGCGCGAAGCTCCATGCTTCGCTGGGTGCGCGACATCACCGAAACGGCGACGATAGCGAGGATGAAGAACGCGGCGATCTTGATGCCGTCCGGCCGCTCGATCACGTTGACGATCGTCGTGTAGGCGAAGACCAGCGCGATCGCGCCGTAGGTCCGGGCCTTCTTCTCCTTTTTCTTCCGGGCGGAGATCGTCGCGGCGAAGGCGGCGCTTGTCATGAGGACGAGCACACCCGTCGCGTAGGCGCCCCCCTGCGCGTCCACGTCGGCGTGGAACAGCAAGGTGACCGCGATCGCGATGAGGGTGTAGACGAGAACGAGGGGCCGGTTCGCGCGCGCCCAGTCCGGCGCCATGCCGTAGCGCGGCAGGTAGCGGGGAACGATGTTGAGCAGCCCCGCCATCGCGCTCGCTCCCGCGAACCAGAGGATGAGGATCGTGCTCACGTCGTAGACGGTGCCGAAACCCTCGCCCAGGTACTTGTGGGCCAGGTAGGCGAGAGCCCGGCCGTTCGCAGGGCCGCCCTTCGCGAACGCCTGGTGGGGAATCAGCAACGTTGTGACGAGCGAGGAGCTGATCAGGAAGACGCTCATCGTCACGGCGGCGGTGAGCAGGAGCCGCTTCGTGTTGGCGACCCGTCCCACAGGATGACGATGGGTGTCGTCGGGCCCGCCTTTGACGAGCGGCATGACGGCGACGCCCGTCTCGAAGCCGGAGAGGCCGAGGGCCAGCTTCGGGAACAGGAGCAGCGAGGCCGCCACCATCAGAAAAGGGTTGCCGTGCTCCTTGTAGAGCATGGTGCGCCAATCGGCGAAGTGGTGCGGCTCACGGGCGACGAGGACGAGGCCATAGCCGACGACGACGGCGTTGAGGAGCAGGTACGCCCCCACGAGCACCATCGCGATGCCGACCGCCTCCTTCAGTCCTTTCAGGAAGATGCCGCCCAGCAGAAGCACGAAGAGAAGCGTGAGTAAGACCTGGTATCCGCCCAGCGACGAGCGCAGGAAGGGGTTCTCACGCAGGTGGGCCGCCGCGTCGGCCGCGGAGAGGGTGATCGTGATCACGAAGTCGGTCGCCAGAAAGCCGAGCAGCGCGAGCACCATCAGCTTGCCCGGCCAGAACTGGAGCAACCGCTCCAGCATCGAGAGCGACCCCTCGCCGTGCGGACTTTCCTGGGCGACGCGGTTATAGATCGGGAGCGCACCGAAAAGGGTGAGCGCGACCAGGACCAACGTGGCGATGGGGCTGAGCGCTCCCGCCGCCAAGGCGGCGATCCCAGGCTGATATCCCAGCGTGGAGAAGTAGTCCACGCCGGTGAGGCACATGACCTTCCACCAAGGATGCGGCTCGTGGACGTGCTCCTCTTGGACGGCAGGACCGGCGTGTTGGGGTCGGTGGCCCTCGAGAAGCCAGCGCTTGAAGCCTTCGGGAACCGCGATCGCCATGGTGCGCCCCTTTGGACGCTGGGATCGTCCCAGAAGTTGCGTGAACCTTAAAGCCCTGCGGAGACTCAAAAGGAGGATGCGCTCGATTCTTCCGCTCGCCGTCTCAATCTCCGCGCTTTCCATCGCCCTGTCGGGCTGCAACGCCAAGGATGCCTCAGACCTTTCTCACGACCTCGGCCAGACCGCGAAGACCGCGACCCGCGCCGCCGGAAACGCCCAGCTCGTGATCAGGATCAACGCCGCCCTCGCCCAGCGCAAGGGTGTGGACGTCTCCGGACTGCACTTCGACAACGACAAAGGAACCGTCACCGCCGGGGGCCACGTTCGCACCGCGAAGGAGAAGAACACGGTGCTGAACGCGGTGAAGGAGATCCGGGGCGTGGACAAGGTGATCGACAAGCTCCGGATCGAACCCAAGGGCTGACGGCTCTCCGCCCCAAGGGACGATCGGGTCGGCGCCCCGAGGCTAGATATTAGACTCGTGACCCGGCGCCCGTTCTACCACTGCGCGCCGAGCCCCTCGAACGACATCGCCATCAGGTTCCAAGCGAAGCGATGGGCGTCCTCGTAGGCGACGTAGGTTCCTTCCAGCGTGTAGCCGTCGATGCGCCGGGGTTTCGAGACGAGCTTCGCGCCCATATCCGCCTCTTCGACGCGGTTGAATTCCACGCGAATCGTCGTCGGCTCGGCGAACCGCTTCGGGGCGATCTCACCCGCCCGGCGCACCGCTCGCTCGGCGGTCCCCTCGATCAACGGCGCGGTCTCGCTGGGGTGCAGGAGACGGCCCATGTAGCGTCCGTACCCTTCCTTCACCGTCGCCGTCTCCACGCCATCGATGCTCCTCGTCGCCTCGGTGCAACCCGCCGCGTCGCTCGACACCATCACGAGCGGCACCCCGTAGCGGCCCGCCACCCCGGCGCTCAGGCCCATCTCGCCCGTCTCCTCACCATTGACCCAAAGGCGATGGACGCCCCCGGTGATCGTATGCTCCATAATGCCGCCGAGCGCTCCCGCCATCGCGTGGTAGCCCACGAGCATCGCGCATCCGAAGCTCGCGTCGACTCCGACCATCATGCCGTCGGTATGGCTCCCATGGCCGCTGACCAACTCGACGCCCGGCTCCAGATCCTCGATCAGCAGGTTCTTCGAGTTGCCGTGGCTGTCCTTGAGCACGATCCGCTCCGCCCCGGCCCTCCGCGCCCCCCGGATGGCGGCGTTCACGTCGTGCGTCATCATCCGCCGCGCGAAGGCGTAATCGTAGGACTTGCCGTCCGGACGGCTGCACTGCGACCAAGAGACCAGCCCGGTGATGCCTTCGATATCCGCCGAGATGTAAACGTCCACGGCGCGGGAGACTACCCCGGCAAGGCCAGGGTTCGGTCCGCGAACCCCTCCACGAACCTCCGGTCGTGCGACACGAAGACCACCGCGCCCGCGTAATCCCGCAAGGCCGCCTCCAGGGCTTCGCGGGAAGGCAGGTCGAGATGGTTCGTCGGTTCATCCAGGAAGAGCACGTTCGCGCCGCGCAGAAGGATCGATGCCAGTTCGACCCGGGTCCGCTCGCCGATCGAGAGCGTCCCGATCGGTCGGCGCGGAAGGTCGCCACGCAGACCGAGAGCGCCCAGGAGGGTCCGGGCCTGCGGGTCGTCCAACGCCTCGACGGCGCTCTTCACCGGGTCGAGCGTGCCGCGCGTCTGGGTCAGCAGGGCGGGTCGGGCGCCCCTTCCCCACGCGACCGTCCCACCGTCGAGCGAGTCGGGATCGAGAAGCCCCTGGAGCAGGGTCGTCTTCCCCGCTCCGTTCGGGCCGACGATCGCCAGCCGCTCGCCCGGCGCGAGATCCAGGGCGAGCCCTTCGAAGAGCGTTCGCGCGCCGAACCGCTTCGTCAGGCCGCGCGCCTCGAGGGCCGACGCGCCCCGAAGCGGCGTCGTCGGGAGGACCAGCCAGACGACGTCGGGCTCGAACGGCTTGTCCGGCTCCTCGATCTGGGACGCACGGCTCTTCATCGCGGCGGCGCGCTTGTCCATGCGCGCCTCGACGCCCGAGTAGTACGCCTTGAACTTCGGGTCGTAGGTGCGTCCGGTCGGCTTCTTCGTCACGTCGGCCGCACGTTGGACCTGCTTGTCGGCGGCGATCTTCAGCCGTCGCGTCTCGGCCTTCGCTCCCTCGTAGGCGGACCGTTGGCGTTCCCGCTCCTGGCCTTGGGCTTCCCGCAAGGCGCTGTAGCCGCCCGCGTACGCCTTGAGCGCCCCGCGTTCGAGGTGGAGCGTCCGGTCGGCGACCTCATCGGCGAAATCGCGATCGTGGGTGACGAAGAGGATGGCCTCGGGGCTTTCGCGGACGAAACGGACGAGCCAGTCGCGGGCGGGAAGGTCGAGGTGGTTGGTGGGCTCGTCGAGCAGGAGGAGGTCGGGCTCCTCCGCGAGAAGGTCCGCCAGTTCGGCGCGCATGCGCTCGCCCGGACTCAGCGTCGCCGCCTCACGATCGAGAACGGCCGACGTGAGGCCAAGACGACGGAAGGCGCGGTGGAGACCGGGAGAGTCGTCGATGTGATCGCCGAGGAGGCCGGTTTCGGGCAGCTCTTGGCGGAGCAGACCGAGGCGGGCGCCCCGGCTGAGGCGAACCGAACCGGCGTCGGGCCGCAGCTCGCCGGCCAGGACGCGCAGCAGCGTGGACTTGCCGGATCCGTTCGGGCCGACGAGGGCGACTTTTTCGCCTTTGAGAAGACTGAGATCGAGATCCGTGAAGACGGGACCGGCGAGGCGGTCGAGTTCGACCGAGAGACCGTGGACTTGAAGCAGGGGGAACCTCCGGGTTCTGAGCAGAAGGCCGCCACGCGTCCGTCCGAAGAGGGGCGCGGAGCAGAGGGAAGGGCGGGGCTCAGCGGAGGTCGATCATCACATCCCGCGCGAGCGGGACGTACGGATTGTACCGAGGCGACGAGAGGGATTGGGACCTTTGGTCGGACGAGCGGGTAAGGTCCGCCCATGCTCGGCGCCGTCGCCCTTCTGCTCGCCTTCCAGGACCACGCCCTGCCTAGCCTCTTCCAGCTTCGCGAACGCGTGGCCTCCGACACGGGCTCGAGCGCGAAGACCCTGGAAGCCGACGTACGCAAGATGTTCGGTAAGGGGCTCGCGACCGGTGCGGAGACCCGGAGCCAGGGCACGACGGTCGCCTTCGCGGTGGAGAGCGCCGTGAAACCGACGTTCCATCCGCTCACCGGCCTTTACCGGGACGTCATGCCCCAGCGGATCGGGGAATCCAACGTCTGGGTCGGCGTGGTCGATCTTCGCGACGGCGACGGCTTTCCCTACGCGGCGACGGCGGACGGCAAGGAACTCGGGCGCGGCTTCGTGGAGGTCTACGACGCGGAGCCCGAAACCAAGGTCCAGCCGACGATCCCCCGAGGAACCCTCAAGGCGATGCCCAGGCACACGAGCGCGGTCTTCAGCGGGGCGACGCGCGATTGGTGGGTCTACACCCCGCCGGGCCTCGCGTCGGGCGAGGAGGTGGCCTTGATGGTGTTCCAGGACGGTCAAGGACCGAAGGACTGGACGCCGACGGTTCTGGACAACCTCATCGCTAAAGGCGACATGCCGAAGACCGTCGCCGTGTTCCTGCCGCCTGGCACGTTCTCGGACGGACGGTCCGACCGCTCGTTCGAGTACGACACCCTTTCCGACGCGTACGCACGGTTCCTGTTGGAGGAGATCCTGCCCCTGGTGGAGAAGGACGTGAAGCTGTCGCACGATCCCGCCAAGCGGGCGATCTGCGGCATCTCCAGCGGCGGCATCTGCGCGTTCACGGCGGCTTGGCAACGACCCGACCAGTTCGGCAAGGTCGTCAGCTTCATCGGCTCGTTCACCGACATCGCGAGCGGCCCCACCCTCGTCGCGGGCGGCCATAACTACCCGGCCCTCATCCGCAAGACGGACGCCAAACCGATCCGTGTCTACCTCCAGGACGGTCGCAACGATCTGGATAACGTTCACGGCAACTGGCCGCTCGCGAACCAGACCATGGCGGCGGCCCTCAAGTTCAAAGGTTACGATCACCGCTTCGACTACGGCGATGGAAACCACAGCGACCGCTACCAGCGGGCGCACTTCCCCAGCGTATTGCGCTGGGTGTGGCGATAGAGGGCGTCGTTCGCAAAAAGGGCCCCAAGACCGCCAAAGTCTTGGGGCTCTTCGATCGGCTCTTCGTACCCTTAGCGCGGACGGCGGCTGTGGAAGCGCGCGGGGCCACCCTTGGGAGCGGGCTTCGCGACGGCGCGGCGCTGGGGCTCCTGGGCTTTGCCGAACTGCTCCGGCGTGCCCGCCGCACGGGGGATCGTGAGGCGCATCGTGCGCTCGATGTCGCGCACGTCGCGCTCCTGCTCGGCGAGGGCGAAGGTGACGGCCCGGCCCGAGGCGCCCGCGCGGCCCGTGCGTCCGATCCGGTGGACGTAGTCCTCGGGATTGTCGGGCAGGTCGTAGTTCACGACGAGGCCGATCCCCTTGACGTCGATGCCGCGTGCGGCGATGTCGGTCGCCACGAGCACCCGGACCTCGCCGCGCTTGAACGCGTCGAGGGCCGCCTTGCGCTGGGCGAGCGAACGGTCGGAGTGCAGTTCGGCGGCGGTGTGGCCGAAGTTGCGGACGACGCGCGCGAGCTTGCGGGCGCCGTGGCGGGTCCGGGCGAACACGAGGGTCGAGCCGTCGTGGTCCGCGAGGATCTCGCCGAGGAGCGGTCCCTTCTCCTCAAGGCCGACGAGCCGAAGCTCCTGCTCCACGAGCTCGGTTGCGGTTCCGGCCCGCTCGACCTCGATGCGGACGGGGTCCTTCTGGTAGGTCGAGGCGATCGCCTCGATCTCCGAGGGGAACGTCGCGGAGAACAGCATCGTGTGGCGCTGCGTCGGCAGGCCCGCGAGGATGCGCTTGATCGAGGGCGCGAAGCCCATGTCGAGCATCCGGTCGGCCTCGTCGAGGATGATCGCGTCGAATTCGGTCAGCTTCAAGCCCTGGCTCATGTGGTCCAGGAGGCGGCCGGGCGTGGCGACGACGATGCGCGGTCGCCGGGAAAGCTCCTCGCGCTGGCGGTTCATCGACGCGCCGCCGATGACCACGGTCGACCCCACGCCGCGCGGCTTGGCGACCTTCTGGAGCGTCTCGTCGATCTGGAGGGCCAGTTCGCGGGTGGGGGCGATGACGAGGGCGCGACGGGTCTTGCCCGCGAGCATGCGCTCGACGAGCGGCAGGGAGAACGCGAGCGTCTTGCCGGTGCCGGTCTGCGCGATGCCGACGAGGTCGCGGCCCGTGAGGGCGACCGGGATCGCGGCGGTCTGGATGGGGGTCGGAACGGTGTAGGCGTTCCGCGTGAGGGTGGCGAGGGTTTCGGGGGCGAGGCCCAGCGCGGCGAAACCGGCAGCCTCCTTCTTCAATTGTTCGGACATAGGTCGGGGCGTATAAGCCCTATGTTCATTATGACGCCAAAAGGCGAACTTTTGTGGCCTTAATCGGCATAGAATAGATTTCGAGCCCCGATGAGCCCGCGCGACCGCATCCGCCATCTCCATCGACGCCTCGGCTTCGGAGCCACCCCCGCCGAGGTGGACGCCGACGTCGAGGCGGGCTTCGAAGCCACCCGCAAGCGCCTCGTCGAGTATCCCAAGACGCCCGTGGGGATCGCCCCCGACCCGCAGGAGTTCGTGTGGCGCGAGGGACAGGACCCCGACTCCAGCGCCCCGCGCTACCGCGCCTGGTGGGTCGTTCGGATGCTCACCACGCCGCGTCCCTTGGAGGAGAAGCTCGCGATCTTCTGGCACGATCACTTCGCCGTGAGCGACGCGAAGGTGGGCAACGGCCCGATGATGCTGGGCTACCTCCAGACCCTCCGCGAACACGCCGGAGGGCGGTTCGGCGATCTCCTGTCCGCCGTTTCCAAAGAGCCCGCCATGATGCGCTGGCTCGACCTGAACCGCTCGATCCGGGGCGTTCCGAACGAGAACTTCGGGCGTGAGGTGATGGAACTGTTCACCCTCGGGATCGGCAACTACACCGAAGACGACGTCAAAGAGGTGGCCCGCGCCTTCACCGGTTGGAGCTACGCCGACATCTACCGCGATCTGCCCGGAGACGCCAACCAGAAGATGCGCGACGCCATCGCGTACGACCGCCCCTTCGCCGCCTTCTCCGTCACCCCCGCCCTCCACGATCCCGGCCCCAAGACGATCCTCGGACGCACCGCCCCGTACGACGGCGACGCCGTCCTCGGACTCCTCGCGAACCATCCCCAGACCGCGCGCCATCTTTGCCGGAAACTCTGGACCTACTTCGCCTACGACGATCCCGATCCCAAACTCGTGGAGGCCCTCGCCGGAGTGTGGAAAGGCTCGAAGGGCGACGTCCTCGCCGTCGTCGACGCGATCACGAAACGACCCGAGTTCTATTCGGAGCGCTGCGTCCGCACGCGCGTGAAAAGCCCGCCCGATCTCGTCCTCGGCGTGGCGCGGGCGATGGGGGTCGGACGAAGGCTCCTCGAATCCCGCCCTCCCACCGCGAAGCCGACCGACCCCATTCCGAAGTCGATCCTCGACGCGGGGACCGAGGCCTCGACCTCCATGGCGCGGATGGGGATGACGCTGTTCTATCCGCCCGACGTCGGCGGCTGGCATTGGGGCGCCGCCTGGGTGTCGCCCGCGATGATGCTGGAGCGGATTCGGTTTCGGGGCGTTCGCCTTGGAGCGGAAGGGACCAAAGGAGCGCAAGCAGCCCTGCAGGCGACCGCTCCGTCCAGCGTCGAGGCCTTGGCGGCGGCGATGCTCGATCTCTTCGACGTCCCGCTCGAAGAAGCCCGGCGCGCTCCGCTCGTCGCCGCCCTGGACCGAGGTGGCGGCCTCAAGGCTCTCGCCAGCCCCGGCGGGACGGCGAGCCTTCTGCGAAGCGCGATGCCGGTGCTGATGGCGGCTCCCGAAGCGAACCTCTGCTGAGGGCCTCGAAGGTTCGCACGTAGCGTCATTAGGCTTCCTCGGCCCATGACCCCAAGATCCTCCCGCCCCGTGATGCGCCAGTCCTGGCGCGACCTGCTCTTTCTCCACTTCCCCTGCGACCCGGCCGAGATCGCGCCGATGCTGCCCCAAGGGCTCGAGGTCGAGACGTTTCCCGACGCGTCGGGAGGCGAGCGCGCCTGGATCGGCTTGGTGCCGTTTATGATGCGCGACGTCCGGTGGGCCTTCGCCCCGCCCGTGCCGGGAACCCACACCTTCCCGGAGACGAACGTCCGCACCTACGTCCACGGGCCTGCGGGATCGGGCGTCTGGTTCTTCAGCCTCGACGCGATGAGCCGGATCGCGGTCGCGACCGCCCGAACCGCCTTCGCCCTTCCCTACTACTTCTCCCGCATGACGGTGCGGCGCGAGGGCGACCACATCCGGTACGAAGGCCGACGACAGGCGGCCGAGTACGTGATCGAGACCGACCTCGGACCGGAGATCCCCGCGCCTCAGGAAGGCTCCCTCGAATATTTTCTCGTCGAACGGTATCGGCTCTACGCCGCGCGAGGGGATCGCCTTTGGTCTGGGGAGGTTCGTCACCCACCCTATCGACTCCGAAAAGCCACGGTCTCCAACCTGCGGGACACCCTCGCCGGGGCGGCAGGGATCGAGGCGAGACCTTACGTCCACGCGGTGTTCTCCGAAGGCGTGGACGTCGACGTTTTCCCTCTCCGTCGCGTCGGGTAACCCCGGCAAGAAGACTGTAAGTCTTTTAGGTCGAAGGGAAAAGCGATCCTTGGGGGCTCTTTCTCCGTCAAACCTCCCAAGCGCGGCCAAATCCGTGCAACCGAAACCGGACGTTTCCCCAAACGTCCATCCTTTGGAGAGAGAAGATGAAGAAAACCACACTGATGTTGGCCCTGATCGCGTCGATCGGCGCGGCGAACGCGCAGGACATCGGCGTGACCGTCGATGGTCGCCCGGTCCGCTTCAACGGCGCCGAGCCGACGATGAAGAACAACAGCGTCCTCGTTCCGATGCGGGCGATCTTCGAAGAGCTGGGCGCGGACCTTAAGTGGAACCAAGCCCGCCAAGAGGTGACCGCGAACAAGGACGGCAAGGTGATCCGCCTCGTGATCGGTCAGCGGTTCGCCGACGTCGATGGTAAGTCGGTCGAGCTGACCACTCCTGCCGTGAACGAAAACGGCTCGACCATGGTGCCCCTGCGCTTCGTCAGCGAAGCCCTTGGCGCCCAGGTCCGCTGGAATCCGAACCGAATGATGGTTATGGTCCGTACCGAAGGTTACCAAACGGGCAACAACGGGAAAGACGACTCGGGCCGGGCCCAGCCGATCCGCGACCGGAACAACAACGGCGTGGACGACCGCACCGAGAAGCCGGTCAAGAGCCGTGACGCCATCGCGACGCTCTTCAAATCGACCGTGATCCCCGTTAAGCTCGACCAGGAGCTGAGCAGCAACGAGTCCCGCGTGGGCGATAAGTTCACCGCGTCGCTCGATTCCACGACCGGCGTCTACGGCAACCTGCCGGGCGGCACGAAGATCGAGGGTCGCGTCGTGACCGCGAAGCGGCAGGACGGAACCGAGCCCGGCATGCTCGAGCTCTCGTTCGATCGCATCGTCCTCCCGAACGGCCAGTCGGAGGAGATGAGCGGAACCCTGATCGACCTCAAGGACAAGGGCATCAAGCCCGACGCCGACGGTCGCCTCGTCGCCACCGGCAAGTCGAAGGACAACCGCGGCGTCTACGCGGGCTACGGCGCGGGCGCTGGTCTGATCGTCGGCCTCCTCGGCGGCAACACCACGACGAAGGGCAATGTGACCAAGGCCCTTCTAGGCGGTCTCCTGGGTCTTGGCGCGGGCGAGCTCGAGCGTTCCCAGAGCCGCAAGCCGAGCAACGTCAGCCTCAAGCCTGGCGCGCAGTTCGGCGTTCGACTCGACGAGGATCTGACCCTCTACCGCGACCGTTAAACGAGCGGTCGCTCGATGAATCCGGGCCACGGAAGGTGACTTCCGTGGCCCTTCGTCGTGGGCCGGTTGTCATTTGGGCCGTTCACGGCTAAACTGTCCGGTCAAGAGCCATGCCGCAACGCAGTTCGGATCTCGTCGAGACCTACGCCGCCCGCGCCCTTGGAGCGGGAGCCCTCGGCCTCGTGTTCGCCGTCCTCGCGGGCGTGATGTGGAGCTATCGGGGCGATTCGGGCGGAGCCCTCGCCATCGTGCTCGGCGTGATCGCCCTCGGCCTTTTGGCTTACGCGGCCTTCTCCTTCGTGAAGTCGCGCGGCGTCTCGTCCTTCAAGCTCGACTGCCCCATGTGCGGCGCCGCCAACGGCTTCGAGGAAGCGCCGACGAGCGACGTGATCTGTCGCCAGTGTCACCGCACGATCCCGATCCAGGACGGCAGGATCCTTCCGCTCAGGCAGATCTCGTGCAACGCCTGCGGCGAATCGAATTGGTACAGCGACCGCACGAAGTCCCTCCTGTGCGAGGCGTGCGGGCGGGAGATCCTGATCGCCGGTCCGAGTGGAGCCGCGCAGTACGCCGTCCACGACGACGCGCGTCCCTACGAACTGGTCCTCGTCGCCTTCGAGCAAGGCTCCGACGACCTCGTCGAAGCCCTCCAGGAACGGCTGGGCACTAACCGTGCCCAGATTCGTACGCTGTTGACGAACCTTCCCAGCGTCCTGCTCACGAACGTACCTCGCCAGAAGGCGGAGATCTTGCGCGACGAGCTGTCCCACCTCGGCGCGGCTCTCGAAGCCCGCCCGGTAGGCGGGTAGAATTGCGGGCAAAAGTGAAACGGCCAAGTGCGGTCTTCGCACGGAAGCGTTGAACTCCCTAGAGGTCCAAACCCAAAAGATGGAGTCCAATCGTCTCAAGGCGCAAAGGTTGCGCCCCCTCGCCGTCCTGCTCGCGGTCGGCGGCCTTGCCATTCTTCCGACCCCGGCCCTCGCGGCGGAAGGCGAGAACGTCGTTCTCGCCTTCGACAAGGCAGGTCAGACCACCGTTTGGGCCGCGTTCGCCGTCGGCCTGCTGACCCTGCTCTACGGCCTTTTCTTCCTGCGCCCCTTCGTCCTGCGCCAGTCGCCGGGCGACGCACGGATGACGGACGTCGGCATGGCGATCCGCGAGGGCGCCGTCGCCTATCTGAAGAGCCAGATTATGACGATGGCTCCGCTGGTCGTGCTCCTCGCCGCTGGCCTCGTCGGACTGTATTGGCGGCTGGGCGCGCCGACTGCCGTCGGCGTGGGCGTCTGCTTCGTGCTCGGCGTCGCCGCCTCGTACACCAGCGGCACGGTGGGCATGCTCATCGCCGTCCAGGGCAACATGCGGACCGCGAACGCGGCGCTGACGGGCTACAAGAAGGCTCTCATCGTGGCGTTCCGCTCCGGCGCCGTCGCCGGCATGGTGACGGTCGGCATCGGCCTTATGGGCGCGAGCGCCATCGTCGGTCTCTTCCCCAAGTTCGCGACGAGCCTGCTCGTCGGCTTCGCCTTCGGCGCCTCGCTCGCCGCGCTGTTCATGCGCGTCGGCGGCGGCATCTTCACCAAGGCCGCCGACGTGGGCGCCGACCTCGTCGGCAAGGTCGAGGCGGGCATCCCGGAGGACGACCCCCGTAACCCCGCGACCATCGCGGACAACGTCGGCGACAACGTGGGCGACTGCGCGGGCATGGCCGCCGACGTGTTCGAGAGCTACGAGGTGACGCTGATCGCCGCCATCGTGCTCGGCGCCGCCACCGCCGCCGTCTTCGACGCCCAAACCTGGCCGCGCCTCATCGTGTTCGGCCTCGCCGTCTCCGCGATCGGTCTCGTCGCCTCCGCCCTCGGCATCCAGCTCGTCTCGGCGAAGGACGACCCCGAGGCCGACCCGCTCAAATCGCTCAAGCGCGGCTTCTACATCGCGGTCGGCGCTACCCTCGCCGGCGTCTTCGGCCTCGCCGCCATGACGATGAACGGCATTCAGACCGCGCGTCTGCGGCCACTCGCCTCCTACCTCCAGGAGGAGACGCGGACCCTTCGCGACGTTCGTGCGGACATCGCCAAGAAGACGGGCAAGAAGGAGAACGAGGTCGAGATCGCGCAGGTCACGAAAGACCCCCGCGTCCAGGCCCTCGGCCTGGGCGATAAGCAGGACGAGCGCGTCGCGACCGGCCTGCTCGGTCTCTCGCTCCGACCCGAGGCGTCCCTGCCCAACTTCGCGGGCTACCAGGCGGTCGACCTGACGAAGGCCGACCAGCCGTTCCTCGACTACGCCGTCCAGACTCAGGGCGACCCGTCGAACCCCACCCCCGGCTACACGTCGATCCGTTCCGTCGTCGACGCCCAGGGGGACAAGAAGCTCGTCGTCGCCAAGGTGCACGTCAAGGTCACCCTCCCCGCTCAGCCTGCCGCCGGGCCGGGTCAGCCGGCGACCACCGAGCAGAAGATCGACCGCGACGCCTTCCTCGGGCCGCTGACCGTCGACGTCCTGAACAAGAACATCGCCGCGATCACGGAGCGCTTCAAGCAATCCAAGGGCGAGTTCAAGCTCATCGAGAGCTATCCGGTTCGGCTTTTCGCCTCGCCTGAAGGCGCCCTCGCCTATGGCGTCGACGCTCCGGTCGCGCGTCCTTGGGAGATCACGTTCCAGCCGAGCGCCTACTACAAGGCGACCGTCTCGGAGATGCAGGCGCCGTCTCCGAACGCGCCCCAGCCGGAGCCGGTACCCCTGGCGTTCGGCATCGTGGAGCGCTCGCCCGTGCCGTGGTTCTCGTTCGCGCTCTGCATCGCGTTCGGCATCGCCCTCGCCCTCGCGATCGAGTGGATCACCGACCACTTCGTCAGCACGCACAAGAAGCCGACCCAGGAGGTCGCGGGGGTCGCCACCGCCGGCGCCGCGCCGATGGTGATCCAAGGCTTCGCCCACGCGCTCACCAGCAGCGTGTACATGGTCGTCGCGATCTGCGTCGGTCTCATGTTCCCGATGCTGGTCTTCAACCCGGCCGTCTATGGCGGCTACACGCTGAGCTTCTACGGCATCGCCCTCGTCGGGATCGGAATCCTGACCACCACCGGCTACGTGCTCGCGATGGACACCTTCGGGCCCATCAGCGACAACGCGCAGGGCGTGTTCGAGATGAGCGGCGTGGGCCACGAAAGCCCTTCGGGCGCCCACATCGTGGCGCGGCTCGACGCGGCGGGCAACACGACGAAGGCCCTTACCAAGGGATTCGCCATCGCGACCGCCGTCATCGCCGCCGTCGCCCTGTTCCACTCGTTCCTTGAGGGCGCGCATCTTACGGGCGTCGGTATCCGGCTCGACGTGCCGGAGATCTTCGTCGGTCTCCTGCTCGGAGCGGCCGCGCCGTTCCTGTTCTGCGCCTTCACCATCGACGCGGTGGGCCGTGCCTCGTTCGACCTGATCGGTGAGGTCCGGCGGCAGTTCAAGGCCGATCCGGGCATCATGGCCGGGACGAGCAAGCCGGACTACGCGCGGTGCGTCGCCATCGTCACGAAGGCGGCCCAGAAGGAGCTTCTCGCGCCCGGCGTCCTCGCCATCACGCTTCCGATCGCGGTCGGCTTCGGCTTCTCCATCGGCAAGCAGGCGACGACGGTCGGCGACGGCTCGTACGTCCTGACCGGCGCCCAGGCCCTCGGCGGCTTCCTTGCGGGAGCGATCGCCTCCGGCCAGCTCATGGCGGTGCTCCTCGCGAACGCGGGCGGCATGTGGGACAACGCGAAAAAGCTGATCGAGGACGGCCTGCACGGCGGCAAGGGCACCGACGCCCACAAGGCGGCCGTCGTCGGCGACACGATCGGCGATCCCTTCAAGGACACCGCCGGTCCCGCCCTGAACCCCCTCATCAAGGTCATGAACCTCGTTGCGGTCCTGATCTCGGCGATCATCATCCAGCCCCTCCCCATCGCGGTCACGGGCGGCGTCACCGCCGTGTGCGTCATCGCCCTCGTGGCCTCGATCGCGCTCGCCAAGAAGGGCTCGATGTCGACCGCCCTCCAGGCGGCGACGTCGGGCGCCGCCTCGGCGGACCACACGTTCTCGCACTCGCCCATCGAGGCTTCCTCACCCACGATCACGCCGGCCGTCGAGCAGCCCGCGAAGCGGAAGCTGTTCGTGGACGACGACGAACAAGGCTAGTCTCGGCTCGTGTAGAACAGAAGGGGCCGCCGCACCGGAAGGTGCGGCGGCCCCTTCGCCATGAGCCTGAACTTCGAATCCCGCGAACGTGTCCTCGATGCCCTCTCTCAGGCGGGACTCGCCCGCCTGTCGCCGCTCGTCAAGCCTTGCGTCCGCCTCACCGCGTCCAACACGCCCGATCTCACGATTGCCGTCGGCGCATCCAAGCTCGGCGGCAACCCTGACCTTCCGGAAGGGTTCGCTTGGCCCTACTTCGAAGAGACTCCGCTGAGCTTCGTCGTCCAGATCGACCTCCGGGACGTCGCCGGCCTCCCAGGTGCCGAGGTTCTGCCCTCAGAAGGATGGCTGAGCTTCTTCTACGACACGGAGAACTATCCTTGGGGCGGCCTGGAAGACGTCGGCGGCTGGAGCGTAGTCTATACCGAAGCCCATCGACCTCTCCAACGTCGTACGACCACGATCGAAGGGATTTTTCAAACCTCTCGCCTCTCGTTCTCCCCTTCCATCAGCCTGCCGTCTTCGGACGCCTTGGAGTTGGAGGCGTTCGAACTGAACGAGGAGGAGACAGACGCGCTGGTTGACCTTTCGGAGGTTTTTATGACGGTAGACGCCAACCATCAGATGCTTGGCGATCCCGAGCAAATCCAGAACGAGATGCGATGGGAGTGCGCCCTCCTTGCCGAAGGTATCGACTCTTCGACGTCGAACGCGCGCGCCCAGGATCTCAAAGCGACGGCGACCGAATGGCGCCTCCTGCTTCAGATCGACTCGGACGACGAAGCCGGAACGATGTGGGGCGACACGGGAATGCTCTACTTCTGGATTCGGGAAGACGATCTTCGGGAACGGCGGTTCGAACGGACCTGGATGATCTTGCAGTGCTGTTGATTCGCACCGATCGTTATCCGTCCGACTTTCCCCAAATAATCAAGGCGATGTCGCTTCGTGCTAAGTCTAGAACATTGAGGTCCATCTCCGATCATGGTCGATCCGAAAGACGTTCAAGCCCTTAAAACCGTCCGCGCCGAGTTCTCCAAGCGCGGCATCGACATCTCCCGCGCCGACGTTCGCGTCATGCACGGCGTCTGCCACATTCGGGGAACGCTGAGCAAGATGCCCCACGCCGTGTTCACCGACCTTGACGAGGAGGTTCACCATCTCGTCAAGGTGATCCGCCAACACGCGGGCGTCCGCGACGTCGCCCTCGAAGTCGCGTCCATGCGATAGCCCAAGGGTACGCTCGCGGGCGTATGGAAGGCTTTTTCGAAGGCGTGGCGGCTTCTCCTTCAGCTTGGCTCGGACGACGAGACCGGGACCCGTTGGGGAGACTGGGGCATGCTCTACTTCTGCCTACGGGAATCCGACCTTCGGGAGCGGGCCTTCGAGCGGACCTGGATGACCCTGCAGCGCTACTAGCCTAACAGCCGGAGCGCGTCGCCCACGAGGTAGTTGCTCCCGGTGACCACCACGAGCCCGTCGTCCTTCGCCAGGGCGGCGGCCATG
>CAZEWR010000041.1:0-53257 GCA_964516175.1 uncultured Fimbriimonas sp. | reverse complement strand
CTTCTCGATCGTGTTCGCCGTCCTGGGCCTGATCGCGGTAGGCGTCGCCTTCGCGACGAAGCCCGAAGTGCCCCCGGCCCCCTCGGTCGCTACGATCAACACCGCCGACGCGCCGCTTCCGACAGGAACCGACCCCACGATGGGGCTCGCCCTCGGCGGCGGCACCACGGCAGGTGGCGCTGGCGGCGGCTTCGGTGGCGGCATGGGAGGACGCGGCGGCGGCATGATGGGCGGCGGCGGCATGATGGGCGGACGCGGCGGGGGCGCAGGCTATCCTGGTGGGCCTCCTGGCGGATACTCCGGTTCTGGAGGCGGACCTCGCATGAGTGGATCTATGGGCGGCCCCGGCGGCTCTATGGGTAGCGGCAAGTAATCGCCTAAGGCTCAGCGTCTTCGACGGCCACCACTCGGGGCTGGATCGCGACTCTCGTGATCCGGCCCCGTGCCATGTTCTCTACCCGTAAGGTTCCTAAAGGAGCCTCGATGCAGTCGGCGGTGCGTGGGGTACGACCCAGACCTTCGGAGATCGCCAACGCGAGCGTGCGTGTGTCCGGTTCGTCGTAAGCGGAACCGAGGAAGTCGTACACCTCGTCGATCCTGACCTCCGCCCGCGCGGAGAGCCGGCCGTGCTGGACCGTCTCGATCGGAGGGCGCTCACTCTCAAGGCCGTCCTCCAGCTCTCCGAACACTTCTTCCACGACATCCTCCAAGGTCACGATGCCGCTGGTGCCGCCGTACTCGTCCGTGACGATGAGCATCTGGGTCTTTCCATCGCGCATGCGGTCGATGATCCGCTCCAAGGAGAGGCTCTCCGGCACCCGCAAAGGGGGACGGGCGATAGCCTCCAAGGAGAAGTCGTCTTGCCCAAGGCTTTTGACAATATCGTGCAGATAAACGATGCCTACGAGCTCGTCGACGTCTCCTCGGCAGACGGGGATGCGGCTGTGGGGGCAGTCGGCGATACGGTGGAGGGTCGCCTCACGAGAGAGGGAGGCGTCGAGCCATTTGACGTCGAGCCGGTGAACCATGATGTCGCGAGCGGCCAGGGTATCGAACCGCAGGGCGCGAGTCACGAGTTCGGCCTGGGCCTTGTCCAGGACTCCTTCCGCACCGCCCGAACGCACGAGCATCAGGAGTTCCTCCTTCGGCACCGCGTCCCCTTCCTCGTGCTTCAGGTCGATACCGAAGAGACGAAGGACGATACCGGCCGCCGCCTGGACGAGCCACACGAGGGGGCTGAAGAGGGTGGTGAACCACTTCAAGGGACGGTAGGTGAGAAGGGCGAGGCTGTCGGCCTTTCGGAGCGCGAGGTACTTGGGCACCAATTCCCCGAACACGACCACGAGGAACGTGACGACGACGAGCGAGAGGACGGCGACCGCCGTCTCGAGGGCGGGGGGCAGGTTCTTGGGGAAGAGACCCTGAAGCCGGTGCTCGATGAAGGGCTCGGTGACGGAGCCGACGCCGATGCCGATCATGGTGATCGCGATCTGCACGCTCGCAATGTAAGGCGACATGTGCGCGAGCACCTTGAGCAGCCCCTTGGCCCCCCGGTGGCCCTTCTTCGCCAGCGCTTCGATGCGGCTCTTGCGCGCGGAGACGATGGAGTACTCGGCGGCCACGAAGAAGGCGCTGCCCAGGATGAGCAGGATCGAGACGGCGATCAGCATCGGATGGGGTTTATGGTAGCAGGGATTCTCGCCAGTCCTGGTAGACCGGATCGGACTTGACGAGTTCGAGGCGCACACGGAACGCCTCCGCGCTTTTCGCCTTCTCTTCGTCCATTTCCCGGGGCTTTTCGTTCCCGGCCTCGTCGTACTTACGCCCACCCTTATGGTTTGCATACCGGCGGGAGCGGGTGAAGCCCATCTGAAGGAACTTGCGAGCCATGTCCATGCCCACGCCGTCGTCCGCGTCTCGGTAACCCTGGAAGCGACCGTAGATCGCTTCGGCGGACCGCTCCGCCTCCTCTGGCGTCTTAAACCGCCAGAGAGGGAGAAGCTCGTTTTTGTAGGGTTGGACGGTCAGGACGCCACGCTCGCCCCGTCCAACCCGGTATCGGTCAGGGTGAAGGCGATAGTCCTCCTCAGGGTCGGGGAACTCGCTCAAAGGCTCGGTCGTACCGTCGCGATGGTTCCCCACCCGTCGCCTCTGGGCATCTGGACGCTGACGGTCGCGATGGTACGAGGGAGGACGATAAAGGCCCAAGGGCGAGGCAGAGCCACCGCCGAGCTCCTCCCTTGGGAGAGGACGGGCGTGAGGCGAAGGGTCGCCTTCTTACCGATAAGGAGCCCGCCCACAACCCGGTAGCCCACCACGCCACGCATCGGACCGCTGAAAAGCGCGAGCACGACGTTATGATTGAAGTCGACGGCGGGCGCAGAGTTCAGATTGCCGATCCCGACGTTGCCGATCTGCTCGTTCTGGAGGTGGCGGTTCCAGACCTGGCTCCACGCTCCCGCGTCGTTGCAGACGAACGAGCCCGAGCCGTCGAACCACGTCTCGCCCCCGGACTGGAAGCCCACGGGAACATAGGGGCGGACGTCCTTCGTCGCCGCCTGGACGACGAGGAGCTGGGCGTAGTTCGCGATGGGGATGGGGGGAAAGATCATGGCTTCTCCGCCCCCCCCTGAGTGGGAGGGGCTTTCTCCTTTAGACGACCGACTTGCGGGCGACTTCCTCGCCGCGGTTGCGCCCGATGGGCTTGACCGAGGCGACGTTCTCCGGATTGACGTCGAGGAGCTGGAGCCAGTCCTCGGTGGTGTCGCTCTTGGGGAAGATCTCGTTCTCCTTGAACTCTTGGTTGGCGGCCTGGATCAGGTCCTCGCCAGAGATGCCGACCTCCTCGTTCGGGTTCGCGATCGCCCGCTTGATGGCGGTGTCCTTCGCACGATCCACGATGCTCTTGAGGATGGCGCCGGAGATGAAATCCTTGAAGTAGAGGGTCTCGGTGGAGCCGTTCTTCAGGAAGACCCGGAGGAACTCGTTCTCCTTGCGCTTTGACCAGAGGTGGTCGACCGTCGCCTCCACGAGGGCCTTCCGGGCGCAGTCGGCCTCGCCTTCCCAGCGACTCAGGGCCGCCGGATCGAGCGGAAGGCCGGGTGAGAGGTAGATCCCTAGGATCTCCGTCGCCGACTCGCGGTCGGGGCGGACGATCTTCACCTTGCGGTCGATGCGCTCGGGGCGCAGGACGGCGGGGTCGATGTAGTCCGGGCGGTTGCTCGTCAGGACCAGCACGACGTTCTCCAGGGTGTTCAGGCCATCGAGCTCGGCGCAGAACTGGGGCACGACGGTGTTGGAGATGTTCAGGTAGCGACCGGAGGAGCGGGTGCGGAGCACCGCCTCGGCCTCGTCCATGAAGATGAACACGAGCCGCCCTTCCTTCGCCTTCTCGCGGGCGGTGGCGAAGATCTCGCGGACCATGCGCTCGGTCTCGCCGAGCCACATGTTGAGGATCTTCGGGCCGGAGATGGTCATGAAGTACTCCTTGACCTCGTGGCCCACCTGCTTGCTGTACTCCTTAGCGAGGTTGTACGCGACGGCCTTGCCGATCAGGGTCTTGCCGCAGCCGGGAGGGCCGTAGAGCAGGATGCCCTTGATGGGCTTCTTCCCGAACCGCTCGTAGATCTCCGGGTGCAGGAGCGGGGTCTCGATAGTGTCGCGGATGAGGGCGATGGCCTCTTTCTGGCCGCCGACCTTCTCCCAGGGGATCTCGGGCACCTGCTCCAGGAAGTAGTCGCGGCTCTCCTGCTTCTCGTAGTGCTCCAACGCGATACGGCCGGTCGGATCGACGCGGACCTCGTCGCCGGTCTTGATCGTGGCGTCCTTGAGGGCGTCGCCGCGCACGACGAACCGCCCGTCGCGGCCAGGGGTACCGTCGCCGAGGCGCAGGCGACCGTCGGGCAAGGCGTCGGCCACCTTCTGGATGGAGCCCTGGCCGCTGGCGGGGAGCAGACCGACGACGGCGTACGCCTCGTTGACCTTGACGCGGGCCCCGGTTTCGATCTCGGTGATCTCGGCCTTGGGATCGACCTGGGCGACGAACTCCTGGTCACCGAGGGCGATCAGCGCGAGCCGTTCGTCGGACTCCGACTTGCCGTCGAGCCAGTGTAGGAAGATGCCGAGCCGGTTGGCGGGCGCGGTGAGCTTGGCGTAGGCCTCTTCGAAGTCGGCGAGCATCTTCTGCGCCTCTTCGCGCTGGGCCGCGTCGCCTTTCAGGGCGTCGCGCAGGGCCGCCAGCGAGTTCTGGAGGCGCGGGTTGTCTTTGGGAGCCTGCCCTTCGATGCGTTCGAGCAGCTCCAGCGAGCGAGAGGTCTCGGCCATGTACCTTTCTATACGTCGGATCGCGTTCGAAAAGCGATGCCCTGGCGGGCGGTTGGTATCGTCGTCCTTTGCGCCCTCGAGGATAAAACGCGGGGTTTCGCGCCGTCGAGCAAGAGTGGAAGGACACTCGGGTCAGGTGGGAGAGGACACGCGCCCCACCGGCTCGACGGGCGCCCCTCTTGGATCTTCCCGGAAGAATTCAGACTTCGCTTCGCAGGCGGGTCGTGTGGCGGCGGGGCGGGGCTCCGAAGAAGCGCCGGTACTCGCGGCTGAAGTAGGCGGGATCCTCGTAGCCCACCCGGAAACCGGCGCTCGCGGCGTCGAGCCCTTCCGCGAGCATCAGGCGACTCGCCTCCTGGAGTCGCATCCGTTTTTGGAACTGGAGCGGACTCATGGCGGTGACCGCCTTGAACTGATGGTGGAGACTCGACGGGCTCATGCCGCACTCGTAAGCGAGGCTTTCGACCGAGAACGGGCGGTCGAAATGCTCCCGAAGCCACTGAACGGCCCGCACGATGCGATGGGCCTGTCCCCCTTGGGTGGCGATCTGCCGCAAGCGGAGAGCCTGCTCACCCGTGAGCAGGCGGTAGACGATCTCCTTGAGAAGGAGAGGGGAGAGGAAGTCGAAGTCCGCGGGCGATTCGAAGAGGCGCAGGAGACGCACCACCGCGTCGAGGGTGGGGCGGTCGAGAACGGGAGCTCCCATCGCCCGCAAAGGGGGAACGTCGGCGTCGTTGGCGAGCCCCGCTTCGGCGATCACGGCGAGGACCATCGACGGATCGAGCTCGATCATCGTCCAGAGGCAGGGCCGCTCCGGCGTCGCCTCAATGACTTGGCCCGCGGCCGGGATGGTGACGGAGTTCAGGAGGAAGCGGCCTTCGTCGTAGACGTAGCGCTCGTCGCCGACGAGGAGCCGTTTGCCTCCCTGGGCGATCACGCAGAGCATCGGCGTGTACATCGCGTGGGCGGGTTCGGTGGGTCGGGCCGCGCGCATCGCCCAGACCGGTCCCAGGCGACGCTCCTCGCCGCCGGGGCCGACCGCCTCGCGCACCAGGCGGGCAAGCTCGTGGAGTCCGGGCTGCAGGTCTATGGGGGCGGCCACGTTCTCTAGCATTCCCGATCCGTCGCGCGCGGGAAACGACCCGTGCAGGATCGTCCAAGAATCGTGTCGCAACCTCCTACCGCTTCCACCCATCGGGAGGCCCACACTGGCTTTGCGATGAAACTTTCCGATCTGCGGACCCTCGGCCGTTCCGGCCTTCCCGTCAGCCCGTTCGCGCTCGGCACGATGACCTTCGGGAACGCGGCCTGGGGATCGACGGACGACGTTTCGACGGCGATCTTCGACGCCTACATCGAGGCGGGAGGAAACTTCGTCGATACCGCCGACGTGTACTCCAGCGGGCGGAGCGAAGAACTGCTTGGACGGCTGATCGCCGAGCGCAACCTGCGGGACCGCGTCGTGCTCGCGACGAAATACGCCTTCAACTTCGACACGGGCGGCGACGTCGATGCCGCTCCGAGCCCGCTCCGGGGCGGGTCGGGGCGCAAGAACCTGCACCGCGCGCTCGACGATTCGCTCCGCCGGTTGGGGACGGACTACGTCGATCTCTATTGGATGCACGTTTGGGACGGCGTCACGCCCGCCGAGGAGATCGTCGGGGCGATGGGCGACCTCGTCAAGGCGGGCAAGATCCGCTACTACGGCCTCTCCGACGTGCCCGCCTGGTTCGCGACGCGCGTCGCGACGCTCGCCCAGGCCCACGGCGCCCCGGCCCCGATCGCGCTGCAGATGTTCTATTCGCTCGTCGAGCGCTCGGTGGAGCGCGAACACATTCCCGCCGCGCGGGAGCAGGGGATGGCGATGGTTCCGTGGAGCCCGCTCGCCTACGGGCTGCTGACGGGCAAGTACTCGCGGGAGGACCCGAAGGCGGCGGAGAGCCGTCTGAGCGGACCAAACCCGTTCGGCGAGACGCTGTTCACAGAGGCGAACTGGAACACGGTCGACGCGCTCCGGGCGGTCGCGGAGACGATGGGGCTTTCGATGAGCCGCGTCGCGCTCGCATGGCTCCTGAAGAAGCCCGGCGTCGGTTCGGTCCTTCTCGGGGCGCGCAAGGTCGAGCAGCTCCAGGACAACCTGGCGGCCTTGGACGTGGAACTCTCCTCGGAGACGGTGGCTCGGCTCGACGCGGCGACGGGCTTCGACCTGGGGCTCTACGCGCTCTCGACGCCCGGCTCCGCGCTCGCGAGCGGGGCGATGTTCGCGGGAGCGCGGGTCGAGGGCTGGCGGTAGGTCGACTCCGCACCTACGGCGATCGGCGCTTCGCGGTGAGCTCGGAGGGTCTTCCCTTCTTCGTCCGGAGGCCGATCTTCGCGAGGTCGATGGGAATCACCTTCAGGGCGTCCTGCAAGGCGCCGGAGGGTCGTTCGACGTTGCGTTCATCGACGAAGTCCTTCGTCGTCAGCCCATCCTGGAGGCGAAGCCATCGACCGCCGACGGAGACGTTGCCAACGATGCGCGTCCCCGTGGGGTCGCGGAAGCCACGCGTGGCGAGGTCCTTCATGGCGGGGTAGCGGGCGGCGTAGAACGGGCCGTCCACCTCGCGGAGCTTGCCTTCGAAATCCCATTCTCCGGGGTTCACGATCATGTCCTTCGCCCAGCCCCTTCCCCGCGCATCGAGGTGGACGGCGGGGTTCTTGCCGACGAAGACGTTGCCCTCGACCGTGTTGTCCTGGCCGCCGCCGAGCATGATCCCGGTGCCCGGTCCTTCGAAGACGTTGCCGACGATGGTCGTTCCCGGGTAGCCGTCGTCGAGGTAGACCGACATAACCTCGGTGAAGTTGCCTTCCGTCTCGACCCGCGCGCCGAGGTCGCGGAAGCGGTTGTTCCGGATGACGGTTCCCCGCATGGTGGGATCGCGCCCCATGTAGAAGGCGCCGGAGTCACCCGTCTCCAGGCAGACGCGGCGCACGTCGTTGCCTTCGAGAAGGTGGTCGTTGCCGCTCAGGAGGACGGCGTTGTGGGGCGCGTCCTCGATGAGGTTACGCGCGGCGCGGTTACCTACCCCGCCGATACCGATGGCGGGCTGGTAGGTGCGGGTCCAGCGCGAGTAGGCCCAGACGTGGTTGTCGTCGGCGTACAGCCGGGCGGGCGCGAGGGTCTTTCGGTCACCGCCGTTCAGGGTGATCGCGCGGTCGCCGAGGCCGGTCAGGTCGCACCCCGCGATGCCCGAGTCCGTGCCGCCGACGAAGGCGACGCCGTCGTTGCCGAAGTTCCGGATCAGGCAGTTCTCGATCCGGTCCTTCGTCCCGCCCTCGACGCGGACGGCCCCCGCGCGGCCCACCTCGAGGCAGAGTCCCCGCAGGGTGACGTCGTCGGCCTCTTTCATGTGGAACATCGGGCCGTTCAGCGTGCTCGCAACCGCCTCGCCCCTGTCCGTCGGCGGCCAGAAGTAAAGCCGCTTCGCAGGGCGGTCGAGGTACCACTCGCCGGGGGCGTCAAGTTCGGAGAGGGCGTTGAGGATGACGTAGCGGCGGCCCGCCGCCAGGCCGAACACGGGGCTCTCGCCCAGGGTGAGGGCGCCGTCCTTGAGGTCGGCCCGCTCGTACGACTCGGCCCAGTCGAACCGCCAGTAGCCAAGGGCCCACACGTCGTCGCCCCGGATGGCTTTGGCGTGCTCGTCGGCGACGACGAAGGCTTTGTCGCCCGTGGTCGCGCCGGTGCGGAGCCAACCGGCGTTGGGATAGCGGGCGAGGGGCATGGGCTTGCCGTTATAGAACAGTTCGAGTCCGGCAACGTGGCCGGGGAGGCCCATGCCCCGGCGGGACATCGTTCCGAGGTCTGGAATCGGTTCGTCCCGCGCGAGGTCGCAGACGAGGATGCGGGGCCACCCGGAAGGCGTCCACCTTCGCAGGATTCTTCCGCCCAGAAGCCGGGCGGCTCCGGGCTTCTGGGCGACGATCGTGAGACCCCGGTCCGCCTCGCCGATCTCGATGGTGGCCTCGATGGGATACGTGCCAGGGAGGAGCACGACCCGTCCGCCCCGGGCCTTTCGAACGGCGGCGGCGACGGTCCGCAGGGGCGCCTTAGCGGTTCCGGCAGCCCCGTCGTCGCCCTTCGGCGAGGCGAAGAAGGTCGAGACCAGCAGGAGGGACAGCGGCGTCATGCCTCTAGCATAGGCGTCTTGGCTTGATTAAGGTGCGGACTGCCCGCTCGCATCCCGCGCTCGGGTAAGGACGAGCGAATCGACCCACTCGCCTTTGCACTCGTAGGCGCGTTCGGCAAGGCTCTCACGGACGAAGCCGAGCCGCTCGGCGAGTCGCCAGGAAGGCTCGTTACGGGGATCGCACTCGATGGTGAGCCGATCGGCGTCCAAGGTGGCGATCAGGGCGCGAACGGCCTCGGTGGCGTAACCACGCCCCTGGGCTCCAGGAAGAAAGGCGTACCAGAGGGCCGCCTTTCCGTCTTCGATCCAGGCGCCGACACGGCCAAGGAAGGCGTCTTCGTGGAAGACGGCCAGTTCGACATGGCGGCGGGGCAGCCTATCCTGGCCCCGTACGATCTCCTCGACGACCTCGCGGGCCTGTTCGAACGTTCGGGGTTCGTAGGTCTGGTATCGCACGACCTCGGGGATCGATTCCAGCGCGTGGAGCGACGGAACGTCGTCCATCGTGAACTCGCGCAGGAAGAGGCGTTCGGTCTCGAGCACCCCCTAGATCCCGTAGCGAAGGGGATCGTCGTCGCTCAGGAGGAGGGTGGACTCGGCGGTGACGAAGGCCCGGCCTACGATGGTCGGAACGACGCCGTCTCCGAAGGGCTCGACGGAGCCGCGGAAGACGCTGCCGGTGACGCTGGCTTGGCGGTACTCCTCGCCCGGGGCCAGCTTGCCCGCCGCGTGGAGGCAGGCGAGCTTCGCGCTGGTGCCGGTGCCGCAGGGGGAGCGGTCGTAGGCGCCGCCGGGACACTGGACGAAGTTCTGGGAATCGGCGCCTACGACGGGGCCGGAGCCGAACAGCTCGACGTGGTCGATCTCGGCGCCATCCTCGCCGGTGATCCCTTCGCGCGCTAGGGCGCGGCGGACGCGCCAGCAGGTTTCGGTGAGCGTCTTCTCGTGGGCGAGGTCGATCTCGAAGCGCGGCTCGTGGACGATAAAGAACCAGTTGCCGCCGTAGCCGACGTCGCCGACGACCGTCCCGACACCCTCGACCTCCACGCGCACGTCGGCGAGGTGGCGGTGGCTGGGGACGTTCCGGATGGAGACGTCGCCGTCCTCGCGCAGGGTGGCGACGACGGGGCCGACGGGGGTGTCGATCGTCACCGGGCCGGGCTGGACGCGACCCTGGTGGCGCAGGGTCTCCACGAGGCCGATCGTGCCGTGGCCGCACATCCCGAGGTAGCCCACGTCGTTGAAGAAGATCACCCCGCAGGCGGCCTCCGGGGAGACGGGCGGGGTGAGGAGGGCGCCCACGAGCACGTCGGAGCCGCGCGGCTCGCGGACGATGCCCCGGCGCAGGCCGTCGAAGCGGGCGGCGAAGTCCGCGCGCCGCTCCGCCATCGTCGTCCCTTCGAGGGGGATCGCCCCTTCGAGGACGACCCGCGTGGGTTCGCCGCCGGTATGGGAGTCGATGACAGGGATGCGCATAGGGCCTAGTCTATCCGCCTCACCCACTAGGGGAGGCTTTCCGAGGCGTCGTCGAAGCGCCACTCCGGCATGCCGTCCGCAGGGGGGTCCTCTCCGAGGAGGGCGAGGCGCATCATGGCGGGGGGCATCTGGTTCTCACGAAGCATCGCGTCGTGGACCCGACGGAAGGACCACCCTTTCGCGCGGAGCTCGCGGGAGATCGCCCGGAACTGAAGGCCGCCGATCATGTAGGCGGCTTGGTAGAGCGGCGGGTAGAGGCCGTTGAAGGAGCGGCGGACCTCGCCTTCGGCGTTCGCCCGTTCGTGGCCCACGCGGTCGACGAGGACGTCCACGCACTCGGCGGTCGTCAGCTCGCCCAGGTGGAACCGCAGGGAGAACGCGATGCGGACGCATCGGTGCATCCGCCAGAACAGCATCCCGATCCGCTCCTGAGGGGTGCGCGGAAAGCCGCGCTCCCAGAGGAGGAGTTCCCAGTACAGGGTCCAGCCCTCGATCCAGAAGGGGGTTTCGAACGCCTCGCGGTAGGGGCGGAAGCGCTCGAGCATATAGAGCTGGAGATGGTGGCCGGGGATAAGCTCGTGCTGGACGGTGGCGCGGGAGAAGTTGGGGTTGTTGCCCCGCATGCTCATGCGCTTCTCGTCGTGGGTCATGCCGTCGGTGGGATAGGAGACGATGATCGTCTCGCCGCCGAGGAAGAAGGGGTTGACCTTCTGGCGCTCGGCGGCCATCATCTCCATCCGCCACGTCTCCTTCGCGAGATCGGGAACGGTGAGGAGGTCGTCCACGGTGGCGATCGCCTCGAGGGCGAGCTCGCGCACGACGCGGGGCTGCTCGCCGGGCGGAACGGCGGTCTCCTTGACCGCCTCGAGGGCGGCGCGCCAGTCGTCGCCGTGGCCCATCTCGCGGGACGCTTCGAGCATCTCGTCCAGGCACCACGCGTACTCGCGCTCGCCGATGGCGATCAACTCCTCGGGCGAGTAGGGAACCATCGCCTGGGCGAGGTCTTCGACCAAGGCGGCGCGTCCGACAGGGCGACCGGGGATCTCGCCCGCCTCGGGCACGTCCTCGGCCAGCCGCTCCATCTCACCTAGCGCGCTTTCGAGCGGCTGGCGCACCCACCAGTCGAGGTTCGGGTCGTAGCCGAGGTGGAAGGCCCTCCAGCGGACGAGCGCGTCCCGAAGCTCTTTGGCGTACGACGCCGCGACGGCATCGGTGGGCGGCTCCTGGTCGGCGAGTTCGCGGGCGAGCGCGCCGAGAGCTTTCGCGGCGGCGGGCGGCTCCGGGAAGACCATCGCGGCGAGGGCTTCCTCCAGGGCTTCGATCGCGGTGGCGTAGGGGAGAAGGGTTCGGAGGCGTCCGACCTCTTCACGGCCCCTTCGGACCTCCTGCTCGTGGCGGACGAGGCGGTTGCGCAGGAGGGTGTGGTCGATCTTACCGGCGGGGGAGAGTTCCGCGAAGGGGAGGCGCTCGAGGCGGGCGTTCCATTCGGCGGCGAGCCGTTCGATCCGGTCAAGGTGGAGAGGCGAGCGGGTCAGGCGCCAGCGTCTGCCGACGGAAGCGAGATCGGCGGCGTACTCTTGGACAAGCGCCTGGAGTCCAGGATCGGGAGTCGGGAAGTCGGATTCCATCATGGCAATTACCGGTCGGCGCGAAAAAAACCACCGTTGTCGAAGATTTAACCTAGAATGGTCTATGATAAGATCGACGCAACGTGGCGCCGCCTTCCTGAGAACCGTATGAGACCCAACCAAGAGCCCAGCGTCCAGGCGTACGTGCGCCTCGTCCGCTCCGCCGAGGCGCTCCACGCCGGCGTCAGCCGTGGGCTGATGGTCGAAGGGCTCACCGCGAGCCAATTCAGCGCGATGAAGGCGCTGCGTATCCACGGGGCTCTGGCCCAGCGCGACATCGCCAAGTACATCCTTAAGTCCGGGGGCAACATCACGGTGCTCGTGGACAACCTGGAGCGCGAAGGGCTGGCCGTGCGCGAGCGCGACACGACCGATCGACGGATCGTGTACGTCCGCCTGACCGACGAGGGCGAGGCGCTCTTCGACCGCGTCTATCCCGGCCATCTCGACCGCATCCGCGAGGCAATGGGGGGCCTGACGGAAGAGGAGAGTCTCCAGCTCGCGACCCTGATCCAGAAGGTCTCGCCCGAACACATCGAGATCGCCTGCGCGCCCGGCGGGCCGCAGATCGTGGAAGACCCTTCGCGCGTGGCCTCCGCTCTCTGAAAAGGGCGTCGATCGACGTCGAGAGGGCCGCGTTCCGATTTCGGAACGCGGCCCTCTCCCCTTAGAAGCGCCAGGATTGCCCCGCGTCGCGTGACAAGGGCGTGACAAGACCGGACAGTCCATTCTCCGGGTCGTAACATGATCCCCGACGAGGCTTTTAGCCTCGGGGACCTTTATGAACTCGATTCGTGTCTCGCTCGCTCTCGTCTCTCCTTTCGCCGTCTCGGCGGCCGCGTCGGCTCAGGCCGGGGCCAACCTGTTCGTGGGCCAGACCGGCCACGTCTACGCGACCTACCTGGGCACGACGGCCGCCTACTCGAACGACCTGTACCTCGACTCGCCCTCGGACGGCCTCGGGATCATCTTCAACAATCAGAACTCGGCGGTGGGAGCGGTGGTCGACCTCGGCTCGTTCACGGCGGGCACCGAACTGATCTTCCGCCTGCACGTGAACAACACGGGCGACGACTTCTACAGCGGCGACGCCTCGCGCAATCCCGACGGCTCCGCCCACGCCCTCGTAGACTTCGACTACTCCCCCACGGCCACGGCGGTCTACTTCGAGGATCTCTACGGCGGCCCCTACGAGTACAACGACCTGGGCTTCTCGTTCACGAACCTGCGAGCGACCCCCACGGTCCCCGGCCCGCTGGCGGCGGCTCCCTTCGCGCTCGGCCTCCTGAGGCGCCGCCGCAAGGCGTAGCGTCTTTGAGCGCGCGATAGTGGGCGCCCCTCTATCGCGCGCTTCCGAGCAAATCGGCCCGATTTTGCGGAGTCTAGCGCCGAAACCTCCTTCTAATCGCGTATTGCCCGTACAATAGAATCGTCGATGAGGACCAGAGGCACGACGACGATCCGTGCCGCCGCGCTTGCGCTGGCGGTAGGCACGATGGGGGTGGCGACCTTGCGCTCGGTGGACGCCGCGCAGGTGCGCCGGGCCGTCCCGAAGAAGGCCTTCGCGAAGGGCTCCGCCGCGCCGAGCTTCGCCCGCGACGTCAAGGCGGTCCTCGATGCGAAGTGCGTCGCCTGCCACAACGCGACGTCGCCCGCCGCCGGCCTTAACCTCGCGAAGTACAAGACCGAGGCGCAGGCCCTGGCCGATCTCGGCACGATCGAGAAGGCGATGGGCCGCGTGGTGGCGGGCGAGATGCCGCCCGGCGGTCTTCCTAAGGTCCAGCGCGCGGCCTTCCAGGGGTGGACCCAGGACGCCCTGAACGCCCAGTGTCGTCTTTCCGACCCCGGTCGGGTCACCCTCCGGCGGTTGAACCGCGCGGAGTACAACAACACCGTCGCCGACCTGCTGGGAACGACGACGCGGCCCGCCGACGACTTCCCCGGCGACGACGTCGGGAACGGCTTCGACAACATGGGCGACGTGCTTTCCGTCTCGCCCCTCCTGATGGAGAAGCTGCTCGACAGCGCGGACAAGCTCGCCCGCGAGGCGGTCGCGGTGCCGCGCACCTTTACGCGCCACTATCCGGGGAGCGACTTCACCGGCACGGGGGAGGAGAGCGACGGCGGACGGATGCTATCGAGCGGCGGCGTCGCCTCGAAGGAGGTCAAGCTCTCCACCTCGGGCGACTACCGGCTCCGCATCCGGGCACGCGGCGAACTGGCCGGTCCTGAGGCTCCCAAGCTGGAGGTGCGCCTGGACGACGCGCCGCTCACGACCTTCGTGGTAAGCGACAAGAAGGTTCGGGAGTTCGAGCTTCCGATCAAGATCCCAGAGGGAACGCACCGGATCGGGCTTCAGTTCACGAACGACTACTACGTCGCGGCCACGAAGGCGGACCGAAACCTGTTCGTGGAATCGGCGGAGCTCGTGGGTCCGCTGGGAGCGGTGACCTATCCTGCGTCGCACCGGCGGATCGTGCCGTTCGAGCCGGAGAAGGGCCAGGAGGAGGCGACCGCGCGCAAGTTCCTCACCGCTTTCGCCGCCCGGGCGTACCGCCGTCCCCCGACCCCGCAGGACCTCGACCGGCTGATGCCGGTTTGGGAGGCGGGCTTCAAGGGCGGCTCGTTCGACGAGGGGATGCGACTCGCCGTGCAGGCCTGCCTCTCCTCGCCCCGCTTCCTGTTCCGGCTGGAGCAGGACCCGCCCCGTTCCGTCGCGAAGGTGCGCGCCCTCGACGGTTACGAGCTGGCCTCGCGCCTGAGCTATTTCCTCTGGTCGACCATGCCCGATGCGGAGCTGATGGATCTCGCGGCGAAGGGCAAGCTCGTGCAGCCCGCCGTTCTAAAGGCCCAGGCCAAGCGCATGATGGCCGACCCGCGCGCCGGGGCCCTCGCGGACAACTTCGCCGCCCAGTGGCTCGGTCTACGCAAGCTCGCGATCGTCGAGCCGGATCCCAAGCAGTTCCCGGTTTCGCCCGCCCTCCGGAAGGACATGGGGACGGAGACGGAGCGGTTCTTCCTCGCCATCCTCCAGAACGGGCGACCGATCACCGACTTTATCGACGCGGACTACTCCTACGTGAACGAGCGGCTCGCCCAGCACTACGGGATCGAGGGCGTGACCGGCGAGGAGTTCCGCCGGGTCAAGCTTCCCGCCGACCGGGGCGGCGTCCTTTGCCAGGCCAGCGTCCTCACGGTGACGAGCAACCCGACGCGCACGAGCCCCACCAAGCGGGGCAAGTGGGTGCTGGAGAACATCTTCGGGACGCCCCCGCCGCCCCCGCCGCCCGGCGTGAGCGATATTCCTTCCGAGGCGCACCAGTTGGAGGCGACCACCCTGCGGCAGCTTATGGAGCAGCACCGGAAAAATCCCGCCTGCGCGGTGTGCCACCAGAAGATGGACCCCATCGGCTTCGGTATGGAGAACTTCGACCCGATCGGGCGCTGGCGCACGAAGGCGGGCAAGTTCGACGTGGACTCCTCGGGCACCCTGCCGGGCGGCGTATCGTTCCGGGGCCCGACCCAGCTCAAGAAGATCGTCCTCCAGCAAAAGGACCAGTTCGCCCACGCCCTTGCCGAAAAGATGCTGACGTACGCCCTCGGAAGGGGCGTAGACTTCAAGGACAAGTGCGCGCTCGACGCCACGGTGGAGGCGACCAAGAGCGGCGGCTACCGCCTCGACAGCCTCGTGCTCGCGGTCGTGACCAGCGACCCCTTCCTCAAACGAAAAGGCAGCGGAAAATGAACCCGATCGACCGACGAACGTTCCTTCGTGGCGCGGGGGCGATGATGGCCCTCCCCGTCCTCGAGCGCATGATGCCGGGGGTCGCGTTCGCCGCGACCGCCCCCAAAGACCCCGTACGCATGGCGTTCCTATTCGTGCCGAACGGGGTGAATATGTCGCAGTGGACCCCCGCCGCCGACGGCGCGCTCGTCGGCGCGCTCCCGAACACGCTCCAGCCTTTGGAAGGCGTCCGCTCGTCGCTCAACGTACTGACCGGTCTTGCCCAGCACAACGCCTTCGAGTTGGGTGACGGCCCTGGCGACCACGCGCGCTCCACCGCCTGCTGGCTAACGGGCGTCCACCCGCGGAAGACGAACGGCAGCGACATCCACAACGGTCCGTCCGTCGATCAGGTCGCCGCCATGCGGATGGGCAACCAGACGCGGTTCGCCTCTCTTGAGATCGGTTGCGAGCGCAGCGGCCTCGCGGGCGACTGCGACAGCGGCTACTCCTGCGCCTACTCCTCGAACGTGTCGTGGAAGAGCGCGACCCAGCCCGTCGCGAAGGAGACGAACCCGCGCCTCGTGTTCGAGCGGCTGTTCGGCAACGGCGACGTGGCGGAGCAGGGCGAGAGCCTCGCGCGGCGACGCCTGCTCAAGCAGTCGATCCTCGACTTCGTGAGCGAGGACGCGGGACGCCTCAAGGCTTCCCTCGGCGGTCGCGACGTGAGCAAGCTGGACGAATATTTCACCGCCGTCCGGGACATCGAGACGCGCCTGGAGAAGTTCGAGTCGGCCCAGGCGGCGCGCGCCGCCACCGGCATGGCCGCGCCGCGCGGTATCCCGCAGGACTACGGCGAGCATCTGCGCCTTATGGGCGACATGATGGTCCTCGCCTTCCAAGCCGACCTCACGCGAGTCTGCACGTTTATGTTCGCCAACGACGGCTCGAACCGTTCGTACGTCCAGGCGGGCGTTCCCGAGGGCCACCACGACATGAGCCACCACGGCGGCGACCCGGCGAAGTTGGCGAAGAAGGCCAAGATCGACCGTTTCCACGTGGAACAGCTCGCCTACGTTCTCAACCGGATGAAGTCGATCAAGGAGGGGAACGGCACGATGCTCGACAACACGATGCTGCTCTACGGCGCGGGCATCAGCGACGGCAACCGCCACAACCACGACGACCTTCCCCTGCTCATGGCAGGCGGCGCGGGCGGTCGTCTCAAAGGCGGGAGGCACATGACCTTCGAGCCCAATACGCCTCTGACGAACCTGTTCCTCTCGATGCTCGACACGATGGGCGTCCCCGCCGAGACCCTGGGCGACTCGACGGGCAAGCTCAAAGGCGTCTTCTAAGTCCGGACCATGTCGGAGTCTCGCCTCGAAGCCGCCTCTTCCGCACCGGCGGAGCGGACGGTTGGGGCGGCCTCCCCGCCATCGGTCCGGCGCGTGAGGGCGGGATTCGAAACGCCGAAGTCGGTCGGGGCGGTGGCGATGCCACCGGCGGTCGTGGACGGCGTGGCCTCTTGGCGACGCCTGCCCGAAGATCCGGTCTCCGCCGCGCGCTGGATCTTCCGGTGGGGAAAGCGGTTCCACCGCTTTGACTGGTTTGCGTTCTTCGCCTCCGTGCTGTCCTTTGGCGCGATGGTCGGTACGCTCTACGCCTCCCGCGCGAAGGGAGAGGACGTCGGCCAGGTCCTAGCCGTCTTAGCCATCGCTCCGGTAGCGGCGGTCCTCGGCGCGTGGAAGTTCCGCCGCTCCGACACGGAAAGGCACGCTTCCCTTCCCACCGTGGCCGGAAACCTCGAAGCGATCCCCGTCTGCCTGGAGATTCGCCACAAGGGTCGTTTGACCGGCCGGGAAACCGGATGGGTCACTTTCGCGGACGGGTGGCTTGTGTACGAAGGCGTTCGCACCGAATTCAGCCTCAAACCCCAGGACGTGTTCGGTTCCTGCCGCGACGGCCAAGCGACCGAACTGGACATGATGGATTACCGACGCGTCAAGCTGTCGCCCCTTGAGAGCGACAGCTTGACGCAGGCGCCCGCGAGGAAGGAGGATCGGGATCGCCTGGAGCGACAGGTCGCAGAGTGGCAACGGGGCGTCAGTCCCTCGGGACGATCGATCCTTCCGCCGCGCGCTCCTCATCCCGAGGTGATGGGTAACGCGATCGGCTACGGGATCGCGCTTTTCATCGCATCCACGCTCATGATCTGCGCCGGGCCGCTGAACGGCTCGATCGCGGGGCCTATCCTCTTTGGGATCGTCGCCGCCATGTCTCTTCTCTGGGTCTTCTGGCGTAGCGGCGTCTTTCGCCGCGAGTTGCCGTCGATGATCGACTAGGCGGCCGTTCAGGATTTTCGAGCGTTCGGGCAGAATGAGGCGATGGCGCGTTACGCGGTTTGGCGACGACGCCCGGACGATCCGACCACCGCGACCGGGTGGCTTCTTCGCTGGAACGTCGCGGGCTACGCCGTCGAGCGTCCCGCGCTCGTTCGTCTCTCGCCTAAGCTTGGAGCTTGGGTGGCGGCGACGTTGGCCTGGATCTTCCTCCTCCACCAATGGATCGACCTTGTCGTCCTTGGCGGCGTCGCTTTATCAGCGTTGTTCCGTACAGTGCGGAAACGCCGTCCCGATGCGGACGCGCACGCCGCCCTTCCGACGCTCGCGACAAGGACGGACGCCTTGCCCGTGACCCTGACGATCTTCGGTGAAAAGGGACGAACCATCGGAAAGAAGACGGGCTGGGTCACCTTCGCCGAGGGATGGCTCGTCTACGAGGGCCTGAGGACCGCCTTCTCTCTCGACGGCGGTTCGATCGTCCGTCCCACATACCTGCCACACGGCATCGCCCTGGAACTAAGGGACGGACGACTTCTGGATCTCGCGGTCCTTACCGACCCGGAGAAGACGCACCTTCCTGCTCGGCGAGGCGACATCCCACTTCTGGCGGAAGAGATCCGTCATTGGCTGAGACGACCTCTCGCACCGGGCGAGGCGATCTTGCCGCCCCGGCAGGAGCACCCCGAAGTCACCGCCAATCGAGTAACCCTTCCGGCGCTCGTCACCCTATTTACGCTTCTCGTCGGGTCGGGAGCGGCCCTCGGAGGTGATTTCCAGCTCAACGCGATCTTTCTTCCCGTCGGCATCGCGTGCTTCATCTGGTTGGCGATCGGGCTCTGGCGCTTTGGGCGTGATCTCCCAATGCGAATGGAGTAGGGTCGTTCCCGGCAAAGGAGGGGTGTGGCATGGCACGCGACATAGGCTCGGCGTCCCGAGGATCCCTATTTCCCTCTGGGCTGGGTTCCTCGCGGCGATCGCCAGATGCCGAGTTGGCGGCGACGAACCCGGCGTCTCCGGCAAAGCCCCGCCCCGCCGGATGGCCTACGAATCCGTTGAGCCCAGACCGGTTCCGGTCCGGCCCTCGCCGGGGGCGCCGCCCGCCTCGCTTCCCTTGTGGACCTCGCTCCCGTGCTGCTTCGGATTCTCCTGTTCTTCGGCGACCTTCTTGGGGTCGCCTTTCTCTTCGACGGGCTCGCTGGTTTTCGGGTTGTCGTTCATGGTGGGCTTCAGACGATGCCAGGGAGGGGAGGGTTGCGGTTATAAGACCGCATTAAAAAAGGAAAAGTCAGACGCGAGTCAAAGATCGAGCCGGTCGCGCACGCCCCGATTCAGATCTCGATCGCCGTGCTGACCGACGCCGCGCGCACCTCGTCGGCGGTGACCTCGCGGTCGAGGTTCTGGGAAAGGTAGATGCCTTCGGAGACGAGCATCGTGTTCAAGGCGATCTCGGCGGTGGGCAGGAGGGGAACGTCGCCCCGGAGCGCGGCGAGCCAGTGCGCTTGGCTGCCCTCGTAGTGGGCGCCATCGCCGCGCACGTTGGACCAGCGGAAGCGGGCGGCTCCGAGGTCGACCGTCGAGGAGAGTTCCAGGTCGCCGACGTTGTGGAAGAAGCCGAACGGACTGAGGCGGACGCCACCGAGCGAGCCCAGGACGTAGGAGCCGCCGAAGCCGTCGAGGTTCGCGGCCCAACTTTCGACCAGTTCCAACGAGCGGTCGCCCACGAAGCGGACGAGGCCCACCGCCAGCTCCTCCACGTCGTAACCCGACGACGCCTCGCGGGCAGAATCGATAGGGACGCGCTGGTAGGTCTTGCCAGAAATGCGGGCGACCTCCGGGTTGCCGAGGAGATCGAGGGCCTGGCTGATATGGTAGACGCCCATGTCGTACAGGGCGCCGCCGCTCGCCTGGGCCTTGCGGACGAAATTGGCGGCGCCGTAGCCGTCCACGTAGGGCCGACCTCGGCGCCGGAAGCCCGCGCTCCGGGCGTGGAAGACGTCACCGAGCATCCCCGCCGCGATCAGCTCGCGGGAGGCGCGGGTTTCGGGGGCGTAGAGGTGGGCGAGCTGGATATGGAGCATCCGGCCCGTTCGGCGGGCGGCGTCGCGCATCGCCTCGGCGTCGCGGTAGGAGCCGGCCATCGGCTTCTCACAGTAGACGTGCTTGCCCGCCTCCAGGGCGGCGATGGTGACCGGGGCATGGAGATTGTTGTGGAGGCAGACGTCCACCGCGTCCACGTCGTCGCGCTTCAGAACCTCGCGAAAGTCCGTCAGGACGTCGCCGCCGTAGGTCTCGGCGGCTCGGCGGGCGGCGCCCTCGTCAAGGTCGCAGAAGGCGACCATGCGGACGCCTTCCAGGGTGGCGTACTTCTGCATGTGCTGCTGGGCAATCTGGCCGCAGCCGACGAGAGCGATGCGTTGGGCGTCGTTGCTCATGGGCTCTAGTCTAACCGGCCTCCGTTGTCCCCGGACGGGGTACCTTCCCTGCGTGACCGTCACGCTCTTCATCGCCACCAGCCTCGACGGCTACATCGCGGGGCCGGACGACGACCTCTCTTGGCTTTTCACCGACGCGGACTACGGCTTCTCGCGCTTCTTCGGGAGTGTGGACACGCTGATCATGGGCCGCGGAACCTACGAGGTGGTGCGCCGGATGGGCGACTGGCCCTACGCCGGCAAGCGGACGATCGTGGTGAGCCGCCGTCCCGACCTGACGACGGACACACCCCAGACGGAACAGTTCTCGGACGCGCTTCCGGCCCTGATCGAGCGTCTCAACGCCGAGAACCGGCAGAACGTGTGGCTGGTCGGCGGCGGCGAGCTGGTCCGCTCGTTCCTGGAGCAGGGACTGCTCGACCGGATTACGGTCTCGATGCACCCGGTTCTGCTCGGTCGGGGCGTGCCGCTGTTCCCCGGCGGGTTCCGCCCGACGATGCTCCTGCTAGAGGGCACCCGCGCCTTCGAGGGGGGGTTGGTGCAGCTCGACTACCACGTGATGCCGGACGACGAAGACGAGGACTAGGTCCCTTTCTGCCGGAGCGCGCCGCTGGCGATCATCGCCATGTCGACGATCAGCCAGACGGTGGTAACGATCGCCAGCATGATCGCGACCCCGACGTCGTTCACGAAGCAGAAGACGGCGAGATTGAGAACGAGCATCGCCGCGCCGGAGGCTTTGTGCCCGAGGTAGAAGCGATGGGCGCCGACGAATCCGAGGAGGAAGGCGAGCCACATCGCGGTGGACTTCTTCTTCGACGAAGGGAGATAGGCCATCGGTATGGCGTAGGGATCGGGGCGCGGGTAGGCGGCTGAGGCCTGGACTTGGAACGCGCCCTGGAGCTCGGGGGCCATCGAGGCGGACAGGCGCCGTCCCTGCCGGTCGATCAGTTCCGAGGTCGGCACGAGCCGTCCTTGGGCGATCCATTCGTATAGGGTCCCGACGGCCACCGGCCCGTATACGACCCCATCCGTTCCGACCACGGCGTACATCTCTCTAATAGTAGCGGCGGCGCCCTTGTCGCCGGTTCCCAAGATCGATGGCGTTTCGTCAGAGGGCGCCGATGGCCGTGTCCGTGAGGAATGCGTATGGGCCTTCGTGGACACCCGCTTCGGTGACGATCGCGGTGATCAGCGAGCCGGGGGTGACGTCGAAGGCGGGGTTGAAGACGGGGGTTCCCGTCGGGGCGACGGCAGCGCCTTCGGCGTGGGTCAGTTCTTCGCCGGAGCGCTCCTCGATCGGAATGACGTCCCCGTTGGGAAGGGTGGGATCGAGGGTCGACGTCGGGGCCGCGATGTAGAAGGGGATGCCGTGCGCCTTCGCGAGGACGGCCAGCATGTAGGTGCCGATCTTGTTCGCGGTATCGCCGTTGGCGGCGATCCGGTCGGCCCCGGCGATCACGAGATCGACCTTGCCGTCCTTCATCAGGGTCGCGGCGGCCGAATCGGCGATGCTGTGGAAGGGAATGCCCTCTTTGGTCAGCTCGTAGGCGGTGAGGCGAAGACCCTGCTGACGCGGGCGGGTTTCGCACGACCAAACGTGGATGCCCTTGCCCGCCGTGTGCGCAGAGCGGATCACGCCGAGGGCGGTCCCGTGGCCGCCGGTGGCGAGAGCCCCGGTGTTGCAGACGGTCAGGACGTTCGCGCCTTCGGGCACGAGGGCGGCCCCGTGCTCGCCGATGGCGAGGTTCATCGCGAGATCCTCGCGTTCGATCGCTTGGGCCTCTTCCAGGATACGTTCGGCGGGCAGGGCGGCGAGGCGCTCGAGGGCCCAGAACAGGTTGACCGCCGTCGGGCGGGAGGCGGCGAGGATGGCCTTCGCCTGGGCGAGATCGTCGCCGCGTCCGGCGGCGAGGGCCATGCCGTAGGCGGCGGCGATCCCGATGGCGGGGGCGCCCCGTACCGCCATATCGCGGATCGCCCCGGCGACCTCGTCGGCGTCTCGCAGTTCCAGCCATCGCTCCTGGCCCGGAAGGACCCGCTGGTCCAGCATGCGCAGGCGGTCTCCCGCCCACTCCATGGGTCGAATGCTCACCTAGGAAGGGTACCGGACGCGACCGGGCCGAGCTTGCTGAGCGCACCTTGCGTGTCCAGGCGAAAGGCTTGCAGGCTACGGTCGAAGGCGACGACGTACTCTGCCTCTTCGCCCCGGTCCGCCGTCTTCACGAAGCTCACCCGGTGGGGGCCCAGACGGTCGTCGAAGGTGATCTTAGGGCGTACCTCGTCGAAGGCGACGGGCCAGCGACCGGTCTCTCGTCGTACCGCTTGAATCGCGCCGGCGACCGTGCGAGGACTCAGTTTGGGTCCAACTTTAATCTGATTGAACGCGGGATAGAGGATCGCCGCCAGAACGAGGAGGACGGCCTCTATTCCCAACAGCCGCTTTGCGCCCTGCCAAGCGGCCCGACGAACCGCCTCCCGAGCTCGAACCGGATCTTCGTGCCCCTCCATGGCCCTATGTTACGACGGATCAACGCGGAACGCCGACCTTCCCCAAGGCGACCGCACCCTCCACGAGATCGGGGCCTCCCCCGCTTCCAACGTGCCAGCGTTGCACCGACCCGTTCACGCCGATCAGATATTCGGCCTCATCGCCCTTCGTCGTTAGCCGCATAAACGAGGCTTCGAACGTGCGGAGGGGAAGGCGGCGCAACAGCGGGCGCAACTCCTCGAAGGCGGTGGTCCAGCGGCCGGTCTGCGCATAGAGATGGCCTAGTTCGTTCGCCACCCGGCGCGTGCTCATGCCCGGGCCGGAATACGATTCCGCCTTGGCAAAGATCGGGAAGAGGATCGCCGCCACGAGCAAGAGGACCGCTTGGAGGCCGAGCACGGTCAGCGCGCCACGCCGCCAGCCTTGGCGGGAATCATCGCGTCGTTGCATGTTTGATCGTACGACAGGATAGGGCAAAATCGAAGGGATCGATGCTCCTTCCCCTACTGACCGAGTTCGTCTACGAACGGGCGCCCTTCCCTTCCTGCCACGCCTCGACCCTCGCCGAGACGGAGCGCGGCCTCGTCGCGGCTTGGTTCGGGGGCACGCACGAAGGGGCGAAAGACGTGGCGATCTACGTCGCGCGCCGGGACGCGAAAGGCTGGTCGATCCCGGAGAAGGCGGCCGACGGGGACGGGCATCCGTGCTGGAACCCGGTGCTGTTCCAACCGGCGAAGGGGCCGCTGATGCTGTTCTACAAGGTCGCGGACCGGATTCCCGATTGGGTCGGGATGCTGAATATCTCCGAGGACGGCGGGCGGACCTGGAGCGCGCCGCGCCGCCTTCCCGATGGCATCCTCGGGCCGATCAAGAACAAACCCATCCAACTGCCCGACAGCACGATCCTCTGTGGCTCCAGCGAGGAAATGGATGGCTGGCGCGTCCATTTCGAGCGGACAACCGACTTCGGCTCGACCTGGACGCGGACGGTTCCGGTCAACGGTCCCGAGATCGACGCGATCCAGCCGAGCCTCCTTTCTCTGGACGGCGATCGCCTCCGAGCGGTGGGACGAACGAAGCAGAAGCGGCTCTTCGCGATCGATTCCGAGGACGCGGGCCAAACCTGGGGTCCGATGCGCCTCCTCAAGGTTCTCAATCCGAACGCCGGGACCGACGCCCTGCGCCTGAGGGACGGCCGCTTTCTCCTCGTCTACAACGACACGCCCAAGGGGCGCACCCCGCTCAGCGTCGCGCTCTCGAAGGACGGCGAGCGATGGACGAAAGCGTTCGATCTGGAGACGGAGCCCGGCGAATACTCGTATCCCGCCGTGATCCAGACCCGCGACGGTCTCGTCCACATCACCTACACCTGGCGGCGCGAGCGCATCCGGCACGTCGCGATCGACCCCAAGACCTTCTAGGAAACCATGAGTACCCACGAGCTTCGACCCACGCGTGAGAACATACACGGGCGGTTCGATCGAACGATGCCGCCCATCTTGCGGATCGCTTCGGGCGACCGGATCGTCACCTCGACCTACGACGCGGGGTGGCACCTCATGGAGCAGCCAGACCTCAGCGGAAGCCCCGTCAAAATGGAATCTCCCGGCGACGGCCACGCCCTCGTCGGTCCGATCGCGGTCGAGGGCGCCGAGCCCGGCGACGCGTTAGAGATTCGGTTCGACGTCGTTCAGCCGGGCTCCTGGGGCTGGACGGTCGCCGGGGGATGGCCCAGCGAGTTCAACGAGCGGCTGGGACTTACGGACACACGCTACGGCACGAACTGGCGGATCGAAGGCGACCGGGCGACGGACACGGAAGGCCGCTCGCTCTCCCTCAGCCCGTTTCTCGGATGGGTGGGGCTGATGCCGGCGGCGGACGGGCCTCATTCGACGACCCCGCCGCGCCGGGTGGGAGGCAACCTCGACTGCAAGGAGCTTGTGGCGGGTTCGAGCCTCTTCCTACCGGTCGAGGTAGCGGGTGGGCTTCTCTCCTTCGGCGACGGCCACGCCGTTCAGGGGGACGGCGAGGCGTCGGGCATCGCCTTGGAGTGCCCCATGGCGCGGGTCGAACTGACGCTGACGCTCCACAAGGGCTCGGCCCCGGCCCTTCCGTACGCGCACACGCCTGCCGGGTTGCTGACGATGGGGTTCGGGCGGGCGTTGGACGACGCGATGTACGACGCTCTGGGCGGTCTCGTCGATCGTCTGGCCTCGGCGTTGGGCGTCTCGCGCAACGTCGCCTTGAGCCTCATCAGCCTCAAGGCCGACCTTCGGATCACGCAGATCGTGAACGAGACGAAGGGCGTCCACGCGATCCTGCCGACGTCGGCGATGCGGGAGCTTGGTCTCTAGTCGGCGGCAAGTCGCTTGGGACGCCGCTCGTCGTCGTTGACGCGCCAGAGTTCGGCCCGGCCATCGACGACGATCCGATAGATCGCGCCATGGGCGATGACGCCCCGAAAAGCGTACGAGTAGCTTCGGCCGGGCGGAACCCGCTCGATGGCGTACTCGTTCTCGTCTCGATACCACGGGGCGCCAAGACGGTGGCGGTTCCCGAGATCGCGCGCGATCCGACCGTGGCTCAGGCTAGGCCTTGAGAGGCGTAGACCGGCAAGAAGATCCCGCCCAAGACGATGACGCACAGCGCTGCCACGCCCCACTCCCGCGCTTTCGAAGGAAGAAAACGCTTCGCCATGCGTCAGTGTACGACGGGTCGCGCACACTAGAACCATGACCGTCTGGCTTTTCGAGACCAACCTGATGTGGAGCAGCAAGCTCCGGCAGAGCCTACGCCTGCTCGGGCACGAAGGAGTGATCCTGCGGGAGGTCCCGGAGGAAGGAAGCGCCGATGCCGCCGTCGTCAATCTGGGCGAAGGAAGCCCAGGCGCGCTGATCGCTCTTCTCAGCGCGCGGGGCGTTCCCACGGTCGCCCACGCGGGGCACAAGGAGAAAGAGCTGCACGAACTCGGGCGCGAGGCGGGCGCGACGATCCTCGCCACCAACTCGGAACTTGCGAATAAGCTGCCCGAAATTCTGAACAGACTCTCAATCCGATGAACAATCGACTTCGGGGTTCGTCCATGCTCGCGTTGGTCCGGTTTTCCGGACGGCCTTAACCCTTCTTGTGGGACGCGCCGGAAACGGACGCGTCCCTTTTTTCTCGATCTTAGTTCGGTACGCCGCCTTACGTGGTCGTGAGATAGCGGAAGATCGATTCGAGATCGTTATCGGGGCTGTGGAAGGTTCCGATGGGAAGCCCCTCCTCCAGGATCAGCGTGCCCAGGACGTCGTAGAAGGCGTCCGGCTCCTTGGTGCGGACCTCGATGCTCGTGCCACGCGGGTCTATCTCGACGCCCAGCACGTAGGGGAGACCCACCAGACGCTCGGCGAGTCGGCGTGGATCTTCGGTCTCGATGCGGATGCGCTGAGGGAAGCGGTCGAGGTAGCGCCGGATCGTGCTGAGGTCGCCCTGAGCCAGAAGCTGACCTTGGGTCAGCAGAATGATGGAGCGCGTCATCTGCTCCACCTCGAACAGGATGTGCGAGGAGACGAGGATCGTCTTGCCCCGGTCGGCAAGTCCCTGGAGCACGGCGAGAAACTCGCGGCGTCCCACGGGGTCGAGGCCGTTCAGGGGTTCGTCGAGGACGATCACGTCGGGGTCGAGGAGCATCGCCTGCGCGAGTTTGATGCGCTGACGCATGCCTTTGGAGTAGCCGCCGACCTTGCGGCTGGCACGCTCGGCCATACCGACCTCGTGCAGCACCTCCTCGGTGCGCCGCTTCGCCAGTCCGGCTCCCATGCCGGAGTAACGGGCCATCGTCTGGACGAAGGAGCGTCCCGTCTGGTGCTCGGGGAAGGCGTCGATCTCCGGGCAGTAGCCCAGCCGCCGGTAGACCTCGGGGTTGGCGAACGGCGTCTGGCCGAACACCCGCACGTCGCCCGTCGAGGGCCGGATCTGACCCGTCACGAGCTTCATCAGAGTCGATTTGCCCGCGCCGTTGGACCCGAGCAGGGCGGTTACGCCCGGTCCAAGGGTGAACGACACGTCGTTGACGGCGATCACCTCGCCGTACCATTTGGAGGCGTGGGAGAACTGGATCAAAGGGTTCCTCCGGCAAGGGAAGCCGTTCTCCCTCTCCGTCGACGCCGCGTCCTCACCCGACCACCTCCACCGCTCGCACCTGCTTCCAGGTGATCGCTAGGCTGACCACCACGATCAGCACGACGACGCCGAGGCAGAGGGGGAGCGAGGGAGCGGGAACGGGGAAGCGGGGGCCAGGCGTTCCGAAAAGGTTTACGCCCTTGGCCTTCAGGATCGCCTTCCCGAGGCCGAGTTGGAGCCCATCGACGCTGCAGTAGAACAAGTCCCCGACAAGGGGAAGCTCGCCCGCGTCCGCGCGCGGGGCGCCTTTCCCAAAGCGGAAGTGACTCGTCTGCCAGACGAAGTTCATCGTCTGGGTGAAGAAGTAGCCCAGGAAGTAGATGCCCGCGTAGACCGCGCCCGCGAGGCGTCCCTGCTTGAACAGGCTGGAGATCGCCAGAACCAGCGAAGCGTTCAGGGCGGCGCACAGGGGCAGGAGGGCGAGAAGCCGCAGGAGGAGGTAGGGGTCCTGCTCGAAGAAGCCCAGATCGCGGAAGCTGAGGGCGCCGTAGGCGAAGAAGCCGAGCGATGGTACCGCGAGGGCTCCGAACAGCACGAGGAAAACCCCGACCCACTTGCCGAACGCGTAGTCGAACCGTGAGCAGGGCTTGCTCAGGTAGACGAGGAGCGCGTTGGCCCGGTTGTCGTTGGCGATGGCTCCCGCGCCGACGACGAGGGCGATGATCATGCTGGGCATCTGGGCGTAGCCCAAGCCGTGCAGGAACTGCTCGCGCCACCGGAAGCCTTTGAGCAGGGCCTGCTGGGCGAGGCCGCCGTTCGGCGCGCTCTGCGCGATTCGGTCGACCACGAACATCTCGATGATGACGATGCCGAAGTAGGCGCCCGCCAGGATCGCCATGATCCAGAGCCACTTGTTCTTGGTCGCCATGCGGATGGTGTTCCGCGCGATGGTCCACCAACGGAAGGTGGGCGTCAGAAGCGGGCCATCGTAGTTGCGATACGAAAGGTCGGCGATGGGGGTGAATTCGCCTCCGGCCAAGCCGTTTGCGGTTAGGTCGCTTCCGATCAGATTGCTCATTGGGGAGTGGTCACCGCTTGGATGAAGGCTTCTTCGAGGCTTCGCTCGGCGGCCGTGTAGCCACGGATCTGGGCGCCCGTCTCCTGGGCCGCCTCAAGGACGGCCCGCTGGATGGCGTCGTGCGCACCGACGCCCCGTATCCGGTACACGCCTCGATGGACGGAAAGGGTCTCCAGGCCCTTCTTCGCCGCCGTCTCGGGGAACAGGGCGACGGGTTCCCGCAGTTCCACGTCCACGATGGCCGAATCCATGCGCTTGAGGTTCGCGATGGTGTCCTCCGCCCGCACCTCACCGCCCATCACGACGATCACGCGGTCGCAGGTGCGCTCGATGTCGGGCAGAAGGTGGGACGAGACGAGAACGTGGATGCCCTTGCCGTGGCTCACGTCGTGGACGAGATCGAGCATCTCCTCGCGCCCTTGTGGGTCGAGGCCGTTGGTCGGTTCGTCTAAGAGGAGGAGCTTGGGACCGTGGACGAGGGCTTGGGCGAGCTTGAGTCGTTGCTTCATGCCCGTCGAATAGGTCTCCACGTTCCGGTAACGCGCCTCGCCAAGGCCAGCGTAGCGCAGGACCTTGTGCGCCCGGTCGATCGCATGATCCTTGGGCATCCCCGCCAGTTCGCCTGCGTAGGCGACGAACTGCACCGCGCTCATACCGGGAATGTGGCAGTCCTGCTCCGGCATCAGTCCCACCTGCTGGCGGATCGCCCGCCCCCCGGCGGGCTGCCCCATGATCTCCAGGGAACCGCTCGTCGGTTTGACGAACCCGAGCAGGGTCTTGAGAAGGGTGGTCTTACCGGCGCCGTTCGGCCCGAGAAGGCCCGTGCATCCCTCGGGCACGGTGCAGGTCAGGCCCTTAAGGGCGGTGAACGACCCGTACCGTACGGTCAGGTCCCGAATCGTCGCAACGGCCATAGTGGTTGGTCTCTCTTCCCGTAGGAAAGAGAGGATGGGAATTCAAGGCTTAGGTTACACGAAAGCCCCGAACCGTACCGGGACCCTCCCCACCGCGGCCCCTTCGAAGCTTGGAAAGGAGATCGATCGGGACGCCAACCGCCTCGACTCCCTTCCCTGCCCCGGTCAATGGCGGCGCCGAGGGGGCGACTTCTTCACTTGCTTCCGCTTTCCCGCCATCGCGGCGCGTTGGCGTCGAGACAGCACGGGCCCCGCCGGCTTGGCGCTAGGACGCTGTTCCTTCGGTACTCCGATCCGGCGCACCCACGCTTCCGACTCGCCGGGCGGCAGGTAAGCGTAGATTCGGGCCGTGACGCCGTGGACGAGCAACAGGCGGTCCTCGGTAAGAAGAGAGGCTAGCGTATCGGTGGGGGAGGGCTGGTGGCGGTCGATCCCCAGTTCCGTCGCCGGCCCCGCGAGGACGATCGCGCTTAGTTTCTCAGGCTCTTCTTGGAGGAGATGGCCAAGCGGACGGTCGAGCGGGACCTGAACGGAACCGCGCGCGAAGGTCTCCTTTCCAAACGCAGAGTCAGGAAGACCGAAATGGTTGCGGAAACGAGTCCTCAGGTGTTGGCGCGGGAAGTTCTCGATCACCTCCGCGAAGGCGGCTTGCATATCCATGCCTAGATCATACTGGCGTGACCGCCCGAGAGTGCGAGCGCGTCCATTTCGTCGATCTTCTCCCGGAAGCTTTCCAAGGAAAGACGGGACGCCGCGAAGCTCTTCTCCCCTGGCCCTTGGAACTCCACAACGACTCCCGCTCGTTCGTGCCGGACGGTGAAGTGTCCGCCTGTTCCCCAAGCTTGGTAGCCCATTCCTTGAGCGGCGAACCCAAGGTTCTCGAAGCTAAACGGAAAAGGCTCGGCCCCATTGACGCAGGCGATCGCACGGTCTCCTTGAACCGTCATCTCAAGCCATCGCCCGTCTTCGCTGTGCAGCCGCACCGTTCTCCTCTCCATTAAAACTCTCCCTTTGCGTTTAGGGCGCGCGAGAAGAGTCGAAGGTTCCGCGTAGAAGGAGGAACGTGCCTTCGGACCTGCTCGGCCTCCACCATGTCTCCTGTCTTTGCGCGGACGCCCAGGCGAACCTCGACTTCTACGTTGGGACGCTCGGCCTGAGGCTGGTCAAACGAACGGTCAACTTCGACGACCCCAGTTCGTACCACGTGTACTATGGAGACGGGCGGGGGACGCCGGGGACGCTTCTGACCTTTTTCCCGCTTTCCGAGGCTCCGCGCGGGGCAACGGGCGCGGGCGCGCCGAGCCGGATCGATCTCGCCGCGCGACCCGACTCCGTGGCTTGGTGGGCGGATCGCCTGGAGGGACGACGAGACGAGCAAGGCGCGCTCGAGTTCGAAGACCCGGATGGATTGCCGCTCCGGATCGTGCCCGTCGCGAAGCCGCCCCTCGCCGCCGCGTGGCCCGGCCTGCCGGTACCTCCGGAGCACGCCCTCGGTCCTATCGACCGGATTCGTCTGGAGACCGCGTCGTTCGAGGCGACGCGCGAGACGCTCGTGCTTCTGGGCTTCGGGATGTCGGCCTTCGACGGTGAGGTCGCGACGTTCGGCATCGCCGGAGGCGGGCCCGTGCGGAGTCTAGAGGTTCGACGCGCCAGCGGGACGCGGGCTCAGAGCGGAGCGGGCACGATCCACCACCTCGCCCTGCGGGTCGCGGACGACGAGGCCCAAGCCGGATGGCGCGAACGGCTCGTTGAGGCGGGCTACCACGTCAGCCCGGTGCGCGACCGAGACTACTTTCGATCGATCTACTTCCGGGAACCGGGGGGAACCCTTCTGGAGATCGCTACCGACGGCCCCGGCTTCACCGCCGACGAGCGGCCGGAAGAGCTGGGCGAGTCGCTCAAACTGCCGCCTTTCGCGGAGGCGCACCGGCGCGAGATCGAGGGATCGCTACCGCCTCTCAACCTGAGGCGTTCGTGATTTCGGCGCTATTGCGACGTCTTTCGCAAAAGGGCCATAGACCCGCCCGCCTTCTTTAAGGTTCCGCACCCTAGGCGACAAAACCGCGAAAACTCCTTGGCGCCGGGGGAAAAGCCGTCGTACAATGCACCACGTCGGGCCATTGAGGAGCCCGCCGACTCATCCAAAGAAGGATGAGCACGAACGAGGAGGATTCCATGGTCTACCGTCCACTACGCTACGAGCAGATGATGCGGGCCGCCGAGGCCCACGACGTGAAGGCGCGCCGGATGTTCGGCGGAATGGGGATCTACACGGGGGAGAAGATGTTCGCCTTCCTCGTGGGAGAGGAGGTCGGGTTCAAGCTGGGACCGGACGATCTCTGCGCCGCCTTGGAGATTCCGGGCGCCGGTCCCCTCCGCCCCGCGAAGGACGCCGAGCCGATGCGCGAGTACGTGAAGATGCCGCGAGAGATCCTCGATAACGTCGAGGAGTTCATGTTCTGGATGGACCGGAGCCTCGGATACGCTCAGCGCAAGATGACACTCGCCGCATAGTCGAGACGGGAGGACGTCAGAGAAAGGGGCGAGAACGACATGTTCCCGCCCCTTTCTCGTGTGCAACCCCACCGCCGGACGACGCGTTGTTAAGGCGTGAGAAAGGCGTGGTTCTGGGGGGCTTTCGGAACGCTCCTCGTCGGTGGCATCCTCACGGGCTTCGTTCCCGACCTGCGTCTGACCGCCGAACGGCACGCGGCCCTCGATGAGGGCCTGCTGGAGCCGTCCGCCGCCCCCGTCGTCCCGGGGCGCGACGCGAAACGCGCGTTCCGGCAGGCTCTGTACGAGAACAAGGCGGCGGCCCAGCGTATTCGACTCCACCCGGAGAGCCGAGGCTGGGAGCCCAACGCCTCGACGGTGCGTTTCGTGGACGCGGCGGTCGCCGCCTCGAAACTTCCGCAGACGGACTGGAGCGGGGACGATCCCCTCGCGTTGCCGCAGCCGACGACGCCGATCGGGGGGATCGTTTGGAACGAGCAACCCGACGCCTACGTCGTCTCGGCAGGCGAGGAGATCGCCGGACGGGCGAAAGACGAGTCCGACCTGATGCGGGCGACGCGCGTCGCGGGTCTGCTGGACCGGGAAGCGAACCTGCGGGCGGCCCAACTCTGGACAGGCCTCGCGAACACGATCCTCGATCGGGCCAAGGCTTTGCACGTTCCGCCTCGGGGGCTGATCGCGGCGCTGGGTCCACCGCCCGAGGTCCCTTCCCTGTTCCGGCGGCGGTTCAGCCGCGTCGTGGCGCGCATCGAACGCGAGCGCGCCGCCGGGCGGATGGGAGCTTGGACGGGTAAGAGCGAGGAGATACGCTACATCCATGTTTGGCGGGACCAGTTCCGAAGAAAGCCGCTCGATGCGACGATCCTAGGAAAGACGGTCGAAGCGACGGATCCAAGATTCGAAGGCACTCCCGTCCTGTTTCCAGGACCCTCGGCCCCGCCGTGGAGCGCCTGGGCGAACGAACTGGAAAAGTTGAAGACGAGGATGGCGCGGTGAGAAACACCTGGATCTGGCGAGGCTTCGGCGCGCTCCTGTTCGTGGGCATCCTGGCGGGCTACGTGCCCGACCTGATGATCGTGTCGACGATGCGTGGGGCGCGCGCCGAAGGTCTCCTGACCCTTCCACCGTCCCCCAATCCTTCCGGGAAGGACGACGCGCGGCCTCTCTACGTCGCGGCCGCGACGAAGTACGCCCAAGCCCCGGCGCTCTTGGAAACCGACTACGCCCGACAGATCAAGACGCCCGCGCCGCACGTTGTGAAGTACCTCGACGCCATGGCCGTCGCTTCGGAAAGGCCTTTCTGCTCGACGGTCGAGGACAACGCCTGGGACTATCGAGGCCAAGAAGAGCAGAAGATCACGACCGGCTCCCTCCACTCCGCCGCGAAGGCGATCGTCGATCGCGCGACGGACGAACGCGGGCTTCGGGCGGCGGCGCGGATCGCCCGGCACCTCGCCCTTCAGGAAAGCGCCCGCGCCCCGCTCTACACCGCCCTCCTCGGAGTGCGGGCTCTCGACCGAGCGGCGGTCCTAGGGCTCGACGCCGCCGCCCGGCGACGGGTCGCCGACGCTTTCGGCCCGCCGCTCGAGCCGCGCGAAGCCTTCCGGCGACGCGTCGCCTACTCGGCGGTGGAGTTCGAACGCCGCAACAAGGAGGAGGGGCCGCGCGTGGGCCGGACCCGGGACGAGGAACGGTACCTGCGCTTTTGGCGCGGCTTTTTCCGAACCGCCCCGACGGGCGGTTCGGCGTTCGTCGGGGCGGTGCGCGAGAGAGCCGAAGAGATCGAACGGGCGGAGAGCACGGGGCGATACACCGACCTCACCCCGGTAGTCGGAGGCGCCCCCCATCCTTGGCTCGCCTGGACCCAACGGTTGGAAGCGGCGAACGCGCGTCTGAAGGCAGGTCGATGAAGCGAAGAGCGCTCTGGCTTCTCTTCGGGACGATCCTTCTGGTGGGGATCGGCGCCGGGTACGTGCCCGATCTCATGCTGGCGCGAGAGGCCGACGCCGCGCAGGCGGAAGGGCTCATCGGAGCGACCGAGCGAGAGCCCGCCATTCCGGCGAAGGAGGATGCGCGGGTCGCCTACATAGAGGTTCTGAGACAGAACCAGGCGGCGCTCCATCGCCTTCAAAACGACTTCATGCGACAGTCAGGCCATCCTGATCCCGGCGTCCGGCGATTGGCCGCCGTCGTGGCGAAAGCCGCCGAGCTTCCCCGTTTCTCACCGAGGTGGACGAAGCTGGAAAACGAGGATTCGGACGCGTCCTTCGTCTCATCGGGTTCGCCCGATCTTGAGCTTAACCTCATGTCCGTGGCGCTCGTCCTCGCGAAGACCACTCCGGACGAAAGAGGGCTCCGAGCAGCCGCTCGCATCGCAAGCCATCTCCGCGACGGGGGCGATCCTATCGGAGCGCCTTTCGCCGATTGGGCGAACGTCGCCGAGCGCGTTCTCGACGGCGTGACCCGTCTGCGCCTCGAAGGTCCCGAGCGCAAACGGGTCTTCGAAGCATTGCGGCCCTATCCTGATCTCAAGGCCACGACCCATCGGCACGTCTCGGCGGTGTACGCGCTTCTCCAAGGGAAGCGGCACGGCTCCGCGAGCATGACGCGGGCCAAGCGGAGGTATCTGGGTTTTTGGCGCGGCTTCCTGCGCGATGCCCCGACCGACCCTGAGGCCTTCGCGAAAAGGATCGACGACCAAGAGGACGAAATCCGAAGCGCCGAGGCCGGTCTTGGCCTCGGCATGCTGACCTATGCCTCCTCACGAGCGTCCGATTGGTCGATCTGGGCGAACTCGACCGCCAAGACCTTGAAGCGGCTCGAGAAGGTCTCGCCCTAGCCCAGGTTCTTCTTCATGAACGCCAGCGTCTTCGCCATCGCGTCGGCGGCGTCGGCCTTCTTGTACTTGGGATTCGAGGGGTTGGCGAAAGCGTGGGCGGCGTCGTAGGAGAGGACGGTCAGCGGCTTCTTCTGGGCCTTCATCCGCGCCTTGAAACCGGTCACGACCCCTTTGTTGATCCATTCGTCCTGGGTGGCCCACACGAACAGCACCGGAGCCTTGATCGGGGTGACGTCCTGCGGCGGCATTCCGTAATAGGCGACCGACGCCTTCACCGCCGAGCCGCCCGCTGCGGCGGTGTTGAGCGACCATCCGCCACCGAAGCACCACCCGATGGTGCCGAGCTTCGCGTACTTCGCGCCCAAAGCTCCCTTCCGCAGGGCGGCGACGGCTCCGCTCACGATCGCGGCGTCGCGCTTAGGGTCGGCCTGCTTCATGTACTCAGCCGCCGTCTTCGGATCGGTGGCTACCTTACCGTCGTAGAGGTCGACGGCGAGAACGCCGTAACCCGTCTTCGCGTGGAGCGTCTCGGCCTCGCGCTTGACGTAGTCGTTCAGGCCCCAGTACTCGTGGCACATGACGATCCCAGCCTTCTTGCCGGGGACGTAGAACCCCTTCGCAGAGGTGCCGTCCTTGGCGGGGAAGCTCACGTCCTTGCCCGTCGTGGCCTGCCACCGAAGCGGCGCGGGGGCGGGGTGGGCGAGGGCGAACTTCGGGTCCTTGGCGAAGGCGGCCATCGGATCGCAGCAGGAGGCGGCCTTGGTCTGGGCGAGAAGAAGGGCGGGGAGAAGCACGAGAGGTACTACGAGGCGAGAGGGCGTTGGCGCTTAGGCCATTGGACGTCAAGCGTTTCCTATCGCTCAACGCCCTGAGGTAGCCTCCGTCCACCTTGGCCAGCGCATACACCCCCGGACTCACCGTCAGCGGCGACATCGTGGTCCGTCGTGTACGGCGGTTGCCGATCAAGGGCGATGTGCTGGTCGCGAAGGGGGACCGGGTCGGTCCGAGCACGGTGGTGGCCCGCGCCCAACTTCCCGGCATCCTCCAGACGATCCGCATCGCCGAGAAGCTTGGGATCGAGCCCGCCGACGTTCCGGGCGCGATCAACCTCAAGGCGGGCGATCCGATCGCCAAGGAACAGTTGATCGCGGAGACGAAGGGGCTGTTCGGGCGTCTCTTCAAGCAGCGTGTGACGAGCGCCCATACGGGCACGGTCGAGGAGGTCTCCTCCGTCACCGGCTCGATCCTCGTGCGCGAGCCTTCGACCCCGGTGGACATCGACGCCTACCTCGACGGTGTGATCGCCGAGGTCATGCCCGAGGAGGGCGCGATCGTCGAGACCCGGGGCGCGATGGTACAAGGCATCTTCGGGGTGGGCGGCGAGCGGCAGGGCACGGTGCGCGTCGCGGTGTCCGGCCCGGACGTGGCGCTCGGGCCGGAGCACATCCAGGACACGGACAGGGGGATGATCCTCGTCGGCGGCGCGGGGATCGCCTACGAGGCGATCACGCGCGCCGCCGAGGTCGGGGCGCTTGGCCTGATCGCGGGCGGCCTGCGCGACAGCGACCTCGTCAAGTATCTCGGCTACGACATCGGGGTGGCGATTACCGGTTCCGAGCCGATCCCGCTCACGATCCTCGTGACCGAAGGCTTTGGCCACCTCGCGATGGCGGAGCGCACCTTCGACCTGCTGAAGAGCCTTGAGGGCAAGGCGGCGAGCCTGAACGGAGCGACCCAGATCCGGGCGGGCGTCATCCGGCCGGAGATCGTCGTCCCCCTCCAGGAGACCGCCGCCCAGAGTCCGGACGCCTCGTCGTTCGAGCTGAAGGTGGGAAGCGCGATCCGTTGCATCCGCGAGCCTTACTTCGGGAAGCTCGGCGCCGTCACCGAGCTTCCCGCCACCCTCGTGACGCTGGAATCCGGCACGGAGGTTCGGGTCCTGCGCGCCCGCCTGAGCGACGGCGAAGAGGTCACGGTGCCGAGGGCGAACGTCGAGATCGTCGCGGGCCGGTAGGAGGGTCTCCTCACAAGGCTCGCGCAGATGCTAACTCGGTCTTAACAATATTCGTGTGTAATAGGCTATGCATCGTGCGGGAACGGCCACTGCGCCGGATACGCTAGAGATCCACCGTGGAACGCTGATGAAGCTGCTGATCGTGGACGACGAGCCCGCCATCTTGGAGACGGTGGAGACGAGAATGCGCCGAGAGGGCTTCTCGACCTTTACCGCCGACTCGGCGGAGGAGGCGCTTCGGATCTTCCGCAAGGTCCGGCCCGACCTCGTCATCCTCGACATCATGCTTCCGGGACGAAGCGGATTCGACCTTTGCCGTACCCTCCGTAAGGACAGCTCCGTTCCGATCCTCTTCCTCTCGGCCCGCGCCGACGAAGAGGATCGGGTGAAGGGCCTGGAGCTCGGCGCGGACGACTACCTCGCCAAGCCTTTCGGCCTGGGCGAGCTGAGCGCCCGCGTCAAGGCGATCCTTCGACGCGCCACCGGCGAGGCCGTGCAGGAGACCATCGAGCGCGGCAACCTGCGGATCGATCCTCGCAGCCACGAGGCGACCCTCGACGGCGAGGCCCTCCCCCTCTCGCCCAAGGAGTTCGCCCTTCTCGCGTTCTTCACCAAGAATCCTGGTCAGGTCTTTTCTCGAGAAACCCTCCTCGACCGCGTTTGGGGACGCGACGCCTTCGTGTCCGCGCGCACGGTGGACGTCCACGTCCGCTGGCTTCGGACGCGCATCGAGCCTGAGCCTGACAATCCCGTCCGTCTTCTGACGATCCGGGGCGTAGGCTACAAATTCGTGGGATAGGCGCCATCGCCGCCCTGGCTTGTGCTCGCTTCCTCTAGCCTTCGACAGGCGGGAGGCTCGCCAAACGCATCGCCCAGCGCCCCATGCCCTCGCGAATCGCGTCCGCGATCCAGCGCCGGGGCGGTTCTTTGGAGACCGGAGCCTCCGGATCGGGTTCGCGCGGGTCGATCACGAGACGGTGGACGTTCTCCATTCGGACCGGACCGAAGGTTCGGGAGTCGATCGAGACGTCGAGATCGTCTCCCAGGAGGTACACGGTTCCGGGCGGCACCAAGCAGGTACGCATCTTCTCCCGAGCGTGAGGGTTTTTGGGCGCGGTCAGGGTCGTCATGTCGATCCACCCCTCGTAGCTGAGCCACTGGCCACGTCGGTCGCCCGGCAACAGGGCGACGCGCTTGATCACCGGGCCGTCGGGACCGTCCGCGATGACCACGTCGCCCCGCCGGAGCGGCCGGTCGACCGGCGCGGTCCAAAGCAACTCGCCGCTCCGGTAGGTCGGCGTCATCGACTTTCCTGACACCACGACCGGGCGGTACGGCTGAACCGCCGTCCCCGTGATCGCCAACCCGGACACCGCCCCTAGAAACCACTTGTTAACGATCACGATCATAAGCTAAACGGGGGGAGGTTAAGAGCGTTGAGGCGAGGACCGAAAGGCCTAGGAGGGCCGGAGCATCGGTCGTACGGCCTTGGGCCGAAAGCCCTGCCGACGGTCGATGCTTCCCGCCTAGTAACCTCTTTCCATGATTGTCCTCATGAAGTTGGGCGCGACGGAAAGCCAGATCGAGGCGGTGGCGCAGGCCATCCGCTCCCGGGGCGTCGAGCCCTTGGTCCTGCCGGGCGAGGATCGCACCGCCGTGGGCGTCCCGGCCTCCCTCAGTGTGGATCAGCGCACCGACCTAGAGGCCGCGCTCGGCGCGATGCCGGAGGTCGCCAAGGTCACCCAGACGAGCCATCCCTACAAGCTCGCCTCGCGGGAGTTCCACCCCCAGGACACGATGGTCGAGGTTCGGGGCACGACGATCGGCCCTGGCCGTTTCGTGGTGATGGGCGGTCCCTGCTCCGTGGAGTCGTACGAGGGTTTCCGGCAAGCCGCGGACGCGGTGAAGGCGGCGGGCGCGACGATCCTCCGTGGCGGCGCCTTCAAGCCCCGCACCTCGCCCTACGCCTTCCAGGGGCTCCACCTGGAAGGCCTCCGCATCATGAAGGCGGTGGGAGAGGAGACGGGCCTCGCCACGATCACCGAGGTCATGAGCCCCGACATGGTGGCGGCGGTGGCCGAGCACGTCGATATGCTCCAGATCGGCGCCCGTTCGATGCAGAACTATCCTCTGCTTATCGAGGCGGGCCGTAGCGGCAAGCCGGTGTTCCTCAAACGAGGGCCTGCCGCCCCGGTGGACGAGTTCCTCCTGGCCGCCGAGTACGTGCTGAGCCAGGGCAACCCTCACGTCGTCCTATGCGAGCGCGGGGTCGTGCCGATCGACCGGGCTTACGTCCGAAACACCCTCGATCTGGCGGTGGTGCCCGTCCTAAAGGAGCACACCCACCTTCCGGTGATCGTGGACCCTTCCCACGGCACCGGCGTCGCCCGATATGTGGGACCGATGGCGAAGGCGGCGATGGTCGCGGGCGCGGACGGCGTGATGGTCGAGATGCATCCCGATCCCGCGCACGCTCTTAGCGACGGGTCCCAGGCGCTCCTGCCCGAGGACTTCGCCCGCCTGATGGCCGATCTCCGGGCCCTGGCGCCTTACGCGGGCGTTCGGATGTAGCCCGAACGCCTAGGGTGGGCCCTGGGGTCGCCTTTGGGCTCGCCGCGCTTACGCGGCGAGCTTGAGTTCGACCTTCTGGGACGGAGACTGGGCGTAGGCCGCGTCGAGGAACACGACGCGGGACGCCTCTTCCATGGTGGTCTTGCCCGCCGCGACCATCTCCAGGGCGCGGCGCTGCATCGGGCGGTAGCCGTGCCGCTCGCCCGCGGCGCGAACCTCGACCATCGGCGCGCGATCGGCGATCAGGGCCTGAAGCTCGGGAACGACGGGAAGGATCTCGTGGACCGCCGCGCGACCCTTATAGCCCGCGCCGTCGCACACGCCGCAGCCGGCGGAGCGCAGGATCCGCGTGGGAACGCCCACGCCGTAGGCGCGGAAGATCGTCTCCTCCTCGGGCCGCAGGGTCTCCTGGCGGGCGCAGGCCGGGCAGACCTGCCGCACGAGACGCTGGGACATCGCGCCGATCAGGGAGGTCGAGAGCATGAACGGGTCGATGCCCATGTCCAGCAGGCGCGGGACCGCGCTCGGCGCGTCGTTGCAGTGGAGCGTGGAGAGCACCATGTGGCCGGTGAGGGCGGCCCGGATGGCCGTCTCGGCGGTCTCGCCGTCACGGACCTCGCCGACGAGGACCACGTCCGGGTCCTGGCGAAGGATGGCGCGGAGCTGCTTGGCGAAGGTGAGACCCACCTTCTCGTTCACCTGCGACTGGTTGACGCCGTCCATCTCGTACTCGACGGGGTCTTCGCAGGTCATCACGTTGTTGTGCTCGCTCGCCAGCTCGCCCAGCGCGGCGTACAGGGTCGTCGTCTTGCCCGAGCCCGTGGGGCCGGTCACGAGGAACATGCCGTACGGCTTGGAGACGAGACCCTTGAAGAGGGTGAGGTCCGTCGCGTCGAAGCCGAGATCGCCCATGCGGCGCACGCCCGCCGACTGGTCCAGGATTCGGAGCACGATCCGCTGGCCATGGTGGTTCGGGAGGACGGAGACGCGCAGGTCGACGTCGCGCCCGTCGATGGTGACCGAGATGCGTCCGTCCTGCGGAATGCGGTACTCGACGATGTCCAGCTCCGCCATGATCTTCAGGCGGGTGACGAGCATCCGCAGGATCTTGCTCGGAACGCGGCGCACAAGGCGCATTTCACCGTCGATGCGGTAGCGGACGTCGATCCGGTCGGCGCGCGGCTCGATGTGAACGTCGCTCGCTCCCGCGCGGATCGCCTCGGTCAGGATCTGATTGACGAGGCCGACGACGGGCCGGGTGTCGTTCTCGGAGATCGCGTTCGTCTCCCGCGCGTTCCGGTCGTCCCCGATGTCCTTGAGGGCGGCGTCCACGAGGTCGTCCAGCTCCTCGTTGCGGCGGCGCGTGCCGTGGTGGGCGTCGATGGCCGCGTCGAGACGGGCGGCGTCGACGAGGACCGCCTCGACGCGCATGCCGGTCGCGTTGCGAACGGCGTCGATGGCGTCCATGTCGTGCGGGTTGACCATCGCGAGGATGATCAGGTCGCCCTGCACCGCCACCGGCAGGACCTGATGGCCCCGGCAGAGCACCTTCGGAACCCGCGCGAGGGCCGCCGCGTCCGCCGGGTTGAGATCCAGTCGCCAGGGGCGAACCCCGAGCTGGGCCGCGAGGGCGTTCAGCAGCAGTTCCTCCGTCACCGCGCCCTGTTCCACGAGGATCGTGCCCAGCGGGGCGGGCGAGGTCTTCTGGGTCTCGAGCGCACGGCTGAGTTGGGCGGGGGTCACGATGCGGAGCGAGACGAGGGTCTCACCCAGCCGCTTGCGATGGTTGCTCATGGGAGTTACCGGTAACGTTCCGTGGATCGGGAGGGGCCGCACCCCGGTAAGTTCGTCAGGTCTTTCTCAGAGAGAGAAAGACCAAGTGTCGAAATTGCCCTGTACCCCGCAAGACCCCCTTTAGGATGAAAGCGCTGTAAGATACCGGTGTGAGTGACGTCAGCGCTAAGAGGGGATTCTCACTTGTCGAGCTGCTCGTCGTCATGGGCATTCTCATGATCCTCGGTGGCCTTCTCTTTCCCGTGTTCGCTTCCGCGAAACGGTCGAGCAAGGGCCGCGTCTGCGCCGCGAACCTCGCGCAGTGCTCCCACGGGATCAACCTGTACGCCGCCGACGCGGACGGGCTCTATCCGGCGGCGAAGGACTGCCTGGACGTGGCCCTGCCGCAGTGGCAGCCCCATGCGTCCAGGGCTTTCCGATGCTCGTCGACGCGGTCTATCCCTACACGCGGTCGAAGGCGATCTTCGGGTGTCCCGAGGATCGCGGAGTCCAGGTCTCCGAGGCCCGGTTCCCCGACCGGGTCGAGCTGTCGCCGTCCGCCTTCGAGAGGTGCGGGATAAGCTACGCCGCCCTTCGCCCTTGGGTGGCCGTCGTGGACGGCCATACCACCTTCGAGGATCTCCGTCGGACGGCGGAGGGCACGGCGTACGGATGCGCGGCTACCTTCTCGAATCGCCGTCGTCCCTGGCGAGGGAGGACGTGGGGATCGTCGAGCTGAGCGCCGACCACTTCGTCGCCCTTCTGGGCCGGGACGGGAACGCGTTCCGGGTGGTGGACTCGTCCGACGGCGAGGTCCATGCGCCGGCGGCTTGGTCGTCCGCGCGCCTGGAGGCCGAGTGGACGGGCCACGTGTTGCTTGTGGAGCGAACGCCCCGCGCCGAAAAGCGGTAGGAAGAGGCGTGGACGCCGCGCTCGCCCGAGAACTCTCCCAAGACGGGCCGATCGTGTTCTACGACGGCGAGTGCGGGCTCTGCGACCGATCGGTTCAGGCCCTCATCCGCTGGGACCGCGCCCATCGCCTTCGCTACGCCACGCTCCAGGGCGAGACGGCGCGGCGGCTTTTGGGCGAACCCGAAGGCGAGGTGGGAAGCTGGTCGATCCGCTTCCTGGACGAAGGACGCCTCTACGACCGCTCCGACGCCGCCCTGCGGGCCGCGATCCGCGCGGGCGGGTGGGGCAAGCTCGGAAGGCTCGGGTTCGTGGCGCCCCGTTTCGTGCGCGACGCGGCGTACCGCTGGATCGCCAAGAACCGTCGCCGCTGGTTCGGCGGCGCGGAGGCGTGCATGCTGCCGACCTTGGCCCTTCGACAGCGGTTTCTGCCTTAAGGGAGCGGCGAGCAGGGCCCAGGGAGCGGGGAGAGCTTCCCCAGGCCCTTTGCCCTGTATCCTATTCCCTATATGTGCGGTATCGCCGGATACGTCGGCCCTCGGAACGCGGTCGACGTCGTGATGGACCAGCTTCGGCGCTTGGAGTACCGAGGCTACGACAGCGCGGGGGTCGCCTTCCGCAACGACGGGAGCATCGAGGTGCGCAAGAAGGCGGGCAAGATCGCCAATCTGGCCCGGACCCTGCTCGACCATCCGACCAGCGACTGTGCCATCGCCCACTCGCGCTGGGCCACGCACGGCGGTCCCACCGACACGAACGCCCACCCGCACCAGGACGAGACGGGCACGATCGCCCTCGTCCACAACGGCATCATCGAGAACTACCAAGCCCTGAAGGACGACCTTCTCAAGGACGGCTTCACCTTCAAGAGCCAGACCGACACCGAGGTCGCGGCCCAGGTGATCGGGCGCGAGTACGCCGCCGGGGGCACGCTGGAGGAGGCGGTCCGACGCGCCACCCGCCAGTTCCGGGGCGCCTATGGGTTCGTGGTCGTCAGCAAGCGGGAGCCCGGCAAGGTCGTGGCCGTCCGCAACGCCAGCCCCCTGATCGTCGGACTCGGTGAAGGTGAGAACATGCTCGCCAGCGACATCCCCGCCCTTCTTCCCTACACCCGCGAGGTGGTGATCCTTCCCGAGGGCACGATGGCGGTTCTCGAGCGGGAAGGCGTCACGTTCTACGACGCCGACGGGCGCGAGAAGCCCCTCAAGCCCGAGCATATCGCCTGGGACGTGGCCAGCGCCGAGCGGGAGGGCTATCCGCACTTCATGATCAAGGAGATCCACGAGCAGCCTGAGGTCGTGCGGGCGTGCCTCCTAGGGCGCATCGCGCCGGAGGGAGGCGTCCGACTCGGCGGCACCTTCTCGGACGCGGTCTGGAACGACATCGACCGGGTCAACATCATCGCCTGCGGGACCGCCTACCACGCGGGGCTGATGGGCAAGGCCCTCTTCGAGACGGTCTTGCGTCTGCCGACCGACGTCTACTACTCCAGCGAATTCCGATACGGCGATCCCGTGCTTTCCGAGCGCTCGCTGGCGATCTTCGTCTCCCAGTCGGGGGAGACCGCCGACACCCTCGCCGCCCTGCGCCTGTGCAAGGCCCGCCGCATCCGCACCTTGGGGATCGTCAACGTGGTCGGCTCCAGCATCGCCCGCGAGTGCGACCGGAACCTTCCGACGCAGGCGGGGCCGGAGATCAGCGTCGCCTCGACCAAGGCGTACACGGCGCAGGTGACGGTGCTGACGCTTCTCGCCCTCCACATCGCCCAGGTTCGCGAGACCCCGGGCATCCGGGTGGACGAGTGGACCGACGTGCTGCGCCGCTTCCCCGAGGCGGTGCGCGAGGCGCTGGAGACGGAGGAGCAGGTCAAGGCCCTCGCCGAGGAGCTGAAGGAGGCTAAGCTCGCCTGCTTCCTCGGGCGCGGCGCCGACGCGTCGGTGGCCTACGAGGCGGCGCTCAAGCTCAAGGAGATCGCCTACATCCCCACCCAGGAGGGTCCGGCGGGCGAACTCAAGCACGGCCCGCTCGCGCTCGTCGAGCCCGGCGTCGTCGCCGTGTTCGGCGCGACCCAGAGCGCGGTGTTCGAGAAGACGGTAAGCAACATGCAGGAGGTCCGGGCCCGGGGCGGCAAGGTGCTCGCCGTCACGAGCGACGCGACGGGCGCGGTCGCCCACGCCGCCGACGCGGTGGTGCAGATCCCGACGACGGGCTACGAGTTCCTCGACGCCCTCCTCTCGATCGTTCCGCTCCAGCTCTTGAGCTACCACGCGGCGGTGGCGCGGGGCTGCGAGGTGGACCAGCCGCGCAACCTCGCGAAGTCCGTCACGGTTGAGTAAGCTCTGCGCTAGTCGCGGAAGGCTTCGTAGCCGCGCCGGAAGGGAAACCGCAGAGGGCACGGAGGAACCCTAGAGCGAAGAGGAGCTCCTCATCGCTCTAGGGTTTCTCCGGGGTTGAGACGGGGTCTCTCGAACACGGAACCGAACATGAAAGGCGTTATCCTCGCGGCGGGCAAAGGCAGCCGACTCTATCCCGTCACCCACGTCATCCCCAAGCCGCTTCTGCCCCTGGCGAACCGGCCCACCCTGGAGTACGCCTTCGACGCGCTCAAGGCGATCGGTATCACCGAGATCTGCCTCGTCGTCGGCGAGAACGAGCCGAAGATGCGCGAGGCGCTCGGCGACGGTTCGCAGTTCGGGATCAGCCTGAGCTACGTCGTCCAGACCGAGCCCAAGGGCCTCGCCCACGCCGTGGGTTTTGCGAAGGAGTTCGTCGGCGGCGACTCGTTCGTGCTCTATCTCGGCGATGCGATCTACGGCGGGACCTTCGAGGCGTTCCGGAAGCGGTTCGAGGAGAGCGGCTGCGCCAACCTGAACGTCGTCCAGCACGTCGCCGATCCTTCCCGCTTCGGCGTCGCCAACACGGACGGCGAGCGGATCGTCAAGCTCGTGGAGAAGCCTAAGCAGCCCGAGTCCGACCTCGCGATGGCGGGCACCTACTTCTTCGGCCCCAAGCTATGGGAGGTCCTTCCTACCCTTCCCCCGAGCGCGAGGGGCGAGTACGAGATCACCGACGCCATCCAGGTCCTGATCGATCAGGGCGAACTCGTCCTCGCGGGCGTTTTCGACGGCGCCTGGTTCGACAGCGGCACCCTCGACTCGTTCCTCGACGTCAGCGAGTTCCTTACCAAAGGTGAATCGAAGGTCGAGGGCGAGGTGACGGGCACGGTCGGCCCCAGGACGGTCGTCGGCGCGGGCGCGACGGTCGAGTGCGCCTCCATCGAGGACTCGGTCGTGCTTCCTGGCGCGAAGGTCAAGGTCAGCGGCGCGATCCGCCACGCCGTTCTCGGCGGTCCGGTCGAGCGCGAAGGCGATCTCGTGGGCGAGATCCTCCACGGCGACTGGAAGGGCTAGGGAGCGAGGGTCAGAAGGCGGTCGCTAGGCCAGCCTTCAGGCCGTCCATCACTGCGTCGCGCACCGACGGCCCGAGCGGGTCGTCGTACAGGATCTCGGTTCCCGGCTTGCCTAGAAACAGGTCCTGCATGACATGTGCCGGGCCCGCGACGAGCGGGCTGGGGCCGAGCGTTCCTGACCCCACGCGCAAGACGCTCGGCCTTTCGACCAGCAACGCGGCAGGAACCCGCATCCGCACGACGTGCTGGCGCGTGTACGCGCCCATGCAGCGGTACGCGTCGCCACGCGTCACGTCGCCCGCCGCGAGACCGTCTCCGATCTGGGAGGCCGCGAAGAGCCCCACGTCGGCCCGGTGAGCTCGGCGCACCGCCTCGGGCAGAAATCGCCCCGCACGGCCTTCCGGAACGATCGACTTGAACGACATCGGCTCCCTCAAGACGGTCAAAACTTCCGCCATCTCCCTTTCGAGCCGCCGCTCGAGGGGCGCATAGGCGCGCTCGACCCTTTCGTCCGTGTCAAGCTCGGCATCGATCAGCAGGTAATCGAAGCTCGGCTTGCCGCCTTCGAACCGCACCTCGATCCGCCCGAGGGCCTTACCCCAGCAACCCGTCTGGACGATGGGCACGCCCGCCTCTAGGGTCGCCTTTTCTAGCCGCGTGTGGCTATGGCCGCCAACGATCAGGTCGATTCCCGGCGCCTCATGGGCCAACTTTCGGTCTTCGGCATAGCCCAGGTGGCTCAGGCAGATCAGCAGATCGACCTTAGGTCTCAGAAGGGCGACCTGCTCCCGCGCCGCCGTAAACGGGTCGGTGAAGCGGACGGTTTCGATCGTGCGCGGCCATTGGATCTTCGGCGTCTCCAGGGTCGTCAGGCCGAAAATCCCGATCCGTCGCCCTCGGTCGAGGACCAGCGAGGGCCGGAGCGGTCCCCAGGGTAAGCCGTCCGCGTCACGGACGTTCGCGCTGAGGAAGGGAAACCGGGCGAGCCGGGCGGCACGGCGCAGGTTCTCCGGCCCGAAGTCGAACTCGTGGTTTCCCATCGTCGCGCAGTCGTAGCCTACGGATCGGAAGGCCGCTAGAACGGGTTCCGGTCCATGGCGCTGCTCCATGGGCGTCCCGTGGATGATATCGCCCGCATCGAGGGTCAGGCTGGTGGGATAGATCCCACGCAGGCGGCGGATCTCCGGCGCCAGGTGGGCCAATCCCTGATCGCCCGCCTCGACACGGCCGTGAACGTCGTTCGTGTGCAGGACCGCGAGATCGGGCGGCGCGAGACGCCCGAGGGTCCGCCAAGGGCGAACGACCCCGGCGGCGGTCGAGAGGAGGAGCGTACGCCGGGAAAGCATCAGCTTGGGTTGGTGTAGACCTGTTTGGCGTCGTATTCGGCCTGGATCGTAGCCTGGGTCTTCGCGACGCCCGCGCTCGTTTCGAACGCAGGGTCCTTGTAGGACTTAGCGTGACCGTCCAGGAAAAGCCAGTTGCGTCCCTCCGTGTGGCGACGACCGTTGCGCCAGCGGTTCGAGTTGCCGTTCGACACCTGATCGTTGAGGTATCCGGGCGTCGTATACCATCCGCCGTTCCCAGTCTGGGCATTGATCGCGTACTCCGTCATGATCCACGTGCTCGCGGGCAGTTCGATCTCACCCAGATTGCGCCCCCGGCGCAGCGGGTCGGCCACAACGACGCTTCCCGAGCGCGCCGTGTAACCGTAGCACGCGGAAAGGATGTAGTTCGTGGCGTACGAGTTGGGAAAGATCTTTGCGACCGCCTGATGGAAGGCCGGGGTGTTGCTGTATGCCGGAAGGCTCTCCGCTCCAGGAACGCGGGCATCGACGAACATGTCTCGAACGCCCGTGCGATCGATCGACGCGTTCTGCTTGGTCGAGTCCGACGGGCATCCGAAGACCTGGTAGTTCTTGATGTACGGCTGAACCGCCAGATGGAACGGCAAAATCCCCCTGTAGAGTTGGCCGAGGCCCGTGTTCGACGCGTTGCGGAAGACGCCCGCCAAGCCTGTCTCCGCAAGGTTGTCGTCGTAATCCCCGTTGTAGAGCAGCATCCCAACCGAGATCTGCTTGGTGTCGCTCAGACACTGGGTCTTCTTCGCGGCCTCCTTGGCCTGGGCGAAGACGGGGAAGAGGATGGCGGCGAGGATCGCGATGATGGCGATGACGACGAGGAGTTCGATCAGGGTGAAACCGCGGCGCTCCCTGGCCACGTTGCAAGACGTTCTCATAGAGGCCAGTACACCACCCTGGCATTAAAGCCAAGCTAAGAACGCGAAAAAATAGCCGACGGTCTACAGGAGACCAGCCGGCTGAGAGATCCGTTTTCGCTTCGCTTTCGCTTGGCGCTCCGTTCGTCGTCACATGCGTCGAATCGTGCGTCTTACTCCATTCAACATCGGCTCCCGCCCAAGAGTTCCTCAGGGTAGACGAAAAAGTAAAGATTACGAAAGTAACCGACCGCCGTGTCCGGGCCGGTCGGCAGGAAGAACCACCCCGTCCACCATCGGCGCACCGTCGGCAGGGTCGGGCGCGAGGTTGAGATGGCTGTCCAGGTCGATGTGGTCGAACAGCGCACCGAGCGAGGCGCCCGCCGCGATGGCGACGCTCGATTCGCTCATGCAGCCGATCATCGTCTTCAGGCCGTGGGCGCGGGCGGTGGCGACGAGCCGCAGGGCCTCCGTGACGCCGCCCGTCTTCATCAGCTTGAGATTCACGCCGTCGCAGCGGTCGGCCAGGGCGGGCACCGAGGACGCGGTCTTCACGGACTCGTCGAGAAAGATCGGCAGGCGTCGGTTCCGGAAGACGGCCGGAAGTTCCGACTCCTGCCCCTGGGCCAGAGGTTGCTCCACGTAGTCGACGCCCCGCTCCGCGAGCCACGGGATCATCGCGTTCGCCTCGTCCGGGGTCCAGCCGCCGTTCGCGTCGACCCGCAGGATCGCGCCGAACGGGGCCGCCGCCTCGGCGGCGGCCATGAAGTGCTCCTTGTCGTGGTCTCGCCCTTCCGGCGACCCGAGCTTGATCTTCAGGCACCGCGCTCCGTCCTCCAGGATGAGCGGGACCCGCTCCCGCGTGACCTCCGGGGGATTGATCCCGACGGTGACGCTTGTCGGGACCGCCCGTCTTGGCAGTCCCAGGAGGCGGTAGAGCGGCATCCCCGCCTGCTTCGCGAGCAGGTCCCAAAGGGCCACGTCGAGCGCCGCCCGGGCGGGAGGGTCGATCTCCGCCTCTCGCATCGCGGCGTCCAGGTCGTAGGGATTCAGGCTTTGGAGGCGTTCCGGCGTGAGGAACGCCTCCAACTGCCGCTGACCCCGCGAGCCCGTCCACTCCGAGGCGGTCGCGGGCGAAAGCTCGCCGACACCCTCGTGCGTCCCGTCCGAGAGGAGCACGAACAGGTTCTCCGAAGTCGTCTGGGTTCCCCGGCTGATCGTCAGAGGAAACCGCTTGTGAAGCTCCAGGATGCGGTAGGCGGCGGTCAAAGCGAAGTGGAGGTTACCCCTCAGTCCGTTCTCACCACGAGGTTGCCGATGCCCCAGCGCTCGTCCTCCAGGAGAGTCCGCGCATCGCCTTGGGGAACGGTCAGGCCCGTCAGCACGATCTCCAGCTTGGCCCCGACGTGCGCGAACGTGGCCCGGATGCGGTACACCGCGTCGCGCCGCAACGCGTCTCCGTTCCACGTCTCCGTAAAGCCTAGCGTCCGCGACTCCGCCGCCCCGGAGTAAGCCTTGTGGCGTCCGGCGGGGTAAAAGACGGGAAACGACTGGAGTTCAAGTTCAGCGGCGTCGCCTTCGTCGTTGTTGAAGAACGTCGAGTGCAGCATCGTCCCGACGCCAGAGATCGTGACGTCGAGAAGGTCCGGCCCCGCCCCGAGTCGCCCATCGCCGTCCCAGGAGCCGATCACGAACAGCTCGATGTCGACGGTGACGTTCTGGTGCTTGGGCAGATCGGAAAGCTTCAGGCGCACCGCCTGTTGGCCCAGCGGACCCAGCACGTTCCTTCCCGAAGGGGTCAGGCTCCATTCGAGCGGGCCGGTCAGGCGACCGGCCGCTTCGGTCGACCAGTCGGTGAGATCGCCCGGAAGGAGCGCGTACGCCGCCCGCTCGCACACCACGTCGGTCTCGGGAATCGGCTTGAGGTTTTTGAACGACAAGGTCGATCGATCCAGGTGGACCAGGATCGTCGGATGGACGAAGCGCAGGACGGCGAGTCCCTCGTCGGTGATCTCGGTGCGGTTAAGGCTCACCTCCTCTAGGCTGGGGAGGTGTGCGAACTCCCGAAGCCCCTTGTCGGTGATCGGATTGCCGTCGAGATTGAGGGCACGAAGGTGGCGAAGCTGAACGAGTTGTCTAAGACGCGCGTCGTCGATCGCTCCGCCGGTGAGGGAGAGGCTGGTCAGTCCCTTCGCCGTGAGGACGGAGGCGTACTGCGAATCGGTGAGGCTTCGGGCGTTGTAGAGCTCCAGGTTCTTCAACCGCTTGGTCTGCCTTACCAAGAGCAGGTCTTCCGGCTGCGTGATCCGGAGCCATTCTAAGGTATCGAGTCCCGAAGCCGACGTCTCGACCAACGGAGGATCGACCGGTTCCCCCCAGGCGCGCAGGAGAGCGTACGCCTCCGACCGGAGGAGGTAGCGGCGCGTCTCGACGCCGCGATTATCGGTGCCAGTACGGATGACGACGTACTCGGGATCTTTGAGGAGAATGCGAAGAAGCGCAGCGTTGCCCGGCGATCTGAAAGGGCGGATCAGTCCGAGACCCTCTTGGCGTCGCGCGAAGACCTTCGACCGGAGGGCCGCCTGCGCCCGCCGCTCGAAGGTCTCGTCCACCGGAACCCGCAGGCCGCCCAAGAGATGATGAGAGTAGCGGGAGGACACGGTGAGTTCCGCCCGCCAAACCGCCCCCTTCTTGTCCTTCGGAGAGACGACGGTCGTGTCGATCCGATCGACTCCCGGCTTCTTCCGGATCAGCTCCCGAACGTACCGAAGCGTCGCGTCTCGGCTACGCAGGAAGCCGAAGTCCGCTTTGGGAACAAGGAGCTTCGGATCGTTGAGGTCAACCATCCCCATCCACCACGCGTCCTCTGGACGCATCGGAACGAAGACCAGGATCTGCGGGGCTTTCGCCCTCCACTTCTCCGAATTGAACGAAGCGCCGTACGGGAACATCCGCACCGAGTCGGAGGTCGTCCCCTTCAGCGTCGAAACGACCTTGAAGGTCACTCCCCGCCGCCACTCCGAAGAGTCGTTCGGATCGGGAACCGCCGAAGGGGTTCCGATCAGGATCGTCTTGGCGTTCAGGACCTTCGCGTCGATGCTGTCGATCGTCTCCGTCGGGATGACCTGCGCGGACGCCCTCCCGGTGACGAAGGCGGCGGCGAGCAGGACGACCAGGAAACGGAAAAGGCGGGAAGTCATGGGTGGGCTTTCTTCGCGGCGGCGCGGGCGATGAGGTCCAGGCATTCCGGGCAGGGGTCGGCGTTGCGCAGGCGCTCCTTCGAGAAGCGAAGCGGGTTGGCCCCGGCGGCGAGCAACAGGCGGACGATTTCCGGGTTCCGGTGGATCGTCGCCCGTTCCAGCGGCGTGTTGCCGTACGTGTCCGGATGGTCGGGATCGGAGCCCTTCTCCAAGAGGAGGCGGACGACCGACGTCGAGGGCTTGATCGCGTCGATCGCCGTCTGGAGGGGCATGCGCCCCGCCCAATCCAGCGCTACGAGCGAGGCTTCGCGATCCAGCAGGAGCCGGACGACCGCGAGGGAATCCCCGTACGCCTCGGCGGCTTGGTGGAGCGGCATTCCGCCGCTCGTCGACTTGCGGTTCGCCTCCTCCGGATGGGCGTCGAGCCGCCGCCGAAGTCCTTCGATGTCGCGCCGATCCACGAACACGCCCACGATGGAGGTGGCCGTGTCCGGAAGGACCCGAAGGTCGGGCCGCGCGGCGCGAAGGGCTTTGAGGCCCGCGTTCGTCGTCTCCGTCTGTTCCAGGCCGACCACTTTCAGGCTCGGCGGAAAGTCCGCGAGCGTATTCGCTCCCGCGTCGGTGATCGGGTTGCCGTCGAGCCTCAACAGGCGCAGTTGGGTCAGCCGACGCAACGGCGGTAGATCGGCGTCGCCGACGCTCAGCGAGGGGAGCATCAGTTCCGTAAGGTTGGAGAGCGTCGCAAGGCGTGTGGTCAGGTCTTTGGCGAACGGACCGCGCGAGTACGAGAGGCTGAGATGCGTCAGGCCTCTGGCCGATACGATCGCGTCCAGATCGGCATCCGTGAGCGGGCGGTTCCAGTAAAGCGTCGTGAGCGTCGAAAGGCGGGAGATCTCCTCTTCCACGGCAGGCTTCACGATCCCTTCTCCCCATGCCTTCAAGGTTTCGTACGCCGCCACCCGCACCGAAAAAACACGCCGCTCGACGCCGTTGTTCGTCTCAGCCTGCTCTTTGACGTCGAAGCCTGGGTCTCGGAGCAAGGATTTCAGGCGGTCCGCGTTCTCCGGCGACCGAAAGAGCCGCAGGGTTTTGGCGCCTTCCTCACGCATCGCCTTCGACGCCGATCCGAGCCGGTCGCGCGCCCGGCGCTCCAGCCGTTCGTCTACCGGAACGCGCAGGAATCCGACGCTCCTTCCCGGCCAGTTCCTTCGCCACGTCTCGCCTTCCGATCCCTCGGGCGGGCTCAAGGCGAACGTCTCGATGGCATCGACCTTGGGTTTTCTAGCGACCAGCCCACGGACGTATGCGACGACCGCCTCCGGCTTGCGAAGCACGGTGAAGTCCGCCGTCGGTACGGCGAGACCGGGCTCGTCGAGGGCGGTGACGTGCCGGAAGCCGAGGTCGTCCGGTCGGGAGGAAAAGTCCACGAGGAGGCGCGCGGCCCGGCCCTTCCAGCCCTGGAGGACGTCATCCCCGAAACCTGGGGTGAAACGGAATCGCTTCGGCGCCTTGCCCTTGAGCGTCCCGTCCACCGCGAGCGTCACGTCCCGCTGCTTGTAACGGCCGTACAGCACGGGCTCCGAAACTTCCACGACCCGACCGACCACGACCGCCTTCGCGTTCAGAACCCGCGCGTCGATGCTGTCGAGCGTCTCGGGCGGAACGTACTGGGCGTGGGATCCTGCCGCGACTAAAAAGGTGAGGAGGACGACGAGGACACGAAGGACGCGGGCGATCATACTAAGGCTCCGACCGACGTGAGTTGGGACGCGACGACCATAAAAGGCGTTACATCACATCCCCCTCGTGACGTCTAGCCTGTATGTGGGCTCCCCCCATCCCCTCCCCGCCGGGTCGGGCTGCCTGGGACGATCCCGTTTGGCGGATGCGGCTGCTTCGAGCCGCGCTCGGCTTGTCGGTCCTTTCGGAAATGGCGCTCTGCCCCCGACTCTGGGGTTCCGGGCGCGGCTTTCCCGTGATTCCGGTCTTTCCTTTCCTGCCCCCCCTGCCGTCAGGGCTCACCTTGACGCTTACGGGTCTCTTCGTCGTGAGCGTCCTCGCCGCCGCCTTCCTTCCGCGTACCGGCTGGGCGCTCTTCGTCGTGCCGATCCTCGGCGCGGCGCTCGTCCTTTTCGACGTGAATCGGCTTCAGCCCTGGTTCTATCAGGCCCTGCTGATGTTCGTCGCGCTGGCCTCTCCCCGCGAGCGGGAACGACTGTGCGCCTTCGTCCTTGCCGCGACGTACTTTTGGAGCGGCCTGCAGAAGGCCAACCTCTCGTTCGGCGAGCGGGTCTTTCCCTGGCTTCTTCAGCCCTTGGGTCTGGAGGCCCTTCGCCCGCTCTGGCACCTGGCTCCGATCGTGGAGGCGTCGGTCGGCCTCATGCTCCTCCTTCCCCGCTTCCGCACGTGGGGTCTTACGGGCGCGGGACTGATGCACGCGTTTCTCCTCCTCGCGCTCGGGCCGTTGGGGCAGAACGCGAACTCCGTCGTCTGGCCCTGGAACGTCTGGATGCCCCTCCTGACGTTCGTGGCCTTTTTCCGTAATCCGGAGACGATCCTACCGGTCCGGTGGAGCCATCCAGTCGTGATCCTGGCGGGAGGGCTCCCGGCGCTGAATCTCTTCGGACTTGGGGACGACTACCTCGCGGACTCGCTCTACGCGGGCCGCACCCGTCAGGCGTTCATCCTCCTGACCGAGGGAGGAGCGCGGCGCTTGCCCGCCGAGGCGCTTCCCTACGTCCAGCGGCGGCCCGACCGAATGGGGATCGACATCGCGCGTTGGGCGCTCGCCGATCTGAACGTGCCGCCCTACCCCGAGGTTCGGGTCTACCGGGAGGTCGCGAGGCGGCTTGTCCGAGAGGGCGTTCCCGAAGGGGAGATGACGCTGATCGTGACCGACCGACCGGGCATCGCCCGGTCGCGGTCGGAGTTTCGGCCGGTGCCGATCGGGCCGGTACCGCTTAAGCCCTAGGCCTTCTTCAGGTACGTGTCCAGCCAAGCGGCGAAGCGCGCCCACTGGTCCATGAGCGTTTCTTTCGCGATCTGGCCGTGGTCCTCGTAGGGGTACTCAATCAGTTGAGCGGGCTTGCCGAGGGATTCCAGGGCGGTGAACATCCGCTCGGAGTTGATGGG
>CAZEWR010000040.1:0-53426 GCA_964516175.1 uncultured Fimbriimonas sp. | reverse complement strand
CCGTCGCCTCCGGCAGCGTGGGCAAGGTGACCTCTTCGGCGACGGGCAACGACACTTCGGGCACCCCTTACTCGACGTACTGAGCCTTTTCCAATCGTCCCTTCACGCCTAAGACGTGAAGGGACGGAGCTTCAGGTTGCGGAACGACACGACGCCATGGTCGCCTTGAAGGGCGATCGTACCTTTGTCCAGGGCGGCGAAGCTCGGCATTGCGCCGAACTTGCTTTTCGCGACCCGAGCCTTGAAGTCGTCGCTCCCCAGGGTGAAAAGGACGTAGGGCACACCGTTCAGCTCGGTCTCGCAGCCTTTCGGAGTGATGAGGATGCGCAGATGATTCCACTGCCCTTCGGGCTTCGCGGCGAACGTGGCGGCGGGATAGAGCGCGTAGAGCCAGCCCGACTTCTGGCTCTCGGGACCGTCGGGTCGGTCGTGGAGCTGGATCTCGGGGCCGCTCTGCCAAGCCGTGTCGCCTTCGTCCGCGACGTGGAACATGACTCCACTGTTGCCGTTCTCGGAAAGCCGGTAGTCCAGGGTCATCTCGAACCAGTCGTACTTCCCGTCGGTGACGATATCGCCTGCGGTGTGGGGATCGGCGCAGGTGAGGGTTCCGTCGGTTACGGTCCAGCCCGGACGAACGCCCTCGGCACGGAAGTTGTGCCATCCCTTCGTCGTCTTGCCGTCGAAGAGGAGGCGCCAGCCCGCCGTCCGCTCATCGGCGGTCAGGACGTTAGGCTTCTGGAGAACGATCATGGCGATGGCGGCGATCACGGTCCTATTGTTGCGCACCATCGTCGCGCTCGTACCGTACGCTCTTCTTGTGAAGACGATCAAACTCGGCACCTCCGAACTCGAGGTCTCCGAGATTTCTCTCGGATGTATGCGCATCGGGGGCATGGAGCCCGCCGCCGTCGATGAGCTTCTCTCGACGTCGATCGACCAGGGCATCGACTTCTACGACCACGCCGACATCTACGGGAGCGGCAAGTGCGAGGAGGTCTTCGCCGCGTCGATCACCCGCCTCGGAATCGCGCGCGAGAGGCTTTTCCTCCAGAGCAAGTGCGGTATCCGCAAGGGCTTCTTCGACTTCTCGAAGGAACATATCCTCACCTCCGTGGACGCCATCCTCCAGCGGCTCTCGACCGACTACCTCGACGTCCTCCTTCTCCACCGGCCCGACACGCTGATCGAGCCAGAGGAGGTCGCCGAGGCGTTCGGCCAGCTCCAGGATCAGGGCAAGGTGCGTCATTTTGGGGTGAGCAACTTCAATCCCGGTCAGATCGAGCTTTTGCAGGCCTCTCTGCCGATGAAGCTCCAGGCGAATCAACTTCAATTCGGCATCATGCACACGGGGATGATCGACCAAGGGATCACCGTCAACATGAAGCACGAGAACTCCGTCGTCCGCGACGGGGGCATCCTCGATTACTGCCGCCTGAAGAAGATCACGATCCAGCCCTGGTCGCCGTTCCAATTCGGCTTCTTCGAGGGCGTCTTCGTCGACAATCCCAAGTTCCCCGAGTTGAACAAGGTTCTGGACGACCTTAGCGCGGAGTACGGGGTGACCAAGACCGGCTTGGCGATCGCCTGGATCCAGCGACACCCGGCCAAGATGCAGTCGATCCTGGGCACGACCAATCCCGGTCGGGTCAAAGAGGTCGCGAAGGCTTGTGAGATCGAGCTGTCCCGACCTCATTGGTACGAGATCTACCGCGCGGCGGGCAACATCCTGCCTTAGGGAACGAGGGCGGTCGACCGAAAAGGGCTCGATTCGCCTCGGCTTCCCGAAACAGAGCGTCTCTGAAGGCTTTTATCGAACGGAGTTCGATAAAGCCTCTACAACCATTCGGAAATTCCGAGAACAAGCCGCTTCTTGGCCCAATCCTGTCGATGTGGCCGACAAAGGGGGGAAATCGAGCCGAAACTAACGTCGTTTACCGGTATAAACCAGTTGGCGACAGGGCTGGGATCTACCGTGTGATTGGAGTAGTCTCGCCTGAGATGATTTTTTCTGCCACTGACTCGTCGAGCGACGTCCATCTGTCCAATCGCGAAACCCAGGTGCTTCAGGGGTTAGCGCGCGGCCTCTACGACAAGGAACTGGCCGCCGAACTCGGGGTTTCGCTCGGAACGGTGCGGGTCTACCGAAAACGGATCGGAGACAAACTGCGGGTTCGAGGACTCGTTCCATGGCTGCTCATCGCCTGGAAGTTGGGCCTGATCGATATCGAGCCCATCGCCCAACAGGCGATGGAGCGGTATGCCGCCGCTCGACAGAAGCCGATGGCAAACGAGAGTCAGACCGGGCCCGCGACCGAATAATCGCGCCTGACATCCGACTCAACCTTTAAGAGGCATCAGAACTCCCTCGCCCTTTCAAAAGGGCGAGGGGATTTTCCTTTTTTATCGGCCTTCAGATCGACGGAGTTACGGAGCACTCGACGCCCCATCGCTTGAGCATTCCGCCTTGAGGCGTTCCCGTACCGCCACCGCTCGGTTGCGAAGGAGGGTAATAGACGCCGTTGAAGCTGTAGCAGAGACACATCGCGCTGGGATCTCCGTCCCTTGCTTCAGGCTCCGTCTTCTCGCCCTCGATGCTGGCGTAGAAGCCTTGAAGATCGACTGCGGGCAAGACCACCATTCGGGTTCCCTTCTCGCCCTGATCGTCTTTTACCAGGAGAGTCTCCTGGTCCAGTCCGTTGTACATCTCAGCTTCCCCTTCGGGATCGAACACGGAGGCGAACAGGAACGAACAGGTTCGGCTCGCCCTCTCCTCCGGCGTTTCGTCCCGGTCGAGAATCTCAAAGTGGGCGTAGAAGCGGGAGATCGCCAAGACTACGTCGACGATCAGCGTCTTTTTACGCGAAACGTCCTCACCGTAGCGTGACACGAGATCCCAGAACGGATCGAAAGGCTTGGTTCCCGCCCTGAGCAGCTCTTCATCCGAGAGCGTTCGGGCTTCCACAACGGAGAGTCCAAGCGTCTTGGCGACCGATTCGGCCACCTTATCCGTTGCGAGCAGACTGCGGATCGCGCCCGCCCGAGATGCGACGACGGTGAGTTGGTTGGTGCCGCCGATGCCTTGGATGACCACCCAGCCATCGATATCCTCACGGTCCGACGATTCGAGGGATAGTCCGAAGTCCGCCGTAAGAACCGGATCCGGGGCGCGTTCTCGCGTCACCGCGTCTATCCATCCGGGAAGGAAGGCAAGGCTAGAAACCCACTCGACGGGCGCCTGGAACAATTTGTGCACCTCCTCGATCGAAGCGCGGACGACCCATAAGAGGTCGTCTGCGGCGATGTTGGAAGCAAGCAGGATCTGAGCCTGCGTAGGATCGACGGCGATCGGGCCGCCGGGGGGAAGAGGGGTGTCGTTTGCCATCGTGGTTTCGTCTTTCCAAAGCGGGAAGAGTCAACCAACAGAGAGCCGTCGTGCGATCTCAAGCTTTCACGAAGGCGCGGGGGCGGAACGCAGATCGCGAAGAATCGCAAGAATCGCTGAGGACTCCGAGACCCAGGCCTCCCCAGGCGGGGTGAGACGGTCGTCGCTTTTCTCGGGATGACGCGCGGCGAGGTCTTCGACCGCCTTCTCCGCCGTTTTCACATGGCGCGTTCCGAGTTCCCGATGGATCGCGAAGGACACTTCTAAGCAGCGACGCGCGAGTCCGATGCCACCTGAGGCCTCAAGGGCAACGGCAAGTTCGGTCAGCGTGGCGGCGGCCGAGCTCGCTTGGCCGTTCTCGACGCACGTCTCCAGGCAGTCGGCTAGAAGCTCGAGCGCTTCCCCGTACCGCTTATCGGCGGTAAAAGCACGGGCGGCGGTGAACCGGACGTGAGGAGCGACGCCGATGGCGTTCTCCGCCCTTCGCAGGATTTCGAGAGCTCGTACGCCGTGCTCGATCGCGGTCGCGACATCGCCCTTATCCAAACGATCCTCCGCGAGGAGACCCCAGAATCCCGCTTCGAGATCGGGACGCCCCGATGACACGACCGCCCGTTCGACCTTGTCCAGCATCGCGAGCAGGCCCGCCTGGTCACCGAACTGTCGAAGGCTGTCCGCGATGTCGAGCAGGGCGTCGGCCTCTGCGACAGGATTCCCGAGGCTACGGTTCAGTTCGACGCGCTCCCACCAGAGTTCCCGCGCCCGAGCGGGGTCGCCCAGGCGCGCGAACCAAACGCCTTCGTAGCTGAGAAGGATGGACCGGAGCTTCGGCTTATCAAGCGCCTCCGAGGCCTGGTAGCCCAGAGCGAGGAGCTCACTGAACTCCTCGGCGGCTCTCATCTCCATCATGGGGAAGATCAAGGCGCGAACCATCTCTTCCGCTTCTTCCCAGAGACCCGCCGAACCCGCCAGACGCCAAGCGGCCCGCAGGTCTGAGGTCTGGCTCCGCAGCCTCGCCTCCGCATCGGTCCAGCGTCCTTCCGCCGCGAGCCTTTCGATGGATCGAGCGGTTTGGGCAAGACGGGAGACGAAAAGCTCCGCGCGCGCCGGCAAGCCGAGGGTTCCGGCGAAGTCGGGCTCCAGGCCTAGTTGGTCGCGGACGCGCGCTCGAACGACGAGGTACCGGGTCTGTGCGCTCGGCGAGGCCAGCATGGCCTGGGCGCAGGCGAGTCGCGTCGCTTGGTCGGCTACACCGAGCGCGAGCGCGAGAAGCGCCGCATCGTCGACGGAAGGGGGATCCAAGGGGCCAAAGAGATCCCAAATCGCGTCGACCGTCTGGGAAGAGAGAGGGGCTTCAGAGGTCATGACATCTCCTTGAGGAGAAATTCCGCGAGTTGGCGGGCGAGTCGCCCGCCGCTTAACCAGTTGTTGATCTGATCCGGGGTCAGGGGAAAGGGAGCGACCTCGGCGGGCGGCTTCGCCAGCTCAACGACGATGGGCTGGGAAAGCTCACGAAGGGCGTACTCGAACGCCATTCGTTTCCAGAGGCCCGCCTTCGCGAGCGGCGTCGGATCGCCGCTCGCTTCGAGTCCTTGACGCATGGTGAGGGCGATACGAGCGTAGGGAATGGCTTCCCGGGCCTTCGCGAGGATCGCCTCGACCTCATGGCGAGCAAGGGAGCGACCCGAAACCTGAACGATCTCATCCTCGCTCATCCCGTTGCGTAGCCGCCAGCAGACCACTCTCGCCTCAAGATTCGTCCAGCCAGCCAAGGAGATCGCTTCGGCTCCGCCCCCCATGAGCCGGTCGAGTTCGCGAGGCGTGAGCGGCGCTTCGGGGCGGAGGACGTGCCCCGCAAGATCGTCGCCGGGCCAGCAGAGAGCGGAGTAGAGGGCACGGGCGACCACGGCGGGGTCGCGGAGCCACCGCTGGACGCGCTCCGTCGAAACCCCGAAGGTCGCCGCCGCCTCCTCGATCTCAATCCTGTGGCGTAGCACAAGTTGGATCGCTGCGGCGCCTAGCTCAGCCTCCTCGGTGGCATTGCCCAGCCAGAGCGCGTCCGCCGCCCGGGAGAGACTTCGCCGATCTTCGGCCACGGCGAACGCCACGTCCAAGCTCGGCATGTCCTGAGGAGGGATTCCCCACTCTTGGACCAAGGTCGCGTCGGTCGTCTCTTTCTTCCAGCGGCGCGCGTGGGCGCGCGCGACGGCGAGCCGCACGAGCGCGTACCACGCGCCGCCCGTGCGCGCGGTGAGGGACCGGCGGGCCTTCCAAAGGTCGGCGAGGGCGGTCTGGACCGCGTCCTGCGCGTCTTGAGCGTTCGCCCCCTGTCGCATGAGCCGTCGCAGGGCAGCAGGACGAACCAGATCCGTGAGCCGCCCGAAGGCCTCTTGAGCCGTTGCCTCTTCCTCGCCTACGACAAGGGCCAGTTCCTGGGCGAACCGGTCTCCGGCGGCGGCTTTCACGGATTGATGGTACGGCGCCCGTATGCGACGCGCAAACGGTCTCGCACCGATATATGAAATACAGCTAGTGAATTCGCACCTCCTCTATCGCTACATCCACTATACAGCCTTTTCGAATAAAAAATTCATGTCTCATATATTTACACTTCTTGAAGGTTACGACGAGGCTTGTTCTGGCATGGTCTCGACTCTTGGAGAGGCTCCATCGCTGAGGAAGAGGGCCGCCACTCCTTCATGGACCACCAGGTCAAGACGCTCTCCTAGCGCCTCGTTCGATAGCGAGACCAAACCCAGCGGCTCAAGGACCGCGTCGTGGAGAGGCCAGAGAACGCCCGTGAGGCTCACCCGGCATCGCCCGAGCGGAATCAAGGAGACACGTCCGGAACACCGCCACGTCTCCGAGGTGTTGGCCTTTCGAACGAAGCAGGCACCGGCCCGCAAGGCAAGCCGACAACTCAGGGAAGATCGGGCACAGGAGTACAGCGTCCCGAGAACGTGATCCAGCCGGTCGCCCTCAACCCCGATCAGGGTAACCGCCGCCGCCCCTTCGCGCTCAAAGTAGGCAAGGAGCTTGTCCGCGTCGCTCGTGTCCTGGTCTTCGTCGCGCACGAGTCCCGAGGGGTCGCGGATCGAGTCGAGGTCTCCCACGATGGCGTCGGGTTCTCGCCCGGCGGCACGACAAAGATCCGCGCCACCGTCGGCCGCCACCACGCGATCCGCCCAGGCGAGCCAAGCCGACAGGGCTCCGGGAGCGAGGTCGCGTCCCGCGAGGACGCCCAGAACCCTTGGCGTCGGTTGGTCAGCCCGTTCGTTTTCAGGCGCAGGCCCAGCGCGTCCAAACGAAGGAAGACCAGGATTCGGTGGCACGGTGCAAGCGTACCGAAAGCATCATTTTCCCCATGTTTTCCGAACCTGTTCGAACCTAGTTGGGGATAAAGAGCCCTCTTCCAAGCCTCGGCGACCGTGCTATCCTCGTAGGTCCCAATGGCCTCCCGTACCCAGCTCACTTTCGAAGACGAAGACCCCATGCTCGCCTTGGAGAGAAGTTGGGAAACCGTTCTCCGAAGGCTCGACGCCGAGGTGCAGCCGCACTGGATGGAGCGCTTCATCCGCCCCCTCAAGCCCATCGCCTGGGATGGCCGGGTCGTCTCCGTCGAAGTGCCGGGCCGCTTCGTCCACGACTGGGTTCGCGAGCGCTACCTGGGCACGATCCAAGGCATGCTCTCGGACGAGCTCGGCGCGAAGGTGGAAGTCGAGTTGCGTGCCGAGTCCCGCGAGCGCCGCGCGGCACCCCAGCCGATCGCCGACGCCATCCTCCCGTCCGGTCCCGACAACGCCTTCAAGCCTAGCGACCGCTTCACCTTCGACACCTACGTCCAAGGCCAGAGCAACCGTCTCGCCTTCGCGGGGGCCAAGGCGGTCGCACAGGATCCCGGCGGCAAGTTCAACCCGCTGTTCATCTACGGTCCTAGCGGTCTTGGCAAGACCCATCTCCTCCATGCGATCGCCCACGAGATCCAGGCTCAGCACCCGCGCCTCTCGCTCGTGTACGTAAGCGCTCAGCAGTTCGCCGAGGAGTTCGTCCACGCCCTCCAGAACAACCGCATCGACCAGTTCCGCCGGGCTCAACGCGCGGTCGGGGTGTGGCTTGTAGACGACGTTCAGTTTCTAGCGGGCAAGGACAAGACGAGCGAGGAGCTGTTCCACACCTTCAACCATCTCCAGGGGCTGGGCAAGCAGATCGTTCTCACCTCCGACAAGCCGCCGCGCGACCTTTACCTGATGGACGAGCGGCTCCGGAGCCGCTTCGAGGCGGGCCTCGTCGCCGACGTGCAGATGCCGGACACCGAAACCCGTTGCGCGATCGTCCAGAGCAAGGCCCTCCAAGAGGACCAGGCGCTTCCCCACGAGGTGGCGATGGTGCTCGCCGAGCGGGTCCCCGGCAACATCCGCACCCTAGAGGGCGCCCTGACCAAACTCTTGGTGCTCGCCAGTATCGAGAGCGGACCGCCAACCGTAGACGTCGCGCGGCGCATGGTGGACCAGTACTACCGCGTCGGTACGATGGCCAAGCCGGGCTTCGACCAGATCGTCGGAGCGGTAGGCAACCACTTCAAGATCTCGACCGACGAGATCAAAGGCACCTCCCGCAAAGCTCCGATCGTCCATGCTCGCCACGTCTCGGTGTACATCACCCGCGAGATCACGGGCGACTCGTGGAAACACATCGGCGGCCTCTTCGGCGACCGGGACCACACCTCGATGATGCACGGCTATCAGAAGGTGAGCGAGATGATGAAGGATAATCCCGACCTCTTGGCGACGGTGAAGATGCTCATCAAGGGTCTCAATCCCGAAGGATAACCAGAGCGCCGCATCCCTCACGCCACCGCGCGGAAGCGGGAGACACAGGCACGGCCCTATGGCTATCCCTCGTTAAGCTCCATCAGAGACCGTAGCAGGGCGCAGCCCGCAGGGTTATGCCTTAATCCCGCGGGCTGGGAGCCAAGGCCACCCTGCGGGCGCAGCGTCGTCACGATCCACGATTCCGTGCGCACGAGCAACGGATGTTCCACGTACGTTCGCGTGTCGATGCGGTTGATCAGGACCTCATAGTCGCCCAACCTTTCCCGTAGCCAAGCGGGGTCGAGCGCACGGTCGGGCGAGACGGGCAAGAGCCGCTCCCAACGCTCCAGCGAAGCGTCCTTGAACTCCTGCGCGCACTCGCGCCAAAAGGGCATCGGAATCGTTCCTTCCTCGTCGAGGACCAAGACCCCGCGCTCACCGGAAAGCTGACGGACCGCGACCGTCCGCTCCCCACCGGGAAGCTCGGCCAACTCAGGCATGAGGCCTGCCGGATCATGGACACCCCACCCGGCGCAAGCGCCCCAGTCAGGGCGCGGGACGACCCAGAGCGGCCAAGCGTTGGTGCCCCCGCCCATACGCGCCTCCAGTCGGTACTCCCCCGTCGGAGCGTTTTCCCAGACGACCTGAGCCGCCTCGTTCTGCCGCCCGAACTCGCTCGGCCCCGTTCCGCGTGCCACCGTCGTTCCATGCGCATCGACGATCCGCCAGACGAGTTCGCCCTCTTCGAACACCGGCGCGCCTTCGTCGCCGTCCGAGCCGAGGCGCAGGAACACGCCGCCTTCGAAGTAAGCGAAAGGATCGAGCCAGCCAGGGCGGTTGCCGCCGTGGGTCCAGGTTGGGCAACGGCTTGGGATCGGGAACAGGACCCCGCCGCCGTTCCAGGGGAGACATTCTTCGGGTGTGAAACGGGGCTTGTCCCAGTCGTCGAAGAAACCCGACGAGGAGATCGGCGTGTCGCGCCAGCCTGTGATCACGTAACCGTCGAACTCCGATCTTGCCCGGACCGCCTCCACGGCGGTCTTCCGCACGAACAGGGCTTTGCGACGCGACGAAGCCATCAGCGCCTTGTGGCGGCTCTTCGTCGGCTCCAACGCAAAGCGAGAGGTATCGAGAACGCGCGGCAGGTCGTACTGCCAACGGACGCCCGGCGCGTTCAGTTCGGGCAGGGCGCTCGTCCAGAAGGGTAGCTCGTCCCCCAGACGCGCAAGGTCGCGGTGAACGTCGTGGTCGTTGAACTCACCGAGCAACGGATATCGCCGACCATCGCGGAGCGAATCCAGTACGGGGGGGTAGAAGGGCAGGTCGCAGTAAGGATGGAAGACGTCGAACGCGCCGTACTCACGCAGGTCGCCGCCGTACGCCTCTGCACCGCCTGAGCTGTCCGCCACGTCGGCGCTCCCCGTCAGGGCCCGCACCATCGCCACCATGTCGCGCCGGAAGGCGTGAGGTACCGCCGAGGACAGTTCGCACCCGATCGTCCAAGCGACGATCGACGGATGTCGGCGGTATTGGAGCGCGATCCGCTCGATCTCGTCCGCCATCTCCTCCAGCCTCTCGGGATTAGGGTTCCAGAGCGGCAACTCGAGCCAGCCGAGCATGCCCTCCTCGGTCAGAATATCGAAGTAGCGGTGCGGGGGAACCCAGAGGCAGAACTTAACGAGGTTGAAGCCAAGGTCCTTCGCCGCCCGAACCTCCTTGCGGACGGTGTGCTCGTCCGGATTGGGATGGCCGATCTCGGGATACCAGCCCCAGTGGAGAAGGCCACGTAGATAAGGACGCTTGGACCGCGAGGCAGCAGGGGCGTCGAGACGTGGCACGCTCTCCAGAAGCTCCACTTCGCGGTAGATCCCGCCGAACGTCTGGTGGACGAACGGCAGAAAGCCGCTCAGAGTGTCCCCAACGGAATAGGTATGTCCACCGTTCTTGGTCACCCGAACTTCCAGGTCCACCCGGCCTCCGGGCACCGTGACGTCGAAGGCGTCCCAAATACCCCTGTGGCGCCCGACGAGAACGCCGTTGGCGAACACCTCCGCCGCGTAGGCGACGCCGTGAAACCGGACGGTGGCTCCACCCCGCGGCACGTCCACATCGGTCCGGTAGACCGCCGGCCCCTCCCACTCGACCGAGACCTCCTGCGCCCACGCGTGCGGCACCACGGCCGGGTGGGGTCCATCGCCGTAGTCGACCGTCCAGCGGGTCAGCCTCATGCCGACTATTGTGTCCGTTGCGAGCCCTTTCCCGTCGCCTGGGGATAGAAGGCTTACGGCTCTCCTCACGATGGACGGGTCTGAAGCCACTTTCAGCCACAGAGAACCAGGGCGCAGAGGCATCCCTGTTCAGATAGACCCAGGAAAGTCCCGGTGGCACGGGTCGTCGGTGACGGTAGGCTGCCGGAGATCGGCCCCCAGAACATAGGGATCGATGTCTGAACCGACGTTTCTCCGGGTCTTCGTGGCTCTATGGTCTGAAAGTGGCCCTGATGTAGAGCGAGCCCGCCAAGGCCCGCGTCCCACCCATCGCTCTGCCATAGGGGCGAACACGCTACGCTTTTCGACCTTCTCCGACCGGCGTTCCGACGCACTAACGAGATAAACGACGAGATAAACGCTTTTGTGTGCAAACCGAGATAGGGTGCCCGGCACGATAGGATAGGCTCTGGTGTGAGGATGGCGTTCAAGATGGACCGGGGACGCACGCTCTGCTAACACCAGGTTTCCCGACGAGCATTCCTTTTTTGGGGGGGGCGATTTGAGGTCTTGACGGGCGATGAGCCCTTCGCCTCCCGCAGACGGAACCGCCGCCTCTCGGAAGCGAGGCGCCAGCGGCCACAATATCCCAGTGAAGACCATCCTCCTCCTCGGCTCGGGCGAACTTGGAAAGGAACTCGCCATCGCACTCGCGCGGCTGGGTCAGAGAGTGGTGGCGGTCGACCGTTACGACGATGCGCCCGCGATGCAGGTGACTCCCTACCGCGAGGTCATCGATATGCTGGACGGCGACGCCTTGGACCGCCTCGTCGAGAAGCACCGGCCCGACCTCGTCGTCCCGGAGATCGAGGCGATTCGGACGGAACGGCTCTACGAATACGAGCGCGCGGGCATCACCGTCGTTCCGAGCGCGCGAGCGGCCAACTTCACGATGGACCGCCGCGCGATCCGCGACCTCGCCGCCCGTGAGTTGGGGGTCCGCACCGCGCCCTACCGCTACGCCTCGTCCTACGATGAGTTGGCCTCCGCCGCCGAGGCGCTGGGCCTTCCCGTAGTCGTCAAGCCTCTGATGTCCTCATCCGGCAAGGGGCAGTCGGTCGTGCGGACGAAGGACGACCTGGAGAACGCCTGGGACTACGCGGCCAGCGGCGGACGGGCGGGAGCGGGCGACGTGATCGTGGAAGGCTTCGTGCCCTTCGATGCGGAGATCACCCTGCTCACCGTCACCCAGAAAAACGGCCCGACGCTCTTCTGCCCGCCGATCGGCCACGTCCAAGAGCGCGGCGACTACCAGGAGTCGTGGCAACCGTGCGCGATCCTTCCGGAAGACCTCGCCGCCGCCCAAGCGATGGCGGCCAAGGTTACGGAAAGCCTCGGTGGATCGGGCATCTGGGGCGTCGAGTTCTTCCTGACCGAAGACGGCGTCGTGTTCTCCGAGCTTTCGCCGCGCCCCCACGACACGGGCATGGTCACCCTCGCGGGCACTCAGAACCTGAGCGAGTTCGAGCTTCACGCCCGCGCGATCCTCGGCCTACCGATCCCTTCCGTCGAATCTCTGCGCGCGGGAGCCAGCGCCGTCGTTCTCGCTTCGAGTGAAGGTGAGCCGGCCTACGAAGGGCTTGCGGAAGCGATGGCGGGCGGCGCCGACGTTCGCGTGTTCGGAAAGCCGAACGCCCGTCCCTACCGGCGGATGGCGGCCGTCCTCACGAACGGTCCACTGGGTGAGGGGACCGACACCTTGCGGGAACGCGCCAAAGCCGCCGCCGCCGGGATCGTGGTCCGTCCGCGTTAAAGATCGCGCGCCAGTAGGAGGGCGGAGAAGGTCCCAGAGGTCCGGACAAATCCGGCGTACTCTAGTGAAGTGACCGCGCGCCGCTCCGTGCTGATCCAGATCCTCGCCATCGCGCTGGTCGTCGGGATGTCCCTGCTGGCCTTTCCGCTTCTACGCCACGAGGTCCCGGTCCATTGGAGGATCGACGGACAACCTGACGGTTGGGGAAGCCCCGCGTTCGCGCTCGCCTTCGGTCCTCTCTGCGAGTTCGGCATCCTGGCCCTCACGATCGCGCTGGTCCGGGGCCGGAACGCGCCGCCCGCCGGGATCTTCGCCGCCCTCGCCCTGACCGCCGCTTTTTTCCTGGGGGAGCATGCCCTGCTTCTCGGCGCGACGGTCAAGGGACTCTTCTCCCTCCGGCTGATGCTGGCGATAGCCTTCGGCCTGTTCTTCGGGATCGCCCCGATCATGGCCCGGGTGGAACAGAACCCCTGGTTTGGCGTCCGCACGCCCTGGACCCTTGGTAGCCGCCGCGTGTGGAAGGAAACTCACCGGGCGACCGGCCGCCTTTGGCTTCTCGGCGGCGCCCTCGGCTCCGCCCTCACCCTGTTCGGGGCGCCGCTTCTCATCGTCGTGGCCTACCTGATCGTTCTGTGCTTCGCGCCGGTTGCGATCAGCTACCGGGTCTGGCGCCGTCTGGGAAGACCGTAGCGATCTAGTAACCTCTTCCCATGGCCTTCTCCCGCCGCATGCGGCCCCTTCCTCTCTCGAAGCTCCGCATCGTCGACCCCTTCTGGTCACGCTGGCAGCGGACGCTGGTCGAGACGACGTTGCCGCACGAGTGGGCGCAACTGACCACTCGCCTGGAAAACTTCCGCCGGGTAGTGGCGGGCGAGACGGGAGGGCACGTCGGCTTCGTGTTCGACGACAGCGACGTCTACAAGTGGGCCGAGGCCTGCGCCTACGCCCTCGCCGTTCAGCCGGACAAGACGTTGCGCGCCCACTTGGACGAGGCGATCGGCCTCATCCAGAAGTCCCAGCGGCCTGACGGCTATCTCGACACCTACGTCCAGCTCGAACACCCGGACGGCGCGTGGCGCAACATGCACGGCGTCCACGAAAGCTACTGCCTGGGCCATCTGATCGAGGCGGCGGTCGCCCTGAGCGAGTCCCTCGGCGACCGTCGTCTGCTCGACGTCGCTCGGCGCTTCGCCGACAACCTGATGGCGACGTTCGGCCCGGAGAAAGAACTGAACTATGGCGGGCACGAGGAGGTCGAGCTCGCGCTCGTCCGGCTCGCAGACCACACGGGGGAGACCCAGTACCGCGAGTACGCCCGTTGGTGCGTCGAAGTACGAGGGGCGCGCCCCTCGCCCTGGGAGGCGGAACTGCGCGACCCCGCCGCGCTCGCGATCGGCGAGCGGATGGGGGGGCGAGGAATCTTCCCGCTCGATCCGTACAACGGCGAGTACGCCCAGGATCACGCGCCGATCCGCGAACACGACGCGGTCGTGGGCCACGCCGTGCGGGCGATGTACCTCTACATCGCCGCCGCCGACCTCGCGGACGGCCAGGACGACGCAGCTCTGGAAACCGCCCTGCGCCGCGCCTGGGATTCCCTCGTCAAGCGGAGGATGTACGTCACCGGCGGCATCGGCCCGAGCGGCGACAACGAAGGCTTTACCCAGGACTTCGACCTTCCGAACCTCAGCGCCTACGCCGAGACCTGCGCCGCCATCGGCCTCGCCCTGTGGGGCCAGAAGATGCTGGAGCTGACCGCCGACGGCGAGTACGCGGAGACGGTCGAGCGCGCCCTCTACAACGGCGCGCTCGCGGGCATCTCGCTGAGCGGCGACCGGTTTTTCTACGACAACCCTCTGGAGAGCCGGGGCGGCCACGAGCGCAAGCCCTGGTTCTCCTGCGCCTGCTGCCCGCCTAATATCGCGCGGATGATCGGCAATCTCGGCTCGCTCGTCGCGGGCGAAGGCGAAGGCGCGTTCTTCGTTCATCAATACGTCGGCTTCGAGGCCGAGACGCGGTTCGGCAAGATCACCCTTGAGGGCGACTGGAAGGGCACGATGACGATCCGTGTCGAGCCTAAGGTCACGGGAGAGTTCGCCCTTTGCCTGCGTATTCCCGAGTGGGCGGAGGAGGTCGAGACGGAGCTTCCCGGAGCCGAGGAAGAGGCCGATTTCGAGACGGGCTACGCCGTGTTCCGCCGCGTGTGGAAGGCAGGCGATACCCTCACCGTCAGCCTCAACGCGGAACCGCTGTGGTTCGAGGCCGATCCGCGCGTCCGCGAGAACCTGGGCCGCGCCGCTCTGACCTACGGTCCGCTCGTGTACTGCCTGGAGGAGAAGGATCTTGGCAGCGCCCCGCAGCTTTTCATCGCGGACACCCAAGCCCCCATCGAGCCCCAAGAGGACTCCCGCCTGGAGGGCGTCACCCTTCTTCCCGTCGAAGGCACGCTGGACGTGGAGACCTTCCCCGACACGCTCTACGCCCCGCTGGGCTCCGGTGAGGTTCGACAGGTCACGGCGGAGTTCGTGCCCTACTACGCCTGGGCGAACCGAGGACCGAACGCGATGCAGGTTTGGGTCCGTCGGATGTAGGCGCTAGGCCGCCTGGCGTAGGGCGGTCTCCTCGGCGAGCCGCTCGGTGAACATCCGGGCGGTCAGCGGCCGGTCGAAGAGGTAGCCCTGCCCGGTGTTGCAGCCGAGATGCTGCATCATTCGAAGCTGGGCGTAGGTCTCCACGCCCTCGCCGGTCACGTTCATCCTCATGCTCCGCGAAAGCGCAATGATCGCTTCTACGATCGACGCGGCCTCGGGGTCGTCGCCCAGACGACCGATGAAGGCACGATCGATCTTCAGGGTGTCCACGGGGAAGGCCCCCAGCGTGGCGAGCGACGAGTAGCCGGTGCCGAAGTCGTCGAGGGCGAGCTTGACTCCGAGCGCCTTGAGGCCGCGCATCTTCGCGACGATCTCGTCACGATCCGCCATCAGGACGCTTTCCGTGATCTCGAGTTTCAGGGCGGCGGGCGTAAGGCCCGTTCGCTGGAGGATCTCCGCGACCCGCTCGACCACGTCGTCTCTCTGGAGCTGCTTGCCTGATAGGTTGACGCTCACCACGATCCCCGGCACGTTCCAGTCGATGGCCTGTCGGCATGCCTGCTCCAGCACCCAGTATCCGATGGGAACGATCATGCCCGTTTCTTCGGCGATGGGAATGAAGCGCGCGGGCGGAACGTTCCCCAACACGGCGCTCCGCCAACGAAGCAGCGCCTCCGCTCCGTTCAGGTCGCCCGTCTCCAGGTCGATGAGGGGTTGGTAATAGACCGCGAGCTCCCCAAGCTCAAGGGCCTTTCGGAGTCCCATCTCGATCTCCAGCCGCTCCATCGCATCGTCGTTCATGCTCGGATCGTAGAGCGCGAAACCCGCCTTTCCCGACGTCTTCGCGGCGTACATCGCCATGTCCGCGTTCTTCATCATCGTCTCGACGCCGAGCTCGGCGTCGGTGGTGAAAACGATCCCGAGGCTGCCGCTCGCGAACACCTCGCGCCCTTCCACGTCGAAGGGAAGCCGCAGGTTGCCCAACAGGCGGCGTGCGACGTCCTCCGCCTCGGCGACGCACTCCAGGTCTTCGAGCAGGACGGTGAACTCGTCGCCCCCGAGCCGGGCCGCCGTGTCGCCGGGGCGAAGCGACTCGCGCATCCGCTGGGCGACGCCGACCAGGAGCGCGTCGCCGACGCCATGGCCTAGGCTGTCGTTCACGAGCTTGAAGTTGTCGAGATCGAGGAACAGCGCCGCGATCCCGCGATGGGCGCCCCCGATCTTGGCAAGGGCCAGCGCGATACGGTCGATAAAAAGCGCGCGATTCGGCAAGCCGGTCAGCGCGTCGTGGAAGGCGCGCCGCTCCATTTCCCGCGTTCGTTCCAGCACGGTGCACTCAAGGTCCGCGTTGTAGCGCTGAAGCCGCTCCTCGCCTTCGTGCAGTTTCGCGAGCATGCCGTTGATCCGCACAGCGAGGCCGCTCAGCTCGTCGTGGCCCGAAACCTGAACCTGCCCGCCGCTTTCGACCGACGCGACGTCCGCGCTCAGCCGAGCGAGTCGGCGCAGGGCGGACCGCTCGAGGACGAGCAGCACGACCAAGCCGAACGTGACTCCGGCGAGCGTCACGAGATTTCGGACCTGAGCGACGATCGCCAGGCCCTGGGTGTAGATCGTCCGGGGCTGTCTCATCGTAAGGACGAGCCTCGGACGGTCGTCCATGTCCCGCAGGATCGTTTCCCCGACGATCGTGCGAGCATCGATGGGCGAGAGGCTCGTTTCCACGGGGCTTTTCCGACCCAAGGGAGCCACGCTCACGTCGAGCCGGGTCAACTCCTGGAGCTTCGTCAGTTCCCGCTCCTTGAACAATCGCCCGAACACGAGCCATCCCCGAGCAGGCCCTTTGCCTTCCGAGGTCAGAACGGGTCGCACCGAGACGAGCATCGCTCCACTCCGTAACCGGACGAATCCCGACGTGCCTTCCGGATGGGCCGAGGGGCTTCCCAGACGACCCAGCTTGAGCGCATGAAGGATCTCAGGCACGTCGGGGGTGATCGCGCTCGGATTCCGAGGAATGCTGAGGCTCTTGAATAGGCGCCCACGGGGATCGGTGAACACGATCGAGTCCAGGAGGAGAGTCCGTAGTGCGGAAGGGATCAGGTTCGACTTGACGAACGCCTTGTTCCCGTTCCCCATGAACGCATAGGAGTCGTCCCAAGAACCCCAGTCGGAGCTTTTGACGTGGATGTCCTGGACCATCTCACCGAAGTTCTGCGCCGCCCGATCGAGGTTTCGCGTCGTTTCCCGGCGCTCCAAGGCCGCGTAGCTCCGAAGGACGAGCCCGGATGAGAGCGCGGTGATACCAACGACGAGCGCGACCAGGGTAAGGCCGACTGTCAAAAGGATTCGCGTTCTAAGGCTCATGGCTCCGGGAGGCTTTCACGACTGGACCGCGCTCTTCTCAGGAATTCCACAGGTCGCCGGAGGTTTCCCGCAGGTGGTCCCTTTTTGTCCCAGGGAGCTTCGGTTCCCGGGGGTACTCTCCAAGCGTGGAACTCCTCCGCAATCTCCTCCACCGCTCGCGTCCCGAGCCGGAGGCTCAAGGGCCGCTCTACGCGCCCGTGCGCGAGGCGATCGAGGGCGTCCAGGCCTACGCCCGTAGCCACGGCGGCGAGATCGAGCTCGTCGGGGTGAACGACGGGGGCGACGTCACGATCCGCCTTCGCGGCGCCTGCCGAGGCTGCCCGATGTCGGCCCTCACCCTCAAGCACGGAATCGAGGAGCAACTGCGCGCGCTCGTGCCCGGCGTCGGCCAGATCGTGTCGGTCTAAGCGAGGCGCGTGGAAACCGGGGTCTCCAGAGCTTTCTTCGTCTTCTACCAGGGCTCCTAAAGTGGCGGAACCCCGGTACGAAAGTCAGGGTCGGAAGGGGTATCGGGCGTCCCGCCCGACAAGCTACGAACAGGAACCGGTCCGACGATGCCCGAACCTTCCCGCTTGAAAGATCCCCACGGCCAAGCCGCGCTCGTGACCGAGCGTAGCGAGGACGGCGCCCACCTCCGGCTTAAGACCGAAGACGGACGTGAGACGTGGATCGATTCGCGGCTTATCGAAGGCGATCGTCTGACGGTTCCCTTACTCAGGGAGACGCTCCCGCAGGACACCTTGGAAGTGGTTCAGGAACGTCTCGCCGTCGGTCGGCGCGTCGAGGAGACGGGGATCGTTACGATCCACAAAACGGTCTCCGAGCGCCCCGAAACCGTGCGGACAGACGCCGTCCACGAGACCGTCTCCGTCGAGACGGTGCCTGTCGGGCGGTTCGTCGATGGCCCACCCGAGGTTCGCCAAGAGGGCGACACGACGGTGGTGCCCGTGTTAGAGGAAGTGATCGTGGTGGAAAAACGGCTCCGGCTGCGCGAAGAGGTTCGGATCACCCGGACCCGCACGACCGTTCCCTTCGAGGAAACGGTGATGTTACGCCAAGAGGAGATCGTCGTCGAGCGGGACGAACCGTAACCGAGAGGAAAACAAAATGGCTAACAGCACGTTCGTAGGATTGTTCGAAGATCGCGACGCGGCCCAGCACGCGGTCGGGGACCTGGTCAGCGCAGGCATCGATCGCGACAAGATCAGCGTCGTGGCGAACGACGCTTCTGGGAACGCCCAGACGAGTTCCGTCGACTCGGACGGCAATCTCGCCGCCGAAGGGGCGAGCGCAGGGATCTCGTCCGGCGCCGTCGTCGGGGGCGTCGCGGGTCTTCTGATCGGTGCGGGCTTCACCTTCTTGCCGATCGCGGGCTTCCTCCTGGCCGGTCCCATCGCGGGTCTGATCGCGGGTGCGGCCGCCGGCGCGGCGACCGGCGGCATCGTGGGCGGTCTCATCGGACTCGGCATTCCCCAGGAGCACGCGGAGCTATACGCCGAGGGCGTGCGCCGTGGCGGCACCCTCGTGACCGTCCAAGCCGACTCCAGCATGGATAGTCGGGTGCGCGACATTCTCGACCGGGACGGCGCGGTCGACATCGAGGATCGGGGCGCGGCCTGGAAGACGAGCGGCTACACCGGCTACGACAAGAACGCCAAGCCTCTCACGGAAGCCGAGATCGCCGACGAGCGGGCCCGTTACGCCACGTCCGCGATCAACAGCGACTGGAGCGACACCTCCAGCGCTCCCGCGCCTTCGAACGACGCGACGTACGCCACCGGATCGACCTACGGCACGGAAGCCCGCAACGACCTGACCACGTCGACCACGGGCTCCTTGCCGACAACCAGCACGAACACCAACCTTACGCCTGGGGGCGACAAGCTCGAGGTCGTCCAGGAGAACCTTCAGGTCGGTAAGCGCGAGGTCGAGCGCGGGGGCATGCGCGTCCGGTCTTTCGTCACCGAGACGCCGGTCAACGAGCAGGTCACGCTTCGGGAGGAGCACGTCGACGTCCAGCGCACACCGGTCGACCGCCCGGCGACCGCCGACGCTTTTCAGGCGGGAACGATCGAGATGCGCGAGACCGCCGAAGTTCCCGTCGTCGCTAAGGAGGCGCGGGTGGTCGAGGAGATCTCCCTGAACAAGACGGCCAGCGAGCGTACCGAGACGGTGAGCGACACGGTGCGCCGGACCGACTTCGAGGTCGAGAACCTCACGAGCGACGCGGACTACGACCGGAGCTACCGGACGCATTTCGCCCAGAGCAACCCGACGGGGAACTACGAGCAGTACGCTCCCGCCTACCAGTACGGGCGCCAGCTCGCGGGCTCGGGCACGGGCGACTGGGACACGAACGAGTCGACCTACCGCACGAACTGGGAGAACAGCAATCCGGGGACGTGGGACACGTTCAAGGACAGCGTGCGCCACGCCTACGACTCCGCCAAGAACACAGTGACCGGCGGATCCGACAGCAATCGCGCCACCCTGCGCTAAGCTGGATCCGCGCTGAGCGTCGACCGAGCCCTCTCCTCTTTGGGGAGGGAGCTCGGCTACGCCGCTTCCCGGCCCGCGTTGGACACGCGCGTCGGCAGGAGCATCGAGACGCCGTCTTGCATCGTCACGCCGAGCCAGACCGGGGCGCGCTCGATGGTGCTCGGATTGTGGGTGATGACGATGAACTGAGTCCGATCGGTGAAGTCGTGCAAGGCGGACGCGAAACGTTCGACGTTGCGACCGTCCAGGGGGGCGTCGACCTCGTCGAGTACGACGAGGGGCGAGGGCTTGACCCGAAGGAGCGCGAACAGGAACGCCACCGTGCAGAGCGAGCGCTCGCCACCGGAGAGAAGGTTCAGCGGCTGGCGGCGCTTGCCCGGCAAGGTCACCGAAATGTCGATGCCGCTCTCCAGGATCCGATCCGGATCGGTGAGCGCAAGCACCCCTTCCCCGCCGCCGAACAGGCTGAGGAACATCGCTCCGAACTCGTCGCGCACCTTGGCGAACGTTTCCGAGAAGCGGTCTCGCGTCAGCTTGTCCAGTTCCCGGATGCTCGCCTCCACGCTTACGATTCCTGACTCGACGTCCGTCCGTTGGGCGGCGAGTTCGACCAGTCGCGCATCAAGCCGTTCAAACGCCTCGATAGCTCCCAGGTTGACCTCGCCCATCGCACGGATCTCGCGGCGAAGCCGGTTGACGGCGCCCAAGGCGTCCGGCGGAAGCTCCGGCGCCTCCTCGGGCTCCTCTTCAACCCCGTACTCCTCCGCAAGCCGTCCGATGGCGGCCGCACGACGACTGTCCGCCCGGTCGCGGTCCATTTCCGTTCGGAGGATGCCCTCGCCCATCGCCGTCGCGTTGTCGCGAGCGTGCTTCGCCTCTTCGGTGAGCCGGAGCGAGTCGGCTAGGGCCTCCTTCCGGCTCTCAGCGAGGCGCGCCAACCGCGCTTCGGCCTCTTCACGCGCCTTGGCCGCTCGTTCCTTCGCGTGGATCGCAGCCTCACCCGCCGCCTTGGCCGCCTCACGCTCTGGAGCGAGACCTTCCAACCGCCGAGTTCGCTCGGCCTCTCCCGCCCGCGCCGCCGAAAGTCGCCGTTCCGCGCCGATCGACCGCCCTTGTGAGGCGGCAACCCGCGCCTCGGCTTCCCGAAGCCGCAGTTCGGCCTGTTCCGCGTCCGCCGACTTCGCCGCGAGGGCACGCATCGCCTCGTCCCGCGCGCGCTCCGCGCCCGTAAGGTCGACCGGCTCGGTCGCGATCTCATCCTGATCGTAGGCCGCCAACTCTCGCTCGAGCCGCTCGCGTTCGCGTTCGGCGATCCGCATCTCTTCCGCGACGCCCCGCGTGAACGTCTTCGCGTCCTCTAGATCGACCGCCGCTTGGCGGACCGCCCGCCCCGCATCCGCAAGTCCGATCCGCTCGGCCTCAGCGCGTTGCGTCCGCTTCGCAGAGCGAGCCTCGAACTCTCGCACCGCCCGGTCCAATCGCTCGATCTCGCCCTCGATCTCCGCAAGGTCGGCTCGGCGCTGGACGAGGCCGTAGCCGCTCCGCGCGTTTTGCCCGCCGGTGACAGCGCCGCCGCTGTGAACGACCTCGCCCTCCCGCGTGACCAAGCGCGACCAGCCACTCGTCCGTGCGTGACGAAGGGCAACGTCCAAGTCTTCGACGATCACGACCCGCCCAAGGAGGCTGTCCAGCACCGGGCGATGCGCAGGGTCGCACGAAACCAGCTCGCTCGCCCGCCCCACCACGCCCGGCTCACTGAGAAGCCGACGCAGTTCGTAGGTCGGCTCGCTGGGCCGCATCAGAGGAATCGGCTGGAACGTACAGCGCCCCGCCCGCCGCTCCTTAAGCCACGCGATGGCCGCTTTCGCGTCCGAGTCGCGTTCGACGATCAGGTCGTTGGCGCTGCCACCGAGAGCCGTCTCGACAGCCAGGGCGAGATCGCGATCCGCCTCGACGGCTTCGCCCACCGCGACGTAGCGCGCCGCCAGAATCCCCCGCTCCGCCGCTTCAAGCACCGCTCGCGCGCCCTGGGTAAGACCTTCGTGCGCGTCGAGCGTCGCCTCGATGCCCCGCCGTCGTCCTTCGAGAGTCGCTTTCTCGGCCATCGCGGCCCGAACCGTCCGGGCGTCGCGCTCCTCCTCAAGCCGAAGCGCCGCCAAAGCCTCTTCGACGGCTCGGGGAACGGCTTGCGCCTCATCGAAGGTCGCCTTCGCGGTCTCGACCGCCTCTTCGGCGCTCTCCAGCCCTTTCTCCAGGTCAGGCAGAGCCCCGGCGATACCCGAAAGCTCGCGGCGGATCGCGATCCGCCGCGCTTCGCGGTGGCCCCGCGCCGCCTCTTCCCGCAGCCGCCGCGACTCGGCCTCCCGCGTTCGAGCCAAGTGGCGTTCCGCCTCGACGAGGGTATGAGTCAGCGCGCGCGCCTCTTCGCCGACTCCGGCAAGATTCGTCCTCAGATCGAGAAAGGCCCGTTCGTCCTCCCCGTAGGCAGTCTTGGCGCCCTGCGCGTCGGCCTCCGCTTCAGCCAGTCGGGCGATGGCCGCCTCGCCGTCGGCGGCGAGGGTCGCCTCCAAGGCGTCGAGGCTCCGTTCGCGCTCGGCGGCGATTCCGAGATCGCCTTCCGCACGTTCAAGGGCGGTCAGAGCGGCTTGCTGCCTTCCCCGTTCCGCGTCCATCTCGAGTTCCGTTTCGGAAACGGCGTCGCCGGTCCGCTTAACGTCCGCCTCCAAGGCGGCCGCCCGCGCCCCTTCCGCCTCCGCCAGTCGCCGGGCTTCCGCGATCCTCGCCTCCGCCGCCTCGACCGCGCGCCGCCCGTCGACGGCCTCACCCATCAGCAGACCGACCTCGACTTCCCGCAACTGGCCTTGGGCTTCCCGGTAGATCCGCGCCGTTTCAGCCTCTTTGCGGAGGGGTCCGGCCTGCTCTTCAAGCTCGCGCTCGACGTCGGCGACCCGCGTCAGGTGGTCCCGCGCATGGTCTAACCGGCGCGCCGCCTCCACCTTGCGCGCTCGGTAGCGCTGGACGCCCGCCGCTTCGTCGATCCACGCGCGACGGTCCTCGGCGCTCGCGCTCAAGGCGGCGTCGATCTCCTTCTGTCCGACGATAGCGTAGCCCGCGCGCCCGAGGCCCGAGTCGGCGAGAAGGTCGTGGACGTCGCGCAGACGGCACGGCTGACCGTTGATCCGGTACTCGCCGTCGCCGCCCCGGGTGAGGCGACGCGTCACGCTCACCTCGTTCGCGTCGACCGGAAGGGCGCGGTCCTCGTTGTCGAAGGTGAGCGTGACCTCGGCGTAGCCCACGCCCTTGCGGGACTTCGCCCCGGAGAAGATCACGTCCTGGCCCGTCTGCGCTCGAAGCTGTCGCGCGGAACCCTCGCCCAAACCCCATAAGATCGCGTCTACAAGGTTCGACTTTCCGCACCCGTTCGGACCGACGACCGCGACGATCCCGCCTTCGAGCGAGAACTCGGTGCGGTCGGCGAAGGTCTTGAACCCGAAGAGACGGACGTGCTTCAGTCGCATAGGGAAAGCGAGGGAAAGATACCGTGTTGTCGGCTCTCCGAAAAGGTCCGGTTAGCCTGAAGAGCAACCTTGCGCACTATTCATGTTGGAGCGGCGTCCCCGACCGAAGCCGACGATGCCGCTCCTCGCTATTTCTTCGCCAGATCCTCAGCGTCCACCGTGTAGGCGGCGATAAGGAGGAACATCTCGTCCGTCGTCTCCTCGCCCCAGCCGACCCGGCGCGGCGGGTTCGAGGGATTACTGGGGTTGTCCGTCGAGTTGTCGTAAACGGCGTCCACGAGGATTTTCGAGCCCTTGGGCAGGGCGAGCGGCCGCTTCAGCGCGTAGTTGAGCTGCCAATTGAAGTCCCAGTTCGGCACGTCGATCAGCGGGATCTCTTGACCATCGGGGGTTACCGCCTTGGCGCGCATCGAGCGGCCTAGGAGGTGCATGTGAGGCATCAGGCTGTGGAGCGTCATGTCCTGACGGATCGTGAACTCCTTGTGAGCCGCGTAAGCCTTGTCGTTCGGCGGGATGTCGATGCCAAAGTTGGCGATCCAGGCGAGGCGAACCTCTTTCTCGATGGGCTCCTTCGCGAGGTAGAGGCCTACGTTCGTCAGGTCCTTCTCGGGCTTGCCGCTCTTATGGTAGTGGACCTGGATGACGAGATCCGCCCCCGCCGGGACCTTCATCGCTTGGCCTTGGGGCGTCTCGTAGGGACGGAGGCCGGGAGCCCAGCCGCCGAGGGCGCCCGTCGGCAGGAAGCCGACACCGCCACCCGAACTGACGTATCCATCCTGGCCGTCTTTTGTCGCATCGGACAGCTTCTGGCCTTGGTGGCCTCCATCGACGTAGACGATGACGTGGTGGACGATCTTCTTGTTGCTGGGGTGGACGTCCATCGCGCGCACCCAGAGAGCCTCACTCGATGGGTTACGGACCACGAAGTTGCGGTATACGTCGGGTCCTTCCGCGTCGAGCCGGTACTCGGCCTTGCCTTGGAAGACGAGATCGGGCTTGCCGAGCGTCCAGCCGCCGATCGGCGGCTTGGGCAGGGCGGGCTCCCGTTTCCTATCGCCGCGTGGCGCGCCGGTGGCGGCCCAGTTGGCGAGGGTCTGGATCTCCTCGTCGCTCAGCCGGTTCTCGTGCTGGAACTCGCCGTAGCCCGGCGCCGCCTTCCAGGGCGGCATCTGGCGGGTCTTTGTGACGCCCGCCACCATGTCCTTCCACTTGAGCGCGTTCTCGTAGCCGGTGAGGGAGAACGGCGCCACCTCGCCCGCCTGATGGCAGGAGACGCAGGCGCGGTTTACGATCGGCGCGACGTCGTTGGCGTACGTCGGCTTCGCCACCGCTTTCGCCGGAGCCTTCGCGACGGCTTTCTTCGGCTCGTCCGCGCGGGCGGCGACGAGGCCGAGGGCGGCAAGGGGGAGGAGCAAGACGAGCGAACGCATGATGCTGTGGCTATTCTACGGCACGGCGGGGCGATGCGCGCCTCTTACTAGGAATTACCGCACGGTAACCTAGGCCCTATGTCCCGACGGGTCCTTATCACCGGCAGCGCGCGCGGAATCGGACGCGCCATCGCCCTTCGCCTCGCCGCCGACGGCTGGGCGGTCGCTCTCCACGGCCGGACCCTTTCCAGCTCCCTCAAGGGAACGGCGAACGATCTGGGCGACGCTCTCGCCGGCATCTACGCCCGCCCTTTGGAGGACGAGGCGGACGGACTCTGGACCGAAGCCCTGAAGGACGGTCCGCTCGACGCCCTCGTGAACAACGCGGGCATCTACGTTCCCCAAGACTTTCTGACAGACGACGACGACGCGTTTCGAGAGAACGTACGCTCGCAGTTCCGCACGAACTTTATGGCGCCGATGATGCTCACACGCGCCGCCGCACGCACCTTCGCCTCCCAAAGCGACCGCACGATCGGAGGCGGCAAGATCCTGAACGTCGCCAGCCGCGTCGGCTTTCGGGGCGAGCCGGGAGCGGCCCTCTACGCAGCGAGCAAGGCGGCTCTCATCAACCTGACACGCTCCCTCGCGGTGGAGCTCGCACCCAAGCGGATCGGCGTGTTCGGCATCGCTCCTGGCTGGGTCGACACCGCGATGGCGCGCGACGGCATGGACGATCGCTTGGGCGAGATTCTCAAGACGATCCCTTTGGGCCGGATGGCTTCCCCCCAAGACTGTGCCGCCGCCGCCGCGTTCCTCCTGCGCGACGAAGCCGCCTACCTGAGCGGCGAGGTCATCGACATCAATGGAGCGAGCTACTTTCACTGAGCCCGCGTGGAGCCGGTCGGATTCGGTACGCCGTCCACTGACACGAACCATCCTGCGCCTCAAAGAACGCCAGCATCAGCGGCACCTATAAAGCCCGCACCGAACCGGTCTCCCGGACTTCGGCTTAGGGCACAATAGGCCCTTGCTCCCCGCTCTCGCGTTCTTTGTGGCTCAGCTACCCGAAGTCCAGCAGCCTCCACGTCTCCGCACGATCCTTCCCAACGGAGCGACGATCCTCGTCGAGCGGGTACCGGGTGCGAAGACGCTTTGGACGCGGCTCCTCATGTCCGCGCGCGGCGCGGAAGAGACGCCCGCCAACCACGGCCAGCGGCACCTGTTGGAGCATCTCGTCGCCGTCGGACGCGACGGGAACCTCGACCAGCGATTGGAGCGGGAAGGGGCTTTCCTGACCGCGCAGACCCTGCGCGACGCGACGGAGTTCGCGGTCGACGCCCCGGTGGGCAAGCTCGACCTCGCGCTCGGGGCGCTCGGCGAGATGCTCCGTCTGCGACCGCTCACCGCCGACGACATCGCCAAGGAGGCCCGCATCATGCGGCAGGAGGGCGCGCTCCTGGAGGTTCCGGCGCGCCTTTCCGCCGCCGCTTGGGAGGTGTCGTACGGTCTGCGGGGACTCGCGCCGTTCGGCGATCTCGACGCGATCCGAAGGGCCACCCCAGCCTCCATCGCCGCTCTTCACCGCCGCTTGTGCGCGGGACCGAACCTCGTCGTGGTCGTCGCAGGCGACGTCGATCTCGACCGGGCGACCACCGCCGCCGCCGCCCTCGTCCGAACGGCGCCGAAGGAGGAAGGGGCCTTCGCCAAGCGGGCCGAGGGCAAGGGCGGACGGGATGACGCCGCAAAGGGCTTCGGCGAAGCCCGTGCCCTAGCGGTCCCCGCGTACGACGAGCCCCGGACCGTCGCCGTCCTCGCCGCCGCCCTCGCGATCGCGAGCGACCTGGACGGCGCGTTCGTCACCTACACTCCCTCCATCCGCCCCGGGCTGATCGTCATGGGTCGCGTCGGTGAGGGCTCCGGACTTGGCGCCAAGGTCGCGGTGGCGGACGCGGCGTCCCTTTGGAATCGAGGCAAGCTTCTCGTGGGGCAATGGCTGCGCCGACAGACCGGCGATCCCGCCTCGAACGCCTCCCTTCGGGGACTGCTTCTCGCCCAGTCCGGCGACGCCTCGCCGGATCGGATGCGGACGGCGATCGATGGTCTGACGTACGCCCAGTTCGCGGCGGCGGTGGCGGAGTTCAAGGGACCGAACGCGGTCGCGGTGGTGGGGTCGTGACGGCGCTCGGTCTGGGACTTTGGGTTTTGGCCCCCAAGGCGACGGTGCTCGAGACGCCCCTTCCGGGCGAACCCGACGTGGCCCTCGCCGTTTTCGCCCCGCTTCCGAAGGGTTTCGGCGAGCGGGACCGCCAGCGGCTGGCCGTCGCGGTCCGGGTTCTCGCGGACGGCACCCAGGAGTACTCGCGCCGCTTGGTCTTCGACGTCACGGACGGGCGGTCCGTGCAGGCGGCGCTCCTACCGGACGGGGTCGTTCTACGCCTCGTCGCCCCAAAGGCGAACCTCGCCAACGCGGTCGCGATCGTGGAAGGGCTCCTGCGCCGCCCGTTGGTCGACGCGACGAGCCTCGACCGGTCTTTGCGCCGAATCCAGCGGGGCGAGCCGGGCTACTGGTCCGCCGCCCTGCGATCCGAGCGCAACGACCTGAAGCGGATCACCGTCACCGAGGCGCGGGCCGTGCTGACGCGGGTCTTCGATCCCTCGCGGATCGCCGTCGCGGCGATCGGCGGTTTCGAACCGGGAGCTCCTACGCGCGCCTGGGAACAGCGCACCGCCGACTGGAAGCCGGTCCTCGCACCTCGATACCCGGACAACACCCTGGCTCCCGAGCCCACGACCAATCCTTCGGGGATCACGACGGTCGAGTTGCGGGGGGCGCCGATGGCGCTGAGCGACCCCGCCCTTCCCGCGCGCTGGCTCGCGCTGATCGGGCTAGGGGTCGGCAAGGGCTCCGCGCTGTTCCGGGACGTGCGGCAGGCCGAAGCGTGGAGCTACCGACAGGAGGCGATCCTCTGGCCCGATCCGCAGGGACTCGTGCCCCGCCTCGTCGCGGCAGCCGCCCCGGAGGAGGGTGAGGCGGCGCGGGCCGAAGGGCTCCGCACGACGCTGCGCCGGGCGGTCGCGGCCTGGACGGATGCCGACCGCGTCCGTGCGCTCGGCATCGTTTCGCTGGTTCTGGAGAACGGGAAACCTTTGGGACCACTCTGGATAGCCGACGCGCCGGTCGGGGCGACCCTCGCCGACCGCGCGATGCTCGATGCCTACTGGTGGGCCAAGGGAGGCGTCCGCTGGGACGCGAAGCGGCTTTTGGAGTCGATGCGCGCGGTCTCGCTCGAAACGATGAAGGCCGAGGCCGATGCGCTTCTGGCCGACTCGAAAGCGATCGTGCTGCCGGGCGGGTAGAGCCCTAGACGGGCAGGACGAGCCCCCACTCGGGGGAGACGTCCGGGTCGTCGCAGATCCGATCGCCCACGACGGTCGCGCCGAGTTTCTCGTAAAGGCGGTGGGCCGGGCCGAAGCGCTTGTCCGACCAGACCTCCAGCGCCTGAAGCCCCTGGGCAGCCTCCATCACCGTCGCCATCAGCGTCGAGGCGATACCCTTGCGCCGGGCTTCGGGATGGACGTAGAGCCGTTCGACCGAGCCGTCCGTCGCCGCTACCCGCACCTTTCCGTCGACCTCGACCATCTCGCCTAGCCGACCGGGCAGTTGGGGGTAGGTCTCCAGGGCCGCCGTTCCCAGAACCCGACCGCCTTCGACGTAGACCCAGAAGCGGTGGCCTTTGGAAAGGTATTGCCCCCGCACGTCGTACAGGTCGGCGTGGTAACCCTCGGGTTCCCAAGTGAAGCCGTACTCCTCATAGACCGCGTGGATCGTTTCGATCGCCCCTTTCGCCCATTCCTCCGACCACGGTAAGACCACGGGGGAGAAGGTACCCAGCTACCAACGCAGCAGGAGCTTCTTGATCTGGAAGAGACCCACCGATTGGTGGGTTCCCAGACCGTTCTTCACGAGGACGCTCGCGTAATTCTGGGGCTTGCCGCCTATTCCCTTGATCAGCTTTCCGCCTCCCGGCAGACCCTGGTTCACGGCGAACTCGTTGTGGTCGCAGACGATCACCTCTTCGTCTCCCTTGACGAACCGAAACCAAGGGCGCTTCGTGGCGTCCTCCTGGAAGCCTTGGGCGACGAGGACGGGACGCGCCTTTTGGATCAGATCCGCCGGGGCGCCGCCCGCCCCGTAGTAGACCCATTTGTCCCCGCCATCCTGCCACATGCTGATCGGATGGTCGGGCACGAAGCTGTAGGAGCGGTCCGGAGGGGTCGCGACCGCCAGAACGAGCGGAGCCACGGCCACCGCGACAAGGATGGTGAAAAGAGTCCACCCACGCTTCTTCATGGGCCTATGATAAGGACGTCTTCCAGCGCCGTAGGGCTAAAGACCCCTCATAACGGTCGGTTGAGACCGAATCGTTCGCCCGTGGCCGTGTCGAGGTAGTCCGCCCCGCCCATGCGGGCGATCGTTTCGAACGCCGCCTCGTGCAGATGGAGCCGGACGACCTCGCCGATCACGTAGCGCGCTGCCGAGGGGCCGTCGCCGTGCGGCACGACCGCGAAGGTGCGGCACTCCAGTTGCGCGAGGCTCTCGCCGACGCGGGATGGGCGCACGACCTCGCTCGGGAGGGGGGTAAAGCGGGTCAGGTCCCACTCGCTTTCGTGCGGTCCAAGGGCGGCGCTGGTCGCGTTCATGCCCTCCGCCATCGCCCGGTCGACCGAGTTCACCACGAACTCGCCGGTGTCGCGGGCGTTGCGCAGGGAGTCTTTCTCCTCGCCGCGCCCGTTCAAGGTCGGCGAGTAGCAGACGCTGGGGGGGTGACTGCCGCCAGCCATAAAGAAGCTGAACGGGGCAAGGTTCGGCACCCCCGCCGCGCTCAGGGTCGAGACGAAGGCGATGGGCCGCGGCGAGACCACACGGGTCAGCAGGGCGTAAGCCTCGCCGAAGGGCATCTCGTCCAGGCGGTAGGTGGTCACTGGAGACATTCTGGACCTTGAAGACGGGTCTCCGCTTTTCGACGGGGGCCATAACGGAACCACCCGCCCCGCCGTCCTGTATAAAGGTAAGCCCCATGCCTGTCGTCCTCCTCGCTCTCGCCCTCCTCGCGCCGCCTACCGAAGAGTCGTACCTCGGCCTGTACATGCAGGGTCAGAAGATCGGCTACGTCGCCTCGAAGGTCACTCCGACGAAGCTCGACGGTCAGGCGGTCGAGCGTAGCGACAGCAAGACGGTCATGGATCTCGGTCTGCTCGGGACCGCCATGAAGATGACGCTCGACTCCTCGACCTGGAGCGTCAAGGGGCGGCCCGTCCGCATGACCTACCGCCAGGAGAGTTCCGGGCGCGTTCAGACGATGGACGCGCGCTTCCTAGGCACGAAGGTGCGGATCGTCATGGACATGGGCGGCCAGAAGACGCAGAAACTGCTCGCCGTGCCGAGCGGCCCGATCGTGGACGACCCTCTTACGCTCGTCCAGGCATCCGGGCTGACTCAGAAGAAGTTCTGGATCCTCGACCCGACCACCGCGACCTTCGTCGAGAACACGATCCAACTTCTGGGAAACCAGACTACCGATGTTCGCGGCAAGAAGGTGAACGCGACGGCGGCGCGGATCATCGATTCCCGCGCCAACACCACCGTCTACGTCACCGCCAAGGGCGACCTGGTGAAGGCGGAAGGACCGGCGGGGATCGAGATGTTCCCCGAGTCGAGGCTCCTCGCGACGAAGAAGACGCCGGGCTACACGCCGAACGTCGACCTCGCCGCCGCCACCTCCCTCAAGCCCACGCCCACGATCGAGAATCCGGGTTCTCTCACCGAACTTAAGCTAAGGATCACGGGACCGGACCTCGCGCGTATCCCGAGCGACGAGCACCAGACCGTCGCGAAGGACGGCGACTCGTGGACGGTGGACGTCCATCCGGCCAAGCGCGGGGCGGGAGTCTCGATCTACGCCGCTCGGCAGGCCAAGCCCGAATGGGCGAATCCTAGCCTCAACATCCCGAGCGCGAACCCGCAGTTTACGAGCCTCGCGCGTCAGGTCGTTGGCGGAAAGAAGACGGTCATGGAAGCCGCCGACGCCGTCCAGGCGTGGGTGTACGCCCAGATGACCCCCAACGCGGGCATCGGCATCGTGCGCGATGCGGGCGAGATCCTGAAGACCAAGGAGGGCGTGTGCCGCGACTACGCCATCCTCACCGCCGCGATCCTGCGCGCGGCGGGGGTTCCGACCCGCCTCGCCAGCGGGCTCGTGTCCTGGGACGGTACCTTTTACTACCACGCTTGGTGCGAGGTCTGGGACGGCAAGCGCTGGGTTGGCGTGGACAGCACGACGCCCGACCGCCAGCTCGCCGCCAACCACGTGAAGCTTGCCGACGGAAGCGTCGAGAGCGCGTTCAATTTCACGTTCCTCGATCGGGCGAAGATCGAGACGCTGGAGACGCACCGAGACTAACGGGCAAAAAGGACCAGGGACGCGAAGGACGAAGATGCAAAGAGTCGAGAAAAAGACGGTGGCGACCCGCCACCGCACGCACGGGTCGCCCGTTCGCGCGGTCACGGTGGGGGTCTTCGCCCTCTTGGGGGCGGCGATCCTAGGAGCGGCGGCGACGCCCATCCTGGACATGCTGTTCCTCGGCATGGCGCGCTACGCCCTCCACTCGTCAGCCTCGACGCCCAACTGGACGCCGCTCAGCGCCGCCCCGTTCGCCTTTCTCGGTCTGCTTCTCGGCGGTTTCGCGGGCAACCGCGTGATGAATGGAGTCGAGAAGGGGGCCTCCCGCTGGGACAAGATGGAGGCGGGCGAGAAGGCCAACATCTTCCTCGGGGTGTTCGGCGGCCTCTTCATCTCGGCGGGCTTTATCCCAGTCTTCAGCAAGCTCGACATCAACGGCGGCTGGTTCGCCCTGATCGCGGTCGCCCTCGTCCTCGGACTGAGTTCCCTAACCGTCTACGCTCTCCAGTCGATGCGCGAGGTGCTTCCATGGACCCAAGGTAAAGGCCCTCGCAAGCGCTCGGGCATCAAGATCTTCGACACGAACATCTTGATCGACGGTCGCATCCTCGACGTCGCCAAGGCTGGTTTTATGGACGGCGAGGTCTACGTGCCCGGTTTCGTGCTGGACGAACTCCAGAAGATTTCCGATAGCAGCGACCCCCTTAAGCGCGCTCGTGGTCGGCGGGGGCTCGACGTGCTGAAACAGCTCCAATCCGAGTACCCGATGGAGGCTCGCGTCCACGACCGTTTCGCCCCCGAGCAGGGCGACGACGTCGACCACCGCCTCGTTCGCCTCGCCAAGGCCCTCGGCGCGGACATCGTGACCAACGACTTCAACCTGAAGGGCGTCGCCGAGATCCAAGAGGTTCGCGTGATGAGCCTGAACGACCTTGCCCTCGCGCTGCGACCCAACGTCCTTCCCTCGGAGATGCTCTACGGTCTGAAGATCATCAAGGAGGGCCGTGAATACGGCCAAGGCGTCGGCTATCTCGATGACGGCACGATGGTCGTGGTCGAGAACGGCGGACCCCACCTGAACGAGACCGCCGACGTCACCGTTACGCAGGTGATCCAGACGGAGCGCGGCAAGATGATCTTCGCGGAGATCGAGGGCGAGGAGTATCCGGGCGGGCGGATTCCTCGTCGTGGCGGTGGCGGTCGTCGGGGTTGAGCGTGGTCGCGGCGATTCTGTGTGCCGGGCGGGGCGTCCGGTTTGGCGGCGATAAGCTCGCCCTCTCCGTCGGCGGCAAGCCCGTTTGGCGCCGAGCCTACGACGCCTACGCGACCCACCCGGCGATCGATCGGACGATCCTGGTCGGAAATTCGGACAATCTTCCCGAACTGTCCAAGGTGGGGGCGGCGATCCAGGGGGGCGAAACCCGTCAGGCGAGCGCCCGTGCCGCCCTCGACGCGGCGGCAGACGCCGAGATCCTCGTTCTACACGACGGCGCACGACCGTTCATTTCAGCCGATTTGATCTCTCGCGTGGTCGAGGCCGCGAGGCGGGACGGGGCAGCGGCGGCGGCCCTACCGGTCACCGACACGATCAAAGAGCAAAGCGAGGGTGGTCTGCGAACTCTCGACCGGAGTCGTCTTTGGGCGATGCAGACGCCCCAGGCCGCCCACGTGGGCTATTTTCAGCAGGCCCATGCGGCCAGCGACGACGACTGCACCGACGACATGGCGCTCCTGGAACGGATTGGCGTCACCCCCACCCTTGTGACCGGCGACCCGCAGAACATCAAGATCACCACGCCCGCCGACCTGGCTCGCCTCGGCGCAGGCGAGACCCGCACCGGTATGGGTTACGACGTCCATTCCTTCTCCGAGGACCCCGCCCGTCCCCTGATGCTCGGCGGCGTCCACTTCCCCGACCATCCCGCTCTCGAAGGCCACAGCGATGCGGACGCGTTGTTGCACGCGGCGACGGACGCCCTTCTCGGGGCCGCCGCCCTGGGAGACATCGGGGTCCACTTTCCTCCCTCGGACGAGCAGTGGCGCGGCGCACCTTCGCTGGGATTTCTGCGTCACGCCGCCGTCCTGCTCGCGGAAAAGGGCTGGGGCATCGTCCACCTCGACATGACGGTCATCGCGGAGTCGCCCAAAGTCATGAAGCGGGCGGGCGAGATACGGGCGACGGTCGCCGCCGCTCTAGGGGTGGAGGACGACCGCGTGAGCCTGAAGGCCACGACGAACGAGCGGATGGGTTTCGTGGGGCGCGGCGAGGGCCTCGCCGCGCTCGCCGTGGCCACGATCCGGCGGTAAGGTAAACCGACATCCAACGATGCGGCGACGCCCCCTTCCTCAGGACTACGCCGAGCGCGTCTACGCGGGCGTGCTCGGCAAGACGATCGGCGTCTATCTCGGACGACCGTTCGAGGGATGGTCCCACGAGTCGATCGTGGCCCGGTTCGGGGAGATCGACGGGTACGTCCACGACCAGCTAGGGATGCCGCTCGTCGTCGCGGACGACGACCTGAGCGGGACCTTCACCTTCCTGCGCGCCATGGAAGACGCGGTCTTCCCCTCGGAACTGCGATCCGAGGACGTGGCGGAGGCATGGCTCAACTATCTGATCGAAGGGCGAACCGTACTCTGGTGGGGCGGGATGGGAGCCTCGACGGAACACACCGCGTACCTGCGGCTCAAGAAGGGCTATCTTCCGCCCGAGAGCGGCTCGATCGCCCTCAACGGCCCGATCGTCGCCCAGCAGATCGGGGCGCAGATCTTTGTCGATGGCTGGGGACTGGTGTGCCCGGGCGATCCCGAGCGGGCCGCCGACCTCGCCCGGCGCGCCGCCGTGGTGAGCCACGACGGGGCGGCGGTCGTGGCCGCGCAGGTCGTGGCGGCGATGGTCGCCGCCGCCTTTACCGCCCGCGACGTAGACGCCGTGCTCGATGCCGGGCTGGCCGAGGCGCCCGACGACAGCCTGATCGCCGAGATCGGGCGCGTCCTGCGTGAGGAGCGCGAACTCGATTGGCGCGAGGCCCTGCGGCGGGTTCAGCGCGACTACGGCTACGACCAGTACGGCGGGGGTTGCCACGTCGTCCCGAACCACGCGCTCATCCTCCTCGCCCTGGTGTACGGACGGGGCGACTTCGACCGCTCGCTGAGCATCGTCAACACGGCGGGCTGGGACACCGACTGCAACTCCGCCAACGTCGGTTGCATCCTGGGCGTGCTCCACGGTCTCGACGGCGTCGCCGCCCGCTGGCGCGAGCCGTTCGCCGACCGGCTTCTCCTTCCTACCGCCGATGGAGGCCGTTGCGTCACCGACTGTGCCCGAGAGGCCCAGGCGGTCGTGCGCATCGCGCAGGGGATGCGGAGTCTTTCCGTTGAACCTACGCCCCGGTTCTCCTTCCCTTTTCCCGGCTCGGTCCAAGGCTTCACGTCGGAGCGGGCCACCGTGGCGCACGCCGGCGGGCGGTTGCGGATCGCGGCGACCGGTCCCGCGATCGCGACGACCCCGACCTTCCTCCAGCCGGACGAGCTGAACACGGGCGGCTACGGGCTGATGGCATCGCCTACCCTCTATCCGGGTCAGACCCTGCGCGCCCGCATCGCCGCCGTCGGGGCGCCGCTACGTGCCTCGCTCGTCCTGAGGGTCTACGGCCCGGACGACACCCTCATCGACCGTTCGGGACCGACCGCCTTCCTCTACCCCGGCCCCTCGAAAGCGATCGAGTGGCGCGTCCCCGATCTCGACGGGCGGCCCATCGCCGCGGTCGGCTTCCGGTTGGAGGGGGCGGGCTCTTTGGACGTGGACGAGCTCGACTGGTCGGGCGAGCCGGACACGTTCCTGGGCCGCACCGAGGAGGGCGCCGCGTGGCGACGGGCCTGGGTCGACGGAACGTCCATGCTTCAGCCTCACGCCGACGGCCTGCGCGCGATCCAGAACGAGGGGACGGGCCTCGCCTTCCACGGTACGCAGGAGTGGCGCGACGTCGCGTTCTCCGCGCGGGTCACGCCTTTTATGGCCGCTTCGTTCGGCCTCGCGGTACGGGCTCAGGGAATGCGCCGGTACGTCGCGGCGTTGGTCGAGGACGGTTGCCTCAGGCTCGTTCGCGCCGCCGAGGGTGAGCGCGAGGTTCTCATGGAGTGTCCGCTCGACTGGCCCTTGGGCGAGACGCGCGAGCTGAAAATCGCCGCGAAGGGTTCGCGTTTTTTCGCCCGTTGCGGCGAGGCGTCGCTGCAGGCCGAGGACGGCCTGCTCGGCAACGGGGCGATCGCCGTCGTGCTTACCGAAGGGAGGATCGACGTCGGCGACCCGCGCGTTCGCCCCGCCTGAAACGGCCTACTTCCGGCTACGCGGCTTGGCTTCGGACGCGAGGTAGGCGGCATCGAGGTTCGGAACCCCGTAGCGCCTCACGAAAGCGAGAATCGTGTTGCGGTCGTACGCCTGCATCGGCGCCCAGCCCTCGCCGTTGATCATCTGATACGCCCACAGCCGGGCGGCATCCGCGCCCGGCGGGATCGGGGTCGCACGGAAGGCCGTTCGGAGGGAGCCGAGCGTGGCGACGAGCGGGCCGTCGCCCGCCCGTCTCCCGAAGAAGGCGAACGTTCGCTCATCGAGCCGCACGCTTCGCAGCCGCTCCACGCCCTGGATCGCCAGAAGGCCCGCGTCGCGGCTTTCGAAGCCGAACTCGCGACGGTAGCCCTGTTCGATCGTCTCCGTCCTCGAAGCGCCGTCGACGACGAAGGTCAGCCGCAGGGTCTTGCCCGTTCCGGGGTGCGGGTCGCCGAGGTCGGCGTCGCGCGCCCAGACGCTGTGCGCGCCGACGACGAAAGCCGCCCGGACCCGCTCGGTCACGTCGAGATCCGACTTTCCGTCACCGTAGCGGGCCTCGACGACCCCGACGACCGGCGGCAGCGGCGCGGGCGATCGGACGAGGCCCATCACGAAGCGCTCCTTTCCGAAGCGCTGGGCGACGGCGACGGCGGGCGTGCCTGCGTCCCGGGGCATGGGGACGACCACCCGCATGGTCCCGGATGCGACGCTCGCCGTGTGCAAGCCCGCGCGGGGCGAGCGGACGAAGCCGATCGTATAGAGCCGCACCCGAAGCCGCTCACCGGGAGCGAGCGAGGGCAGGAACGCGCCGACGCCCTCATCCGCGTCCACGATCGACCCGGTGTCGGTCAGGACTCCGGACGGCGTGGCGGTCGTCGCACTCCGGGCGACGTCGCGCCATGCGCTCTCGACCTCCGCCAGCCGCCCGGGCACGTACCGACCGTTCCGGACGAACGCGAACCCGCTCGGGCTCGTCGCCTCGGGAAGGTCGAAACGCAGCGCCGCCTTCACGCGCTCAGGCGTCGCGTTCTCGTAGGTGAGCCAAAGGCTCGTGCGGACGATCGGTCCCAGTTGGGTCCGATCGACCCGCGAGGCGAGGATACGGAGTCCCTTCGAGGCCGCGATCTGCGGCAGGGCGGGCAGCGCGAGCGGGGTCACCCCATTCGGACGAGCCCGGCCAGCGATCGCTACGTTGGGCTTTCAGCCTATTAATAAATTTGTTGCAGACGCCTGTAACGAACGGGCGCCTTTCGCACGTCCAACCGTCATGTTGCCCGCGCTCGTCCTTCTCGCACCCGTACCGCCGAGCGGAACCACCACTGCGACGGTCCTTTGCGAGTGGCTTACCCAAGCCACCGGCGTGTCCCACGCGATCGGCGGCGAACTCCAGGACTACCCCGTGTTCCTCTCCGTGCGTTCCACCGATCCCGGACGGATCGAGGCCCTTGTGGCCGCCGCTCTCGCGGGCGAGTGGACGAAGGACGGCTCGACCGTCCGACTCCTCCCGACGCCTCCGAAACGGGGCGAAGGACTCGACGAGTTCACGCGGGGATGGAAGGCGGCCACGGCGACGCGCCCGAACCTCGCGGCCCTGCCGGTCGAAGACGTCTACGCGATGCGGGCAGGCGAAATCCTGCGGTACGGCCTGCCCGCCGGACCTTATGTAAAGCCCCTGCCCGAGACCCTGCGAAAAAAGGCGGAAGCGGGAGCCGCCCCGACCGCGGAGGTCTACGTGCGACGGTTCGCGAACGGAAGCTTCGAGACGAAGGTCAACGTTCCCGACGAGCAGAAGGGCGCCTTCGCAGGCGATTCGGACGTCGGTTTCAAGGCCCTGCCCCCGGAGGTCACGGCGGCCCTCGGCGATGAATCGGAAAAGACGGTTCTGAGCGCGGACGCGACCGCGGCGATCCAGAAGCTGATGGCGAACCCAAGCCGGAAGACCGATCCCGCGACGATCGTCCGCACCGATCCGCTCGAGCGATTCGTCACCCCGGTTCTCAAGCCGCTGGCGGCGGCCCTCAAGGAGGACTTGGTGGTCGCTCTGCCCGATTTCGCCCTCATGACCTTGGTGCAAAGCCCTAAACCGACGGTCGGGGGCATCTTGAGCGCGTTTTCTCTTTGCGACGACTGGACGCTGGCCGACGGCGCTCTCGTCGGCCGCCTCCCCGTCTCCGAGCGGCGAAACCGGGCGCAAACCCGGCGCAGCGCCCTTTCGAACTTTATGCGCCGCAGCCAGGACGTCGGAGTGCCGAGTTCGTCGGCGGTGGCCGAGTACCTTTCGGGCCAGCGCCCTCCGGCCAGCGAAAGCTGGTCCGACGTCATGCTGCTCGTGACGTCGGGTCTCGTGCTCGACCAGACGAACATGGGCGACTATCCGTTCAACCTGCGTCTGGAAACGGCCCTGACGCCCGACGACTGGGCGCGGCTGCGAACGGGCGGGACTTTTCCGGTCGGGACCCTCTCGTCCGGCGCGCGGCGGGCCCTGATGGCGCTCCTGGTCCAGTCGCGGGACCGAATGAACTCGGAACATCGCGATCCCGTGCGCTGGAAGGGCTTTCCCAACGCGCCCCTGTCGATCGCCGCGAAGGTCGAGGAGGAGGATGTCGTGCTGGGTCTTCAAGGGGGCATCACCAACGTGATGAAGATCGACCTCGCGGGCTACGGCTACCGACGGGCGAAAGAGGATCTGGGCGCGGAACCGCTCTACCGTCCAGGCCGTCGGCGGGCGCTCACGCTCACGATCGCCGCGCCGGGCGCGGACGAGTCGATCGAAACCGGCTTCGCGGACGTCGACGTCGCCAAGGACGCGAAGTCGGTACCCTGGACGGGGCTTCCGCCGGAGATGCGGAAAGCCTTCGACGAGGCGGTGAAGCGGCGCGACGGAGATCGGCCCTCTCAGCCCTCGACGAGCGTCTTGAACATCACGAGCGTCCACGTAGCTCCGACTCCGGTGGCGGAACGCGCTCAGGAGCCGCCCGACGGTCGCGAAGCCGTATCTTCCCCAAAGGGGACCGCTCGTGCGCGACGAAGACTAAGTTGAACCGCATCGCGCGAAATCCCATCGCGACCGCCTGGGGCTTCGAATGCTCGCACATCGCCGACGCGATCCCCCGCCCCGGCGCGTCCGGGACGACGACGTACCCAGCGCTGCAGACGTGGTCGCCGAGCCCCAGTCGGTTCGGCTTGAGGTCGTACGCGCCGACCGCGCGGCCCGCCTCGTCGTCCGCCACGAAGGTCGGAGAATCGCCAAGAAGGCGGGCCAGTGCGATTCGACGAAGGGGAGAATACGAAGCATGGTGATCTACCGACCGGAAAGGGCTCCCAGGAGGAGATCGACGCTCGCCATCACGCTGGTGAACCCTTTCTCAACGCGCAGCCGGCCCCCGTTCTGAAAGTCGAGCAGGCCGTGCGTCGTGGCCATGATCAACCCCGCGATCGGAGTCGGCGGTCCCGATGGGAGGTTGCCGGACCGCTGGCAATCCTCCACGAGGGCGGTGAACGCCGCGAAGCTCGCCGTAGCCGCCTCGCGCAACTCGCCGTCCTGGGCCGCGATGCCCGGATCGCTGAAGAGAAGGTGGTGCCGGGCCGGATAGGTCTGCCCGAACTCGACGAAGACTTCCAGGGCGCGGCGAAGCCGTTCAAGGGGCAACGCGTCGATCTGGCGAGCCTCGGCGAAGACCCGCGTCAGCGCGCGGGCGTTTTGGATGGCGACGGCGGCGAGCAGCGCGCTGCGATCCTCGAAGTGCCGGTAGGCGGCGTTCTGCGACACCCCCGCCGCCTTGCCGACCGCACGAAGCGTGACAGCGGGTTCGCCGCCTGCGTCCAGCAGGGCGGCGGCGGCATCGACCAGTCTCTCGCTCGTTTTCATCCTAAGCGGAGGAGCGAGGCCCCTCCGAACCCTTAGAGTTTTACCGCGCGAAAGAGAGGCGCCTTCAGGCGGGCTCTAATGCGAAGGGTTTTTCGGACCTACAGCCATACCATCCAAGGCGGAGAGCGCCTCGGCGGGAAGCGTCAAGGTCGCGGCGGCGAGGTTCTCCCGCAGGTGGGCGACCGAGGAGGTTCCGGGGATGAGCAAAATGTTGGGGGAGCGCTGGAGCAGCCAGGCGAGGGCGACCTGCATGGGCGTCGCGTCCAGAGACCGGGCCGTCTCCTCAAGGGCCGAGGACTGGAGCGGGGAGAAGCCGCCGAGCGGGAAGAACGGCACGTAGGCGATGCCCTGGGCCGCGAGGCGGTCGACGAACGCGTCGTCCTCCCGATGCGCCAGGTTGTACATGTTCTGGACGCAGACGATCTGGGTCAGGCCTTGTGCCTCCTCAAGCTGCGTCGGAGTGGCGTTGCTCAGGCCCAGGTGGCGGATCAGCCCCTTCGCCTTGAGTTCGACCAGCGGCGCGAGTTGGGCGGCGATCGATCCCTCCTTCGGGGCGCCCACGTCGCCCATCAGGCGAAGGTTCACCACGTCGAGAGCGTCGAGGCCGAGGTTCCGGAGGTTGTCGTGGACGGCGTCGGTCAGTTCCTGGGGCGATAGGGCGGGAACCCACGAGCCGTCCTCTGGACGACGGGCGCCGACCTTGGTGACGATGGTCAGGCCGTCGTAAGGATGCAGGGCCTCCCGGATGATCCCGTTCGTGATGTGGGGGCCGTAGAAGTCGCTGGTATCGATGTGGTCGACGCCCGCCTCGACGGCGGCGCGCAGAACCGCAAGCGCCGCGTTCCGATCCTTGGGCGGGCCGAACACGCCCGGACCGGCGAGCTGCATCGCGCCGTAGCCCACGCGGTTCAGGGCGATGGAGGTGTTCGGCAGGGTAAAGCTGCCGCCGAGATTCTTACCGTCGTTCATGAGTCTTGCCTCTTTGTTCGCAGTGTACGATGTACACCTGGAATGTGTACATCGTACACTTGAGCTTCGCCACGTGTCAAGACGCTTCGTTCCTCGCCCTTCAAGGGACCGCCAAGCCTTTTCGTTCGCTTCGCAACGGAGATGGTTCAGGCCGTCAAGAACCCGATGCCGTCCGATTCCAGCGCCCATGTCGATCGTCGGGCCTTGGGTCTCCTGCGTCTTAGAGCGTCCGATAAAACCCCTTGAGGCTGCCCCGGCGGATCGCGACGCGAGCGAGGACGGTGAGCGTGAGGCGATGGCCTACGACGACGCACGTTCTCCAAGGATCTTGGCGGACGCTCTTACTTCCTCATGCGCGAAAGTCTGACCGTCGAACCAACCCCTGGCCCTGGAGGAGCGACGTCGAAGCTTCCCCCGTTCAGCCACTCGGCCAATCGATTCAGCTCGGCGCAGTCTACCGAGAGCAGTTGGCGGCGCGTCAGGCCGAACGGACCGAGTTGGCGGAGCGATGCGTCCCCGGTCTCGACCTCGAGATCGAGGCTTCTGAGCCGTTCGATCGACGTGCTCAGGCTTTCCGCCAGACACGAGGCGTACCTCTCGTCGAGATGGGTCAGCATCGTCCACAGATAAAAGGACCACTCGCGATCGTCCTCAAGCACCTTATCGTAACGACGCACTCGATCCATGGCCTGGGAAACGTCCCAGGAAGGGCGGCACCCGCTCTCCTCGCCGATGCGAAGCGCCAGCATCCAAGTTTGAATGTCGACGGTGGTGGTCTGTAATCTCGTCGCGTGCGGAAAGTCGCTCATCGCTTAGTTCTTACGGTCGAGAATTCAAGCGTGACAAGGGGATCGAGAGATGGGTTCGAACTCCTGGACTCGACGACAGCCTCAGGACCGCTACGCTGGCGGCCCGGAGGCGTAAGACGGACGGGGTTCGGGCTCGGCTCGGGAAGCCCACGGGCCGGGGTTGCGCCCGTTTTCCTTGCTCCTCCCCTCGGCGGGGTACCCTCTCGTCTTGGAATGATCACGCGGGGCAGGTTCGGAAGGGCGTTGGTGAAGCTGAGCGGGGAGGCCCTTGCGGGCGATTTCCGGTTCGGTCTCGACCCGAAGATCCTGAACTACATCGCGGGCGAGGTTAAAGAGGTCCACGATGCGGGCCACGAGGTCGCGATCGTCGTAGGCGGCGGCAACTTCGTGCGGGGCGAGACGTTCTCCGCCGAGGGAGCCATCGACCGGAGCGTCGCGGACCAGATGGGGATGCTCGGCACCCTTATGAACGCCCTCGCCCTCCAGAGCGCGATCGAGCACACCGGCCTTCCGGTGCGGGTGCAGAGCGCCATCGAGATCAGCAAGGTCGCGGAGAGCTTTATCCGCCGCCGCGCGATCCGGCACATGGAGAAGGGGCGCGTCGTCGTGTTCGCCGCCGGAACGGGCAACCCGTTCTTCACTACGGACACCGCCGCCGTCCTGCGCGCGCTGGAGATCGAGGCCGACGTGCTCGTCAAGGCGACCCTCGTCGACGGCGTGTACGACAGCGATCCCCGGAAGAACCCTGAGGCGAAGCGCTACGACACCCTGGACTACTCCGTGGCGATCGACAACCGCCTCGGGGTGATGGACCAGACGGCCTTCACCATGTGCCGCGAGCACCGGCTGCCCCTCGTCGTGTTGGATTTCCATAAGAGCGGAAGCCTCGCGGACGCCTTGAACGGCGGCCCGAGCGGAACCCTCGTCGGAGGCGAATAAGACCATGAGCGTGAACCAGATTCTCAAAGACGCCGAGCACAAGATGCAGTCGGCCATCGACGCGATGACGCACGATTTCGCCTCGTACCGCACCGGCCGAGCGAGCCCTGCCGTGTTGGACCGGGTAACGGTCGACTACTACGGGAGCGAGACCCCGATCAACCAGGTCGCGAGCGTCTCGGTGCCCGAGCCGCGCCAGCTCCTGATCGCGCCGTACGACCGGAAGATGATCCCGCTTATCGAGCGCGCGATCATGAAGAGCGACCTCGGGATCAATCCGGTCAGCGATGGCGCGGGGATTCGCCTGAACTTCCCCCAGATGACCGAAGACCGCCGTAAGGACATGGTCAAGCAGGTCGCCGCCCGAACCGAGCAGGGGCGCGTGGCGATCCGCAACGTGCGCCGCGAAGCGATGGACGGCCTCAAAGCCCTCGAAAAGAAGAAGGAGATCACCGAGGACGAGGTGAAGGGTCAGGAAACCAAGGTCCAGAAGATCACAGACGCCGCCGTCCACAAGGCGGACGATCTCGGTAAGAAGAAAGAGACCGAGCTGATGCAGGTCTGAGGGAGTGAATAGTGGATGGTGAGGGGTAAGAGCGCCCTCGCCACCACGACACTGTCCACTCGCTACCACCCACCATGAACGCCATCCAAGAACGCGCCGCCGCCCAGGGCATCGACCTCGATGCCCTGCCCGTCCACGTCGCGGTCATCATGGATGGCAACGGCCGGTGGGCCAAGGGCAAGGGGCTGGGACGGCTCCTGGGACATCAGCAGGGCTACCGCGCCCTGCGCGACGTGATCCTCGCCGCCAGCGATCTCGGGGTTCGCTTCCTCACCGTCTATGCCTTCTCCGCCGAGAACTGGCGCCGTCCTGAGGACGAGGTCGGAGGGCTGATGAAACTGATCGAGATGGCCTCGCGCAACGAACTGCGGCATATGCACCGCAACAACGTGCGGGTCCGGGCCTCCGGTAGGCTCGATGAACTCCCGGCCAGCCTTCAGGAGGCCCTCGTCAGCGGTATCGAGACGACGAAGGCCAACAGCGGCCTGACCTTCACGATCGCGGTCAACTACGGCGGTCGGGCAGAGATCGTGGACGCGGTGAAGGACATCGTGGCGAGCGGGGTCGAGCCCGACGAGGTGACGGAGGAGCTGATCGCCACCCATCTCTACAACCCCGACATTCCCGACCCCGACCTCATGGTTCGCACGGCGGGCGAGATGCGCTGGAGCAACTTCCTGCTCTGGCAGGCCGCCTACGCGGAACTGTTCGTCACCGACGTCTCCTGGCCCGAGTTCGACGGCGACCGCCTGATCGAGGCGGTCGCCGCCTACCAGCGCCGAACGCGCAAGTTCGGCGCGGTCGTGGATTAAAAAGCGCGGACTGCAGCTAGCACACTAGGTTTTTCACACGTCTAATCGCGATTTAGTAGAAGTCTCTAAGAACATTTCGCTAAGTCGCAAAGACTACAGAGCGTACAGCCGTACGCTCTGTAGCTTGTCTCAGACTCTAAATATCTCGCCACGTCTCCTCATCAACAAGAAGACTGGGGTCCAGAGTAGAGAACTCAGCGACAGGGTGACTACCCAGGCTAGCGGTTTAACGTGGCCAGGAATCCAGCCCACATGAACCGGATCTCCTTCGGCACCTCGTCCTAAAACCTCATCGTCTCTACCCGTGAATCGATAGTTCTTGGGCAACCTTGAGTCGATTGGACCTACCTTACCGTTCGCGACCGGGTTCAGGAAAGACACATTCGCAGAAATCTCCTTCACCTGAACTCCATCGTTCGCTACGATACGATACTTGTAATCTCCTTCTTTAGGTATCCAGGCACCATTCGATTTTTCCAAGCCGCGAGTCTGAAACTCTTCAAACGTCCTTCCACCTTCGCTTGGGGATTCCAGAGCGATCAGGCGAGGATAATCATCGTGAGCAGGATCCAGTTCGATACGGACGGTTTTTTCGGCGACGCGACCTTCCAACAGGTTCGCTCGACGCTTCAAAGCGCCCTTACGAATCAGATCCCTAATCGGTTGCCCTTGAATTTGGTAGCCGAACGAGAGGGGATGGAACCTTGGAACGGGCTGATCGAACAAGGCTCCGGTTCCTCCCTTCGACTCAAGCATGGAACGGTGAGTGTATGAGGTCCAGTGCTTGCCATTCCATGTTTCGCGGTAGAAGCCAAGAACCTTTTTACCATTCGTATCTTTTGAATGATCGGGAGCTTCTAAACGCCATGACTGACCATCGTAGGTGAGTTTCATCTTCCGATGGTCTTTCGCGTCTTCTCGCCTCAAATCGCTCCCATCAGATTGAGTCTCTAGCGTCCATCCTTGGACGTCCTCCTCAATGTCGGCGGACAACGTCTTGAGTTGTGAAAGAGCGGCAACGACGTCCGTCGCGCGGGCGACCGGAGCCGCCAGCGCGAAGACGATCAACATGATCGAACCACGATTAGACGAAAGCATCAGCAGTAGCCGTTCTTGTGAGAACCCGTCAGCAAAATCGGATTGCAAGAGCAATCGCCGGAGTAGGATTTCCAGCAGTAGTCGGAGTAAGCGCTGTAACAAGCGGAGTAGGGGTTGATGGTCGGTCGACACTCATCGTGAGGGAAAGGCTGCACGATCTTCGTTCCGGTGCAAGCGCCGTGGGAGTAAGTCTTGTCGCACTTATACAGCGAACTGTCGCAGCCGGATGTGCAGTACTGGCAAGGCCCTGCGAGGACAGAGGCGGCGAGAGTCGAGATGACGATAGAGAAGGCGAGTCTGTGTTTCAACGGTTGTTCCTTTTTAGATCGCCCCAAGAGGCAGGGCGTAGCGCGCAAAGGGAGGCGATCGATAGGCACGCTCCCACGAATGCCGATGTCCAAGGCCCCATGCTGATGATCGGGCCAAAACACGTACAAAGGGCGCTTACGCCTGAAAGCGCCCTCCATGCTCCGAAACCGAAGAACCCGGCTCCTAGGATCGAGGCCACTAGCAGACCTAAATTCCGCGTTCGAGGAACGATGGTCAGGATGGCACTCAGCGCCTCGGCGCCGATAACCCCCCAGACCATCATCAACCCGACTTCGGTCGTCGCAAGCCCGGAAGCGGCGAGCAACCGAGCCGAAGGCGCGGGCTCCATCGACTTGCCATAAGCGGCTAAGCCTAAGCAAGCCAAGATCGTGACGACAAGGATCGGACGGAGAGGAGCCTTTCTCACGATCCCGTGCCCGGATCCTCGGGCACGGCCGTGCAGTACTCAACTGGATCCGAAGACGAGGACGAGTCGGATGCTCCGGCGAAGGCAGGAATGAGAACCGTGGCGGTTACGGCAACCGCCAGCACCCAAGCCCAGTTCCGATTTTGGCTTTTCATGGTTTCCTTGTCGATCTCTAAGAAGATCGATGACCTATAATACAATCGTTTTTTCGATACCAGACGACTTTTTAAAGTTTATGAAAAAAAGAGTGTTGTCTCTCTCCAGCCTTTGCTTAGGGCTACTCGCTACAGGCGCACTAGCCGCATCGTGGAAGCAAGGCGGCGTACCGCCTTGCTTCGATGATGGCTGTGCGAAAGTCGCCACCTCCGCTTTTGCCACTCCATTCGGAGTTCCACTGGCGTGGATCGGATTGACCTACCAGTTCATGTGGGCGGTCGCCTTGTTCTCCATAACACCATCACCGAGGCTTCGATCGATTTGGAAAGCACTTTCACTCATCGCCGTCTTCATTTCCATCGGTCTCGTTTCAGTCTCGGTTTTCGAGCTTCGGGCGTGGTGCGTCTGGTGCACGCTGTCGGCTCTAAGTTGCCTCGGGGAGTTTTGCGGCCTGCATACGGAAACGGATACGATCCTATCATCTCGGTGGCCAGGGTTCGCTATCATCTGGATGTGTGCAGCCCTTGTGGCAGGGTTCTTAGTGGGAGCAAATGGCGGTCGACGGCTTACGGCCGACCCCCAGCGTGTTCGTGAAGCGGCTACGCGACAGCTAGTAAGGCCCTTATCGCCGATTTGCGGCTCTCCAAACGCCCCGATACTCTTGGTCGTCTTCGCCGATACAACATGCCCGAGCTGTCGGTCGGTCTACCCTAGGCTTCGCCGTCGAGCTCTCCGGGGAGAAATTCGACTGGTATTCCGTCACTTCCCCAACCCTTTTCACCGTGGTGCAAGGGAAAGCGCCGAGCGACTTGAAACCGCGAGGGAGAGGGGAGAGTTCTGGCAAGCCGCCGACCGCGCCTTTGCCCAAGAGGACCCAAGGAAAGCACTGTCTACGTATCCCCCAAAGTCAGGAACTACCGCGATCACCCTTGACATACGCGACGCTAAGAGCCTCAACGCGAAAGGCACTCCGATCCTTATTGAAGTCAGTCCGCACCGCCGGCTTCTTACAACGTTTCCTTAGAAGAGCAGCCCAATCGAGCAGAGCGAGGCGCAAGGCGATTCCGCTCCTTTCCTGGCACTCTCGCGGGTAGACTGCCAATCAATATGGCGATCCAGCCCCTACACGATCGTATCGTCGTCGAAGCCGACTCGAAGGAAGAGAAGACCGCCAGCGGCCTCTACCTTCCCGATTCCGCCCAGGAGAAGCCCCAGCGCGGCACCGTCCTCGCCGTCGGCCCCGGCAAGCGGCTCGACTCCGGCCAACTCTCCGCTCTCGACATCAAGGTCGGCGACACCGTCCTGTACGGCAAGTACGGCGGCACCGAAGTGAGCGTCGACGGTAAGGACGTGATGATCCTCCGTGCGGAAGACGTCCTCGGCGTGATCGCCTAACCCCTCCTCTAGAACAATCTCATGGCTGCTAAGGATATCAAATACACCGACGACGCCCGTCGCCTCCTCGAGGCCGGCGTCGACAAGCTCGCGAACGCCGTCAAGGTCACCCTGGGCCCGCGCGGTCGCAACGTCGTCCTGGAGAAGAAGTTCGGCTCCCCCACCGTGATCAACGACGGCGTCACCATCGCCAAGGAGATCGAGGTCGAGAACCGCTTTGAGAACATGGGCGCCCAGCTCATCCGAGAGGTGTCGTCCAAGACGAACGACACCGCCGGCGACGGCACCACCACCTCGGTCGTGCTCGCCCAGGCGATCTTCAAGGAAGGCATCCGCAACGTCGCCGCCGGCTCCAACTCCACGCAGATCAAGGTCGGCGTCGAGAAGGCGGTCGACGCGATGGTCGCCGAACTCGCCAAGATCTCCATCCCCGTGGACGGCGAGGCCGACGTGATCCGCGTCGCCACCGTCTCCGCCAACGACCCCGAGCTCGGCGAGCTGGTCGGCAAGCTGATCCACCAGGTCGGCAAGGACGGCGTCGTGACCGTCGAGGAGAGCAAGGGCACCGAGACCACGACGGAGACCGTCGAGGGCCTCCAGTTCGACAAGGGCTACCTCTCGCCTTACTTCGTCACCGACGCCACCCGCATGGAGACCGTCTACGAGGAGCCGCAGATCCTCTTCTTCGAGAAGAAGATCGCCAGCGTGCAGGACCTCGTCCCGCTTCTCGAGAAGGTCCTCAAGACCGGTCGCCCGTTCGTGATCGTCGCCGAGGACCTTGAGAACGAGGCCCTCGCGACCCTCGTCCTCAACCGTATCCGCGGCAACCTGCCGATCGTGGCCGTGAAGGCCCCCGGCTTCGGCGACCGCCGCAAGGCGATGCTCGAGGACATGGCGATCCTCACCGGCGGGCAGTTCGTGTCCGACGATCTCGGCATCAAGCTGGAGAACGTCACCACCGACATGTTGGGCTCGTGCCAGCGGATCGTGATCACCAAGGAGACGACGACCATCGTCGGCGGCCGTGGCGACAAGGCCCGGATCGAGGGTCGTCTGAACCAGATCAAGAACCAGATCACGACGACCGACTCCACCTATGACAAGGAGAAGCTCCAGGAGCGGCAGGCCAAGCTCAGCGGCGGCGTCGCCGTCCTGAAGGTCGGCGCCGCCACCGAGACCGCGCTCAAGGAGAAGAAGGCCCGCATCGAGGACGCCCTCGCCTCCACCCGCGCGGCGCTCGAGGAAGGTATCGTCCCCGGCGGCGGCACCGCTCTGCTCCTCGCCTCCAAGGCTCTCGATGGCCTGGATCTCCAAGGCGACGAGAAGATCGGCGTCTCGATCATTCGCAAGGCGATCGAAGCCCCCATCAAGACCATCGCGCAGAACGCGGGCCTTGAGGGTTCCGTCGTCGCCGCCGAGGTGACGCGCACGGGCAACGGATTCAACGCCGCCACCCTGCAGTACGGCAACCTGACCGAGCAGGGCGTCGTCGACCCGACCAAGGTCGTCCGCCAAGCCCTCCAGAACGCCGCCTCCATCTCCGGCCTCCTCCTCACGACCGAGGCGCTCGTCGCCGAGATCCCCGAGAAGGAAGACGAGGGCCACGCCCACCCGCACGCCCACTAACCCTAGGACCGCCGAGCAGCACTCGGCTTGGTAGCTCAGCAGGAGCCCGGCGAACGATGTTCGCCGGGCTCCTGCTGTTTTCTATTGCGATCCAACGTCTTAAGGGCAGCGTCGCTTTCGCTCTCGAACACCGTTGACGTGGCGATGGTTCTACCCTCGTGGGGATCGGGAGGCCTCTGCGGTGTCTGGTTTCCTTTGATCACGGTGTGAGAGCTATGGAACAGACGCGTCCCGTTATAATCGCGTTATGGAACTCACCGACGTCGTGGACGTCTCGCCGTTGGAATCGCTCGACGAGTGGGAGGACGACCTCAAGGAACGGTATCCCACCAAGGATCACACGTTCCGCAACTATAAGGCGGAGGTGCGGCCTACGGTTCGGGAGTTCTACCGGCTCAACCACACCTATCAGACGCGCGACTTCGTACTCGCGAAGAAGCGGGAATACTGCGGCCTGACGCACGGCGAGCGGAGCGTGTGGGAAGCGATGGAATTCCTCAACACCCTGGTGGACGACAGCGATCCCGATACCGACGCGACGCAGATCGAGCATCTGATGCAGACCTCGGAAGCCATCCGCGCGGACGGCCATCCGCGTTGGTTTATCCTCGCAGGACTCATGCACGACCTCGGCAAGGTCCTCTGCCTATGGGGCGAGCCGCAGTGGGCGGTGGTGGGCGACACCTTCGCGACGGGCGTTCGATTCTCGGACAGGGTCGTGTTCTCCGAGTTCTTCCGGGACAATGCCGACATGAACGTGCCCGAGTATCAGACGGAGAACGGGATCTACGAGCCCGGTTGCGGTTTCGATAAGGTCGACCTCAGCTTCGGGCACGACGAGTACATCTACCACGTTACGAAGGACTACATGCCGGAGGAGGCTTTGTACATGTTCCGGTACCACTCGTTCTACCCTTGGCACCGGGAAGGCGCCTACGCGCACCTCGCTTCGGCCAAGGACGACGAGATGATGAAGTGGGTAAAAGAGTTCAACCGATACGACCTCTACACCAAGACGGATATCCGCCCCGATGTGCAGACGCTACGGCCCTATTACGAGGAACTGATCGCGGAGTTCTTCCCGGCGAAGATCCGCTGGTAGAAAACTTCAAGATTCGCGAGGACCGCGCCGACAATCCTTGCGACGATGAAGGGAATCGTGTTCAACGTTCTGGAAGAGGTGGTGGTGGCGGAGTATGGAGACGCTACCTGGGAACTCCTGCTGGACAAAGCGGCGGTGCAGGGAGTCTATACGTCCCTCGGCAACTACCCCGACGAGGATCTCAACCGCCTCGCAGGGGCCGCGTCCGAAGCTCTTGGAACACCCATCTCCGATGTCGTGCGCTGGGTAGGCCGCAGGGCACTCCCAATCTTCGCCTCGCGCTTCCCGCAGTTCTTCGCCGCACACCGATCGGCCCGTACGTTCGTGACGTCTCTCAACGACATCATCCACCCCGAGGTTCGAAAGGTCTATCCCGGCGCACAGACCCCTGAGTTCGACTTCGAATCGCGACCCGATGGTAGCCTTCGCATGACCTACCGCTCCCATCGCCGCCTCTGCGCCTTCGCGCTGGGCCTGATCGAGGGGGCGGCGGATCGCTACGGCGAAGAGGTTCGCATCGAGGAACCCGTTTGCATGCTCCAGGGCGCGGACCGATGCGAGTTCGACCTCGAGTTCTCGCCGAAGCTCATCGCCGTCTGATGTCCGAACTTCGTGGCCAAGACGATCTCCAGGGGGAGATCGTTCGGCTTCAGCGCCGGCTGGAGCGGGAGCGTCAGGCGCGTCTCGAAGCGGAGGCGATCGCGGAGCGTGGACTTCGCGAGCTCTACGACCGCCATCAGGCGGTGCGGCTTCTCCACGACGTCGCGGTCTCGGTGAACGCGGCTCCGTCGGTGGTGGCCGCCCTGCGTACGACGCTTTCGGAAACCTGCCGCCAAGCGGGCTGGCATACGGGGCACGCCTATCTGGTCCATCCCGAGGGCAAAAAGCTCGTTTCGGGCCGGGTCGGCCACGCTTCCGACCCGGTCCTCTTCAACGACTTTCTCACCGTAAGCCAAGAAATGGAGTTCAGCCTCGGCGCGGGGCTTCCCGGACGTGTCTGGGAGCGCAAGGCGCCAGAGTGGATCGAGGACATCGAGCAGGATTTCGGCTTCTTCCGACGCGACGTCGCGCTCGGTCTCGGCCTGCGGTGCGGCTTCGCGGTACCCGTCCTCATCGATGGCGAGACGTTCGCCGTCCTCGAGTTCTTCACGAGCGATCCGCGTCCTCAGGACGACCATTTTCTCGACATCGTCGCCCAACTCGCTTTAACCCTAGGCCGGATGGTCGAGCGGCTCCGGGGGGAGGAGAAGGACAAGCGCCACGTCGCCCGGCTGCACTCCCTTCACGCCATCGATCTCGCGATCACCTCGAGTCTCGACCTGCAACTCACGCTCGGGGTGTTCTTGGACCAGGTTCTCTCCCTCCTCAACGTCCAAGCCGCCGAGGTTCTGCTCTACAACCCTCATACCCACGGGTTGCACCCCGCGATCGGCAAAGGGTTCCGCACCCCACGTTCGACCGCGACGGAGATCCGGCTGGGCCAGGGTCACGCCGGGGCGGCGGCCCTTCGCCGACGGATCGTCCACGTCGCGGACCTTGGCGGCGCGTCCGTGCCCGGCGTTCCCGACGATGAGGCGTTCGCGGGATACCTCGCCGCGCCGCTCGTCTCGAAAGGCCACGTCAAGGGTGTGCTCCAGGTATTCCGGCGCGGCCCGATGCCCTGCGACGCCGATCTGCTGGAATTCGTCGAGGCCCTTGCCCGTCAAGCGGCCATCGCCGTCGACAACTCGACCCTCTTCGAGAGTCTGCAGCGCTCCAACATCGAACTGAGCCTCGCCTACGACGCGACCATCGAAGGCTGGTCGCGCGCCCTCGACCTCCGCGATAAAGAGACTGAGGGCCACACTCGACGCGTGACCGACCTGACGATGCGGCTCGCGCGGACGATGGATCTGCCGGAGGCGGACTTGGTTCACGTTCGGCGCGGCGCGCTCCTTCATGACATCGGCAAGATGGGCATCCCGGATCGGATTCTCCACAAGGAAGGTCCCTTGGACGACGAGGAGTGGGCCATTATGCGAACCCACCCAAGCCTCGCTTTCGAGATGCTCCGCGCCGTCGACTTCCTGCGGCCCGCGCTCGATATCCCCCACGCGCACCATGAGAAGTGGGACGGCACGGGCTATCCGCGCGGACTCACGGCCGAGCAGATCCCCCTGGCCGCCCGGATCTTCGCGGTGGTGGACGTGTGGGACGCTCTCCGTTCGGACCGCCCCTACAAGAAGGGCTGGTCGTTCGACAAAGCCCTCGACCACATCGCCGCCCAGGGCGGACGCCACTTCGATCCCGTGGTGGTCGAGCGGTTCGTGGCGATGATGCGGGCCGAGGGATCGACCCGCTCTTGGGCCGGGCTGGGTCTCGCGGCCTAGTCTCTACTCGAGCTCGATCGTCGCGGGGGGCTTGCTCGTAAGATCGTAGAACACGCGGTTCACTCCTTGGACCTCGTTCACGATGCGGCGGGCGATCGTCTCCAGGGCCTCGAACGGGAGGTCCACCGCGCGGGCGGTCATCGCATCCTCGCTTTCGACGGCCCGCAGAACGATGGGCTGCTCGTAGGTGCGCTCGTCGCCCATGACGCCCACGCTCCGCACGTCGAGAAGGGCGGCGTAGGACTGCCAAATTCCCTTGTGGAGCCCGCGCTGGCGAAGCTCCGAGCGGAAGATCCAGTCGGCCTCCTGCACCATTCGGACGCGCTCCGGCGTAACTTCGCCAAGCACCCGGACGCCGAGTCCGGGGCCGGGGAACGGCTCGCGATCGACCATCTCGTCGGGCAGGCCGAGCTTGCGACCCACATCGCGCACCTCGTCCTTGAACAGCCAGCGCAGGGGCTCGATCAGCTTCATCCGCATCCAGTCCGGCAGGCCGCCGACGTTGTGGTGGGTCTTGATCTTCGCCGCGGTGGGCGATCCCGACTCGATCACGTCCGGGTAGAGCGTGCCCTGCGCGAGGAAGTCGCAGCCTTGAAGCTCGTCCGCGTGATCCTCGAACACCTGGACGAAATCGGACCCGATCGCTTTGCGCTTCGCCTCGGGGTCCGTGACGCCCTTAAGGGAGCCGAAGAAGCGCTCGTGCTCGTGGAACGCCTTGAGGTTCCCGTGGAAGTGGCCGCCGAAGGTATCGATCACCTGTTCCGCCTCGCCTTTGCGCAGCAGGCCGTGATCGACGAACACGCAGACGGCGCGTTCCCCGATGGCCTGGATGAGCAGGGCGGCCATCACCGACGAGTCGACGCCGCCCGAGACGGCGCACAGCACCTTTCCTTCGGGCCCGACGGTCTCCCGGATCTTGGCGACCTCCTCCTCGATAAAGCTCTCGCTCGTCCAGTCGCCGCGCAGGCCGCACACGTCGAAGAGGAACCGCCGGAGGACGGTTTTGCCGTCGGGGGTGTGGGTCACCTCGGGGTGGAACTGGACGCCGTACTTCCGGGCCTCCACGTTCTCCATCGCGGCGACGGGGCACGAGTCGGTCGTCGCGGTGACGCGGAAGCCGGGCGGAACCGCCTCGACCTGATCGCCGTGGCTCATCCAGACGCGGTTGCTCGCGAGACCGGCGACCAGCCCGCCCTTCGCTTCGAGCGACTCCGTGTCTCCGACGACCTCTTCGTTCGGCATCCCGGCGACGAGTTCCCGCAGGCCATACTCCTTGTGGTCGGCCCGGGCGACCCGGCCGCCCAGGCGGTGCGCCATGAGTTGCTGGCCGTAGCAGATACCGAGGGTCGGCACGCCTTCGAGGACGGAGAAGTCGAGATCGGGGGCACCTTCCTCGCGCACCGACCGAGGGCCGCCGCTGAGGATCACCGCCTCGGGCCGCTCCTCCGCGATCCGCCGCGCGGCGTCGGTCCAGGGCACCATCTCGGAGTACACGCCGAACTCGCGCACACGTCGGACGATGAGCTGGGTGTACTGGCCGCCGAAGTCGACGACCAGAACGCGCTGGTGGGTCATGCGACGTTGTACCCCACGGAGGGCGGAGGGCGGAGGGCGGAGGGCGGAGGGCGGAGGGCGG
>CAZEWR010000039.1:0-53655 GCA_964516175.1 uncultured Fimbriimonas sp. | reverse complement strand
GAGGAGCGCGCCGCCGCCAAGCTCGGTGACGCCGCCGCCGTCCTCAACGCCCCCGAGAGGGTCCGGGTCCAGCGCATGGGTCCGGTGGCCGTCTTCGGGGAAGGGGTCAAGGGCGGCGCCCGCTGGGGCGGTCAGGTCGGCTCCGGTCCCGCCAAGGAGCCCGCCGCCGAGACGGTGAAGCGCCTCCTCGTCCTCCTGCGCGACCCCCGCACCATCCCCGACGCCCGCGCCGCCGACGCCGCGCCCACCCTCGTCGTGCGCCTGTTGCGCGACGACCGCCGTGCCGACGTCATGATCGACCCGGCCCACGACCGCGTCGCCCTCGCCCTCGATGGCGCGCCGATCGGAACCTTCGCCACCGCCGCCCTCCACAAGGAGTTCGCCGCACTCGCCCAGTCTCTCCTGCCCTGACGCACAAGCCGCCATGCCCCGGACCTGCCCCGACGACGCAACCTCTCTCCAGATCCAGACCCTTCGTGGCCTAGCCCTCGACGTCTGCCCCGAGTGCGCCGGCCTCTACTTCGACGAGGGCGAGCTCGCCGCCCTTCAAGAAGGCGGGACCGCCGCCCTGGAAAGCGTCGAGGCCTCCGCGACCCCCAGCGGCCTCGTCCTGATCGACTGCGAGACCCCGAAGCGCTGCCCCGGCTGTGCGAGCCTGATGTGCCGCTACGCCTACCGCTACTCCTCGGACATCCGCCTCGACGGCTGCCCGCGTTGTGGCGGCATCTGGGTGCAGGACGGCGAGCTCGCCAAGATCGCCGCCCACGTCGCCGCGCCCCCGGCCGTCTTCGGGGGCGTTCCCTCCGCCCGCGCCGCCGCCGAGGACGAGAACGCCGCCGCGACCCGCCACCACAGCCTCCTCTCCCGCATCGCCGCCCGCTTCGCGTCCTGACGTCTCCCTCCACGCTTCGGAGATGGTTCCCCTTGAGGAACGAAAGGGGAACCGTGGGGGAGGGGGTTCCAAGATCGTCAAGAGGGGCGTGAGCAGAATCCGAACCGCCTCGCTGATCAAGGTTCAGCGTGTCAACAGGCAGGACGATGCGGCAGCCGCCGGACGCCCCACGCTCCGACGACGATCCCCGGAACGAAGCGTGAAAACCTCCGTGCGCGCCTTCGTCCGACGAAATCCTTCTAACCCCTTGCAATCCTGCGCCGAACGGGGTAACTTCTATCTCGCATTGCCGCATAGCTCAGTTGGTAGAGCAGCTGACTGTTAATCAGCGGGTCATAGGTTCGAGTCCTATTGCGGCAGCCAAATTTGAACCTGAAAGGGCCACTTACCGCAAGGTAGTGGCCCTTCTTGTCGCCTGGGGTGTCCCTTTGGGTGTCCCATAGGTTTTCAGGCACTCTTCAGGATTCCAGGGCCTTCAGTCCTTCGATCACAAGGCGGGGGCCTCCGACCGTCACCCGAAGGCATCCACGCATAGCGTCTTGCGAAAATCCGACCATCGTGGCGCCGCGAACGAAACACGCTTCGCGGAAGGCCTCCAGGCGTTCCTCCAGGTCCCCAGGGGAGAACGGCCCCAGGCCCAGGCCCTGGGCCATCGCCTTCGTGATCGTTAAGGTTTCGAGGGCTTCGACGTTGAAGGGATCGCCCATCGGCCCAGTCATACCCGAACCTCCCAGGGGCCGTACTTCCATCCGCTTTCGACGGGGCGGGCCTCTATCACCCACCAGGGGCCGCTTACCGGCGTCGGGTCCAGGTATTCGAGGGTCAGACCCCAGGCGCCCCCGTCCTTCGCGCGGGCGAACTTCACCCGGCACTTCAGTCCGTCCACGGCGACCGGCTGGCCGGGGTGGAAAGGGGCGTCTTCGATCAGGGCCACGGGATAGAGCGGGGCGGCTAGGATCGCCACGGAGTCCAGCGCCCCCTGGGCCTCCCCGAACAGGCCCAGGCCCTCCTGGGTCGAGCGGCGCCCCATTACGCGGCCTTCCTTTCCGTGGCCTGGAGAATCGCCTGGCCCGCCTCCGTGACGTGGAAGGCGCCCGCGCGGAAGACGATCCACCGGCGGGCGGCCAGGGCGAAGGCGTGGCCGCGATCCACGTCCTGGCCGTCCAGCGCGTACCCGCCCTTCCCGTTCGGACGAAGCGTCTCCCCGGCGGCGATCTTCGCCAGGAGGTCCCTCACGCGGCCAGCCTTCCGGTTTCCGCGTTCGCCCAGCCCTGGGCCGTCTTCACAATCTCCAGCCCCCGCGTGGCCGTCACGCCCAGCGCCTGGCCGATGGCCGTGGTCTGGTGTCCTTCGGCGCGCATTCGGACGGCCAGGGCGTAGCGGGGATTGCGCGCCTGGATGGCGTCCAGGACTTGGCGCGCTTCGTCGTAGGTTTCGAGTCGGCGCGCGAAGTCGAGGGAGCGTGGGTCCTTCAGGGCGTCGGCGTAGGTTGTGCCGTCTTCGTCCCCAGGGATCGCGTCGTCCGTGCTAAGGTGCCACCGGCGGGCCGTCTTGTCGAAGAGGTCGATCCCTTCGCGCTTCAGGACGGTATTGACGAAGGCGCCCTGGTCCATGCGCGGATCGTCCTGGAGCCCCAGGGCTTTCAGGACCAACTCCTGGCGGCAATCCTCCCGTTCGGCCCGGTTCGTGAAAAGGCGGTTCGCCACCTGGGCGGCCAGGGCTTCGACTTCGCGAAGCGGGATCATTCGTGGACCCCCATCGCATCCATCAGGCCGCCCAGGCGGAAGACGGAAAGGCATCGGGCCACCTTGTCGTCCGAGAAGTGGATATCGAAGGCGGGAAATCCGCACTCCGAAGGGAGGATCGTCTGGCCGTCCCGAAGGATGCGGACTTCAACGTGGGTGTATTCCTCCAGCGGGAGGCCGTCCTTCGCGGGGTAGGCGGCGAAGTCGATTCCGGCCTGTACGTCGAGTTCGAGGGCGCCCGCCTTCAGGGGCGGCCGCACGGGGCTATCGGTGGTCATTGCGTGTACCGTTCGGATCGTCCCGGCCTAGTGGTGGTCGGCTGGGACTCCTGAATTGTAGCACTGGAGTTCTGGAAATCAGAACAACGAAGGCCCCGGCGAGAAGATTGCGGTCGGTTCCGCAATCCTGGGGCCAGGGCCTACCGGTCTTCCCCGAACAGGCGAAGGCGGATCAGTTCCGAGAGGGAACGGCCACTCTTGTCGGCTTCGGCCTGGAGGGATCGAAGCTGGTCCGGCCGGACGCGAACCGGCGGAAGCACGGCGTCACGCGAGTCGGATTCCACCGCTTCGATCACGCGGGCCAGCTTGCGCTGGTCGGCGGCGGGGATCGTTTTGAAAAGGGTCGTTTCGACGGCCTGGGCGGCGATCCTAGACGCCTTCTTCGCCTTCAGGTCTTCCCGGCTGGAGCGCTTCGCCTTCGCGGCGTCCCCGGCCAGATCGGGGAAGCGGCGAAGGATCACGTCGAGGGCGGCGTCTACGGCTTCCACTAGGGAGAGTGTAGCGCCGGGTTCGGCCGTCACCATAGCCCCAGCTTCGCGGCCCACGCGTGGGAGACACCCGACGCGCGAAGCTGGGTCGCCAGGTCGTCGCTAGGGCGGCCCTGGAGTTCGAGGATAGCGTAGAAGACGGGCGAATCCGCTAGGCTATCCCGGCGGGATCGGGGGAGGGCCTTGACGCCCAGCGCCTGGGCGACGGATCGCCCGTGGTCCTTCGCTTGCGCCTCCGTGGAGAAGACGAAGAAGCCGGACGGGCCGCGCTTCATCGCGCAACCTCCAGGCCCAGGAGCATCGCCTTCATGGCGTCCAGCATCGCGTTAGTTTGCAGGACGACCACGCCGGTAGAACCGAGGTAGACCGTCACCAAGGCCGGAAGCTGGGTCCCGGATAGGTCCACCATCCCGAAGGGCGTGTTTCGCGGGTGGGTCGGCCACTCCAAGGTTTCGTGGGTCACGATCGGGACCAGCTTCCCGGCGCTGACCTTCTTAACCGCGTCCATGACGGCGGCCAGCGCCTTAAAGTCGGCCACCACGACGCCGAGCGCGTGGTGAAGGGCCTTCTGTTCGTTCGTCCGGTCGCCCGCCGGAACGTCGCAAAGGTCGCGGTATGCGTGGCGAACGGCGGCGAAGTCGAAGAGGTTCGTGGTGTCGATCACTCATTTAATGTATCACAGTGTTATACAAAAAATCAAGTCCGGCGGCGGCTATTTCCGGGGAGGTTCCGGCGACCGTTTCGCGGCGTCCATCATGCCGACCGCGCTGGCGGCGTCGGCCCCGAAGAAGGTCGTGTAATGGCCGAAGGTCGTCTGGACGTTCTCGTGACCCATAAGGGACTGAAGGACGTGGGGAGGGACGCCCGCGTTCGCCAGCGTGGTCCCGAATGTCCGGCGAAGGTCGTGGAGGCTGAAGTGAGGGAGCTTCGCCTTCGTGAGAATCGCGGAAAGGGCGCGCTGGACGTTGCGTTCCATCATGGGCGTCCCGGTTTCGGTCGTGAAGACCAGTTCGCCCGTCTTCAGGGCGACGGCGCGCTGGAGGGCCTGGAGGGCGTCCGAGTTCAATGGGATCGTCCGGCGGGCGCGATCCGTCTTCAGGGGCGCCATCGTCCATTCGCCTCCCGGCGTCCAGTCCACGCGGCGGCGAACCGCCAGGGTGGGGAGCGGCTTCGCGGCGCGGTCCACGTCGTCCCACTCCAGCCCCAGGGCCTCCGATATGCGAAGGCCCGTCGAAAGGATAACGAGCAGGATCGGCGCGTAGCGGCTTCGGTCGGCCTTCAGGGCGTCCAGAAGGGCCTGAAGCTGGTCGGGGTCCATCGCCCGTTCCCGACGCGTGGCCGCCTTCGGGCGCTCCGTGGCATCCACCGGGTTCGAGAGGATCAGCTTCTGGAGTACGGCCACGTTCAGGGCGCGGCGAAGCACGACCCGGACAAGCTGGATCGTGGCGGGCGCCAGGGCGCGGCGAGTCGTGGCCGCCTTTCCGTCCGGCCCGGCGGCGACCACCGGCTGGCGAAGGTCGTTCAGGGCCTTCTGAACGTCCGTGGGCTTCAGGGCCTGGAGCTTCAGGCCCCCGAAGGCGGGTTTCATGTAGAGCCGGACAAGCTGTTCGTACTGGCGGTAGGTCTTCGTCGCCCGGTTCGGCTTCACGGCCGTCTCCAGCCAGCGGTCCAGGTAAACGCCCAGGGTCGTGTCGCGGTCGAGCTTCGAGAGAACTTCCCCGCGCTGGTCCAGTTCGGCCTGGGCGGCCTTCACCTTCGCGCGGAGTTCCTTCTGGGTCTTCGCCTTTCGGACGATGGACTTCCCATCGACCTTCAGGCGCCAGGCGAACAGGTCGCCTTCCATGTAGTAGGTCCCTTCGCCCCGTCCGCGAAGGGTCGTCTTCGGTTTCGCCATGTTCTCTTTTTCAGGTCAGAAGGTGAACTTTCGTTCGCCTTTCCCGACACCGGAAGGATGGCACAAGCGGGAGGCGGGGCACAACAGGCAGAGGGCGCAAGGACCCACCGAGCAGGACACGGACGCGACTTCAGGTTCGAGTCCCTGGAAATGGAAGCGGATAGAGGGGCCTTCCGGCACGGCGTCGAGAGGGAGCGGGTCGTTCAGGAGGTCGTCAGAGGCGACCCTTTCAAGTACGGGGAGCATTTCGTGTTTTCCGAACGTGAGCAAGGGCGACGATGCCAATTCATTAGACTCTAACAAAAGGGCCGGGCGAGATTATCCCGGCCTTATTGCGATCTAAGACGCAAACAGGTAAACAAGGTTCTACCTTTTTTCAGGCGCCTCCGAACTCTTGACGAATGAGGTCACTTTAAGGGTGGCCCTTATTTTCGTGTACTAACCTCTATGGGGAAGCCGGAACGGGGCCAGGACCCGAAGGAGCCAGGAGCCCACGCGGCACGTCCAGGGGCGCGCGGCCTTCGCCTGGGCCTCCAGGGCGGCGGCCAGGCGATTCAGGGCCTCCTGGCGCTGGCGGCGCGCGGCGGTGGTCCAGACGGTCGCACGGAGCCCGTTGGGGCGCGTCACGCGCTGGCCCGAGTCGATCACAAGGCCCTCCCGGACCAGTTCCGTGATCCGGGCGCGGACGGTGGACGCGGGGACGCCCAGGAGCCCGGCCAGGGCGCGGGAGGTCATGCCGACCGGCGTGGCGTCGAGGGCCTGAAGGACGGCCCAGCGGGTGGTTTTGGTGGTGGTGTTCATCGCGTGTACCTGAAATGCGAAGGGCGGCCCGAAGGCCGCCCGTTGGTCCCTTACTCGTCTGCGAAGGGGTCGTACTCTTCCGTCTGGGGTGGACTAGCAGGGCGCCCGCCGGAGGGTCGGCCGGACGGCTGGTCGCCACGGGTCGAGGACTCGCCCTGGTCGTCGCGGGGCTTGTCGAGAAGGGACACGTTGTCCGCGACCACTTCGACAATCTCCCGATTGTTCCCGTCCTTGTCCGTGTACTTGCGCGTCTCCAGGCGGCCGTCCACGGACACCAGGCGACCCTTCCCGCCGTAGTTGTTCAGGTAGTCGGCGCCCTGGTTCCAGACCTTGCACCGGAAGAAGTCGGCGGTCGGCTGGCTGGGGTCCTGGGGCTTGATCCGCTTGTCCACGGCGATGGTGAACTCAGCGACGTTCTTGCCGGTGTTCGTGGTCCGAAGTTCGGGGTCGCGGACCAGGCGACCGATAAGGGCTACTCGATTCAGGCTCATTGTTCTTTTGGGTTCAGGCCAGGCTAAGGGCCATCTGGAGAAGGCGGAAGGCGAAGACGACGAGGGAAGCGGCGACCAGGGCGGGCGTCAGGGCGACGTGGAACCCGACCAGCGGGGCGCCGACGACGATCAGGAGCGCCCAGAAACACGCGGGGGCGACCACCCACCGGAACGCGAACCAGACGAGCGCACCGGCGACCAGGGCGGCGATAACGAGGGCGGCCAGGATCGTCACGACGACGGAAGCCAGACCGGAGGCCGTCCGGCGAAGGACGGGGCGAAGCGTGTTCACGGGGACCACCTACGCGGAAACCCCCGTCTGGATTGTGGGTTTGTCGAAGGCTTCGACCACGCGGAAGCCCACGTCTTCGGCCGCCTTCGGATTCTCCAGGAGGTTTCGCTTCACGGCGTTCGGGAGCTTCGATACCTGGAACGTCTCCGTGACCTTCAGGGCGGAAGGGAAGACCCTCCTGGCGTACTTCAGGACCTGGGCTTCGTCCGCGACTTCGAGCTTCGCGGGCTGGCGCTTCAGGGCCACGGAGCCCCAGGGGGTGGCCCAAGTCCGGCCGTCGCCCGTCAGCTTCGAGGCGGCGAAGTTCGCCAGGTCCTTCAGGTAGGCGCCGTCTAGCCAGTCCAGTCCCTTGCGAGTCCGGGTTTCGATCCGTTCGCAGTTCGCCACGACGGCCAGGGCCTGGACGTAATCCGGGTTCGACTTCAGCGCCGCCAGGGCTTCGCGTTCCATGCGGTCCAGGGCCTCCTGGGCCACTATGGCCGCGTCCACGGCGATCTTCAGCCCGGCGTGAAGGCGGCCGTACTTCTTCAGGACCCAGGCGGCCAGGCCATCGTCCATGACGCCCGAACAGGCGACTTCGAGAGGGACGGCGGCGCCGACCACTTCACCGGTATCGAGGTCCACGACCAGACCTTCTTCGGTGGTTTCCGTGCGCCGGTTCATGACTTCGTGGCAAGGGCATTTCGGGCCTTCGCAGTCCGAACAGTTAGGTTCGTATCCAAGAGATTCGGGATTCGGTTGGGTGGTGTTCATGCGTGTACGTTCAGGTCGGGGGTAGGAAGGCCCACGGCGCCCCGCAGGGCGCGCGTCTGGCCGTCCACCCAGGCGCGGACGGAAGCGGTTTCGATCTTCACGCGGGCGCCGTCAATCCGGGTCGAAAAGTCCCCGCTGGCTATGCGCGCTTCCACGAACTCACGTCCCCGCGCCAGGAGGTCCTGGCACTGGGGAATGGTCAGCCAGGGGCGGTCTTTCAGGGGCGTCTGGTTCTTCGCCATCCTTCAGTTCTCCAAGGGCGGCCAGCGTCCCCTTTCGGACCATCGCTTCCACGGCGACGGTCTTCATCCAGTCTTCGCTTCCCGTGGCCGGGGACCGGAAGAGGGCGTTCCCGCTTCGGTCCCGGCGCACGACTACGATCACGCGTCCAAGCGAGTCGCGGAAGGCTTGACAGGGGACTATCTGGCCGTGGTCCCTAGCCCGCGCCACCGACTCCGGCGGCTTCGGGGAAGGCGTCCTTGATCGCCTTCATAAGCGGTTCGCCCGTCAGTTCCTGATCGGCCTGGCGCGCTTTGGCGAGGGCGGAAGTCAGGAACGTGTCCAGTTCGTCGTAGTTCGCCACGCCTTCCGCCTTCGCGGTGACGGCGAACTCGCGGGGCGAAATCCCGGCGCCCTTGCATCGCGCCACGTAGGCCGCCTGTTCGTCGGCCGCCAGCTTCAGGCCGACCAGGAAGGCGCTTCCGGGATGGAGTTCGGCCTTCGCCTCCGAGACGGGGGGCTGGACCGGAGGCTGGGCGGGGCGCTGGCGTTCCTCCGGCTGGCGCTGGTCGGGCGCCGCGTCGTCCACCCGAGCGGAGGCGGGCGGAATGTAGGTCGCCTGTTCCGGCGCGCTGTCCAGCCATTTCAGGAGGACTTCGCCATCCTTCGGCGTGATCTTGAAGACCCGATCCCGGAAGAGGCCCGTGCGGTCCTTCGACATCTTCGCGGTGTTGTCCATCGCGATATTCAGGACCGTCGTGAACTCGTATTCCACGTCAGGCTCCTGGATCGCGGCCAGGCCGACCTTCGTGACCTTCCCGTTCTCCTGGGCGTACTCCGACTTCGAGCGCATACACGCGATGATGTGGATTCGACTCTGAAGGATCGCGTCCTTCAGTTCGTCGGCTTCCGCCTTGACCGGCCCCCAGTTCGTGTACTGGTTCTGGCGCCCGCCCCGGCTGTCCAGCTTTTCCTTCTTGTCCAGGAGGTACTTCCAGGCGTGGCTGAAGCTGTCGATGATCAGGACCTTATAGCCCGCGTCTTCGGCCGCCCGGATCGCTTCGATGTACTTGGCGGGGGCGAACGGCGGTTCCACGTCCACCACGTCGAAATCCGCGCGGTGGGAGTAGAGGGAGGCGGAACCGTTCTCCGTGTCGAGGACGGCGATAGGGCCGCCACCGGCCAGCCCCTTCGCGAGTTCGAGGGCGGAATAGGTCTTCCCGGCGCCGGAGGGACCCGTCAGGGCCAACTTCAGGAAGACGCGCTTCCTGGAGGCCTTCTGGAACGTCACGGCCATGTTAGGCGGCCCTCCGGGTCACGACGTTGACGGTGGGCCATTCCCAGACCTTCGTCATGGTGAACGCCACTTGCGGCGAGTAATCCTGAATCGGGTCGTAATCGGGCCAGTCCACGTCCAGGAGGTCGGCGCCGATCTTTTCGCGGATCGCGCCGGTGATCGCGTCTTCATAGTCGCGGGCGTTGAAATCGTCCGGGAAGACGATCAGGACGGCCGTCTTCGGGCCGGGCGCCAGTTCCCCGTCCTTCATTTCGAGGGATCGTTCCCAGGAGAGGGTCAGCGGGGGAACGTCCAGCGTTCCGTCCATCGTCGCGCCGGTAATCATGGCGTCGAGGGCCTGGCCGACCAGCGTGGCGGAAACGTCCGCGATGCGCTGGCGCTCATTCTCGCGGCAGAAGGCCAGGTCCAGGTCCAGCATCGACTTCGCCCGTTCGTCGGCCAGTTCGGGGTGGATGCCGCCCGCCAGGCAAGCCTGGGCGTACGTTCGGTAGAGAGAGAGCCGGGTTTCCGGCGGGAAGGTCATGTCTCGCGTGTCCATTGTTCCTTCGCCCCAGTCCGTGGTGAAACTTGGGGCTACCCGAACATTGTATCACGGAGTTCTGAAAATAAGAACACTTTCCAGAACGTCGAGGCCGAAAGTCCTGAATTGCGACCAGGACGACAATTTTGTGGAACGTCGGGAAAAACGCGGTCGGGCGCGGATCAGCCGGGCATCTTCGCCAGGTCTTCCGTCGTCAGCCCCAGTTCGCGGTCCATCTGGAGCGTGAGGCCGTCGCGGTTGCGCTGGAGTTCGACCACGATCCCGACCAGTCTCCAGGAGTCCCTGGGTTCCGCCTGGCCTTCCGCAAGGGGAACGGGCCGCGCGGACGTCCCTAATCCCTTGATCACGTACACGTCGCACGATTCCCCCGTGTCGATCATCGCCAGCGTGTCGGGAAATGGGAAATCGGCCGGGACGACCAGGAGCCAGTCCCCGCGTCTTAGACAGCACTCCCCGAGGTCGTGGGAATACTGGCGATACTGGGCGCCGGGAGGCAAGTCGAACCCGACCTTAGCGGCGCGTTCGCCCTGTTTCGCGCTTCGACAGTCCTTTGCCGGGAGCCTCCCCATGATCGGGACGGGAGCCCCGGCCGGGAGGGGCTGGCCCGAGACGGGCGGGAGGTCGTCCTGGCCGTCGAAAAACCATTCCAGGGGAATACTCCAGACCTTCGCCAGCGGTGTCAGATACTCGCGCGTAGGAACCGCCCGGCCCCGCTCATAAGATTGCGCCCGCCCCTTGCGTTCGCCTAGCGAAACCTCGTCACAGCGGTCCTGCGACCAGCCCATAAGGACGCGCGCCCGCCTGAATTTCTCCCTCGCTTCGATCATTACCGTCGTTTCCCCCATCGTTTTACACCCTCCCGTCCCGCACGGTTCGCCCGTCGATGTTGCGACGTTGGCGGCAATTTCCAGAACCTTTGTTCTGATTTTCAGAACCGTGGGCTACATTCTACAGCGTGATTCCTGAAGGCGACGGCGCACTGGGGACCTTTGGCCGGAACCCGGCAATAGGTCCTAGGACGCCCTTCCCTGGGGTCACAAATAGGAAAGGGGCCAGCGGCACCACCCGCTAAGCCCCGAATGACCATCGTTTGCACAACGGTACACGCAATCGGAACTATACCACGGTTCCGCTCCGAGTGCAAGCGGCGGTCTTCCGTAACCGGACGAGACGCCATGAACCACGACGAAAGACCCACCCTGACGCTAGTCGAGGGCGGCGGCCAGGGACCCACCACCCCCGGCCCCGTTCTCCTGATGCTGGTGAACCTCCAGCCCGACACCCCGGCCGATGCCGCCTAAGGGCGCGGCCGTTCCCGCCCTTCCCGAAGGCGCCCGAGGCGACCGAATCCTGATCCTGGGTTCGGTCCTTCGGGATCGCACGGGCGCCCAGTGGGTCGTCCAGCGGATCACGAAGTCCTTCGCCTGGGTCCACACCCACCCGACGCCCCCGAACGAAGACGCCATCCCGTTTTCGTGGGCCGTGGTGAACGGCCTGGAGGTCGTCGCCCACGCGTCCCAGCACTCCCCGAAGGGTCCCACCGCTTGACACTCAAAGAAGCCAGATCGCTACTCGCCACCCGCCAGCGCAACCGAAAGGAGACGCTGGCCCTGATCGAACAGACCCCCGACTTCCAGGGCTTCCGCGACCAGCTTGCGGAAGTGGAGGCGGAAATCCATATCCTGAAGGCCTTCCTGGCCGCCCAGGCGCCGAAGCTGGTCGTCGGCGTGGACCCCGCGATGGCCGCCAGCGGCTTCGCCTTCCGAGGGAAGGACGGCGGTATCCATTTCGGACGCCTGGACGGGATCGAGAACCTTTCCAGCGGGAACGCCCTGAAGGTGGCCGCGAAGCATTCGCCCGGCGACAAGGCGCCCGTTTACCTCCTGATCGAGTACCCGACCTGGAAGGGCCACGGCGCGGAAACGATCCGGGCGGCCGCGAACGCCTGGATTCGAGCCTTCAGGGCCGCCTTCCCCCGGCGCGTCCGGCTTATGAAGCTGACTCCCCAGACCTGGATGGCCCGGATGATTCCCGGCTGGGGGAAGATGGATTCCAAGAAGGGGGAACACCCTAGGGACCTTTACCGGCCCCTGGCCGTGGGCCTGGTCGGGGACCCGTTACTGGCCGACCTTGACGAGAACGCGGCGGCGGCGGTCTGCCTCCAGACGCTGGCGGAACGCCTGATCGCGTCCGGCGAGTGGGGCCAGGACCTTCGGAAGACGAAGAAGGCGGCGAAGTCGTGACCGCGACCCTGGAGGCGCCCGAGGCCCCGGCCGTGGCCTTCAACGTGGACGACTTCCCCTGGTTCCCGGCCTACTCCGCGAAGTGGCTTCTTTCGCGTTCCGTCCGGCTTATGACCTTCGAGCAAAGGGGCATCTTCTGGGAGCTTCTTTGCATGGCCTGGAGAGACCAGGGTATCCCGGCCGACCTGGAGGACCTGGCGGCCCTGATCGGGTGCCCCCTGGACACGCTGGAAAAGGCGTGGAAGCGGATCGGCCCCCAGTTCGCACCGAAGGACGGCGACCCTTCGACGCTGGTCAACCCGAACCAGGAGGCGATCCGCGCCGAGCAGATGGCGAAGTTCGCCCGCGCTTCCGCCAAAGGGAAGGCGGCCGTCGCGGCGCGGGAGGCGAAGCGCGCATCCACCGGATCATCCACGGGCGATCCACAGGATGATCCTGCGGTTAACCATAGAGAAGGAGAAGGAGAAGGAGAGAAGAAGAAAGAGAAGAAACCCAGCACTTCGCCCAGTGACGCGGCCAAAGCCCTCTATGACGGTCTGACGACCGACCAACGGGTTAAGGAGGTCTGGGACGCCATCGTGGACAACTTCACGATGCGGAAGGAAAAGAAGTTCGGCCAGCTTGCGCCGACCACCCTGGCCGCACGGGCGAAAGAGTACAAGGGCCTCCCCGTGGTCCAGCTTGTGGCCGCCCTGAACCACGCCACGGCCCAGGGCTACCAGGGCGTGTTCCCCGAGAAGTTCGCCCCGAAGGGCGGCCCGGCCCTGAAGGTCGTGGACCAGGCGACCGTGGACGCCAACACCCAGGCCGCCGTCGAGGCCGCCAAGCGCCAACTGTTCGGCTAGACGCAACCCATGAACGATAACCTAAACATTCGTAGAAACTACTCCGTCGAGGCGGAAATGTCCGTCCTGGGGGCGATGCTCCTGGACGGCGGCGCGGCCCAACAGATGGCCGGGACCCTGAAGCCCGAACACTTCTACCGGCCGGGACACCGGACGATCTACGCCGCGATGCTGGCCCTGGTCGAAGGGAACGCCCCCGTGGACTTCACGACCCTTCGAGCCACGCTGGGCGACAAGCTGGGCGACGTGGGCGGCATGGCCTACCTCCAGGAACTGGACCTGTACGTCCCCAGCGCGTCGAACTGCGGCCACTACGCGGAAATCGTGAAGAAGGAATGGACCCGGCGCGACCTGGAGGCGCGGGCGCGGCGCCTCCTGGCGTTGACCCAGGACCCGGAGGCCAGCATGGACGACGTGAAGGCCTACCTTCACGCCTTCGAGCAGATGCCCACGGCCACGGCGGACCCCTTCGTCCTGATCGGGGACGTGGAAATCGGGGAAGAGAACGGCGGCGTGTCCACCGGCTGGCAGGAACTGGACCTGATGAACGATATCGGGGGCTATCCCGAGGGGCAAATGACGGTGGTCCGCGCCTATCACAAGGGCGGCAAATCGACCTTTAAGGCCTCCAGCGCCGTCCGGCTGGCGGAACGCGGCCTCCGGGTCGGCTACGCGGTCTTCGCGGACCTGAACCGCCAACAGTTCAAGCGGCGCGTTATGCGGCAACTGACGAAGTGGGGAAAGCGCCCCCTTCGCGACCTGAACGCGGCGGCCGACTTCGATGAAGCGCTCCAGAACGTCCTGGGCTGGGATATGTGGGTCTACGACGCGGCCGACCTGGACGACGGGACGGATATCGAGACGTTCGCGGCCTGGCTGAAGGCGGCCCACGCGAAGCACAAGTTCGACGTGTTCTTCCTGGACTACGCCCAGGAGATCACCAGCCGGGACCCGAAGGCCTTCAACGAAATCAGCGAAGCCAACATCGTCGCCCGCAAGGTGAACAACCTGGCCCGAAGGACCGGCCTTCCCCTGGTCGTCGGGTCCCAGATCACGGAGGGGAAGGACGGCGAGAAGGCGAAGACCAAGTACAGCCGCGCCTGGGAAGAGAAGGCGGGCTGGGTTATGACCCTGGAGCGGGAAGACCAGACCACGGTGAACCTGACTATCGACTATTCACGCTTCGGCGCCCAGGGGACGGCCCTGAAGTTCGACTGGGACAACGACCGGATTCTGGTCCGGCCGCGCGCCGCGTAAGGGGAGGACCTGGAGGGCGGCACCACACGCCCCCAGGTCCAGGGACGCAACGGAACACGCAAGAATGTACGACCTAAAGACGGACGAAGACCTGGCCCGAGCGGCCCAGGCGAAAGACAAGGGCGCCGAATCGGCCCTGATCGCGCGGTACTGGGACCTTTCGGGAATCCTGGCGAACGCCTTCCCGATCCGGGGATACGACCACGACGACCGCCAGGCCGAAGCCCTGGCCGGACTCCTGCGGGCCGTCCGGCGCTACGAGGACGGGCGCGGGACGAAGTTCAAGACGTTCGCCAAGCGGCTTATGCTGAACGCCCTTCGCGACCTTCACCGCGCGGCCCACGCGGTCGGGGAGGTTCCGCCCAGCGCGCTACGGAGCCTGGACGCGCCCCTGGGCGACGACGACGGGGACCTTAGCCTGGCCGACATGGTGGCCGGGGACGACGACGAACTGGGCGGGATCATGGACCGGGACGACGTTCGGACCCGCTGGGCGGCGGCCAGGGAATCGGCCTGGGACGCCCTGGTGGACGCGATCTTCGGGGAAGGCGACCTGACGGGCCTGAAGGCCCTCCTGGCCTTCGCGCGGGCCGCGATGCCAGGTCAGACCCACGCGGACCTTCAGGGCCTGGCGACGGGCCAGGAGAGCCTGGAGGGCGGCGCGTCGGTTCGTGAGTCGGACGAAGCCTGGGACATGGCCCGGAAGGTGTTCGACACCTACACGGACGCCCAGCGCCTGATCCTGGAGGGCATCGGCCAGGGCTACGACTACACCGAGCTTGCGGCGGCCCTGACGATCCGCTTCCACGGTTCGTTCCCCGGCCTCCGAATCCGGCCCGACCTTGTGGGCGCGCTGGTCCGCGATATGCGGGAGCGGGCGGGAATCCAGGAAGAGGCGACTCCCGAGCGACCCCAGGCGGCGGCCCCGGCCGTGCGCCGGACGCGCGCCCCGAAGGCCCAGGAGGACACGCTGGGCCTGTTCGCGGAAGCCGCGTAAGGGGGCGGGTGGAAACCAGGGATACGATTGTCGCGCGGATCAAGGCCGCCGAGACGCAACAGGCCGCCTACGAGGCGGCCCAGGCCCAGGTCCGTTCGGCGGGGCGGGCGGATTCGACGTTCTGGACCGCGCGGCAACTCGCGGTTCACCAGGCGAACCTGGCCGATTCCCGCCGGGCGCTGGCCCTGTTCGACGCGAACCCGGCCCTTTCCGCCGGACTGATCGACGCCACCCTGTCCCCCACCCTCGCGATCCCGTCCGCGCCCGGCGCGTTCACCCACTTCGTCAACGGGGCCAGCGGGAGCGACGTGAACGACGGCCTTTCGCGGGCGACCGCGTGGAGGACGCTGGAGAAGGCGATGGCGACCGTCCCCAGCGGCGCCGTGGTCGGCGTCGAGCCGGGCACCTACGCCCCGGTGTCCGTGTTCGACGGGTTCGGGACGTTCTACGCCCTGTGTCTTCACCGGGAGTTCGCGGCGCGTACGTGGTTCGTCGCGACGTCGGGGAAGGTCCGCGTCGTGTCCACCGGAGGCGACGGGCGCGTACTCTACGCCAGTAGCGCGTGGCTGTCCAAGAACGTCGCGCTTTCTGGCTTCGTGTTCGACGGCGGCGGCCTGAGCGGGGTCCAGACCACCGGTAGCGGGGTGGTGTTCCTCTCCAATCCCGCGTCCTGCCACGATATCGTCCTTCTGGACTGCGAGGTGATCGGCGCCTCTGGGCCGGGGAACGTTCGTCCCTGCATCCTGGTTCGGACGGACAACGGTGGCGCGAACATGGCGGCCGGGGGTTCGGGGACCTACTCCTGGACCGTCGCGCGGACGGTCATGCGCGACGGCGCGTACCCGTCCGTGCCCATCGTGAGCGAGAACGTGAACGCCGGGGCCGCCACCGGGATCGCGGCCGACTTCCGCTTCATCGGAGGCTCCTGGCGCTTCGCCAACGGGTCCGGCCCGATCTACGGCGACGGCTGGGTGTTCGACGGGCTGGACTCCTACGCCCCGAGCGGCCGGGCGCTCTGCCTGGGCATCGACGGGCCGGACCCGGCGCTGGGGACCTTTATGCGGTGCTGGAACGCGGTCGTCCAGAACTGCAAGCTGGAGAGCGACACGGACCACGGCCTGGTGGTCGGCGCGACGACCCGGTACTGCGCGGTGGACGCGACGACCGTGAACGGCGGCGCGTTCGGGGTGGTCTTCAAGGAAGGCCGGGATAACGTCGGGACCCGCCTGACGATCACGACGAAGGTGGACGGGTCGGCGCTCTACTTCAAGGGCGCGAAGGGTTGCGTCGTGTCGGATTCCACGGTGGACACGGCCGTGGGTACCTGCGTCAAGCTGGGCGCCGGGGAGACGGGAACCACGTCCCAGGGGAACCGAATCCTTCGGAACCGGATCACGGCGCGGGGAACGGCGGCCCTTTTCGGGGTCACGGCGCCGGACGCGGCGAACGGGGGCCACGCCTTCGACTACAACCGGTACAACCGGTATGGGGCGGCGTCTTCCTTCGGTACGGTTCGAGGGGCCGCGATCAAGACGCGCGGCGACCTGATGGCCGCTTGGGCCGGGTTCGACGTGTCCGGGAACGACGCGGGGTCCATCCTGGTCAACGCCGGGGTTTAGGGCGATCCGCGTATGGGGGCGGATCATGTCCGTCCCCAAGCCGTCGCCACCCGGCACGATCCAGGCTCTTTCCGAGTGGTTCGCCAGCGTCGAGCCCCTGAAGGCCTTCGTCTTCACCCTGTTCGCCGGGACGTTCGGCCTGGGCGTGACCTACGCCCGCCTAGACGCCCGCCTGGAGGCGAACGCGTCGGACCTGAAGGCGGAATCCAAGGCCAGGGAGTCGGCCGACGACGCGGTGTCCCACCGGATCGACAGGGGATTCGATAAGGTCCTAAAGCGCCTGGACGACGTTCAGGGGTCCCTGGACCGAAGGTCCACGGCCGACGCCCAGACCGCGCGGGAAATCGGCCTTCTTCGGGGCCTCTACCAGCGCAACTATGGCCCCATCGACGGCGACGGAGGAACCCCGTAAGGGGGACCCGGAATGATTCATCTTGCGACGAGCATCGTGAAGGCGCTGGCGGCCATCGCCCTGGGATGCGTGATCCTGACGGGCGCCTTCGGCCTGACCGGCCACACCCCGCCCGACTGGCTGGGGAACGTCGTTTCCGCCGTCGTGGGAGCCCTAGGCGGCGCCCTGGTCACGCGCCATATCATGGCGAAGGCCGAAGGCGCGGACACCACGGAGGTCGAGGGTTGAGCCTGGGAGCCCCCTGGACCCAGGAAGAGGTCGCGGCGTTCGACCTGGCGTATTCCGAGTGCGGCGGCCAGGACTGGGCCGTGATCGCGGAAGCGGTCCCGACCCGGACCCCGAAGGCCGTCCGTTCGCGCGTCGAGCGCTACAACCGCGCGGCGGCGGCGAAGGCCCAGACCGGCGCCGACCTGTTCGCGGAGGGACCGAAGGCGACCGTCCCGACTCCCGCCCTAGGGCCTGAAATCCCCGTAGAACGCGAGTTCGAGAGCGACGGCGACACCGCGCGGATCACGACGAAAGGCCTGGCGGAAGAGGTCCAGACCCTGGACGATCTTGTCCGCGTCTGTCGGATCGACACGGCGCAATGGAGCGTCGCGCGCTACACCCAGAAGGCGTACACCGGCTTCCACAAGACGGGCGCGAAGGGCCAGGAGGTCGCGGTGAAGGTCCAACTGTTCAGCGTGACGGCCCACCTGAAGGCGAAGAAGCTGGTCCTGGCGGCGCGCGGCGAACTGGACGCGATCCTGGCCGAAATCCGAAGCGGTTCGACGTTCCTGACCCCGCCCCTTCGGGTGGTCCAGTCCCGCCCGTCGTCCGGCCTTATGCTGGAACTCTGCATCGCGGACCACCATATCGGGAAGCTGGCCTGGCATCGCGAGTGCGGCCAGGCCTATGACGTGGCGATCGCGCGGCGCCTCTACTGGGAGGCCGTGGAGGACATTCTGGGGAAGGTCGCGGGATACGGCCGCTTCGACCGGATCGCCTTCGTGGTCGGAAACGACTTTCTGAACGCGAACAACATCGAGAACCAGACCGGCCGGGGAACGCCCCAGACGACGGACGGGCGCCAGCCGCGAACCTTCCGCATCGCGCGCCAACTCGTCACGGAGGTCATTCAGGAGCGCCTTCGCGGCGTGGCCGACCGCGTGGACGTGGTGATGGTCGGCGGCAACCACGACCCGGAAGCCAACTTCTACCTGGGCGAGGTCCTGGACGCCTACTTCCACGCGGCGCCGGACGTGGTGGTGGACAACTCCCCGACCCAGCGCAAGTACGTTCGGCACGGCCAGAACCTCCTGGGCTTCACCCACGGAAGCGAAGAGAAACACGCCGAGCTTCGCGACATCATGGCGACGGAGCGGCGGCGCGACTGGGGCGACACCCTCTTCAGGGAATGGCACGTCGGCCACCTTCACGGGCGCAAGTCCGTCCGCTACCAGGCGAAGGGAGCGGTCGAGGTCGAAGAGAACTTCGGCGTGGTGGTGCGGACCCTGCCTTCCATGTGCGCGGCGGAAGACTGGCACACGTCGAAGGGCTACATCGGGAACGTGCGATGCGCGGAAGGCTACGTCTGGGACGCGTCGTCCGGCATGGCGGGAACGGCCGTCTACAACGTGCCCGACTACACCGACCCGGAAAGCCTCCTGGGTCGGCGGGCGGCCTGACGGCGGCCCGTATGGGGCTGGGTGCTGACCGACGCCCAGTCCCTGGAGTTTATGAAGGAGGCCCGCGCGATCCTTTCGCGCAAGACCTTCCCTGGCGGAATCGACCGCGAAGACCTTGTTTCGGACGCCCTCCTGAGGGCTTGCAACTCCCCCGACTACGACCCCGACCGGTCGCCCTTTCCCGCCTTCGTCCGGGTCATGGTGGAACGGTCCATCGGGTCGCTTTTCCAGGCCCGCGAATGCCTGAAGCGCGGACACGGCCGAACCGTGGGTCTTGACGCGCGGACCCAGGACGGCGCGCTGGCGGTCGAGCGGGCGGCCTTCGACGTTTGGGAGCGGGGTCGGGTCGCGTGGGACGGCGCCCTGGAGAGGGAAGAGGTCGAGGCGGTCCAGGCCCTGACCGAACGGGAGGCGGCCACCCTTCAGGCCTTTTGCGACCTTGGAACGGCCCAGGACGTGGCGTCGAGCATGGGTGTGAGCGTTTCGACCGTCAGCTTCCACCAGAACAACGCCTACCGGAAGCTGAGAGTGGGCGCCCTTCACCTGGCGCTCCTGGAGGCCTACCGGCGGGGAGCGATCGCGCTACCGATCGAGGCCGAACAGGCCTGAAAAACCAACAGAACGGACGGGGCGGGCCGACACTTCGAGAGTGCCGGCCTTTTCCGTAGGTGGGGGACGTGACCACGCGAAACCACGACGGCGAAAAGGTCGTTACCACCCAGTCCGGCGCCCGCGCCTCCGAGTGCCACGACTACACCGCCATTCCACTTAGCACTCTGAACGCGCTTGCCCGGCGCCAGGAACTGGGCGCGAAGAAGCACGGGCGGGACAACTGGCGCCAGGGCCTGGGCGATCCCGAGTACGTTAAGGCGAGGTTGTCCCACGTCATTCGCCACGCCTTCACGCTGGCCGCGAAGCTGGACGGCCGCCAGCCCTGGGACGGCGACGACGACCTGGGCGCGATCCTCTGGGGCGGTATGTTCCTGGCCGAAGCCCAGGCCGTCAGCCCGGCCATGTTCGAGGCGCCGGAGGAAGCGGGGCCGACCCCCGAAGACCGGTTCCACGAAGCCCTGAAGGCCAGCATGGGCCGCATGGCCCAGGAAATCCAGGAGGAAGCGAAGGCCCGCGTCGTGGGCGTGGACCTGGCGGGCGACACGCCGGACCATTCGGCCTTCGTGATCCATCGCGCGGGCGGTTGCGTCCTTCCGCGTCGGCCCTACATCGTGGCCGATAATGGCCCCGAGGTCTTCCTCCCGAGCGCGGCCCGCGTCAAGCCCTACGCTGTCTCTGGCGCGGAAGAGGTCCACGCGAAGGCCCAGGACGCCCGGCTGGCCCGCGAAATCCAGGAAGCGGCCGTGGCGGCGGCGAACCGCAAGCCCGTGGTCCTTCGCGTCTTCGAGGGCGACGAACTCCTGGAGGTTAGGGTGGGTCAGCGGTCCTTCGTGGTGGGAAGCGTCTACGCGCGGCCGGGCGGGACGACCGTCCGCTTCGAGGGGCGGGCCTTCGGCGGGAGCCGCCTGAAATTCCGCGACCTGATCGACGGGGAGACGTTCACGCGCGATCCGAACCACCTGGACGACCTGGAGCCCGACGAGCCGACCCGAACCGCGTAAGGGGCCAGGCTATGAGTAGTCTCCTGAAACTGGTCAGCCTCCAGACCATCCTGACGTTCCTCCTGGACGCGGGCCGCGCGGCCTACGACCAGGGCGGCCGGGGCGCCGTCGAGCGCCTGGCGACGATCCCGGAGAAGGCCCTTCGCGCGCTGGCGTCGAAGGCGAAGGCCGACCCGGACGCCGTGGTGGCCTTCGGTCGGAAGTTCGCCAGCGCCTTCGCGGACTTCGTGGGCGCGTTCATTCCGGTCGGCCTCTAACGGCCGACCCCTTCCGCCCCTTCGGGGGAACAGGCCTCGCAGATCGTCCGCTGGACGGCCTAGCGGGGCTTTTTCGTACGTGGTCCGCGTGATCCTGGACGACCTGACCGGAAACCTTCCTGGGCTGGAAGAGTTCTGGCCCGACCCCGACGCCCCGAAGGCCGAACCCGAGCCCGCCCCGAAGGCGACGGAGCCCGCCCAGATGGTCCTCCCCTGGCTGAAGCCCCGGAAGCGGGCGAAGCGGCGGCGCAAGTGACCCGGTGCCGATCGGCGTAGAGGGTGGGCCATGCCTAACCCGACCAATCGGACGAAGGCCGTCGTGACGACCACGGCGGCGGCGGTTCTGGCCTTCGAGCTTTGGACCTACTACAACCGCGACAAGCGGGACACGATCAGCGCGGCCGTCTGGGACCAGTGCGACCGAACCCCCGTCTTTATCGCCCTCGCGAACTTCGCGGGCGGCGCCCTGTTCAGTCACTTCTTCGGGTGGACGCGGACGAAGGACCCTTCCTGATCCGCGTAAGGGGGCCGCATGACGCACGACCGCGCCCAGGAAGGCGTAAACGCCGCGATCCACAACGCTACCGGCCTGACGGAGAACTGTCTGGCCGCCGAGCTTCTTCTTCGCAAGCTGGCCCACCAGGGGGTCCTGACGGCCGATGGCCTGAGGCCCGACTTTATCCAGGTTGACGAAACCACGGGATGCGTCCGGGGGACCAGCATCGCGTACGCGGACCTGAACGCGTACGCCCAGGCGATCACCATGACGGCCGCCTACATGGCCCAGACGGAGGTCGTCCCCGGACTCACGATCCAGGCGGTACTGGAGCGGGTCGCGCGGGCGTGAGGTCCGGCCTGGCCCTGGGGACCTTCATTCGATCCCGGCGCGCGTACGGGCCTTCCGACTCGTCCTTCACTCCCCCTAGCCTGGTCGAGCGGTTCGACCCGGCGCTGGGGGTCGCCTCGTCTTCGGGTGCGGTGTCCGCGTGGACTGGACGGAACGGAAACGTGGCGACCCAGCCCACGGCGGCCAATCAGCCGATGGCGACCGGAACCCTTAACGGCCAGCCCACCTTCCTCTACGACGGCACGAACGACTACCTCCAGTGCAACGCCCTCGCATCGGTTTTCAGCGGCACGGCGAAGCCCTGGACGACCTACGCGGTGGTTCGGATGACCGGAAGCATGGTCAATTACCGGATGTGGATGGATTGCGTCAACTCGTCAACGAGCCGCTACTATCACTTCCTGGTCGGAAGCACGGGCGCGGCCAGCCTATGGCGCCAGAACGACGGCGGCGCCGGTTCGTTCACGCTTTCGGGCGCGGGCGTGATCGCCCTGAACGTGCCCTACGTCCTGTCGTCCGTGTTCACCGGGGCCGTCCTGAACCTCTACAAAAACGGCGGTCTGGTCTATTCGTCCGGCGCCCTCAGTGGCGCGATCACGCTGAACACCTTTGCCATTGGCGGCCAGTTCGGCGGCAACCCGTGGCGCGGCGATATCGGACAGATCGACATTTGCGCGGCGGCCCATAGCGACACCGAGCGCAACGCCGAAGAAGCCTATCTGAAGACGAAATACGGAATCCCCTAGATGCCCATTCCCAAAAACTCCCCCCTTACCCTCGTCTTCCGCATGACCGACGCGACCGGCGCCGACAAGACGGGGACTCCCACCGTGCGGATCGCGAAGAACGGCGCGGCGGCGACCGTCGCCACGAACGCCCCCGTAGCCCAGACCGGCTTCGGTTCGGCCAGCGTCTGGGCCGTGACCCTGACGGCCGACGAGACGAACGGCGCCCCCGTCGCCTTCGAGGCGTCCCTATCGGGCGCGGTCACGATCTTCGACACGATCTATCCCGAAGGCGACTACACCGGCGCGCGGGCGCTGAACCTGGACCGGCTGGACGCGGCCACGTCGCAATCCGACGTTCAGGCGGGCCTGACGGCCCAGGGCTACACGGCGGGCCGCGCGGCCTTCCTGGACACTCTGAACGGCCTGGTGGCGGCCGTCTGGGGCTACGCGGGGCGAACCCTGGCCGTCTTCGGTGACAGCACGGGCGTAACGACCCTCCTGGGCCGCCTGACGATCACGCGCGCCGGAAACCTGGACCTGATCGACCGCGCCCTGTCCACCCTTTCGACCTACGCGGGCGGCGATACGCCGGGGACGGCGACCCTTCTGACGCGGATCGCGTCGGCCCTGACGATCACGGCGGGGCGGGTCGGCCTGATCACGGAGTACGACCGTGCGAAGAACGCGGCCAGCCCGGCGGAAGTGTCGCCCACCATCGCCTTCAGCCCGACGATCAACCCCACGGCCGTCACGGTGAACCCGGCGCCCGTGACGGTCCAGGGCGGCTACACGCCCCAGCTTCACAGCGCGATCCTGGCGGCCATCGGGACGCCCCAGCAGAGCGGCGCGGCCGTGACCCTCCCGAGCCCGGCCCCGGCGGGATACGGCGGCGGTTCGTCCGGCGGCGGCCTGTCGGACGACGCGGCGGCCCAGATCGCGGCCACGCTGGCGGCGGTGTCCGTCCTGGGATCGGGCCGGGTCGTGGTCCTTTCGCCCGTGCTGACGAACGGGGACGTTAAGCTGGCGCGCGGCTTCGACTACTTCCTGGCCGATGGGCTGGCGCCGAAGTGGTCTTCGGACAACTGGGCCGACCTGACGGGCGCCCAGGCCGTGGTCCTGACGGTCGAGGGGGCCGCCCCTGTGTCCGGCGCGGTGGTCGCGGCCGGTTCGGGCGTCCAGACCGTGGCCGTGGACGTGGCGCGGGACGCGTTCCAGGGCCTGGCGCCGGGCGGGCGGGGCTACCGGCTGGAGGCGACCCTGGCGAACGGCCACCGCGTCCCGCTGGCGGCGGCGACGATCCAACTGGGCTAGGGAACCCCGTAAGGGGGCCGGGATGAAGCGTCACGCCTTCGCCCTGGCCCTCGCGGTCCTGCCCTTTCTCGCGGCGGCCAGCCCCACGGTCGTCTTTTCGTCCCTTGGATCGCCCACCGGGGACTCCTACATGGTTTCGCCGGGCAACGTGCCCGCGTTCCGGTTCACGCCCACCCAGACCGGCGCGCTGACCGGTTTCCGCCTGTCCATGTTCAACGCCGGGAGCGTCGGACCCACGGCCTACGCGCTGGAGCTTCGCGCGGACGACGGCGGCCAGGTCGGCGCCTCCCTGGCGTCCTTCGAGGGACTGAGCGCGGGCGTTCCCTTCTGGAACCAGGCCGGGGAGCTTTCGAGCGTCACGGCGCACGGGGAGGCGATCACGGCCGGGACGGCCTACTGGCTTCTGGCGACTTCCGCCGGTTCGCTGGCCTGGACGGCGGCCGACGTGGCGCCCTCCCCGGCCTACCTGAACGGGCGCTACTGGAGCGACTTCGGGCCGGGCGCCTTCGAGGTCGAAGCCCAGGCCCAGCCCGTCCCGGAACCGGTGCCCCTCGCGGCCCTGGGCCTGGGTCTGGCCTCCCTGATCCGCCGTGGACGGCGCGCGTAAGGGGAGCCGATGGACTTCTGTATCACCCTCGTAATCGTCTGGGGAATCGTGGAAATCGTTCGGATTTTCAAGGGGCGGGACTGATCCCGTGGCCGCGATCTTCGGAACGGCCCTCGTAGCCCTTGCCGCTATCGGCGCGATCTACCGCCTGGCGCTGGTGGACGGCTGACGTTTTCCAGGCTACGGGGGTCATCTTAGGCAACCTCATTCATTTTGACGACTCTTCTTGTCTGGCTTTAACTATGGCATCGAGTACCACCCACGCTATCCCGCCTCCAGCCCAGAACGCGCTTATGGCCCCATCGGCTGTTGCCTTGTAGTTTGGAGACAGCTTGTACGCAAGTACTCCGAACGCAATCGAGGCGGAAAACCTGCACACTATCCAGAAAATACCCTGAGGCTTTTTCCAATCCCTAGCGATAAAACCCCATGTGCTTAGGAACAGTACGATCCATCCGACCGGACTGGTCCACTGATAGATGGAGGTAAGGAGTTCCTTCCTCCTTACAGGGGCCTCGTCGGGCACGTCACGCCTGACGAGGTTGGTTGGTTCTGGAGTGCCATCCTTGGTTGGTCCTTTGGCATCTTTATCAGCGGCATTGCGTGGTTCCGGCGGGTCTTGTTTCTCTGGGCTGGGCCTGTCTGGGGCTTTGGGCGCAGGGGGTTTGTCCTCCACGAGTGCTGCGGCTTTTTTCATTACCGCGCTGAAATCGTGCACCTCCATGATGTCAGTCGGCACCGTGTAGATTGCTCGGGACAGCATGTCCACTTCATAAGCTTCTAGTCCGTCCTTAAATTGAAGATATTTAGTTGTCTGCTCGTACTGCCTTAGGATGGTTGCCTGGGCCTCTCTGATGGTCGGGTTGTACCCAATTGCACTGTTGACCGATTCTTTCTCCAAGAGATCGGCGAGGTACGCCGAATACTTTTCGAGAAGGAATCGCATCCGAAAGGCAGGTGAAAGCGAATCAGGCACATCTGATTTGTACCTCTTGCGTAAAGGGGAGCCCATGACCCCCATCGAACAGGCTCTGGCCTTCACCCTGAAGTGGGAAGGCGGATACGTCAACGACCCCGACGACCCCGGCGGCGCGACGAACTACGGCGTTACCCAGAACGTCTACAACGCCCGCCGGAAGGCTTGCGGACTGCCTACCCAGTCCGTTCGCGCGATCACGATGCCGGAGGTCGTGAACATCTACCAGAACGGCTACTGGAAGCCCGCCGGGTGTCAAACCATGCCCTATCCGTTGGCGCTGGCGATCTTCGACACCAGCGTCAACTTCGGCGTTGGTCGAGCGGACCAGTTCCGCCGGAAGCTGTCCAACAAGGCGGCGGCCTGTATGGACGGCGGCCACGACGCGGCGGCGGAAATCGTCGCGATGCGGAAGGCCTACCGCTACGGCCGCGTGGCCCTGAAGCCCAGCCAGGTTAAGTTCCTGAAGGGCTGGCTGAACCGGGACAACTCGCTTCTGGCGGCGACTCGGTAGGCATCGAACGGGGTTTGGAACGAATCCGAGCCCCAAATTAGGGCGATAATATAATTGACACACGAAGCCTCGTAATCTAGGCCCTCCGGATCGCGTGAAAGAACGCGTAGACATACAGGCGCTGTAGGATAAAGGGAAGCCGTGCCATTGTTGTTTTATGTGAAGACCCCTGGGGGTTTGGTGCGTGCTCGCGTGGACGAATTGGAGCCGGAAGAGGTCGAAATGGCGCATAAGGTCTGGATAGCAGACTTCAACGCTTTTCAAGATCGAATGACCTCAAGAATGAGAATGGTCTGCCGTTGGCCTTGGGCAACTTTCTCGAAACCTCTAAAGCCCGTGTTCGGACTTTCAATTGAAGGCCACGGAGGCTATGCCGGGCTTATGGCGACCCGCCTTGTTGCCTTCAATAGTTTGGATCAGTCAAGTCTAGCCATAGACTTTATCGCGAAATCGCCTCGGGCTCATGTCCTTGGCATAAGCGGGATATCCACTGCCCTCTTAGCGTTTGCGGCAGGTAAAAGCGTGGAAATCGGAAGCGAAGGGCGGTGTTGGATAGATGAAGGGATCGGAGCCGACCGCGACGATTCCGATAACAACCCTGCGGCACTCTATGCTCACCTAGGGTTCAGGACCGTTGATAAGATAATGCGCGATGATGGCGTAGAATGGTATGAAGTGATGGAGATTTCGGCTCAGGACGCCGAGAAACTCCTAGGGAGATTCATCGATGGAGTTTAGGCCCTTCAATGTAGGAGACGTGGCACTCGCGGAAAGGCGAGCGCACGACGTTTTCGTGTCGGAGGTTCTGTCTGCGTCGTTCACTCCTGAGGAGTCCGCCGCCATAATGAGCGACAGGCGTTTAGTCCGGTTGCTCATTCCAGTTCTACAGTCCAGGGGACAGGACTTAGTTGCTATCGAACGGCTTCGGATGGAGGTGGCACCTGAGCCTCAGGTGAACTACTTTCCCGTCATGTTCGATCTAGCCTTCGCACCCCGGCCCAAAGTCACCGGCACTCCCAGCGGAAAGCCTATCCTGAGTGGAATCCTCGATCATGGCGCGGCGGCAGAAGCCATTCGCGTCCAAGTCTCCCAGAGGCTTCTCGTAGAGGTATGAAGGCCCTTTACTCTATCGTCGTCTCCAAGACCGTAATCGACCATCGCACCAACGCGGCAACGCTTGTCGAGGTTATAGAGAGCGTTAAGCTTGAAGGGCTGCCTTCGCCTGTGCCGCCTGACGCGAGAGTGGCTGTCGATGTATCGTTCGTGGTGCTTTTGGACGCAACCGAGAGCAACCTGAGCCCCGGCGATTCGGTTTCTGGCGAATTTTGGGTCGATGGCCCGGAAAGACGATCATCCGTAGCCCCTGTGAATATTCAGTTTCAGGACGGCAAGAGGTCTCTGGCCATCATACAGTTCCAGTCGCTACCCTTCATAGGCGAGGGTAGCTATGTGTTCACTCTCAAGTGTGACGATGTGCTGGCAACCTGGCCCGTCAACGTATCGCTCTCGCACTGAGTCGGTTTCCCAGACTTTAAGACCGCGCGGGTCAAGGCGTCTAACGCGGCCATGCCGGAGCTTTTCACAATGAACGTCTTTTCGGCGCATAGACCCCAGTTCACGTCCCGCAAACCGATTCCTAGAGTTTGCATAATGGTGGTATGGACTATGACCAAATTCACGACTTAAGAGAAGGCATTCTGGAGCGACAGGAACTACTTCAGGCTTGCAAGGACCGGATGGAGAACCAGAACCTTACTGATCAGGAGAAGGCGGCCATCCAGGATGAAATCAACGGACACCAGAACGCCATCATCATGGGGTCTGAAGCGATCCGAAAGCTAAGAGGAGAGGGGTAGGGACTCAACGTCGGCGTTCCGCGTATAGGTCCGGTTTCGTTGCTTAAACGGGCCCGGACCTTTCGTCGTTTAAGGATCGTTTTCCAACCTGGCGGAAGAATCCCGTAAGGATTGCTATGCCAGCCCACCCGACCTTTTCCGACGACGATCTAAGGGACGCTTTGGAAGAGTTCGCGGACGAACCCGACACTATCACGCAAGTGGCCGCGAAGTTCGGCGTCAGCACGTCGGCGGTATCCCAGCGGGTGAAGAAGCTGGAGCGGACGGCGGCGGCCATATCGAAGGGCGTGATCGACGCGACGACCCGGAACGTCTTCGACATTCGGGGCGGCCTCCAGCGCAACTATGAGCGGCTGGAACGCCTGATCGAGTCCGTGGAAGAGAACGGCGTGGCGAAGGAGGGGAAGCCGGGGGAGGACGGGGAGCCCCATATCTACATGGCCGATGGCGTGGACCAGCTAACCCGACTCCTGGAATCGACCCGCAAGTACTCCGAAACGTCGCTGAAGTGCCTGGAGGCGCTTTACCGCGTGGAGGAAATCGAGGCGTTCCAGCGGGACGTGATCGCGATTCTGGCCGAATGCGACCCGACACTTCGGACCCGTATCATGGACCGGATCAAGAAGCGTCGGGGAGTGCGGGCGGCCTTCGCCTAGTAGTCGAGATTGACGGCCCGCGCGCCGGGTGCCGTCGGTCGTTCGCCCAGCTTTGCCTCCCATGCCTTCTTCATGGTTAACCCGACGTAGATCGCCTGTTCGCACGCTTCGGCAACGGTATTGGGGTGGCGGGCGTGTACGTTCGTATCTCGCGCCACCATCCCCGCCAAAGCCTGGCCGATGAAGTAGACGGCCAGGCTATCCGGGTCGTTCGGATTGAGTTCCACCGGGCGATCTTACCTGTGCCGAAACGCAACTTCCGCGTAAGATGCCACGACGACATAGAGGCCCCTTCCCGGCACTAGGGATCGGGCCTTTTTCGTGCATGGCGTTCCCGTAAAGGGCCGGGTGCCCCGGATCGAAAACGACGCCCTGGAAGTCCTGTCGATGGCCCACTGTGAAGGCCAGAACCTGTACCTCCCGGATATCACCCTGGAGCGCGATCTTTACGAGCGCGTCAACGAGGTCCTTACCCGACTGGGCGGCAAGTGGAAGAAGTCGAAGCGCCCGGCCCACGTCTTCGCGTTCTACGACCCGGCGCCTCTCCTGGCCGCCGTCGTCGCGTCCGGCGAACAACCCCCGAAGAACCCCACGGCGTTCTTCCCGACCCCGGCGCCGGTGCTGGAACTCCTGTTCGACATGATGGACGGTCTGTCGTCCGTGCCCTACGATGGGCGCGTCCTGGAACCTTCGGCCGGTACGGGAGCCCTGGCCGATGCCGTCCGCGCGCTGGAGGCCCAGCGGAACGCCGAGTACGAGGGCTGGGGCTGGGGTCGGCGCCACACCTGGGCGGTCGATTGTTGCGAGGTCCTTTCCGTCAATCGCGCGGTCCTGGAGGCGAAGGGTCACGCGCTGGTGGGCGACGACTTCCTGGCCTGGAACCCCGGCGCGGTCTACGACGCGGTGATTATGAACCCGCCTTTCAGCCTGGAGGGCGACAAACAGGCCTACGCGACCCACGTCTTCCACGCCTGGAGCCTTCTGAGGCCGGGCGGCGTCCTGGGCGCCATCGTGCCGACTAGCTGGCAGTTCCGAGACGACCGACGAAGTCAGGAGTTCCTGGATTTGGTCTGTGAGTTCGGGGAGTGGGAGAACATCGACGCGGGCGCCTTCAAGGAAAGCGGGACGATGGTCGCCACGTCGGCGGTGGCGATCCAGAAGACGGACACTGGCTGGCGTCTCCAGCCGCGCCACGGACACCTGAACTGGCACGTCTGGGAATTCGGCCTGTACGCGGACAACGACGGCGACTTTGATAAGGAACTGGTCAAGATCGCGGAGGGCACGAGAGAGGGCCAGCGGGAGGCCTTCACGGCCGCCTGTGGCCGTTTCGCGGACGGTATGCGCCGCAAACACGGGTCGGCCGTCCGACTGGGCGAAGCCGAACTAGAGGCCCTTTGGGTCGAGTTCGTAAGGGACTGGGACCTGGCCCCGGCGACCCGCGCGAAGGCCGAGCCGACTCCCGAAGAACTCGCCTTGGGTGGCCTGTTCGCTTCCGTATAAGGCCCCCATGCCCAGCCTATCGGACGAGCTTTTCAGCGGTCTTGACCAGGCGATGGTGGGCTACTTCGGGGACGTGGTGTCCGACGACGCGGCCAGCGCCGTCATGGCCGCCAACCCCGTCCCCATGACCTTCGAGACGTACGCGGACTTCGTGTCGCGGGTGAACCCGGCCTTCCGCTGGTACCGACACAACGTCGAGCTTGCGAAGGTCGCCCAGCTTATCGCGGACGGCCACCTGAAGCGGGTTATGATTTGGGTTCCACCCGGAACCGGCAAGTCCGAAACCATTTCGCGCCTCCTGTCGGCCTACTACCTGTACCGCTACCCTAACCGGGAGGTCGGCCTGGTGTCCTACGGCGCGTCCCTGGCGGAAGACCTGGCCGGGGACGCGCGGGAGTTCTTCGTGGCCGGTGGCGGCGCGCTGGACGTGTCCACGAAGGCGAAGGGCGACTGGGCGACCCAGGCGGGCGGCGGAATGTGGGGGAAGGGCTTCGCGGGCGCGATCCGTGGCCGCCGGTTCCACCTGGGCATCATTGACGACCCGCACAAGGGACCCGAGGAACTGGAATCCGAGGTCCTTTGCACGAAGTTCCAGAACTGGTACAAGCGGACCTGGCTGAACCGGCAAAACATCTTCTTTACGGAAGGGGCTTGCATCGTCGTCGTCATGCAAAGGATTGCCGAAAACGACCTTTGCGGCTGGCTTCTGGAGCAACCCGACGCGGACCAGTGGACGATCATCGCCCTGGACGCGATCCGAAGCGCCGAGCCCTGGCAGAAGAAGGATGAAAAGGGCGTCGAGGTCGGCGTCATTCCGTCTTCGTGCGTGGTCTGGCCCGACTGGCGGAAGGCCGGGGAGCTTCTACTTCCCGAGGCTCTGGACCACAAGCGGCTGGCCGAACAGCGGAGCGGGAACGAAGACGCCTTCGACGCCCAGTTCATGCAACGGCCCCGGAAGGTCGCGGGCGCGATCCTGCAACCCGAGTGGTTCGAGCGGTGCCTACCGTCCCAGGTCCCGCTCCTGTGGCGTTCCGCGATGGGCGTGGACCTTGCGGTGTCCACGAAGGACGCGGCCGACTTCACGGCGGCCTTCCCCGTGGGCTACGGCGCGAACGGCCGGTACTACGTGTCCCGACCCGTCCACGGGCGCATGGAGGGACCCGACGCCAGGACGGCGGTCGCGGCCCGCGCGAAGGCGGCCAGGGTGTCCATCGTGGCCGTCGAGTCGGTGGCCTACCAGCTTTCGTTCGTCCAGGACCTGAAGCGAATGCGCGACCTGGCCGGTATCTCCGTCCAGCCCGTGGACGCGGATAAGGACAAGATCGCCAGGGCGCGCGGCTGGTCCTGGCTGGCGAAGGACGGCCTGATCATCCTGGTGGACGACGGGTCCGGCTGGGTGGACCGGTTCCTGGAGGAGGCGAAGCACTTCCCGAAGCGCAAGAAGGACCAGATCGACGCCCTGGGTATCGCGATCGAGGCTCTACGCGCCCTGGGCGGGGAGTCGGTCGGGGCGAAGGTCGGCGGCGGCGCCCGGATCACGGGAAGCCAGGTCAAGGGCATGGAGGCCGCGATAAAGGGCCATTCTGGGGGCTGATCCATCCACTGGATGATCCTAGGGTTATCCAGTGGATGATCCAAAGGTTATCCATAGAGAAAGAGAAAGAGAAGTTATTAGGGGCGCGTTCGCGCCTTCCCGTAGGGGGTCGGGATGGATTCTTCCTTCTGGCCGGTGGCCCTGGGCGTGGTGGCCGTCGCCCTCCTGGGTGTCGCGGCCCTTTTCGACGCTTGCAAGGGGGACGCCGAATGATGGACCCCTGGTATCTCCCGTCCCTCGTCTTCGCTCTGGACTATGCGGCGAACTGGGCGAAGGCGGCCTGGGCCTGGACGAAGCGGCGCCTCCGTGCCGTCCTGGAGCGGCTTTGCTACTGGGCGCTGGACACGCGGGCCGGGCGCCGGACTATCGTCGTCCTTAGCGTCCTGTGCCTCCCCTACATGGCCCTTTCGTTCATGCTCAAAGAGCTTTGGGGCGTCCTGCCCGGCACGGTCGAGGAATGGGCCGAGGACTGGCGTCGGTGATCCGAATGGTGATCGAAGGCGACGACGCCCGGCTGGACGGCGACCTGTCGAGCGGCGGGCGGTTCGCGGTCCACGCGCCGACCCAGTTCTAGGGCGACCTGGGGGAAGTGGCCTGTCCGTCTGACCTGGAGGCCGTAGAGGGGGACCGATGATCCCCTTCCTTTGGGCGCTGGGCGCCTACCTGTACCTGGCCTCCTGGTCCGGCCTGACCGTCAAGGAAACGGCCCTGGGTTTCCTCCTGTTCCCGGTCGGCATCGTGTACCGCGCCTACCGGTGGACGACGCGGGACCTTCCCGTGATTTGGGCACGGAGGCGCCACGCGTGACCTTCTTCAAGCTGAGGCACAAGGAAACCGGTCTGTTCAGCGTCGGCGGCATTCGAAACCAGTTCACGAAGAAGGGGAAGACGTGGAGCCAGATAGGGCACGTCAAATGCCACCTGTCGGCCGTGAAAAAGGGCGCCGAGTGGTACCGGGGCGACCTGGGCGAAACGTGCCAGAAGTACCTGGACAGCATCGAGCTAGTGGAGTACACGCTGGGCGATCCCGCCGAACGCGTGATCCCCTTCTAGGCGTCCCGCGCGCTGGGCGTAAAGGGGGGCCACGATGCCCCCGCGCCCCAAGAAGACCACGCCGGACGCGGCCCCATCCGTCGCGCCCACCCAGCCCGCGAAGGACGGCCGCCAGTACCTCCAGGAGTTCGTCGCGGGAGGCCAGTGGGCGGCCCTCATGGCCGTAAAACAGGCCCTCCCCCGCTTCATTGACGACCTGACCCGCGACTTCGGCGCCGATCTTTACGATCGGATGCTGACCGACGACACGGTGTCCAGCGACTACGAGACTTACAAGCTGGGCGTGGTGGCCGATGGCGTCCGGTGGGAGGCGGCCGTGGCGATGCCCGGCGCCTGGGAGAAGGCCGACCCGGACAAGACGGCCCGCGCCCAGAAGGCGGAAGAGTATCGGGCCTTTGTCGAGGCTTGCACGAAGGACGGGGCGATGGAGGGCCTTTCCCTGGTGGACGTGGTTGACGACCTTCTGGACGGACTCGCCCAGGGCCACCGGGTCGCGGAGATCGTCCTGAAGCCCACTCTCCAGGACGGCGCGGCGCGGCTGGTCGTCCGCGCGCTGAAGCCGAAGGAGAACTGGGCCACAGCCTTCGTGGTGGACGAATACCGGAACGTCCTGGGCCTGATCGGCGCCGACCCGAAGGACGGCGGGAACCTCCAGGCGGGGATCATGGCCCTGGGCGGCGACTTCGACGCGTCGAAGCTGTACCCGCTGGAGAAGTTCCTGATCTTCCAACACCGCATGAAGGGCGGCGACCCGCGCGGCACGTCGGTCCTTCGGGCGGCCTACCTGCCCTGGTTCCTGAAGACCAACGTCCTTCCCGACTTCTTCAAGTACCTGAAGCAGTTCGCCAGCCCCGGCATTATCGGGAAGACGCCCGTCGAGGGCGGCGGTATGGAGCCCCTGACGGACGCGGACGGGAAGCCCGTACGGGACGAGGAAGGGAACTTCGAGCTTATCACGGCCCAGGAGGCGCTTTACCAGGCGATGCTGGGCTGGATGAACGCGACCGTCATGGCGGTCAAGGGCGGCACGGAGTTCCAGTTCCTGGAGTCCCAGGGCGACGGCCAGGCGTTCCTGAACGCTTGCGACTACTTCGACCGGCAGATCACCCGCGCGATCTTGGGCACGGACGGCATGACGATGGCCGCGAAGCACGATTCCCAGGGCGCGAAGGAAACCGGCCAGGACGTGGTGGGCCTTCGGATCGCGTTCCAGAAAGGGCGCATGGCGTCCGTGCTGACCGGCCTGGGTCGCCTCCTGGTCCGGGTGAACTTCGGGGACGACGAAACGGACCTGGCGCCCGTCGCGGTTCTCGCGAAGGTCGAGCAACAGGACTTCACGAAGGAACTCGATTCGGTGTCGAAGGCCTACGCGTCCGGGTTCATCCACGAAAGCCAGCTACAGGCCCTGGACGCCCGCCTGGGACTCCCTCCCCGCGACATGGCGGCGATCGCGCGGGAGAAGGCCGAGAAGAAGGATATGGAGCGCCTGGCGGCCGGGGACCTTCGGAACGCGACGAACCCCGGCCTTGACCCGGCGCCGAAGGGATCGGGCGACCCGGAAGAGGACGCGTAAGGGGCGCGCGTCATGGTGATTCCCGCGTCCGTGGTCGGCCAGCTTTGGATAGCCTTCGTCTGTCTTATGGCGGGCGCCGTCGCGGGGTTCAACATGGCCCAGCCCAGAAAGCGAAAACCCCGGCCCGTCGAAACGGAACCGGGGTTCGAGGCTTAGGCGAAGAACTCGTCTAGGAAGTCCATCTGGTCGCCTTCCGTGTAGGAGGCGATTTGCGGGGCCTCTGGGGCCTTCGGGGTATCGGAAGGGGTTTCGGGGGCTGGGCGCGCGGTGGCGGGCGCCTGGGCCGGTTTCTGGGGCTTTTTCTTCTGGGTCGGGGCCGCGCCTTCGATCGCGAAGTCTTCCGCCTCTTCCTTCGTCGCCTCCCGGAGCTTGTGGCGGGCGATCCAGGCCGACGACCGACCCTTCCCGACTTCGAGCCCTCCCCCCTTCTGTTCGCCCAGGACCTGGACGGCCGTCCCGGCCCGGTAGACCAGGGTCTTAAAGCCTTCGTCGGTCAGGAATAGGAAGGACCGATCTTCCAGGACGACGGCCACGGTACCGGACTTCATCGCTTCGCCCCACGTTCGGCCGTGATCGACTGGGCGCATGGGCCACAGACCATCTTGCGGCGACCGGACACCGCGCGGAGCATCAAAAAGGGCTTCTGGCACTGGCCGCACTTTCCGAGAAATTCAAGGTGGCGCCTCACGCGGGGTAGACCCTCCCTTCGGCGTCCACGAACGCGACATGGTGGCCCCGGAGCTTGTCCACGCGGACGGCGACCCCGATGACGCTGGCCGGGATGGTGTCCTTCCCGTCGTAGAACGCATGGCCCACGTCCAGCCAGAACTTCACGCCCTCGTAAAGTTCGGCCAGTTCCTCCAGCTTCGCGTCGTCGGCCTTTGCGTCCCGGATCGGCGCAAGGGCGGGCATTACTGGCGCGGCCCCCAGGACCGGCAAGAGGTCCAGCCGCAAGCGAAGGCGGCGGCGGCCAGGACGACGAACTGGGGCCAGGTCACGGGCGCCTCCCGTGGAACGGCGTCCGAACGGCGAAGGCCATGACCACGATGAACAGGCCGTCGAGCATCTGGGGAAGGCCCGTCATGCCGCCACCTGGAAGGGGTCGGTGATCGGTTGCCAGCAGACCGGAGTCGCCAGGTAGGGGTCATTGCCCTGGTCGTCGTCAAGGTCGATGAAGAGGGCGGTCCATCGGCCGTCCGGCCTGATCCATGCGACGTGATAGACCAAGGGTTCGGTGGGTTCGTCGTAGCGGTGGACGGCGGCCAGGACCGGCGTTTCGGGCGCGGGCGCGTCTTCGGTCGTCAGTCGCCAAGGGGGGCCGATCTTCATGCCGCCACCTGGCGGGCGTAGTCGAGGCGCCCGCACGGTCGGACGGTGGCGATCACCCGAGCCTCTAAGCCATCGACCGGCAAGGGCTGGAAAACCTCCAGGCGGCAGAACTCCAGGAACGGGGCCAGCCTGTAGTGGACGATAGCCAGGCCGGAAGGGAAGTCGCGAATGACGGCGCGGTGTTGCGCCAGCGCGATCACGTCCCGAAGCTGGCGGGTGTCGAGCTTCGGCCAGTCGAAGGGGTCCGCGATGGGCGGGTTAAGCGGTGTCTTCATGTTGCGTGTACCTGGGTCCGGGTGGTGCCGGATATAGCGAGGCCCCACGTCCTGAAGCTGGAGAGGCGGGGCCGGTGGGAAGTGGCTAATCAACCCGAGCGAGGGAAAAACCCCTCGCGAAATCAGGCGGCGGCGGCCAGCGGGGCGGCCTTCTTGGCGCGGATCCGCTTCGGCTTCGTCACGGCGACGGGAGCGGGCTGGGGAAGAAGGCGCTCCAGGTTGTCCTTCATGCGGGCCTGGCGAAGCGCGTGGCCCCGGAGGATCGAACCCTTCAGGCTGGCGTCGGTCCCGATCCGGTAGACGCCCTTCCGGCACTTCAGAGTGCGGGAGCCGATCACGGGACGGGCGACGGTCTGGACGGGGGCGGTCGGTGCGCCGAGAAGCCCGAGGGTCATAAGGGAGGCGAAAGCGGTGGTCATTCTGCGTGTTCCGTAAGCCGGTGGTGCGGCTGGATTCATAGTACCACGGAGTTCTGATTTTCAGAACTCAGTTTTCACTTTTCGCAATTTTCGCATAGGGGGCGGTGAATCGCTTCCGCTTCGACGCCTTCGGGGCCGTGGTCGAGTTCGGTCCCCGGCTTGCCGTCTTCAAGGCCAAGGGCGAACACAACGTCTATGAGGCGATGGCCCGCCAGAAGCGGCGGGTCCTGGCCGGGGACGCGGCGGCGATCCAGCGCATGGTCGGCGCCTGGAAGGTCGCCAATGCGGGAATCCAGAAGCGCCTGGAGGCCGTCACGGCGAAGATCGCGGCGGCCCAGGCGGCGGGCCTTCCCGTGTCGCCCGCGTGGCTCTACCAACAAGAGCGCTGGACGGAGTTCCAGGCCGAAATCCAGGCCCAGATCGACGGCTACGCGAAGAAGGCGGGCCAGGCGGCCCTAGGGATGCAGAAGAACGGCTTCCTCCAGGGGTCGAAGGACGCGAAGGAACTGGTCGCCACGGCGGGGGTCCAGACCGGCTTCAAGATGCTTCCCACGTCGGCCTTCGACGCGATGGTAGGCGCCCTGACGGACAAGAGCCCCCTTCACGACCTGTTCGCGGCGATGGCCCCGAACGCGGTCCAGAAGGCGCGCGAAATCTTCGCGGTGGGGATCGCGGCCGGGGATCACCCCACGGTGATCGCGAAGCGGTTCCAGGACGAACTGACGACCACGAAGCAAAGGTCCGTCCTGATCGCCCGAACGGAGTCGGCCCGCGCCTACACGACGGCCCAGAAGGCGAACTACGAGGCCAATTCGGACGTGGTGGTGGCGAGTCGCTGGGTATCGGCCCGCGACTCCCGGACGTGCCCCCTTTGCTGGGCGAAGGACGGGACGATCATTCCCCACGGGGAACTGGTCGGCTTCCACCCCGGTTGCCGTTGCGCCCTGGCGCCCGTGGTCAAGTACCTGGACGTCGCGAGGAAGACCGGGGAAGAGGTCCTGGCCGAGCGGGAGGCGAACCAGCCGGGCTACGCGAAGGACGTTCTGGGACCGGCCCGGTACGAGCTTTGGAAGTCCGGGAAGATCGCGCTGAAAGACGTGGTTCAGGACGTGGACCACCCCCGATGGGGGCGCGGCGTCCGGGCGAAGACCCTGGCCCAGCTTCAGAAGGAGATCGAGGCGGGGGCGACCGGGAAGGCCCTCCCGTCGCTCAAGGGCATGGGCGGCCACGTCGCGGGGCCGCTTCCCGAAATTGACCTGAACGCGGCGAACCCGCTGTACCTGGCGAAGATCGCGGCCCAGCGGGAGGCCCTGGCGGCCCAGAAGGCGGCGGAAGCGGCGGCGCTGGCGGCCCAGAAGGCCGAAGCCGAGGCGAAGGAGGCGGCGGCCCTGGCGGAAGCCCAGGCGCTGGCGAAGGCGGCCCAGGAGGCGCTGGAGGCCCAGGCGAAGGCCGACGCGGCGGCCCTGGCGGCGCATCAGGAGTGGGAGGCGGCGAAGGCGGAAGCCGAAAAAGGCACCCCCTCTATTTGGGGCGTGAACCAGCCCGCGCCCCTCCCGAAGACCAAAAACGAGTACCTGGAATCGAGCATCCAGGCGATGGCCGCCGGAGTGGCGCCCCACCAGACGCCCGCCGACCTGGAGGCGGCGGCGAACGTCCTGTACCCGAAGGCGAAGGCCTGGGACCCGGACAAGCATATCGCGCCGAAGTACGCGAAGCACGGGGTCCCCACGGAGGCGCCCACGCCCCTCCAGGCGGCCCAGGCGGCCGTCCCCCAGCCCGTGGACGTGCTGGACCTGGAATCCCTCCTGGCCGTCGCGCCCCACCCGAACGCGAAGGCCACGGCGACCGACTACACGAAGGCCCTGATCAAGTCCCAGGCGGGGACCATCGAGCCCCAGGAAGTGGCGATCCTGGTGAAGCACTTCTTCCCGAAGTCTACGGCCAGCGCGGCGTCGGTCCTTCACCACTATGCGGCCCAGGACCTGACGCCTCCCGGCGGCTTCCCGGACGGCTTCGAGTACACGCCCGTCAAGAAGGCGGCCCCGAAGGCGAAGACGCCCGTGGAAACGACCGTCCACGCCCAGCCGGAGCCGATCCAGACGAAGCCCGCGCCGACCGTCGCGGAGACGATCCTGGGCGCGAAGCTGGCGACCCCGAACGCGAAGGGGTTCCTCTATGAGAACCAGACCGGCGGGAAGGGCGGGAGCAACCCCGGCGGCTTCTTTCTGGGCGCGGACGGGGTTCAGCGGTACGTCAAGTTCTACGGCGACCCCGGCCAGGCCTACTCCGAACACCTGTCGAACGAGGTCTACCGACTCCTGGGCCTGAAGGTCCCGACTTCGACCCTCTTCGAGCATGAAGGGCGGATCGCCTACGCGTCGGAGCTTCTTCCCGTGGAAGGCACGGTCGGCCAGAAGGGGCTGTCCCAGGAGGTCGCCCGCGCGATCCTGGACGGCTTCGCGGCCGACATTCTGACCGCGAACTGGGACGCGGTGGGGACCGGCCTGGATAACGTCGTCCTTCTGAAGGGCGGCGGGGTCGCGCGCATCGACGGCGGCGGAACGTTCCTGTACCGCGCCCAAGGATCGCCCAAGCCCGCCCACGCCCTGGACCAGATCGCGGAGTGGGAAGGCTTCGCGCCGGGCGGGATCAATCACTACTACGGGTCGGTTTTCACGAAGGCGGGCTACGACAAGGCCGAAGACGTTCCCACCCTGAAGGCCCAGGTCGCGGCCATCCAGGCCCTACGCAAGAAGCTGCGCGGCTGGGAGGCGTTCGTGAAGGCGTCCACGCCGGGGCTGGACCCGCTGAAGCAACAGCGGATAGCCGACATGATGGAGGCCCGGACGGACCTTCTGGCCCAGAAGGCGGCGGCCATCGGGAAGGCCCCGAAGCCCGCGAAGCCGGTGAAGGTCCCGAAGGGCGGCCTGGACCCCAAGAAGGTCAAGCCGCGCCAGCTTTCGTCCGAGGACGGACGCAAGAAGCGGCGCGAACTGTACGGCGACGTCTACAAGAGTTTCACGACGACCGAAAAGGCGGCCCTGAGCGCCTACAAGGGCAATTCGCACTACGGCGCCATGAACAAGTTCCTTCGGGGCGGCACGAAGTCGATCACCCCCGAGCGGAAGGGCTTTATCGAGCAAATTCGGTCCATGTTCCGAAAGTCGGTCGGATTCGATGAAGACATTCAGCTATATCGGGGCGTGGGCTATGAAGCGTGGTGGAGCCTCCAGCCGGGCGACGAAGGGACGATCCTGACGGACCATTCGTTCCTGTCCACGGCGAACGTCGAGGACATTTCCCGGCACTTCGCGACGTCCTACGGCCTCTCCGGCGACCCGTACCACCCCGTCCTTCTTCGGATCAAGGCGCCGCGCGGCCTGGTGGCGATCCCGTCGAACGACCCCCAGGGCTACGACGGCGAACACGAGTTCATCCTTGACCACGCCAATTACCGCGTGGTCAAGGTCACGAAAGAGGACGTATCGGGTGGGCGAACCCTGACGATCCTGGAAGTCGAGCTTCTGGAATCCAAGGAAGGGCAAACCGAATGGCAGAGAAGAATCAAGTAAACGGCCTCCCCATGACCCCGGCCATGCGGTCCAAAGAGGACACGGCGGCCGGGATGGGGGTCAGTCAGTGCGCCACCTGCCAACACAAGTGGCCCGGTTCGGCCCGATGCTGGGCCTTCCCCGGCGGCATTCCCGAAACGATCCTGAAAAACGAAACCGTCCACGACGCGCCCTTCCCCCATCTTCACCAGGAGGGGAGCGTCGTCTGGACGAAGCGGCGGCCGGACTGGCCCGAGGGCGTCCTAATGGACGATCCGAGCGACCCAGGGGCCTAGGCGGGCCTCTTCCACCGTGTCGAGCGTCACCAGGCCGCCGTAGGCGCCTTCGAGGTCGGTTCTGTCCATCTGGCCTTCGGTGTATTCGTGCTGGGCCAGGAGGACGGCCTGGCGGGTGGTCACGTCGAACATGGTCCCGGCCTGGCCCGTTTCGGCGTTGTTGAACTCGATAAGATTCGGCATAGGACCTTTATACCAGTTCTGGAAGATAGGCCCAGGACTTCGGGAAATCCGCAAACGTCGGTAAAAATATGTGATACACTGTTATACAATTATGTGGGTCTTCCAGAACAAGAGTTTCGTTTCCGTCGTCGCGCATCGGACCCAGAAGGACCGACTCCTGGTCCGGTCGCGGGTGGAAGGCGACATTCAGCGCGCCGTCCCCGTCGCCCAGGTCTTCGAGGACCTGAACGCGGACTACCGATACCGCGCCGTCGTCACCCGAGCCCAGTTCAAAAAGGCCATGAACGACGCGGTGGACCGGATCGACTACGCCAACTTCAAGGGGTCTATCGGGATCAAGAAGAAGGAAGACCGGGATCGGCACGACGCCTATATGGGCGTCTGGTCCGTCATGGCCTCCTGGTATGGCGCCTACGTCGGCCGCCGGACCAGCGCCCTCTTCGATGAATCGGACTACGGCCCCGAAACCGGCGAGGACGCGGACGTGTCGGCCTACCTGGAGGGAGAGCGCTACGACGAGCTTCCCCGCGTAGGCGATATCTTCCCCGGCTGGGAGCGGCCGAAGCGCTGAACCGTCCCTGAAGCGGCCCACCGGCCCCGACCCCCGAAAGGAGGCCGGGGCCTTTTCGCGTATGAGGGCGCGCGATGCCCAGACAACTCTCCCACGGCGCGATCCGTGACCTATTGGGGACCGCGCTGAACCAGACCACGGGGGGCGGCGCGTTCGCCTACGTGCGGGACGTTTTCCCGGCCTCCGTGGTCTACGACCTGGAGCCTTCCGGCCCTGGGCCGGGGAAGGTCCAGACCCTCCAGCGCGCCTACTCTATCGACGCGAAGACCCTGGCCGTGACGCTGGGCGATGCCGAGCCCGTCCAGGAGGTCCGAACCTGGGAGCCCGTCAGCCCGGCCGCCTTCAGCCTGGACGACGCCCCGGCCCTCCAGGGCGCCTTCGTGGTCCGGCGCGGGATCGTGTTCCGCACGGGCGACTACCCGGACAAGGACTTCAGCATGGACTGGGCGGAAGCCGACGCGGAAATCTCGCGGCTGAAGACGGCCCCGTTCGCGGCCAGCTTCGCGGACGAAGGCCTGGTCCCGAACGGCTTCGTCCCGAACGACCTGGAACACCGGCCCACCGTGTTCAGCCGTCCCGGAAAGCGCCTCCTGGGTCACGCGACGATCACCCACCGCGACGGGGACGCCCTGTTCGGGGAGGTCCATATCCCGGCCGCCCTCGCGGACCTGATCGGGGACGACGAGCCCCTGAAGGTGTCCGCGACCTTCGACCGCGCGACGAAGCGGCTGGTCGGTATGGCCCTTTGCCTGAATCCGCGAATCGAGGACGCGGCGGTGTTCGCGGCGTTCAGCGAGGACGCCCCGACCGTCCCGGAGAAACCGCGTAAGGGGACCCCGATGAAGACCGAAAAGCCTTCGCTTATCCAGCGGGTCCTGGCGAAGTTCAGCGGCGCTTCGGAGGCCGAACTGGAGGAAATCCTGAAGGACGAAGACCAGCCCGAAACCCCGAAGCCGGACGCGGAGAAGACCCCGACGACCCCCGATCCCGCCCTGGCGGCGGCCCAGGCCGAAGTCGCGCGCCTCCAGGCTCTGGTGGACGCGAAGACGGACGACCAGGCGGCCACGGCCCAGGCCCGCGTGAAGGACGCGGCCACGGCGTTCGCTCTGGACGCGATCACTCGCGGAAAGGCGTTCCCGACCGAACAGGAGGCCCTGGAGGCCGCGTTCACCGAGTTCGCGACCGGAGCGGGCGGCGTCGTCGGCTTCACGGACGGCGGCGACGTTGCGGATACGCCCGGCCTGAAGACCTTCAAGGCCAGCGTCGAGGCCCGCGTCACCCGCGACTTCAGCGCCGAGCTTCTGACCGGCGGCAGTAAGGCCCTTTTCGCCATGAACGGCGCCGTCCCTCCCACGAAGGCGGCCCCCGGACCCATCGACACCGCTGGCGTGTACGCCCGCATCAACGGCCAGGAGAACAAGTAAATGCCCCAGAACCTAACGGAAGGACTCTACACCGGCGAGTCCCTTGTCAGCGCGCCCCTTGGGGCCATGTCCTACGAGAAGATCACCGTCGCCAACGGTCAGAAGCTGGGCGCCAACCGCGTCCTGGGCCAGATCACGGCGACCGGCAAGTACGTCGCGGTGAACCCGGCGGCGGCTGACGGTTCCCAGACCGCGAAGCGCATCCTTCGCGCGGCGGCCGACGCCACGGCGGGCGACGTGGCGGCCATCGCCTTCGCCAACTGGGTCGAGGTCAACGCGTCGGAACTGGACTGGGGCACGTTGAACGCGGGTCAGATCGCGACGGCGAAAGCCCAGCTTCAGGCCGCGACGATCTTCGTCCGGGAGGCCGTCTAAGCCCCTTCGGGGGCTTAGCGTAAGGGGAACCCAAGGAACCCGAGAGAACAATGCCTGAACTTATTTCCAACCTTTTCAGCGGCGAAGCCTGGTCCATGATGACCATGACCCAGGCTATCAACACCATGCCTTTCGTGCCGGGTCGTATCGGCCAGATGGGACTCTTCGAGGCGGCTGGCGTGGCGACGAACCATATCCAGATCGAGGAGGAGAACGGCGTTCTTTCCCTGATCCCGTCCAAGGCGCGCGGCGAGGCCCCGACCCAGAACGCGCACGGCAAGCGCAAGATGCGGTACCTGGGAATCCCGCACTTCCCCCTGGCCGACACCCTTATGGCGACCGAGGTCCAGGGCGTCCGCGTCCTGGGCGGTACGGAGCTTCAGGGCTGGGAGGCCGAGCGCGACAAGCGGCTGGCTTCGATGGCCGCCAAGCACGACGCGACGCTGGAGTACGGCAAGCTGGGCGCGATCAAGGGCCGCGTTCTGGACGCGGACGGCGTGACGGTCCTTTACGACCTGTTCGCGGAGTTCGGCGTGAACCAGACCACGGTGGACTTCCTCTTCGGGACCACGACCGGTTCCGGTCGCCTGAAGAAGCTGGTCCTGGGCATCAAGCGCACCATCGAAGGCGCGCTTCAGAACGGCGTCTACAGCCAAATCCGCGCCGTCTGCGGCAAGAACTGGTTCGACGCCTTCACGACCCATCCCGAGGTCGTGGACGCCTACAACCTCTGGCTTGACGGCCAGTACAAGCGCGACGACCAGCGCAAGGGCTTCGAGATTTGGGGCGTCGTGTTCGAGGAGTACGTCGGGGCCATCGGCGGCACCCCGTTCGTGGCCGATGCCGAATGCCACTTCTTCCCGACCGGCGTGAACGGCCTCTACAAGACGTGGTTCGGCCCTGGGAACTTCCTGGAGAGCGCCAACACCATCGGCCTTCCGCGCTACGCGAAGTCCGAGCCGATGAAGTGGAACCGTGGCGTGGAACTCCTGACGGAATCCAACCCGATCCACCTTTGCACGAAGCCCAGCGTTCTCGTCAAGGGCACTTCGTCTACCTTCTAAGGCCTTCGGGCCTGAAGACCCTACGGGCCGCGACTACCTTCGGGGGTCGCGGCCCTTTGGCCGTAAGGGGCCTTCGACATGACCCCGACCGAATACCTGGCCCATCGTTCCGCCCTGACCGGTCGCCCCCCGAAGATCGCGGTCCACAACGGGCGCACGGCCGGGACGCTGGACGAACTGGACTTCATCGCCCGCGCGGAAGGCATGGACCCGGCGGAAATGGACGGCGCCGAGCCCGTGGAGGCCCAGGCGATCCCGGCCCCGACGCCCCAGGTCGTCCTGACGCCCGCCGTGGTCCAGGAGAACGTCCCGGCGACCCCGACCCCTACCGACAGCGCCCCCGCGACCCAGACCGCGCCCGTGGGCGATCCTGGCGCCAAGGAGGACCCTTCGCCCGCGACGGTCCCGGCGATCGTGGCCGACGCGGAGCCCGACGACGACCTGAAGGGGAAGACCGTCCAGGACCTGAAGGGGCTGGCCCTCTCCCTGGGCATCGTCCCGCTTCCCGAGCGGAAAGACGACATAAAGGCGGCGATCCGCGCCAAGCGCCAGGAGGCGGCGGCCTAATTGGCGTACACCTACGACCCGACCGGCCTGAAGGGGAGCCCCCTCTTCAGGGCGCGCTACCAGCTAGGCGACAAAGGCCAGCTTAAAGACGAGAGCGGCGCCCAGGTCTGGCTTAGCCAGGACGAGGAACTGACGGCCCTGATCGACCTTTTCGGATACTCCGAGGGCGTGGCCCAGGCGGCCGACGCGCTGGCGATCCAGTTCGCCCAGGAGCCCACGGAGTACAAGGACGAACAGGGCGTCACGGTCAAATGGTCGGATCGGATCGCGACCTGGCGGGCGCTGGCGGCCCAGCTTCGCGCGCCCACGTCCGTCGCGACGGCCACGCCCACCGGCGGCGGCTACCGTTCCGGCGTGACCCGTGGCCCGGATATGCGGGGGTTCCGGTAGTGCGGCTACTCGCGGCGACCGTGGCGGCCGTCCAGGCGGCGTCCCGGCGCACGAAGGAAGCCTGGTTCCGGTTCGCCCAGGCCCCCGTCCCCGGCCCCTGGGGGTCTACGACGGAGTGGACGAAGGACGCGCCCCTGGTGGGCAACCTGACCGGCCTGGACGCCTCCGAGGTCCCCCAGGACGCGGTGGTGGGCAACCGGCGCACGTTCGTCTTCGCCTGGGTCGGCCCGGACCTGAAGGCGGGCGACCGGATCGGGCGGGACGCCCCGGCCTTCGAGGTCGTGGCCCTCCTGGAGAGCCCCAGCGACGGGCGTTCCACGCGGCGCGTGGTCGTGGCGATGGGCCACGCCCCGGAGGCCCCTTAATGGAGGTCTTCGTGGCGCTGGAGGTCATGCTGGCGGCCCTTCGGGGCCAGGCCGACCTGAAGGGGCTGTCCATCGAACCCGTCGTCGGCGCGAACCTCCCCCACGGGATCAGCGTCCGGCACGTCGGCCCCGGCGCGGACGACAAGGTTCAACCCCTGGAAACCCTCATGTCGAGGCTGACGTTCTACGTCGTCCTGGCCCTTCCGGGGAACGCCATGTCCCTCCAGGCGGCGACCTACCTGCGGGCGATCCACGGCGCGCTGGAGGGCCTTCGCGGCGCGGCCCCCGTCGCGGGCGGGAAGGTCTACATCTGCGAACGGACGGGGCCGATCTACTACCAGGCGCCGGGACCGGACGGCATGGCCTGGCAGTTCGCGGGCGGGGCCTACGACGTGGACGCGCGGGTGGACGGGTGAGCGAACACGTCAACTTCGTGGACCGCTTCAACGCGGCCAACGAGGCCATAGCGGAGGGCGTCCGGGAGGGACTGAAGGCCTACGCGTTCGCGATCCAGGAGGAGGCGATCGAGAAGATCACGGACGAAAACCTGGTGGACACCGGCGCGCTTCGGCGGTCGGTGTTCGTCCAGGCCCACGGTCTGGACACGAGGGCGGAGGCCCTGGCGGCGGCGATGGCGCTGGCGTCCGGCCTCGGCGCGAAGTCGAAGCGGCCCCACGGTCCTTTCCAGGCGGCGGCCCCCGGAAAGCCCATCGAGGCGGACTACCAGGCGAAGGTCGGCGTCTGCGTGAACTACGGGATTTACCTTGAAATGGGCACGGTCCATATGGCCGCGCGGCCCTTCCTGAAACCGGCGGCGAACACCGTCCAGGCGAAGGCGAAGGACCTGATCGGGAAGTACGTGTCCGAAAAACTCCGTAAGGCGGGACCTTAGTCATGCCTTACGAAATCAAGAATCCGAACGCCGTGACCCAGGCGGGCGGGGCGAACTGGCAGAACCCGATCAACGCCCTGGGCGCCGACGCCAGCGCCTACGCGGTGAACGCCGTTTCGGGAGACGGCGGGTACCTCGTCTTCGCCTTCCCGCTGGGCGCGATCCCGGCGAACGCTCTGATTACGGGAATCCGGGTCGAACTGACGGCGGTCGGCCAGTATTCCAACACGGCGGCGCCCGTCGTCGTGGACGCGAACGGGAACCCGAAGCCCCGGACCCTGACCATCGAGGTTTCCAAGGACGGCGCGACGTGGGCGCCGAACGTCCAGCGGACCCTGAACCTGCCGAACCAGCTAGGGTTCACGACCTACACCGTGGGCGGCCAGTTCGACCTTTGGGGCCAGTCCTGGGCGGCCGGGGAAGTGAACGGGACGAACCTGCGGGTTCGCGTAAGGAGGCCCATCGGTCTGAGCGACGAGGACACCGGCGGCTACCGCACGGTGGAATCCGTCGTCGTGACGGCCTTTTACACGACCATGCCAGGAACCACCCAGGCCGACCGGCCAGCAAAGCTAACCCAGTATCTCCTGGGTCGAGAGTCGATTCCCGGAACCCGCGTTCCGGCCACCTTCCGCGTTCGGTCGTGGAAGTTCGAGCCCCAGCCCCAGATCGAGACGGAGGAGGTTCCCGATTACGGGTCCATCCTGGAGGGCGACGAGGTTCTGACCTACGAGGCGTCGGAAGTGTCCTTCGACGGGTACCCGACCTTCGATGAACCCATTCCGATCCTGGAATCCCTGATCGGGAAGGCCGTCGTCGCCCAGCTTGCGGCGGGCGTCTACCGGTGGGAGTTCAACCTGGAGGCCCGTTCGCGCGCCAACGTCCAGACCCTTTCCGGCGAGGTCGGGGATACGAGCATCGCGGAGCGGGTCGCCTACATGATCGCCACGGAGTTCCAGCTTTCCACGAAGAAGAAGGAACACGGAATGTCCGGCAAGTTCATGGCCCAGGCCATCGACGACTCCAGCCCGATCAGCCAGCCGAACGTGGCCGACGTTCAGTCCCTGGCCTTGAACGGCGCGACGGCCGTGACGCTTCGGTACAAGGGCGCCCAGACGGCCAGCGTGGCGACCCCGAATGCGGGGACCCTCCAGACGGCCCTCCAGGGCCTGTCCACGGTGGGCGCGGGCAACATGACGGTTTCCGGGACCGGCCCCTTCGTGCTGACGGGAGCGGGCGCCCTGGCGGGCCAGACGCTGGCGCTGGTCGAGGTCGTGGCGGCGACCGGCGGGACCCCGACCGTGACCCACACCACGGTGGGCGGGCTGGCCCAGTACGCGGGGATCGCGATGGAGCCGGGCAACTGGGCGATGTACTACACGTCCAACCTTGCCGACCTGGGCACGACGGCCACGAAGTTCACGCGCCTTCGGGGCTGTGACCTGACCATCGGGAACCGCTTCCAGGGAGAGGCCTTTATGGACCCGGCCCAGGGCAAGGGTTGGGGCGTGGCGATCGAGGACGTGATGAACGTGGGCGCGAAGTTCGTGGTCCAGGCCGACAAGAACGCCAGCCAGCTAACGGCCGACCTTCGCAACCGCGCGGCGAAGTACGTCCGACTGGAGAACGTCGGCCTTCCGATCGGGGCGACCGGCTACAGCTACACCTGCCAGATCGACATGGCCGCGAAGGTCCGCGTCCTGGGCAACTACTCCGAGGACGGCGTGATCCGGGCGCGGGAGTTCGAGCTGAAGGCCCGCCAGGATTCGGCCTGGGGCCGCGCGCTTCGCATCGTCCTGATCAACGACGTCCCGCCCTACTAAGGCGGGCGCGTCGTCCAGGCATCGGGCCGGGACCCTTCGGGGTTTCCGGCCCTTTTCGTATGGGACCAGGATGGAAATTGACGACCTTTTGTCGGATCGCGTAGCAATCGAGATCCCGAACCCCAAGGGCGGCGCGGGCCTGGTCGCTTCGTGCAACCCGGAAGCCGTCACGATGAAGATTCAGCGCCAGATCATGGCCCTGGACGGCAAGTCGGACGACCTGGACGCGTCGTACCTCATGCTGAAGGCGCTGGACGTTGACTGGAACCTGACGAAGAACGGGAAGACGGTCCTGATCGTGCCGACCCTCCCGGCGAACGCGAAGGCGGCCATCGACGCGGCGACCCCCGAAGGCCAGGACCCGGACTATCCCCCGACCCTGGAGGACGTGAGCGCGAAGGCCCTGGCGATGATCCTTCAGGCCCTGACGGAAGCGGCCCGCCCAAAAGAGCCGAGCGGTACCGCAATCTAGTCTCCTGGCTGGCGTTCGGGGACAAGTTCGACGGCGAACCCGACCCCGACGATACGCTGGTCCAGGTCGCGCGGTACCTGGGGGTCGCCCCGTGGGAACTGGAGAACGCCCCCGAAAAGTGGTTCTGGATCGGGCTGGACTCGATGAACGCCCGGCACGACGCGAAGGCCCGGCGTAGGGAGTACGGGACCCAGGCCGAAAGCCTGAAGGACCTGAACCCCGACGAGGAGGAAGACCCCTGGTAGACCGGGGTCTTCGCCCTTTCAGGCCCTCCCGTATGGGGGCCGGTGACGGTCGCGGAACTCGAAATCATTGTTACCGCCCGCCTGGACGAGCTAAACGCCAAGCTGTCCGAGGCCAAGGGCATCGCGAAGAAGGGCGGATCGGAAGCGGGGCGCGAACTCGCCCAGTCCCTGGCGTCCGGCTTCGGCCAGGCGATCGGGAACTTCAGCGTCCAGGGGGCCATCGACGGCGTAAAGTCGCTCCTGAAGGGGATGGTGTCGGGGAACTCCGAAATGGAGGGCTACACGACCCAGTTCAAGGTCCTTCTTGGCACCGTGACCGAAGCCAAGGGGCGTATGGCGGAACTCGCGAAGTTCGCGGCCGTCACCCCCTTCGAGCTACCCGAGGTCGTTTCCGCCTCCAAGCAACTCCAGGTTATGGGCGGGACCGCGCTGGCGACCGGCCAGACCCTGAAGATGGTGGGCGACATGGCGTCGGCCTCCGGCGCGGGATACCAGGAGGTCGCCACCTGGGTCGGTCGCCTGTACTCCAACCTCCAGGCCGGGAAGCCCTTCGGGGAGGCCACCCAGCGCCTCCAGGAACTGGGCCTGATCAGCGGCCAGACCCGGAACCAGATGGAAGACCTGGCGAAGAAGGGCGGGAAGGCGGCCGACGTCTGGGATATCTTCACGAAGGCCAGCCAGCGGTTTAACGGCATGATGGACGAACAGTCCAAGACGCTGGAGGGCCTGGTATCGACGCTGAAGGACGACTTCGCGGCGACCCTTCGGGAGGTCGGCGCCCCCGTATTCGACAAGGTGAAGGAAGGTGTCAAAGGCCTGATCGGCGTCTTCGAGAAGCCCGAGTTCAAGGGCGCGGCGAAGACCCTGGCGGCCATCGTCGCGGGTGTGGTCGGCGTCGTCGGCGCGGTCGCGGGGCTGGCGGCCGGGATCATGGCCTGGGGGAAGGTCGCGGCGGCCTTCGAGATGGTTTCCGGCGCGGTCGGCGGCCTGTCCGGCGTCCTGACGGCCCTTTCCGGCCCCGTGGGCTGGGTGATCGCGGCGGCGGCCCTGATCTACGCGGCGTGGAAGACGAACTTCCTGGGAATCCGCGACTTCGTGGGGAAGGTCGTCCAGGAGATCGTGGGCTGGTGGCAGGACAACCTTCCGCTTATCCAGCGGACGACGGCGACGGTCCTGACGTGGGTGAAGAACGCCTGGGCGACCCTGGCGCCGCACCTGAAGCGGGTCTGGGACGTGATCGTGTCCGTGGTCAATATCGCCTGGCAGGTCATTTCGGGGATCGTCCAGACGGCCCTCCGGCTGGTCGGCGGGATCATTTCCACCGTCATGCTGGCGATCAACGGCCGATGGGCCGACGCGTGGACCATGCTGAAGCTGACGTGCGTCCGCGTGTTCGCCACGATCGCGGCGACCACCGTCCGAACGCTGGCGGCGGTCCTGAACTACGTGGACAAGTTCGCGGATACCGTCGCGGGCGTGTTCGGCCAGCAGTTTACGGGGCTTGACGGAGCCCAGAAGGGCCTGGAGGGCTACGCGAAGGGCTGGGACATGGTGGGCGATGCCGCCGGGAACGCCCAGGGCGCGATCAGCAAGTCCGTGAAGGGCTTCCCGAACCTCAACCCGATCAAGGGCAAACTGGGCGGTAAGTCCATCGACGTGGGCTTCCCGAAGGACCCGAACCCGAGGGCGGGCCTGGAGGGGATCAACATGGGCGGCGGGGACAAGGGCGGCAAGTCGAGCAAGCCGAAGGAAACCCAGGAACAGAAGGACCTTAACGCCCAGATCAAGGAGTACCAGACCATGATCCAGGGCCTTCGCCGGGACCTTCGTCTGAAGGGGGACGCCACGGCGTCGGCCACCCTCCAGGACAAGCTGTCCCACGGCGAGGTCCTGAAGGGCGCGGCGGCCTACGCCCAGAAGGCCCTAGGCCTGACGCGGGACAAGGAGGCGATGGACAAGAGCCTGGAGTCCCAGCGCCGCCTGAAGGACTCCCTGGCCGACCTTCAGAAGCAACTCCGGGCGACGACCCTGACCGACCCGAAGGACGCCCTGGCGTTCCAGGAGTTCGGGAAGACGTTCGCGCAACTGACCGACCCGAAGAACCGCGCGGCCATCGAGGCGACCGTCAAGGCGAAGGCCGATCTTCTGGCCTCCGAGGCCACCCAGACGGCGGTCCAGAACGCGAAGTCCCTGAACGCCCAGCTTATGCAGGAAATCGACCTTTGGGGCCAGACGACGCGCGTGAAACAGGCGTCCCTGGAACTGTCGAAGGAAGAGTACAAGAACGTCCCGGCGTGGCTGAAACAGGCGATCATGGCCCACGCGACGTACCTGGACCAACTGAAGAACGAAGCCGACCTTCACGAAAAGGCCCAGAAGTCCTGGGACGACTCGATGGAGGCGATGGAAAAGACCTTCGCATGGCTGGACGATCAGGCGTCGAAGCCCCTGAAGGCCTGGAAGGACGACATGGCCGAGCTTGCGAAGCGGCTGGAGGAGTTCAAGCCCAAGGCCGAGGGGATGGCCGACGCGATGGCCCGCCTGACGAAGAAGTACGGCGGCGGCGACACGGGCGCCCAGCGCGCGAAGGACTTCCTGGACGCCCAGAAGAACCTGGACGACCAAAGGGTGAAGTTCGAGCAGATCGCGAAGCTGAAGGACTCGCTCCAGGAGGGCTTCATGGATATGTTCGACCGGCTATGGAAGGACGGCTTTTCCAACTTCTTCGGGAACGTGGTCGGCGGATTCCGAAGCATGGTCGCCCAGATCGCCCAGGAATGGATCAAATCCCAGGTCGCGGGCCTGGTCAGTCGAGGCCTGACGGCGATCTTCAGCGGCACCGGCGGCGCGAAGGGCCTCCTGGGCCGGGCGGTCGGCGGCCCGGTGAACGGCGGCCAGCCGTACGTGGTCGGGGAGAACGGGCCGGAACTGTTCGTCCCGAACGGCGGCGGGAGCATTCGGACGAACGCGGCGACGAAGGGGATGGGCGGAACCACGATCAACCTTCACGTTTCCGGCGTCCGGGACGCCGGGAGCTTCCTCCAGTCCGAAAGCCAGATCAACGCCATGCTCTGGCGGGCCGGGTCGGCGGCGGCCCAGGCGACCGGGTAGGCCCGGAAAGGGCGTCCCATCGCGACCGTAAGCGATGGGATGCCCACCACTTCGACTTCGGAGCAACCCACGACCGGGACCCCCGTAACGAACACCGGGACGACCACCGGTACCACCACGGGGACCACTACCGGGACGGGCGTGACGACCCCGACCGGCCCCACGACGCCAACGGACGGCACGGGCGGAACGGGAGGCACCGGAGGGGCGGGATCGACCGGCGGCGCGTCGGACTACCTGGGCTTTGACGACGTGCGCTTCCCGACCGACATTTCCAGGGGCGTCACGGGCGGCCCGAGCTTCAAGACGACGATCCTTCCGACCCCCGGCGGGCGCGAACAGCGGCATATCGAGTGGGACGAATCCCTGTCGAAGTGGTCCGTCACCCTTCGGGTCTGGAGCCAGGACCGGCTGGACGCCCTCCTGGCCTTTTTCTACGCCCGCATGGGCCGGGGGTACGGGTTCCGGTTCAAGGACTGGACGGACTACTTCGTGGGCTACGACCGGGCGACCGGCGGCGTCCTGGTCCCGAACCCCGCGAAGGCGTCGGCGGTCGGCGCGGGCGACGGCGCCAGGAAGGTCTTCCAACTCGTCAAGAGCTACGTTTCAGGCCCCCGGACCTACGTTCGTCCGATCACGAAGCCCGTCGTCGGCACAGTGAAGGTCTACTTCGGGACGACCGAACAGACGAGCGGCTGGACCCTGGACGCGTCCACCGGCCTTCTGACGTTCGCCACGGCGCCGCCTTCGGGGACCGTGGTCCGATGCGCCTTCGAGTTCGACATACCGGCGCGCTTCGACGTGGACGAAATGGCCCTGAACATGGCGATGATCGAGAGCGGCGCCTGGCCGTCCATCGCTATCGTGGGCCTGAAGCCGTGACGAACGACCCACGGGCGGGATGGGGCGGCGCCATAATGGGTCTGACGATGCACCGCGCCCCCTTCGCCCTCCTGGCCCTTCTGGCCTTCGGTTGCGCCCCGCTGGACAAAGAGACGGCCCAGGCCACAAAGGCCCCGCAAACGGGCGCCCAGGCCGTGGAATCGTCAAGCCCCGAATACACCGGGGAGGCGTCGGCGGCCTACATGATGGCGCGGCGCTACGTCCAGGAGAGGATCGCGGCGTCCAAGACGGACGACCTGGCCGCCTGGAGCCTTCCCGAGTCGTCTTCAGGGGCGAAGATCGTCCAGGACGAGAAAGACCCCCATCTTTATCAGGTCGCCCTGAAGGGCAAAAAGGGCAACCTGACACGGACCTGGAAAGTCACCCTTCGGAACGCTGGCGGCGTTTGGAAGCGACTCCAGGTCGAGTAGGGGCGACCCTGCGTTCCATCGCGTGTTCCATCCGGCGGCGGGGTCGTTCTCTTTCGGGAGGCGGCCCCGTTCGTCGTACGGGGTCCCATGCGATCCGTTCCCGCGCCCCTGGCCGACCATATCCAGGGCGGCGCGCTGACCCTGGCGACCCTGGTCCTGATCACGCGGACGGACGGCGTGACGATGGGCTTCACGGATCGGGACGCGGACCTGTCGTACCTGGGTCAGACCTACCACGCGGCGGAAGGCATCGGGACGACGGCCATCCAGTCGAAGACGGGTACCGGCGTGGACAACATGGACGTTTCGGGCCTGATCACGTCCGACCGGATCACGGAGGACGACCTGGACGCGGGGCGCTACGACGGCGCGCGGATCGAAGTGCGGCTGGTCAATCGGGCCTACGCGAAGGCCAATCCGAACGTGGCGTCCCACGCCCTTCTTCTTGTCGGCTACCTGGGCGGCGTCGAGGTCGTGGACGGCCGTTTCAGCGTGACGGTAAAGAGCCTTTCCGACCGATTGAAGCAGGTTATCGGGGACACCCTTTCCCCGACGTGCCGCTGTCGATGCCTGGGCGATCTTCAGTGTAAGGTCGTCCTGACGGGGAACACCCTCCAGGGCGTCCCGATCCGCGCCACGGCCAGCGTGTCGAGCGTTTCAGGCCCCACGTCCTTCGTGGTCAATGGGTCGGCGCCGAGCGGCCACTACACGCGCGGGACGGTCCAGTTCCTGACCGGCGCGAACGCGGGGCTTCGCCGGGACGTGAAGACCCACGGCGCGGGCGGCGCGATCGCCCTTCGGACGGCCTTCCCGTTCCCGGTCGCGGCGGGCGACCAAGCCGTCTTCGTGGCGGGTTGCGACAAGACGTTCGCGACGTGCGACGTGAAGTTCGGGAACGCGAACAACTTCCACGGTGAACAGGAAATCCCGACCAACGACAAGACTTCCCAGATCGGCCGCTGACCGTAAAGGGCGGCATGATCGAGTGGCCGCCCCTTGCGCCTGAAGCCATCGTCGCGAAGGCGCGCGAATACATCGGGACCCCGTACAAGCACGATGCCCGCCTGAAGGGCCTGGGCGTCGATTGCGCGGGCCTGGTCGCCTGTACCCTGTCCGACCTGGGCGTTCCCGTCCAGGACCGTCGCGGCTACGGCTTCGACGCGGACAACCTC
>CAZEWR010000038.1:0-53694 GCA_964516175.1 uncultured Fimbriimonas sp. | reverse complement strand
CGTAGTCGAGCGGCGCGAACAGGAGCTCGTTCAGACGGCGGACGTTGGCGGCGAGCGGCAGCACTTAGTTGGGAATGGGCTTGCCGAGCTGCTTGTAGATGGAGATGATCATCTCCGAGTTGTTCTTGGCCTCTTTGTTCTGCGGATCGACCTTCAGCACCTCTCGATAGACCCGAAGCGACTCGCGGTACTTGACCTTGCGGTCGAGATCGGGCGACATCATGGTGGCGGTGGCGAAACGGTCTCCCGCGACGACGAAAGCCTGCTTGGCCTTCTTGTCCTTGGGCTTGGCGGCCAGGACCTTCTTGGCCTTGGCGTACGCCGTGCCGTAGGTCTTGACCTCGGCGGCGGTCTGCGCGAGGGCGGACGCAGCGAGAAGGGCACTCGCCAGAAGGATGGAGATGCGCATAGCCCCATTATGGAGCTTCCAGCGGACATTCGGCGGCCCTGCGTCCTAGCGTCGCTTCTTTGCTCGGGCCTCGAGTCCCATGAGAACTTGCCGGGCTTCGCTCTCAGGAACGTTCGAGCGGATCGCGAGGGTTTGGAGTTCCGGTTCGCTCGGATGCTCGCGCGCGGCGACCAGAAGCGGGGCGTCGGTGCGCCGACCTCGGCGGTAATGGTCCGCGAGGGTGTCGAGCAACTCTCGGGAACCGCGTTTGTGGCGACGTTCGGGAATGGGAAGGCCGAAGCGAACGCCCTTCGCTAGACCGAAGGCGCCGAGGATCGCCAGCGACTGCCAGAGCGCGCCCACCGCCCACGGTCCGATCGCCTCGATCGGACCGAGTTCTTCACCTTCACCGTAGCCCAAGGCGAGGAAGGTAAGCCGATCGCCTTTCTTCGTCCGGAGGGTACCGAGAGTGGAGAAGACGACCCGCGCGTTGTCGTGGCGACCGAGGAAGCGGTTCGTCGCGAGGGCGCCGGACTCCAAAAGGGCGACGCGGCCCTTGCCGATCTGGCGTAGGGTGCTGAAGTCTTCCTGCTCGCTGTACCAGACGGCGACGGCGGCCAGCTCGCCGTCGGGAGTCTGGACGCCCGCGGCCTCGGTCGAGTCCACATCGGCCGAGCGGTTCTTCCTGTCGACGATCTTCTCTCGAGTCTTGATCGCCTGAAGCTCTTCCGGAACCGCGATCACAAAGGCCCGCCCGCCCGCCCGTACGTGGGCGAGGACCGACGCGGGGATACCGCGGTAGCCCAGGAGTGGCACGACGGCGATGTCGTCGGGCTTCAGCTTGGGATGGGAGGCGGGATCGAAGACGGTGCGATAGCCCTCGTCGCGCAGCGCCCGGGCTAGCAGGGAGAGGCCTCCGAGGCCTGGATCGTCGGGCGCGGGGTGGACCTTCGCGCTGGGGCCGCTTAGGGCGACGATGGCGTAAGCGAGGGCGAGCAGGGCGAGGAGTGTCCCCGCGAGCCATCTCACGGATGGGCCTCCGCCGCGCGCGGCTCGCTGGCACGAGGATCTCCGGAACGTGGCTCGCTCGTACGATGCTCTGCGAGACGCCGTACGAGGGTGTCGTACCAAGCGCGCATCGCATGGGCGTCGGCTTCCGTCGCCGGGATCAGGCCGTACCACAGGCGGTCGAAGCGTCCGGTCGCCCCGCGCACGTCGGCGTCGGACGGCGCCTTGGAACTCGCCTCGATGCGGCGGAGATGCTCCCAATTGGTCTGGTGGCGGTCGAAGCGGGCGACTCCCGCCTCGTCTAGGCGCATCAGGCCCGCGACGTAGAGGCCGCGCACCGCCGCACGGTACTCGCCGCGCGCGATCTGGGCGTTCGCCTCCTCAAGCCAAGCGTCGGCGGAGCGTACGGGCTCCTCGGCGTCGACCAGGGCCTTTCGTCCCCGGCTGCTCGGGAAGCGAACGTAACGTACGAGGAAGAAGACGGCGAGTCCCAAAAGGATGCCGAGAATGCCCCACATGAGCATCGTCGCCCAGGGACCGATAACCCCGACCGGCGGCCCCGAACTTTCGGGCAAGTCGAGCTTTGGCGTCTTCAGGCGCTCCAACGTACGAGCGAGCCAGGAACTGGCGATCCGCTCTCCTCCTGGCGCGGGACCGATCTTGGGTGGAGCCACGGGATCCGCACCCTCCAGATTCGCGCGCAGAGCGATGTAGGCACGCGCCGCTTTCGGCCCGCCGTCGAGGTGGCTCTTAGCTTCGGGGTCGTCTCCCTCCAGCCGTCGCAGCTCGTTGACGACCTGCTTGTCCGAGAGTCCGGCCTGCCGCCCATCGAGGTTCGCGAATGGACCGGCGGAGCAGAGAGCCGGAACGAGGGAAAGGGAAAGAAGGAACGACCCAAGGAGAAGCGCCTTTCGCCCTCTCCCGTTTCCTGCGCTCTGCCTGTTTTTAACCTTTCCTAAGTAGCTCGACATCGTAGCCCTCCTTACGGACGCGGCGCTCCGCATCGATCACGGCCACGGACGTCCCCCACAGCGGGAGGAGCGTCCAGGCGACGACGAACGGGACGCCAAGCGACAGCGCCTCGGAGAAGACGCCCCCGCCCGGAAGCGCGCCGCTTCCAGGGATCGAACTCTGGAGCAGGCGGATACCGCCCCATTCCGCAAGGGCGGCGACGAGTAGAACGATGTAGACGGTCCAGATCATGCCGTAGCCGCCGGAGACGCGACCGACGCCCGCCATCAGACGGCGGCTTCGGCGGCAGGCGGCGAACGCGCCGTCGCCGCGCAGGACGGCGGCCGGGGCCAAAGCGTGAGCGGCGACGATCCAGGGCGCCGCAAGGACGCCGAAGAACATGCCGATCACCCCAAGCACGGCAAGCACGGGGGCGGTTTGGTCGTCGTTCCCCGAGGGGAGAAGGCTGCCGGCGGCCATCAGGCCGAACGAGACGAGGGGAATCGCGCCTGCCAGGGCAAAGGTCCAGAGTCCCGCTCCGAAGGCGCGGGGAAAGGCGCGGCGCGCGGCGCTCGAGGCAGCGATCTCGTCGGCGCGAAGACCTTCGCGGAAGGGATTTGCCAGGGCCACCGCCTGGAGCGTCGCCTCGACGATACCGAACACCAGCAGAGGCGTCGCGATTAACAATCCGACGATCAGGACGAAGCCCGCCTCGCCCACCTGGGCGGTCACATCGCCCGGTGAGTTCGTAGTGAGGAGCCGCGGCCCGAAGGCGCGGACCCAGAACAGGACGCTCGCGAGAACGAACACGGAGGGGACGGCGCTCCGGCGCAAGAGGGCGGGGGCGAGGACGCGGTAGGTTCGCAGGGCCTCGTCAAGCGCCTCGCTGGCGCGCAGGGTCCGCAGAGCCGGTGCTCCGGCGGAAGTCCCGCTGGCGAAACGATCCAGCGTTTCGGGCGTCACTAGGGATAGATTTACCCCATGACCACGCTTCTCGCCCTCGCCGTGCTTCAGAGCCAGAATATTTCCGCCTACGTCCAGCCCGCGTTCCACGACGCGACCTTCACCGCGAAGATCGTCTCGAAAAACCAGAACGAGCTGAAGAAGATCAACGACGACTTCGGCGCAGGCTACCGCGTCGAGACCTCGACCGTCCGGATCGAGGAGCCCTTCAAGGTCCGCGTCGACGCGAACATCGAGGACACCCAGGTCACCTACATCGTCAACGGCACGAAGCGCCACTTCAAGATCCCACGCCTGCGTATCAACAAAGCGGAGGATCTCTCGACCAAGCCGGGCAACCGCCAGACGGTGTTCGACTTCGGCATCATCACGCCGTCGCTCTTCGAGAGCTTTATGGACGCGAAGTTCGTCCGCATGGATCGCGCGACCGGCGACGTTGTGTTCGACGTGACCTACAAGTCCGTCTTCAACGACAAGACGCGCTTTCGTATCTGGATCGACCCGGCCAAGAGGTACATCACCAAGCGCGAGTGGTACCACCGCAAGGGCCGCATGGTGGCGACCTTCTACTACGACCAGCCCGAAACGACGAACGGGGTCACCGCCCCGACCCGCCTGACGGTGAAGAACGGCGACGACGTGGTGGCCGGCGTGACGCGCTACGATGGCATCAAGATCAACGCGGGCATCCCCGACGACGTATTCGGGGTCTGACCCGATCAGGGGAGGCCCGCTTCCCCTGGTACCCTCTTCTCCGTGAGCAAAGCGCGCCGCGATCCGCGTGCGAACTTCCAGAGCGAGATGACGCCTTCCACCCCTCGGGAGACGGCGTTCGAACGTCCTCGAGGCTTGAGTCGGGTCGAGACCCGAGGTGGCTTCTGCCAGGTTCATGTCGAGGGGCTTCCCGAGCCGCTGGTCCCCCAGCGCCTCCAGGTTCTCGACGCGGTCGCCAAGGAAGGGATCTCGATCGACTTCCTCAAGCTGACGCCCTACGGCCTCTCGTTCGTCGCGCCCGCCGACCGAGCCGCTGATCTGGGGCGGGTTCTTGGCGATCGTGCGGCGGTGACGACGGGCCGGAGCGTCGTGAGCGTCCATGCGGTGAACATTCGCGACGAAGAGGGCCTGCTGGCCGAGACCATCCAAGAGGCGATCGCTCTCGGGGCTCAGATCGACCATGTCGGCGACGGTCACGACCGGTTGCTGCTCGTGGTCGGCGACGCCGACGCGGAACGTATCGAGCGGCACTTCCAGAAGAAGGTCAAGTAGAGGAAGACTGCGCTTCCTCTCCGGCCTCCTTCCGAGACTCCTCTTAGACGATCCCGCTTCGGAGCAGGTCCTTCAGCATGAGGAGTCCGAGAAGCCGCCCTTCGGCGTCTACCACAGGCATCTCGCCCAAAGGGCGCGGGTTCATCTGAAACGCCTCTAGAGCCTCGACCGCGAGGAGTTCCGGCGGGATAGTGGTGATGCTTCGCGTCATGATCTCCTCCGCGCGGTGCTCACGCAGGTCAGGGTATTCGAGCGAGTGGCGGCGCAGATCGCCATCGGAGATGAAGCCGACGAGATGCCCGTCTTCGACGACGCAGGCGGCGCCCACGCCCGCCTTCGTGACCGCCCACATCGCATCGAACACGGTAGCGCTCGGAGCGACGGCGGCGATCTCCGCGAGGGGGCGCATCGCGTCCTCGATCCGCAGGAGAAGCCGCTTGCCCAGCGCGCCTTTCGGGTGGAAACGGGCGAAGTCCTCCTTGCCGAAGCCGCGCCCTTCCATCACCGCGATGGCGAGGGCGTCGCTCAAGGCGAGCATCGCGGTGGTGCTGGTAGTCGGCGCGAGATTGTTGGGGCAGGCCTCCTCGCCCACGCCGGTGTTCAAGACGAGGTCGGCCATCCGCCCGCCGGACGACTCTGGACGGCCCGTGACGAGGATCGTTCGCGCACCTTGGAGGCGCATCGAAGGGAAGATTCGAACGATCTCGTCCGTCTCGCCGCTGTGGCTGTAGAGCAGGACGACGTCCTTGGCGGTGACCATGCCGAGGTCGCCGTGGACCGCCTCGGCGGCGTGCATGAAGAGGCTGGGCGTTCCCGTCGAGGCGAGGGTCCCGGCGGTCTTGCGGGCGATATGGCCCGACTTGCCGATGCCGCAGGTGACGACCCGCCCCTCACAGGCGCGGATTAGGTCCGCCGCCCGCTCGAACGCGTCGTCGAGCGCGTCGGCCATCGCGAGCAAGGCTCCCGCCTCGCGGCGCAACACCCGGCGTCCGGTTTCCAGGCCCATGCCTGGAAGTCTACTAGAGGCTATGGGCCTAGGTCCCGCTCGTCGTCCGACGAAGCGAAGTCGGTCTCCGGAACCCAAGCGTTCTAGGACCCTTGAGACGTAGGAACGTTATTGGTTCAGAATCCTAAAGCTATGCACGCTAAAGACGCGCACGCGTTCCGCGTGCTTGAATTTCAATCGATCCGCGACCGCCTCTCCGCCGCCTGCGAGACGCCTCTTGGCGGGGCCGCCGCCGCCGAGCTTCGTCCCGCCTTCCGGGCGAACGAGGCGTGGTACCTCCTCGACCTCACCCGCGAGGCGCACGAGGCGCTCGCTCGGCACTCCGTACCGTCGCTCCGGGGAATCCGTGACCCGCGTCACGCTTTGAAGCGGGCGGAGAAGGGCGGCACCCTCGGCGGACAGGAGCTTCGCCACGTGGGTGAGGCCCTTGCGACCATGCGCTCGGCAAAGACGTTCCTGACCGCCCGTCGCGAGGAGTTCCCCCTTCTCTATCCCTACAGCGAGAACTTTCCCGACCGACGGGACGTCGAGGATCGCCTGCTCGAAAGCCTGGAGGGTGACGGCTCGATGCGGGACGAGGCTTCCCCCGCCCTAGGCTCGATCCGCGGTCGCAAGAAGCAGGCGACCTACCGGCTCCAAGAGCGGATTCAAAACTACACCACGCGCTTCCGGGAACTGCTGAGCGACCCCATCTACACCGTCCGCGACGGTCGCTACGTCGTTCCGCTCAAAGCGGAGAACCGGGGCAAGATCCGGGGCATCGTCCACGACACCTCCTCCACGGGGCAGACCCTTTTCATCGAACCCGAGGACGTCCTCCAGCTTGGTAACGCCCTCCGAGAATTGGAGGCGGAGGAGCGAACCGAGGAGGCGCGCATCCTCGGTCTGCTCAGCAAGGCGGTAGGACGGATCGCCGTCGAGACCACGGGCGGCGTGGAAGCGGCCTCACAGCTCGATCTCGCGTTCGCCAAGGCGCGTCTCGCCTATGACATGAAGGGCTGCCTGCCGCGTCCTCAGCCGGGCAGCGCGTTCGTGGCGATCCAAGGTGGCAAGCACCCGTTGCTCGATCCCGAGGTCGCGGTGCCGTTAGACATCGAGGTCGGTCGCGGCGCGTCGGTCCTTATCACCGGTCCTAACACGGGCGGCAAGACGGTCTCGATCAAGGCGGTCGGTCTGACCGTCCTGATGGCCCAGGCGGGCCTCTATCCGCCCGCTCTCGACGTGCGTCTCGCACCCTTTACGAGCGTATGGGCCGACATTGGCGACGAGCAGAGCCTGGAGCAGTCGCTCTCCACCTTCAGCGGCCATATCCGGAACATTGCGGAGGCCCTGCGCCGCCTGGAGGACGGAGCCCTCGTTCTACTCGACGAGGTGGGCGCGGGCACCGATCCCGCCGAGGGCGCGGCCCTCGCGAAGTCGATCCTCATCGAGATGGCGGACAAGGGCGCGACGATTCTCGCCAGCACCCACTACGGCGAGCTCAAAGCGTTCGCCTACAACGTGCCCGGCTTCACGAACGCGGCGATGGAGTTCGATCCCCGGAGCCTGCGTCCCACCTATCGGCTCCTTATGGGGACGCCCGGCGCTTCGCAGGCCCTGCGTATCGCCGAGCGCTACGGCATTCCGACGTCCGTCGTTGAGCGCGCCCGCGGATCGCTCGGCGACGAGGCGCAGGATCTCGCGCTCATGCTCGAGCGACTGGAGGACGCCCAGCGAAAGGCCCGGCTCGCCCAGAGCGAGGCCGACCGCCGTGCGAACGAGCTACGAAAGAAGGAAGCCGACGCCAAGCGCAAGCTGGACGAGGCGGACGAGATCCGGCGTACCGTCCACGACAAGGCCCAGGCGGTGATCGAAGCCGCCCTGCGCGAAATCCGGATCGAGGCGTCGCGCCTGTTCGACGAGGTCAAGGCGGGCGACCGCGAGACCGCGCGCAAAGGGCTCAAGGAACTCGATGCGGCGGGAACGGAACTGGCGCGCTCCTTTGCGCCGAAGGTCCGCCGCCCGAAGGACGCCCCTGTCGTTCGAAAGGGGGCGACGATCCGTCTTGCGGGGCACTCCCAGGTAGGGCACGTCCTCGACGATCCGAAGGACGGACGCGTCCCGGTCCAGCTTGGGACACTGAAGATGACGGTGCCGGTTTCAAGCCTAGAGCCGGTGGATCGCGCCCCGATGGAGATCCAGAAGGCCCGCCCGAACATCCAACTGGCCAAGGCTCTCTCCGCCTCACCGGAAGTCGATCTTCGTCACCTGCGGGCAGAGGAGGCGATGCGCGAGTTGGAGCGGTTCCTAGACGACGCGGCCCTCGCCGGACTGGAGCGCGTCCGGATCGTCCATGGCAAGGGCGAAGGCGTGTTGCGGAACGTCGTCCAGAACTCCCTCAAAGGCAATCGGAGCGTCGCGGAGTACCGGGACGGCGACGCGACCGAAGGTGGACAGGGCGTGACCGTCGCGGTCCTGGCCTAAAGGCCTCGGAGGCCTTTAGGCGTCCAAGGCCATGATCCAGGCGGGTGTGCCGCCTCCTTGGAGCATGAGGCGCGATGGGAAGGTCGAGCCGTCCTTGCGGCGCCGCGTGGAGGCGGCTTCGACGTGCTTGCCGTCTTTGGCGGCGATCGCGGCCTGCTTCTCTAAGGCGGCTGCCTCTTCGAGGAGGGTCAGTTCCGTCGTCGGATGGTCGACTAGTTCATCGGGGGCGTAGCCGTGAAGCGTGGCGAAGGCGGCGTTGGCCCGGACGATCCGTCCGACGGGTCCTTCGAGGATAGCGAGGGCGGTGGGCAGAATCTCGAAAGCGGCTTCGTAGACTTGGAGCTTGCGCTCGCGGGCTTGGCTTTCCTCGAGCTCTTTGGTAAGTTGGTCGGCTTTGGTGCGTTCGCCGTCGAAGTCGAGCTTGAGGGAGTTGCGGGCCAGCTCGGCGATCACCTCGGAACGGGTGCCCCCGACCTTCATGCGGATGCGCTTCCAGTAGACGCGCACGGTGCCGAGGCTGATCCCCATCTCAGAGGCGATCTGCTTGTCGATTCGGCCGGTCATGGCGAGGGACAAGACCCTCGACTCCTGCTGCGATAGGCCAAACTTGTTAAACCTTAAATCATCGGGTGAAATAGGACCCATGGATCGTCCCGAGGTTTACCGCAGATTCTGGACCAAAAAGGGCCGACGCCCTTTCCTGTATAACAAAAGAGGACGCGCCCTGACTACTTTTTGGTAACCGTACCAGCCTTTGCTTGAGGCGGCGCCATCAATTCGAAGTCCGCCATATGGAGGACAGAGATCGCTTTGGCGTCCTCCTTCGTCCAGCGGGGATCGGCCAGGGTGGAGAGAGCGGGAGCCCCGTCACCGACGTTCAGCGTCGCGCCGTACTTCTTCAAGGCGACGACCACCGCCTTGGCGAGCGGTGGCAGGCCCTTGTCTTTGACCGTCTTCTTGAGCCGAACCCGCGATCCCGCCACGGGGGCGTTTTCCGTTCCGACGCCCTTGACGAGAATCCGCAGGGCGTGCTTGATATCGGTGGTGGCCTCGTCGGCACGGGCCGCGAGGGCGACTGGCGGCACGGCGGCGTCGGCGGTCGGGTGGATGAGATCGGCGCTGGGGCCGTCGGCGATCGTGGTGGGCTTGCCTTCCTCCTTCTTCACGCCGGTCAAGGTGTAGACGCGACGTGTCTCGGCGTCGACGATCCAGTACGAGCCATCCGGGTTGGCCTTGGCCTCGGCGGGGAACGGAACGCTGGCTCCTTTGTCGCCCACGGTCGCACGGGCGGCGGTCGCGTCGGCGACCAGATAGGTGTAAGCGTCGTCCAGCTTCAGCTCGCCCTTATCGAGCTTGGCGAGCTCGGTGGCTGAGTCGGTCGCCGTCCTTCCGTCCGCCGCCTTGGCGAGAACGCTGGTGGCGGCGAGCGGCTTGAGCGTCCCGAGGGGACTGTTCGCTCCCACGGCAGGCTTGAAGGTGGCGTCCTTCGTGCCGCCGCCGAAGCCCGTGGTCGAGCGTGTCGTCGAATCCATCGGCGAAAGGGACGGCGTGGTCGGCATCGTCTGCCCGGCGCCGCCGCAACCGAAGGCGGCGAGGAGAGGCAGGAAGGCGAGCGAGCGACGATGCATAAGGTCATTATGGCCCAGCTTAGGCCTAAAAACAGGTTAATTTACGCTCAAGGAGGGGCCGGTATGCTCATGCGATGATCGAGATCGTCGGCGCTCCCTTCGACCTTTGTGGGCTTCGGGAAGGCAGCCGGATGGGCCCCGCCGCGCTCCGGATGGCGGGCCTCGTCGAGGGCTTGCGCGATCTCGGGCACACGGTGTCGGACGGCGGCGACGCGCCTTCTGTCCCGCCCCGTACCGATCCGGGCGGGATGGCCAACCTGCCGCCGCTTCTCAGCATTCTCGGCGAGCTTCGGGCGCGGACATCGTCCGCGTTGGCGGAAGGTCGGGTACCCATGGTGCTCGGAGGCGACCATTCGATCGCGGCGGGTGGTGTCGCAGCGGCCCTGAGCGCGGGCGACGACCTCGCCCTCCTCTGGATCGACGCCCACGCCGACGTCAACACGCCCGCGACTTCGGCGACGGGCAACCTTCACGGGATGCCCGTCGCCGCTCTCCAAGGACTTCCGAGCGGCGTCGAGGGGAAGCGCGACTCGGAGTGGAGGCGTCTCCTTGGAACGCTCGACGCGCCGCCGCTCCGTCCCGAGCGCACCGCCTGGCTCGGCTTGCGCGACGTCGATCCCCAGGAGCGTCCCCGCGTTCGTGCGGGCCTCGGGCTCACGATGTCCGACATCGACCGTCACGGTCTCGCCACCTGCGTGGACCGGCTCGACGCCTTCCTGCGCGCAGGCGGCGCCCGTCGCCTCTGGATCTCGTTCGACGTGGACGCCCTCGACCCCGTTCTTGCGCCCGGCACCGGCACCGCCGTACGGGGCGGACTCACCTACCGCGAGGCGCACCTGCTCGCGGAGCTTCTCCACGAGCGGCTTCAGGAGGGGACGTACGCGCTCGCCGGGGTCGATGTGGTGGAGACGAACCCTCTGGTAGACACGGGCAACGCCACCGCCCGGATGGCGGTGGAATGGATTCTGTCCCTGTTCGGGAAGACGGTGCTTTAAAACCCCGACCGAAAGGTGGAAGGTCAGGGCTCTTTGACGGGTGGGACGGCCTTTCGCATGCTGTCCTGCGAAGGCTTCGTCAGTTCCTTCGTGGCCTGCTCTCGAAGACGCTGGGCGTCTTTCCCGTTGTGGATGATGTGGGGGGTGAGGAACACCATCAGTTCGGTCTGGCCCGTTCCCCGCGTGGTCGAGCGGAAAAGCTGACCGAGAAGAGGAAGGTCGCCCAGGATGGGAACCTTCGAGTCGGTTCGCGTCTCCGTGTTGCGGATGATGCCGCCCAGCACGACGGTCTGGCTGTCCTCGACGGAGACGGTGGTGGTCGCCTTGCGGGTGTTGATGATCGGGGCGTTGTAGGTGGTGAATCCCTGAAGGTCGTCCGCGCTCTGCTCGACGTCCATTGTGACCGTTCCGCCCGCCGTGATCCGGGGGGTGACGGTCAGGACCACCCCCACGTCGGTGAACTGGTAGGCGTTCGTCACGCCGCCCAAGGGGCTCGCGACCGTCGAGGTGATGTAGGGGAGGCGCTGGCTGACGTTGATGATCGCCTTGGCGTTGTTCGAGGCGAAGATTCGCGGGGTGTCGAGCACCTTGAAGCGCGTGTCCGTCTGGATCGCGTTGAGGAAGATCTTGTAGTTGTCGCCCGTGAAGGTGTAGGTCGCGCCCTGCACCGAGTTGGTCGTCGTGTTGCTCCCGATGCCGAAGTTGATGGAGCCCACCCCGTTCCCCTGGCCGTTGAACAGATCGTTGACGAAGTTGTACTCGATGCCCAGCTTGGTGGTGCGGTCGAGGTTGGCCTCCACGATAAGCGTCTCGATCACGACCTGATCGGCTACCTGGTCGAGCTGGTCAACGACCTTTCGGATCGCCCTCAGGTTGCTCGGGGAGGTGACGACCACGAGGCTGTTCGTCGCCGCGTCGGCTTGGACGGTGACCTTGCCCTGGATGTCGCGCACGTTTACGAACCGGCCTTCCTCGTCGAAATCCGTCGTCTGCTGCTTGTTGTTCTGGTTGCCCCCGCCGTAAGAGTCGTAGATAAAGAACCCGAAGTCGCTGTTGTTGCTGCGCTGCTGGGTGAAAGCCTTGTTCAAAAGGTCCGCGACGTCGGTCGCCTTGGCGTTCTGGAGCTTGATCACGTTCGTGGTATCCACGAAGCTGGCCGGGCTGTCGAGGCTCCTCAGGAGCTCGCGGATCAGCTTCATGTTCCCCTCGGTCGCGTTCACGCTCACGGAATTGGTCGCCTTGATCGCGGTCGCTGACTGACCGCCCGCCGTGCGCTGAGTGGAGCGGCCGCCCCCGTAATAGCCGTAATAGCCGTAGTCGGGCTGCTGCTGGGTCTGCCGCGCCGCGCTACGCCCCGTCGGAGCGTTGGCGGTGAGGATGTCCTCGATGGCGGTCACCGCCTGATCGGCGGGGGCGTACTTCAGGGCGAATATCTCCGTGACGAGCGAGGGGGCGGTCGATTTGTCGAGATCCTTGATCAGGGCCTCGATCTTCGTCTGCTCTTCCGGCAGGGCCTTCACGACGATCGCGTTGCTCGTGTCGTCGGAGGTGACCTTGAAGTTCGGGTTGGCCCCGCCTCCGCCTCCACCTGGCATTCCGCCGCCCATCGGGACCATGCGCCCGTTGACGAACGCCATCTCGCCTCCGCCTTGGGGCTGTCCTCCTCCGCCCGCAGCCGCCGCCGGGCCGTAGATGTCGATGATGATCTTCGCCACGTCCGACGCCCGCGAGACGTTGAGGGGATAGGTCTTCACGACCGGCTGGGGCGGGGCTGGCGGCGCCGACTGGGGCGGCTGGGGGGGCGGCTGCTTCATCGCGACCAGAAGGTGGTTGCCTTCCTTGCGCATCTCGTAGTTCTGGAAGCCCAACACCGTGTTGAGGAGCGAGAACGCCTCGTCCAACTTGACCGCCTTCGCGCTCGCGAGGGTGATCTTGGACTTGAACTGGGGCGACTTGAGGATCGTGATGCCTGCGGTGCGCGAGAACAGGGAGAACACCGCGTCGGGGTTCGCCTCCGTAAAGTCGAGGAACATCGTGGTGGCCGGATTCAGGGGGAACTGCCGCCAAGCGGACTTGGGCGTCGTCGGAGCCTTAGGAGCCGCCTTCTTCGTCGGCGCGCCCTTCGCGCCGATGGTCACCTTGCCCTGCCCGGCCTTTCCTTGTCCCGCCTTGCCCGTACCCGAGGATGTCGGAGCCTTAGACCCTGGGATGAAAGGGGCTTGGCCCGGCGCCCCTTGCGGCGGCGCTCCCGCCGGGGCCTGCGCGGGACTGCCCGTCGCCGGAGCGCCGGTCGGGGGCGTTTGACCGGGCGCGGCCTTCCCCGGAGTTTGGGCGGGAGTGGCTTGGGCGGGCGACGCCTGGGCCGGAGCCGACTTGACCTCGGACGTGGTCTGCGCGAGCGCCCAGGACGCGGGAAGGGCGAGGAGCGTGGCGGGCAGGGCGCGGGCGAGTTTCCTTTTCATCTTCGGACTCCCGTGGGAGGTTGGGCTAGGTTGGAGCGGGTCGGGAGAGGGCGGATCTGGACGTCGCCGATGCGTCCGGTGAGATCGAGCGGACGGAAACCGCCCACCGGCTCGGGCTTCGGCTTGGGCGTGTCGTCCGGATTGAAACGGAACACGCTTTGGGTGAGGCCCTTCGCATCGGCCAGCACGATACAGGCCATGGTGATGCCTGCGACGCGCGTCCCTTTCCATTCCTCGCCTTCGCGAACGTAGCCCGACTGCGATGTGCCGGCGTTCTCGAGAAGGGCCATCCGAACTCCGTCTACCTCGGCCATGCCGGTGTAGGCCCATCCGCCTTCGCCCCCAGCGAGGGACGAGGGAATCTGGACGAGATCTTCGCGCTCCTTGGGAGCGAGGATCGGCGCGTGGTCGGCGCGCGCGAGCGGCGCGAAGGGATCGCGGGCCGGGCGGTGGGGCTTGGCAAAGCGGAGCGCAGGGTTCGAAGCGGGGAAGTCCCAGCCCGCATCGGCGCTCTTGGACGAGCGTTTGCGAGGGCTCGTCTTTCCGTGAGGCGCGTCGCCGTCGCTCCAAAAGGCGGCGACCGCCGCGACGGAGGTGAGTACCGCCCAGAAGACGGGGCGAGTGTAGAAGGCCACTACTCGTCCTCCTTGCGAAGGGTGAAAGCGGTCAATCCGATCGAAGCGGAGACGCGTCCGGGTTCACCGGCCTTCGCGCTCTCAGGCGCGACGCTCACGTTGCCGACCGCAAGCCGTGAGCCGGACTTCTCCAGGTCGTCCACCGCATCGAGCACATCGAGGAACGCGCCTTCCACCGTGACGCTGAAGGCGAGTTGGCGCAATCCCGCGCCTTCGACCGTCCGTCCCGCCTGGAAGTTGGCGACGCCGAGTTTCCGACGCTCCGCGATCCTGCCGACATCGTCCATCACGCGTCGTCCCAACTCCTCGGGAGGAAGGCTCCAGGTTCGGTTGCGGACGTCGTTCTCCGCCTTGCGGGCGTCGCTCTGCGTTTGGGTCGCGCTGGCCTGGAGCTTGCCCAGGGCACGCCGGGCCAGGGCGAGGGAGTTAGGCCGGGGCTTGGGGGTGAGGAAGGCGAAGGATCCCGCCACGACGATCCCCAGCAGGGAGGCCGCGAAAAGGACGTCCCAGGGGCTACTGATCGGGTCGCTGAGCTTTGACAGGGGCCTTCTTCTCCTTGGTGGGGCGTTTTTTCGTCGGTCGGTCGAAGGGGAGCGTACCGACAGGGATTCCGGCGAGCGTGAACTGAACGACGGGGGTCGTGCCGACGAGCCCCTTGCTCGTCGAGAGCACGCGCATCTCCTTGAAGCGTGGATCGCCCGCGACGACGGCGAGCAGACGGGACACGTCCGAGCCGTGGAGGGCGAGGCCGGTCACCGCGATCGGCGCCCCGCGCGTCACGCTAAGGCTCGTCAACCAGGCCTCGGCGCTCGTCGCGTTGGCGACGGCGCGCAGGATGTCGCCCGCCGTCTGGGGCGGACGGAGCGCCACGTCGAGAACCCGGTTGGCCTGCGTCGCCCGGTCAAGCCGCGCTTGGGCTTCGGTCTGGCTCGCGCGAGCGCGAGCGGCGTCGACGAACACGCCAGTGGGCTTCGTCGAGACCTTGGCGACCCGCGCCCGCGTCCCGATCGCGTAGGCTCCGAGGGCCACCGCCCCCAAGGCGGCGACCAAAGCGCGATGGGACTTCCAGCGCTCGCGCCGGGCTGCCCGTGCCGCGCGCCGAGCGGGCGGTTCGAGAGTGAAGAGAAGACGATCGATCGTCGGCAGATCGGCCAGATGTTCCAGCGCGCTCCGCGCCTCGTGCCGCGCGGCGGAAAGCTCGGGCGAGGCGAGGGCGAGCGTGGGAAGCGGCGCGACCTCCATAACGGCGAAGCTCCGCTCGATCTCGTCCAACGGGTCTTCCGTCGGTACGGAGCGGCTAGCGACCAACTCGCCTTCCTTGACGAGATCGACGTCGAGCACGCCGTTGGCGTAGGCGGCGACCGCCACGTCGCGCAGTCCCGCCGCCCGCGCCGCGAGCCACGAACCGAAGGCGACGGGCAAGACCGCCCTCACCCTTAGACCCGCCGCCCGCGTCTCCGCGTCGATCCTCGTGAGCGACTCGGCCCGGACCGCGCCGACTGCCGCGCGTCGTCCCTTGCCGGGGACGTTCTCACCGAGGCGGTAGCCGAACACGACCTCGGTGGGACCCAGAGGCAGCGTCTGGGCCATTTGGAAGGCGAGCACGCCCTCGGTGGTCGATAACGATCCCGCCGGGACGACGGCGGTCCGCACGAACGCGCTCCGCCGCCCGACTGCGACGACCGCGTCCCGCCCGGCCTCGGGGACGCAGTCGATGACGGAGGCGCCCTCGCACGTCGATCCGGTCACGGGATCGAAAATCCGGACGCGTGTCGGCGTCCACTCGATGAGAAGGGGCGCGGAGGGTTTCACAAAGGACCTCCGCTATTCCTCAATGTCTTCCCTCTGACACACGCGCAGCACCTCTTCGGGGGTCGTGAGGCCCGCCAGCACGGCGCGGCGGCCATCCTCGAGCAGGGTTCTCATGCTCATGTTCTCCGTCGCGTGGGCTTTGATCACGCTGGCCGAGACGCGGTCGGTCGTCATCTTGCGGATCGTTTCGTCGACGACGAGCAACTCGAACAGACCGGTTCGGCCCTTGAAGCCGGTTCCCGCGCAATGGTCGCAGCCGGGACCTCGCATCAGGATGTGGCCGTCCACCATCGCCTTCGTGATCCGGAGGGAATCGAGCGCGGGCTGGGTCTCGACCGAAGGCTGGGCGCAGGCGGGGCAGTTTCGTCGAAGGAGCCGCTGACCGAGGACGGCCACGATCGAGCTGGCACAGAGGTAGGGTTCGACGCCCATGTCGAGCAGGCGGGTGATCGCGCCCGGCGCGTCGTTGGTGTGCAGGGTCGAGAACACCATGTGGCCGGTTAGGGCGGCGTGGATAGCGATCTCCGCCGTCTCCTCGTCACGGATCTCGCCGACCATGATGATGTCGGGGTCCTGCCTAACGATGCTTCGCAGACCGTTGGCGAACGTCAGGCCGATGTTGGGCCGCACCTGGATCTGGCCGATCCCAAAGATCTGATACTCGACCGGATCCTCGATGGTGAGGATGTTGGTGGTGACCGAGGTCAGTTCTTGAAGCGCGCCGTACAGGGTGGTCGACTTTCCCGAACCCGTCGGTCCTGTCGAAAGGATCATGCCGTGCGGCTGCCGGATCACCTTGCGAAAAAGCGTGGCGATGTCCCCTCCCATGCCGATCGCCTCCAAACCGACCACGGAGGTCGATTTGTCGAGGATGCGCATGACGGCGCGCTCGCCGTACATCGTCGGAACGATCGCGACGCGGACGTCCACCGTGCGGCCCGCGATCTGGAGCTTGATGCGTCCGTCCTGGGGAAGCCGCCGCTCCGCGATGTTCATCTCGCCCAGGATCTTTAGGCGCGAGATGAGGGCGGCGTGCATCCGCTTGGGAGGCTTGGCGATGACGTGGAGGATGCCGTCGAGCCGATAGCGGACGCGAACCTCCTTGTCGTAGGGCTCGACGTGGATGTCGCTCGCCCCATCGCGGACCGCCTGCGAGAAAATGAGGTTGACCATCTGGACGATGGCGGTCTCGCTCGCCATGCGTTGCAGGTCGGCGAGGCCCGCGTCCTCGTCAAGGTCCACCGCCGTCGACTCGCCGTCCTCCGTGGGCATTCCGCCCAGCATCTTCTCGATAAACACCTCCTCGATCTGGAGGCGGATGAGCGTTGGATCGGCGAGGACGGCCCGCACGGGCCGCTCCAAGAGGATTCCCAGGTCGTCCACCGAGCTTAAGGAGCCTTCGGCCCCGATCGCGACCACCAGCACGTCCCGGTCGAGAGCGATAGGCAGGGTCTGGCGCGCGATGGCGAAGTCGCCAGGGGTGAGGAGGAGCGCCTGAGGATCGGGCTTCGTCGCCCGAAGGTCGACGAAGGGAAGAGGCTTGGGGCCTCGGAGAGCGGGCGGCACGGGCGTCTGGAGCTCGGAACTCATGGAGCGGGCAGGGGGTCCTTAGGCCGTCAGAAGAGTTGGCGAGGCCCTAAGCCCGACGTTCCCCATCCGAAGTCCACACTACGTTAAACCAAAGCCCGTGAACCGCTGGGACTAAGGGCCTAGCGGCTTCCGGTTTGGTGGGTTTACGGATGGCTCCGGCACGGAGGTTGCGAATTTTCTCCACAAGAGGCCGATTTGCGCCGAGAAGGTCGGATTTCGCAAGATTACGAGCGCGTTAAGACGCTTTGGCGTGATATGTTTGAGGGGGGGCGTCGCATCGGTGCCTGTACCTTATGGTTCGGATCTCTATCCTCGCGCTGTTCGCGGCCCTGTCGACCGCCGCTCCGGCCGTGGTCAGCACGTTCGACGCTGGGAACGAGGGTTGGCGGACCTGCGACGTGAACTTCGTTCAGGCTCCCCTCTTCTCGGTGGGCGACTTTGCGAGCGCCGGCTGGTCGGGTGCAGGCGGAAACCCCGGCGGAGCCCTCGTTACGGCTGACGTCTCGAGTTGGTGTTTCCTCGCCGCCCCGACGAAATTCATGGGCGATCAGAGCGCCGCCTTCGGATCCAGCCTTTCGTACGATACCTACGCGACCCAGAACGACGGCGCTCCCTACCCGGCGGTCGTCCTGACCTCGGGAACGACCGCGCTCTTCGCCAGCAAGAACCCGCCCGGAACGGTCTGGACGAGCGTTTCGATCCCCCTTCTTGGCTCTGTCTGGAGCCTTTCGCCAGGCATTGCGGGCACTCCGCCCGTTACCCCGGTGTCCGACGCCCTGCTTCGGTCGGTGCTTTCGAGCCTGGATGGTCTCTACATCGAAGCCGACTGGCTAGGGAACGCCCCCACGGACGTCACCGGCCTTGACAACGTCCGCCTCGCACCCGTCCCGGAACCCGCTTCCGTTTCCGTCCTTGCTCTGGGTGCGCTCTCCTTCTTCTGCCGGTCTCGACGCTTGGCCACCGCGAGCCGACGCCGCGCCGTCTGAGCCTACGCGGGTTCCTTGAGGGTTCGCTTCTGACTCCTTCTGGACGACAAGGATGGAACGATCAAGCGCCAACAAAAGGCCCTCAGGATGACGGACGCGCGAGATAGCCGAAAAGACACTTGCCGAGTACCAAGCGGGGGGCTGATCGGCGGGTAACCTCCGGCGCGTGAATCCGGTCGTCGTGCGTCCTGTCGGGGAGCGGTATGAGGAGGGCTACCGGTCCGTCCTCTCGCTTACCTATCGGGACGGCCAACCCATCGAGCCCGGCGACTTGACCATGCGCTTCGGGGAGGAGGGATTCGTCGGCTTGGTAGACGACGAGGTGGCGGGGGCGTGCGTCGTCCTGCCGATGAACGCGACGCGCGGCGACGCTATCCTTCCGTGCGGCGGCGTAGCGGGAGTCGGGGTCTTGCCCGAACGACGGCGCGGCGGCGTGGGCAACGGCATGATGGACGGCCTTGTTCGGCTCCTGCGCGACCAGGGCGTTCCCCTCGCCTCGCTCTACGCCTATCGGGAACCGTTCTACGCTCGGTCGGGCTACGCGGTGGCGGGCAAGCGGCTTCGTCTCTCCGTGCCTCTCCACCGCCTCCCCAAAGTTCGTTCCGGCCTGCCCGTCCGGCGGCTTGCTCCCGCCGACTGGAACCTCCTCAAGCCCTGCCACGACGCCTACGCCCATGTTCGGAGCGGCGTTCACGTTCGGAGCGAGGCGATGTGGATGCGGGTGCTGAACGAGAACCGCCCGCTGACGATCTACGCGGCGGGCGATCCCGTTGAAGGCTACATCGCGGTGTCCCACAAGACGGAGTTCTGGGCCGAGCAGTGGCTGAGCGAGGTGGTTTGGTCCTCTCCAGCGGGCTATCGGGGCCTCCTGGAACTGATGCCCGCCCTGGCCATCAACAAGACCGCCGTCGCTTGGCACGAGCCTAGCGACTCGCCGTACTACGCCCTCTACCTGGATCAAGGCGCCGAGGCGAAGGTCGAGCGGCCCACCATGTTCCGCGTCACCGACGTGGCTCTCGCCCTCCGTTCGCTCCGCCCGTCGATGGATGGAGACACGCGGCTCCTCGTACACGACGAAGTGGTTCCCGAAAACGACGGCTCCTGGCGCGTCCGCTTCTCGCCCGAGTGCGTCACCGTCGAGCCCTGCATGGGGCACGACGTGGCGATGGACGTGCGCCGCTTCGCGCAGGCGTTTATGGGTGAGCCCTCCCTTGCCGACCTCGCCCGGATGGGCGAGGTCGAAGGAAACACCACGGTTCTCGAGCGCCTCCTGCCCCCGTCGCCCACGATCTGCGGCGACTTCTTCTAATGGCCGGGGCGGTGCGGCGTAGAATCCCGTTGTGATCTTGCCGCCGCCGTCCGATCTTCCCTTTCTCAGCCCGAACTTCGGCTCCCACATGGTGCTCCAGCGGGACAAGCCCAACGTGTTCTGGGGCTGGACGACGCCGGGCGAGTCGGTCACCGTCTCCGTCGGAGACAAGCGAGCCTCGGGAAAGGCGGGAGCGGACGGTCGCTGGATAGTGCGGCTTGATCCGCCCAAGGTGGGTGGTCCTTATCGGATCGACGTCTACACCAAGTCGCGCGTCGCCGTCAGGGCGGCGAGCGTTCCTCCCGACGTGAAGGTCATGGCGCCTCGCCAGATGGCGATCCTTGAGGACGTGCTGGTGGGCGACGTGTGGCTGTGCGGCGGGCAGTCGAACATGGAGTTCGGTCTGACCCAGGCCCTCGGCGGCCTGGAGGAGGTTGGTAAGGCGGATCGTCCGACGATGCGGCTGTTCATGGCCCCGCGCGCCGTCGGCTACGTGCCCCGTGCGGTCAACGGGGGTGAATGGAAGGTCTGCACCCCGAAGACGGTAGCGGAGAACGGTTGGGGTGGCTTCTCGGCGGTCGGCTATTTCTTCGGAAAGCGGCTCCAGGACGAGCTGAAGGTACCGATCGGCCTCGTTGAGGACTGCTGGGGCGGCACGAGTGCGGAGGCCTGGACGAGCGCCCCAGGGCTGGCCCCTTTAGGCGACTTCGCGCCGCAGCTCGCCACCGTGGCCGCTCGAAGCGAAAAAGGTGGGCCGGTCTTTGGGACCTACAAGAACCTCTGGCTGGACGAGAACGACCAAGGGACGCGCGAAGGCTGGTCGGCGGAAGGCTACGACGACTCCGGCTGGTACGCGACGCACGTCCCCGTAAGGACCACCGGAGACAGCGACCGTGGCGAACGGGCGCTCTGGTTTCGACGAACCGTGGACGTGCCGACGGGCGGCGCGGCGACGTTGGTCCTGAACCGCATCGACGACACCGACACGACGTGGGTCAACGGGCAACTGATCGGAACGACGAGCTTCGACTGGGCGTGGCGACGTTACTCGGTGATCCTCAAGCCAGGGCGCAACGTGATCGCCCTGCGCGTGTTCACCGACAGGCCCTTGCCCTTCCTTGGCAAGCCCGAGGACATCTATGTGGAGTTGGTCGATGGAACGCGCCTTCCGCTCGCAGGGACTTGGAAAGGACGAGCGGGACTCGTCGCGAGCATGCTCTCGACGAAGCCCCGCGACGCCGAACCGAACCCGACCGTGCCGACCACGCTCTACAACGGCATGATCGCGCCCCTCGCCCCGCTGGCGATCAAGGGCGCGATCTGGTACCAGGGCGAGACGAACACGCCCCGCGCCGCTCAGTACCGCCGCCTCCTGCCCGCGATGATCGCCGACTGGCGCCGCGCCTTCGGGCAGGGCGACTTCCCGTTCTACATCGTCTCCCTCGCCAACTTTATGCCTCGGGACACGACACCGGGCGACAACGCCTGGGCCGAGCTACGCGACGCGCAGGCGTACGCGGCGTCGACCGTGCCGAACGCCGGGCTCGTCACGACGATCGACGTCGGCGAGGCGGAGGACATCCATCCCAAGGAGAAGTGGACGGTCGGTGATCGGCTCGCGACGCTGGCCTTGGCGAAGGCGTATGGCCATAAGATCGAAGCTTCCGGGCCGACGTATCGCTCGATGAAGCGGGAGGGAGCCGCGGTTCGAGTGACTTTCGATCATGCCCAACTCATGAAGGCGCGGGTCCGCACGGCGTCCCAAAAGGGAACCCTGCGTGGTTTCGCCGTCGCGGGCAAGGATCGGAGGTGGCATTGGGCAGACGCGAAGATCGAAGGCGCGAACGTGGTCGTCTCCTCCACCGAGGTGCCGCATCCTGTGGCGGTGCGCTACGCCTGGGGGCACAACCCCGCCGCAAATCTCTACAACGGCGCGGATCTGCCCGCGGTGCCGTTCCGTACCGACGACTGGCCGTTGGTCACCCGCGACAATAAGTAGCCTCCAAGCCCCCTTCTTTCGCAAACGGTTTGTGCAAGAAGAGAAAGGGGCAAACCGACCGTCACCGGTCAAGCGGGATCTTTGGTCCCTGAGGCATCGGATTTCAACCGGGACACGCCGCCGACCAGCGAGTACGCCTCCACGCCCTCCGCCCGCAGTCGCCTCGCCAACGCGAGGCTTCGACGTCCCGAGGCGCATACTAGGAGAAGCGGCCTTTCCGGTGGCGTCACCCAGGCGCTGAGAGGGATATGAGGCAAGCCCGAGGAGACGAGGGCGACCTCTTCGGGCTCGCGGATGTCGACGACCGCATAGCCTTCGGTCGCATCGACCTCTAGGCTCTCCAGGCCTTCCAAAGGTCGGGCGCTCGCGCTGCAGACAGGGCAGTCGGAGCGACGGGAAAGGCGGAGCCGCCGAACCTCCGTCTGCAGGAGGTCGACGATGACGACGCCCTCCGCGACGGGAAGGTCGAGGAGAAGCTTGATCGCTTCCGTCGCCGCCATCGTGCCGACCAGACCGGGGGTCGCCCCCAGAACGCCGACTTCGGCGCAGGTTCCGACGCAGCCGTCCTCCGGGGGAGTGGTCCAGAGGCATTCGAGGCAGGGGCCCTCCGGACGCACGACCTGGAACTGGCCTTCGAAGCGATGGACGCTCGCCACGATCAGCGGCTTGCCGAGACCCACGCAGACCCGGTTGAGGAGAAACTTCGTCGCGAGCCGGTCGGTGCCGTCGAGCACGAGATCGTGCGCTTTGACGAGTTCCTGAGCGTTGGCCTCGCTCATCCGCGCCTCGACGCCCTCGATCTCGATCAAGGGATTGAGTCCACGTAGGCGTCGTACGGCGGCGGTCGCCTTGGATAGACCCAGGTCGTCCACCCCGTAGAGAACCTGGCGGTGGAGGTTGGAGACCTCCACTCGGTCGGGATCGATCACCGTGACCCGGCCTACTCCCGCGCCGACCAGGATCTGGAGGGCGGGGCAGCCCAGCCCGCCCGCGCCGACCACGAGGACCCGCGCCGCCTTCAGGCGATCCTGATCCACCACGCCGCGTTGGCGGGCGTTGTACGCCTCTTCAGTGACCTCCGCCTGTCCCGGCGTCGTCGCGTTGACCCAGCCTGAGTCGCCGTCCGCGTAGCGCTCCTTCTTCCAGACGGGAACGCGCCGCTTGATCTCCTCGACGATCCACTCGCAGGCCCGGAACGCTTCGGCCCGGTGCGCCCCCGCCGCTTCCGCGCGGATCGCCGCCTCTCCGAGTTCGAGTACGCCCGTCCGGTGAACGCAACGCGCGTCGAGGATCGGGAACCGTCCCAGAGCCTCCGCGACGATCCGCTCGCCCTCCTTCTGCGCTAACTCCGGGTAAGCCTCGTACTCCAGCCGGAGCACGGGCCGCCCTTCGTTGTGGTTTCGCACGAATCCGACGAACGTCGCCACCGCCCCTGCCGCGAGGTTCGCATCGAGGAGCCGAGCGGGGATCGGCGCGTCGGTCAGCCCGAAGCGGGTCATCCGCCTGCCACCGGCGGCACGAACACCACCTCGTCGCCCTCGGTGAGCGCGTGGCCGTTCTCGACGAACTCCCCGTTCACCGCCGCGCGCACGAGCTTCGGGTCGAGACCGAGACGGGGCAGGAGTTCGCCGTACAGTTCATCCACCGACGATGCTGGGGTGGCGAGCCGTTCGCCGTCGGTCCCGGCCCGCTCCCGGAAGAGCGCGAAGTATCGAACGTCGACATTGGGCATCGGATTGTTCTACGGGGCGTCGGGCGTTCTCAACGCGCCCGACGCTTCGTCCTTTCAGAACGTCCCCAGGTCCGAGTTGAAGTCGACCTTGGTCAGCGAGTTCGGTTTACGCGACTTCGCGCTGCCGTCCACACGGAGGGTGTTGAACGTGCCGAGATGACGCGGCGGATAGTGGCTGGGTGGAAGCGCCTTCGCGTCCGTGGCGGGCGGGAAGTATCCCCATGTCCAGTTCGTGGGCGTGCCCGTCGGGTTGGGAAGCGTCTGCGTGTCGGCGCACCCCGGCGTTTTCGCGTGGTCCCAGACCTGCATCGCCGCCTGATTCTCGACCGCGCTCGCCGGCTTGCCCATCGGACCGGCGGTGACGTAGCTCATCGCGTAGCCCACCTGCCACCGGGGATCGCCCGGGCATTTGAAGATCTGAAGGTTCTTGAAATAAGGCTGGAGAAAACCGGTGTTAAGGTTCGGATAAGGCGGCGGTGCGTCGGTGGCGACCCCCGGCGTGTTGTCGAAAGGCGCCCACCAGATCTCGTTCGGCCCGGTCTTGATCGTGGGGCTCGCGTAGTAGCAGGCTTGAAGCTTCTGCGCCTGGTCGGGCGTGGTGGGCACGTCCGGGCAGAACCGGTGGTGCGGATTCACGTCGTCGACGTCGTTGCGGTAGAGCGCGATGGCGAGGCCGATCTGCCGGAGGTTGCTCAGGCAGGCCGTCTTCTTCGCCGCCGCCTTGACTTGGGCGAACACGGGGAAGAGGATCGACGCTAGGATCGCGATGATCGCGATGACGACCAGCAGCTCGATGAGGGTGAAGGCGGATTGAGTTTTGAACCGACGGAACATGAAATGCCTCCTGCCAAGCGACGGCGTGGCGAAGCCCTTTCCTTAGGAAGGGAAGGGAAGGGAAGGGCGGTTAACCTTCAGCCGGCACAAAGCTCGCCCGGCGAAAGAAGGGTGGGTTCGTCCTAAAGGCCCGAGGGCGGTGCGCGGGCGTCGTCGGGCGCCCGGTCGGGCTCGGGAAAGATCTCATCGTCGATGTCGGGAACGAGCGTCTGGTAGTCCAGAGGCGTATCGACGTCCAGGTTGGCGGCGGCGAAGGGAATCGTCGCTACGTCCTCGGCACGGATTAGGCTCCGGGCGCCCTCGTCGCCGCGCAGGGCGACGAGGCGGGAGAACTCCGAGCGAGCGAAGGCGCAAGGCGCGCCGACGACGCCATCGTAGGACGAGGCGACGATTCGACCGCCGTGCTCCCCCAGAATGCGGAGGTGAGCGGGCGTGATTCGGGGTTGGTCGCCCAAGGCGACGACCGCCGTGTCGATCGCATCCGAGAGGGCGGCGACGCCCTTGGCGACGGAGCCGCCCATGCCTTCGGCCCACTCGGCGTTGAGGACGACCCGAACCTTGAGATTCCGGAGTCTGGCGCGAACCTCGTCCGCATGGGCGCCGACGACCACGATCACCTCGGCGGCTCCGGAAGCGAGGGCGGTACGCGCGGCGTGTTCGACAAGAGAGTGGCCCAGGTAGGGCAGCAACTGCTTGGCCCGGCCCATCCGAGCCGAGCCGCCCGCCGCGAGCACCACCACGCCGAAGGCCATCGATGGGTCCTACGCCTCGTCGCGCGCTCTGAGTAGCAGGGTCGCCGCCACGACGCCGACCGTCACCGCCAAGAGCAGGCCCGAGAGGGCGACCGCCTGGTCGAGGTCGGTCTCGAAGCCGAGGTAGACCGCCAGGGAAAGGGTCTGCGTCTCGCCCGCGCGGTTGCCCGCGAAAAGAGCCGTCGCCCCGAACTCGCCCAGCGCGCGCGCCCAGGCGAGGGTCAGCCCGACTGCGAGAGGACGCCGCGTGAGAGGCAGGGCGATCCGCCAGAACAGGGCCGTCCGCCCTGCCCCATCGAGGGTCGCCGCCTCCGCGACGTCGCGCGAAAGCTCCCGAAAGGCGGACGCGAGGGGCCGCACGTAGAACGGCGAGGCGACGTAGACCTGGGCCAGCACGACCGCCCCGGCGGTGAAGGGAAGGCCCGTCGGCAGAAGCCCTTTGCGTCCGAAGGCGAGCAGGAGCGCGAGGCCCGCCGCCGCCGGGGGGAGCACGGCGGGCAGGGTCGTGAGAATCTCCAGCGCGACGTTGCGCCGTCGCCCCATGCCGTAGGCGAGCGGCGTTCCGAAAAGGAGGATCGCGAACGTCGCGGCGAAGGTCGTCCGCGCGCTCACCCCCACCGCCTCCCAAGCCCCCGGCCCCAGCGCGTGAGGCGAGAAGCGAAGGGCCAGCGCCACCAGCGGCAGGGTCAAGAGGACGACGAGGGGAAGGGCGAGCAGGCCTCTCATGGAGACCGGAAGCCGCGCGCCACGAGGGCGGCCCGTCCCTTCTTCGAGAGGAGCAGGTCCACGAACCGTCGGGCGAGCGCGGGGTCGCGCGCGTCCTTCAGGACGGCGACCGGGTACTCGATGCGCGGCTGGAACATCCCTGGGAGAAGGACGCCCGGCGCGTCGCTGGCGTAGACGATCCCTGCGTCCGCCTCCCCCAACCTGACCTTGGCAAGGGCCGCGCGCACGTCCGTCTCCTGGGACACGACCCGCGCGTCGACGGCGGCGAGCCACGTCGCACCGTATCGCTTGCCCCCTTCCGCGAGCGCGAGGCGGGCGTACGCCCCGGCGGGGACCGCCGGGGCGGCGAGGACGATCCGCCTCGCCTTCGCCAAATCCCGGAAACTCTTGACCCCGATGACCACCAGACGGTTCGTGGCGAAGATCCGACGGGTCTTCGGGTCGTAGGCGACCCGCCCCAGGTTGCGCAGGTCGGCGCTCGCGAACACGTCGGCGGGGGCCCCCTGGCCGATCTGCGCCGCAAGGGTCTGGGAGCCTGCGAAAGTGAGCCGCACCTTCGTGCCGGGGTACGCCGCCTCGAAGCTCCGCGCGACCACCGTGAGCGCCTCGCGCAACGAGGCGGCGGCGTACACCTCCAAGATCTGGGCGGGAAGGATCACGTTCCCACCCTACCCGTCCCACCCTAGCGCCGTCACGTTGACCTTCTCGCCTGCCCTTAGCGACGCTATCTTCTCGGGAACGTGGATCAGGGCGTTCGCGAAAGCGAGGCCGGTCTGCATGTGCGAACCCTGCGCCTCAACCGGCCTCGCGACGCCATCCGCCAGGGTCGCGCGCAGGAACTCGTACCGGAGGTCGGTGCGCTGGATCGCCGTCCCGAGGCGGGCGACCGTCTCCTCTTCCGGTTCCGGATGGCCCAACATCCGTCGCAGGGCGGGCCGGACGAAAAGGACGAAGGTCACCAGGGCGGAAACCGGATTGCCGGGGAGACCGAACACGGGCTTGTCCCCGTGCCGACCGAAGTAGAACGGCTTGCCGGGCTTGATCGCGACCCGCCACAGAAGCTCCTCCGTGCCGAGGCGGGCCAGCGTCGGGCGTACGAGATCGTGCTCGCCGACCGAGACGCCGCCGACGGTGATCACCACGTCGGACGATTCCAACGCCCGATCGAGAACCGCGTCCGTGTCATTCGGCTGATCACCTACGAGACGCGTTTCGACCGACGCGAGGCCCATTCCTCGGATCGCCGCGGCGATCGCGGCGGGGTTCGAGGCGTAGACTTGACCCTTGCCGAGAGAGGAACCGGGCGGCACGAGCTCGCTCCCCGTAGCGACAACCGTTACCCTCGGGTGGCGGACGACCTCGATCGCCGCGAAGCCGAACGACGCGGCTAGGCCGATGAACGGCGGCGTGGCGACCCGGCCCCGCACCTCGAAGAAGGCTCCGGCGGCGATCTCCTCGCCCCGGCGCCGGACGAGGTCCCCCGCTTTGGGATTCTCTTCGAGCCAGACGACGGCGCCCTCCCGGCGCGCGTCCTCTTGCATCACGACCGCATCGGCGCCGGTGGGAAGAGGCGCTCCGGTAAAGATCCGTACCGCTTCGCCCGAGTCTACCGAAGGCGACGTAGCCCCACCCGCCGCCGAAACGCCGACGACATGGCGTGGCCCCGTGTCCGCCGCGCGGACCGCGTAGCCATCCACCTGCGAGTTGTCGAAGTGCGGCACGTCGAAGGGGCAGACGAGATCTTGGGCGAAAACCCGCCCGCTCAGACCGTCCAGAGAAATGACTTCCGTCCCAAGTGGTGCGACGCGCTCCAGAACGAGGCGGCGAGCCTCAGCGAAAGGGGTCAAGCCCCGCCCACCAGGGCCGCCAGCTCTTCCGGCGTGTTCGCGCCGCGCGTCGCGTTCGCCAAAGGTCCGAGTTCCTCCTCGTCTACCAGCCGGGCGTCGAGGGCGCTCAGCCATCCCATCGGGCAGGTCGCGTCTTCGGGAATCCGCTCGAACGCCGCGCTTCGGTAAAGGGCGACCATCGGCTGCCGGAAGCCGTCCACGAACGGGGCCGCCGCTTCGTGCGTGTCGATTCGCCCCCGGAGAAAGGCGGCGAGCCCCGCGTCGAAGCGGGGAAGGTCGCAGGACAGCACAAAGGCGAACTCCGCCCGGGGCCGGAAGCGGCGCAGGGCATCGAGCGGGCTTCGGACGGAGGCATCGTCGGGGAAGAAGGCGGCGCCGGAGACGGGGTTTTTCCCCAGGACGGTCGTGCCGATTCCCGCTTCCGCGAGGAGACGGACGATGCGCGCCGCCTGGGCTTCGCCGTCGATGGGCAGGGACGCTTTGTCCCTGCCCATGCGGCGGCTCTGGCCGCCCGCGAGGAGCACGGCTTCGATCATGCCTCCTTCTACGAGGTCGATCCGATGACCCTCATCCCCGAAACCGTCTCAGCCGAAGAGAGTTCAGAACCACCGAGACGCTCGACAGGGCCATCGCCGCCGCGGCAAGCATGGGCGACATCCGGCCCGCCATCGCAAGCGGGATCATCACGATGTTGTAGCCGAAGGCCCACCCGAGATTCCAGCGGATCGTCGTGAGGGTCGCCCTCGCGAGGCGCACGGCGGTGGCGACGCCTCGCAGATCCGCCCGCATGAGCGTGATCCCCGCCGCCTCCATCGCGACGTCCGCGCCCGAGCCAAGGGCGATTCCCAGATCGGCCTGCGCCAAAGCCGGAGCGTCGTTCAGGCCATCGCCTACCATCGCGACCGTTCCGTGCGTCTGATAGCGGCGCACGACCTCCGCCTTGCCCTCCGGCAGAACGCCCGCTTCGACCGTCTCGATTCCAACGCTCTGGGCCACCGCCTCGGCGGCGCGACGGTTGTCGCCGGTCACCATGACCGGAGTGAGGCCGAGTCTCTTCAGTTCGGCGATTGCCGCCGCGCTGTTCTCCGCGACCGCGTCGGATACCGCGAGGGCGGCGACGATCGTGCCGTCGACCGCCGCCAGCATCGCCGTCTTGCCCTCGCTCTCCCATCGCTGGAGAAGCGCGGCCTCCTCCGCCGGAACGGCGTAGCCCCGCTCCGCCATCAGCCGTTCGGTACCGACGACGACGGCATGGCCGTCGACGGTCGCCTCGACGCCCCGCCCGCCGCGCGCCTTGAACGACTCGGCCTTCTTTTCGGTCGGCAGACCGGCGACGATGGCGCGGGCGACCGGATGCTCGGAAGACGCCTCGGCGGCGGCGACCAGCTCCTGCGACGCCCCTTCGTAATCGGTGAGAACGGGGCGCCCCTGAGTGATCGTGCCTGTTTTATCGAGCAGAACGGCTCGAACCCGCCCGGCTCGTTCCAGGGCCTCGCCGTCCTTTACGAGAACTCCCAATTCGGCGCCCCGCCCCGTGCCGACCATGATCGCGGTCGGGGTAGCGAGGCCCAGCGCGCAGGGACAGGCGATGACGAGGACCGCCACCGCCGGAACCAGGCCGCTGAGGAAGAAGGTCGCCAAGGCGAGCAGGACCACGACCGGTACGAACACCGACGAGACGCGGTCGGCGAGCCGCTGAACGTTCGCCTTCGATCCCTGCGCCCGCTCGACCATCCGCACGATGCCCGACAGTACGGTGTCCGTGCCGACCCGCCGCGCCTCGTAGAGGAACGCTCCTTCGCCGTTGACGGTGCCGCCCGACACGAAGTCGCCGGCCCCCTTGTAGACCGGGATCGGCTCGCCCGTCAACATCGACTCGTCGACGAAGCTCTCGCCTTCCACGACGACGCCATCCACCGCCAGCCGACCGCCGGGGCGGACCTGGAGGCGGTCGCCGACCCGGACGGCCGCGACGGGAACCTCTCGGCCGTCCTCCGTCAAAGCGACATCGGGTACGAGAGTCATGAGGCCCCGGATCGCGCCGGACATCCGCCCTTTCGCGCCGCTCTCAAGGAAGCGGCCAAGAAGGATGAGCGTCACGATGACGGCCCCCGTCTCAAAGTACGCGCCCTCGCTCTGAGCATGACCTCGTTGGGTGAGGAGCGCGCCGACGCTGGCCGCCCACGCGGCGCCCGCACCGAGGGCGACGAGGGTGTCCATGGTCGATGACCCGTGGCGCAGAGCCTTGGCGGCGTTGACGAAGAAGCCGCGCCCGTTCCCCAGGATCACCGGCGTGGCGAGGAAGAGGAGAGCCCAGTTCGCCCAAGCGGGTCGGGGGTGCCAGAGCATCGAAAGGGCTACCGTGGGAATCGTGAGGACGGTGGCCATCACGAGGTTCGCCCGCTCGTCGAAGAACCCTCCCTCTCTCGAGAGGGAGGGTTCTTCGACGACGTGCCTTCGCGCCGCGTAGCCCGCGTTCTCGACCGCCGCGACCAGCGCATCTACGTCGCCTTCATGGACGACGCTCGCGCGCTCGGTCGCGTAGTTGACGCTCGCCTCAAGAACGCCCGGAACCTTCGAGAGGGCGCGCTCGACCCGTCGCACGCACGACGCGCAGGTCATGCCCTGGATGTCGAGTTCCGTCGTCCTCTCCTTGGGAGAAGAGATCAACCTACGCCTCGCGTGCCTCGTAACCCTCGTCTTCCACCGCTGCGACGAGCGCGCCGACGATCCCCTCGTGCAGGACCGTCGCCCGTCCGTCCGCCAGGACGACGTCCGCGCTCTCGACGCCGGGCGTCGCCTCCAGGGCCTTCGTGACGGCGGCCACGCAGTGGCCGCAGGTCATGCCGTCGATCTTTAGAACCGTGATCATTCTTCTGGATACTCCTTGGGGTATGGATCAGCGGACGAGTCGGGACAGGGTGGCACGGAGCTCATCGAGAAGCTCTTCCTGGCTCATCGGTTTCGCCTTGTCGTGTTCGGTGTCGCAGCCGTGGCCGACGATGCAGGTGCGGACGTGGCTTGTCGCAAGCTCCGCCCCCACCTGCTCGAGCGCGGAACGGGTCGCCGCAAGCTGAGTAAGAATGTCGGCGCAGTATTCGTTCTGCTCGACCATCCGCCTCAGGCCCCGAACCTGACCCTCTACGCGGGCGAGGCGGCGGTCGATCGCTTTGCGAGACGGCTCGTCCATAGGAGAAGAATACCTCCGGGGGTATTTATGGGTGAGGGCTAGCGGTCGGTACGAGAAAGGGTCGCCGGCAGAACGCCGACGACCCTTTGTCCGAGGATCAGCGCGCGAGGACTTGGGCGGTCGCGACGCTCAGGACGTCCGTCGGGATCTCGCGCGTCCCCTCGCGGTCGAGGACGCGGGCGATCGGCGGGGTCTTCTGGAATCCGCCTGTGGCTGAGTCGAGATCGGCGGCGATGTCGAGCATCCGCAGACCTTCTTTGAGGACCTCATCCAGCGGCTTCTCTTCGAAGGGGCCGCTGTAGCGGGCGACGTACTCGAACACGCCCCGAATGCGCTCGGAGCCGGAACCCGCGCAGGCGTAGGCTCCGTTCTCGAAGCGGGCGCCCGCGCCATCGAAGAAGTAGACGCCAAACCGATCTTTCTTCGGGTCGTAGGCGGCCACGATCGGCAGGAACAAGCCGATACCCTGGGAAGCCATCGGCGCGTTCCCAGCGAGGGTGCGGCTGATCTCCGCCAGCTTGCCCTCGGTGCTCATCTCATGAAGCACCGAACGGCGGTAGTAGGCGAACGAGTGCCGAAGGTAGCGGATCGACTCCACCGCCTTGGCGAAGGCGCCGGAGATCGCGACGACCATCCGGTCGTCGAGGGCCGCGACCTTGTCGGCTTGGTCGTACATGATCAGGTTGCCTGCCGTCGCTCGCCGGTCGGAGAGCGTCAGAACGCCCTCGTTATAGCGGAGCGAAAGCACGGTCGTGCCGTGCGTCTCGGCTTCCATAGCCCCCGCCCTCGGGAAGGGGTTCTCGACGAGTTCTCGAAATTCCGTCATCGTTACTGCCCGGACCGTTGGCGGTACTTCTTCGCCTGGTCAGGGTCCACCTTCTTCATGCGCTTGAGAAGCTCGTTGCCGCCTTCGGGCTTGCCGATCTTGGGTGCGGAGGGGCCGCCCTCGTCGCCGCTCTTGCGCTCGGGCTCGGGGGCGAAGGGTCGGGTAAGGCGATCGCCGTCGGTCATAGGGTTCCTTGGAGGCCACGGACGGCCTCGATAAAGGTTCCTACGTCGGAAACCGTCTCCAGGGTGTCAGGGTATTCCACGTCTGGTTCCAGGTCGAGTTCCGTGCCGTCTTTGAAGACCAGCGTGCGCCAGGAGACGGACGCCAGATCCGATGCGAACCGACGCACGGCGACGGAGCGTGCCCGCGCCCGCGTGCCTTCGTGGACGCAGGTGGCGCGGTCCGCGACCGCCGGACCGACCTCGACCTCCTGCATATCTTCCAGGGCGGCATGCAGCCCCGCCTCGGGATCGGGGTTGTGGTACTCCAGATCGTAAGCCCGCAGGGCCGGGTCCTTGAACTCCATCTCGGCTTGCTCCAGAACGTGGAGCTTCGCCGCCCAGTCGACCCCGCGCCGGAACGTGTCGAAGTCGCTCCGAAGGTTTCGGAGCGACGCCCGGGAGGATTCGATCGTCCAGCGAAGATCGTCGTCCAGGTCGAGCCGCGCCTCGGCGGCGGCGAAGTAGCCTTCGAGAATCTCGTCGGCGGTGGTCCAACTCCCCCGATCGAGTTTGATCTCGAAACGGCGCTTGAGAGCGTCTCGGCTCACGTCCATAAAGGCTCGCACCGGGTCGGCCAGCTTGAAGAGAGGCGGCTCGCCCGCCTGGGCGAAGGCGAGCGCGAGCTTAAGGAGCCCGGCTTTGCGCGCGGTCGCGGCGGGGATCATGTTCGCGTCGCCCGCGATCATATGAAGGCGGATCCAGCGGGCCGATTCCGCGTGGGGTTCGTCGCGTGTGTTGAAGACGGGGCGGCGGTAGAGCGTCTCCGCGTTCGCCGGCTCGACGAAGAAGTCGGCGCGCTGGCTGAGCTGGTAGTCGACCCAAGCTCCGGTCTCCGAACCGACCTTGCCCGCCCCGACGAGGACCTGCCGCGCGACCAGCATGGGAACGCACGCGTCGAAAAGCCGCTGGAAGCCGATCGCGCGCGGCACGAGGTAGCTCTCGTGAGTGCCATAGCTCGCGCCGTGGAAGTCGGTGTTGTTCTTGTAGACCCGCACCTCGCGCCCCGTCTCCGCCGAGAGGGCGGCAGCGGCGCGGAGCATGAAGCCTTCGCCCGCCCGGTCCTGGAGGGCCAACTCCCAGATCGAGCGGCACTCCGGGGTCGAATACTCGGGATGGCCGTGGTCGTTGTAGAGTCGGGCTCCGTTCGCGAGAACGCGATCGGCCCGCACCTCGTGCGGCGTCCCGTGGCTTTTGCCCGCGTCGAACTGAGCGTCCACCGGGTCGAAGGCGAGCGCGTCGAGGCGGAAGCCGCGCAGGTCGGCCCGGGGACTTTCGGGCCGGTAATCCCAGCCGACGAACCGGGCGTCCGGGCTCGCCCGCACGAACGCGGTAGCCTCGTCGACCAGGTCTTCCGCGCCGCGGCCCTCCACGAGGAGGCCGTACTCGGTGTCGAGACCGCAAAGGATGGGGGGCACGTTCTAGAGTCTGACCCAAAAAAGCCCCTCTCCCCGAGGGGAGAGGGGCTTTTCGGCGCGGGACCTTGCGCGACTACTTGCGGAACACGGTCGCGGTGCCGGTCGTGCTGAAGCCGCTCAGACCGGAGACGTTGCTCGTGAACTGATAGGTGAACTTCCGGATCGACGCGTTGTTCGAGGTGGTCTGGCCGTTCTGGTCGAGGTAGCCGTTCACCGTGCCCTCGATGCGCTGAGCCTGGACGGTCGGGTCGGCCGGGTCGAGACCCAGCGCGCTGATCGGGAACAGCTCGAACGTTCGAGCGCCGAGATCGACGCCGCCGAAGTAGATGTTCGTGATCTGGTTGTTGCCGTTGCGCACGAAGGCGACGATGTCACCGAGACGGCCCCGGACCCCAGAGCCCGCGTTACCTTCGAAGGTGTACGTCTCGCCGGAGTTCGGGAGCATCAGGACCTCGAACGTCCCGATGTTGCTGAGCACCTGATTGTAGTCGCGATACCCGCCGTAGACGGCGATCTGGCTGAAGGGCGAGCCCTCCGGCGTGGGCGGGAGGTTGTCCCGCAGATCGTAGGTGCCCTGGAAGCCGCTGGAGGTTCCGGAAGCCCACTTGCCGATCACGACGTCGTCGAAGTTGTCGCCGACTTCCTGGAACACGCTGCCGGATCCGCCCGTCGGGCTGGAGAGCGCGACGTTGTCGCCGGAGAAGTAGACGTATCCCGCCTGACCGATCACCGAACCTGAGCCATCCCGCAGTTGGGGCCGCAGATCCTCGGAAACGTTCGCCAGCGGGAAGCGGACGAAGTCGCTGAGTCGGCTGGCAACTCGGTTCTGGGCCTCGGGATCGGTGCCCGAGACGGAGTAGTTCTTGGACTTGAAGTCGTCCGCGTTGAACGTGAAGGATCCATCGACGTTGCTGAGCGACGTGCTGCTCACGTAGAGCGGTACCGTCGCGGTCCGTCCGGCGAAGGCCCGGATACGGGCGTCAAGCACGACCGGAAGGTTCGACGGCAACGTTCCCGCGTCGCTGAAGCCGGTCGCGGTCTCGACCAGGATACGGTTCGGGTCGAACGTCAGTTGGCTGAAGTTCCGCGAATCCGGTCGTCCCACCGACGTGATCGTGAACGGCACGTTCAGGCGCGCGGTGGCCTGGATATAGCCGTCCAGAGGAAGCCGGATGGGGTCGATGGCATCACGGTTGATAACGTCCACGCCGTCGCCGTTGGAGATGGTCTGCCGCGTGATCTCCGCATAGAGGTCGCCCACCGCCCGGCCGGGGCCGGTCAGATAGGTGACTTCGACGCGACCGTAGTCGCCGCTCAGATTGACGGCCATGCCGCCCGTGGTCGAAGTCGTCGACGTCGTTGACGTCGTCGATGTCGTCCCCTTGCCGTTGTTGCCGCCGCCGCCGCAACCGATCACTACCGCCGCGCAGGCGGCCAGAACTAAGGCCTGCTTCCTCAAACTCGATTCACCTCGGATGTCCGTCCTGGCCTAGGGCCCGGTCGGCGCGCGGTCAGTATAGCGCGTTATCCTCGCAATGGGCGACGGTTCCGCGAAACGTTTCCGTTCGACCCGTATTAAGGAGCGGCAGGTAGACTAAGGAGGTCCATGCGCCGGGACGACCTACTCGATCTTAACGATGTGCTTCAGCACCCCGGACGCACCCTCGCGGTGGACGTCTCGACGGAACTCCCTGAGGAGGCCGACCTCGATCTGTTACGCCCGCTGGAAGGCTTTTTGGAGGCCGTCTCCACCGGCAACGTCCTGATCGTCACGGGCGAGTTCCAGACGCGAATGGTCCTGGAATGCGCCCGTTGCGTCGGGCCGGTCGAGGCGGACATCAAGTTCGAGATCGAAGAGCAGTTCGCCGTGGAGGGAACGCCCGCGTCGCTCAGCGTGGGCGAGATGGCGAAGGTCGTGGCCGACGAGCCGTTCCCCCTCTTCGAGGGCAACGCGCTGATCGTCGAGAGCCTGCTTCGCCAATCGCTTCTCCTTGCGGTCCCTGTCCAGCCGCTCTGCTCGTTCGGGTGGGACGGCCCCTGCCCGCAGGCCGCGGAACGCGGTATTCCCGGAACGCCTCCGCCGCCCGCGCGCAAGGAGTTCGGCGCGCTCCTGAATCTCCTCCCTCAGGGCGAGGGTGCCGTGGACGGAGACGGTCCCGGCGCAGACGGGGATCGCCGGAATTGAGCATCGCGCTCGACGCGATGGGCGGGGACCACGCTCCCGGCGAGATCGTCGCGGGCGCCCTTCTGGCCGCTCCCGAACTGCGAATGCCCCTGATCCTCGTGGGCGATCCCGAAGCGATCGCCCGGGCCGCCGGCGGTCCGCTCCCTCCGAACGTCACGATCCGGGCGGCGAGCGAGGCCGTGGGAATGGAGGAGAAGCCCACCGACGCCTACCGGAAGAAAAAGGACTCTAGCCTAATGGTAGGGATGCGCCTCGTCAAGGAGGGGGAGGCGAAGGCTCTCGTCTCGGCGGGCAACACCGGCGCCGCCAACGCCTTCTGCCTTCTGGGGTGGCGCCAGATCGAAGGCGTCCACAAGCCCGCCATCGCTACCCGCCTGCCCAACCCGCACGGCGGCTTCGTACTCCTGGACTCCGGGGCCAGCCCCGATGCCGATCCCGAGCACCTTGTGGAGTTCGCGCGCATGGGCCGTGCCTACGCCCGGACCGTGATGGGCCGCAAGGAACCTAAGGTCCACCTCCTCAACATCGGCGAGGAACCGGGCAAGGGGAACGCGAGCGCCAAGCAGGCGTTCGCCCTGCTATCCGCCTTCCCGTGGTTCGCGGGCAACATCGAGGGCAAGGACATGTTCCGCAATCCCTGCGATGTGGTCGTCTGCGACGCCTTCGTCGGCAACGTCGTGCTGAAGTCGTGCGAAGGGCTCGCGGAGCTGATCGTCGACACGATCCGCGCGGGCGTCCCTGCCAGCCCTCTGACGAAGTGGCTCTATTGGCCCGTCCGCAAGGTCACCGCCCCCCTGAAGAAGAGCATGGACTACGCGGAGGCGGGCGGGGCTCCTCTCCTCGGCCTGAACGGCCTCTGTACCATCTGCCACGGTCGCAGCAGCGCCCGCGCGGTCAAGAACGCCCTCCTGAACACCCAGACCGCCGTGGAGAACGGCCTCGTCGATGCGATCCGGAACGATGTCAAACCCTAGCCTCCTTCGTGCCGTCGTGACCGGCGTCGGTAGCGCCGTGCCGCCGCGCGTGGTGACCAACGACGATCTCGCGAAGATCGTCGACACGAGCGACGAGTGGATCGTTCAGCGCACCGGCATCCGGGCGCGCCGGGTGAGCGGTCCCGAGGAAACCTCCTCGACCCTCGGGTCGGAGGCTGCACGCAAGGCCCTCGCCGGTGCCGGCGTCGATGCTGAGGAGATCGACCTGATCGTCCTCGCCACCACCAGCCCCGACTATCCCTGGCCTTCCGCCGCCTGTCTCGTGCAGGATGCGATCGGGGCGAAGAACGCGGGCGCGTTCGATTTGAGCGCCGCCTGCGCGGGCTTCGCCTACGCGCTCTCCGTCTCGAGCGCGATGGTCGTCTCCGGCAGCGCGCGCAAGGTTCTTGCGGTGGGCGCCGACACCCTCACCAAGCAGGTCGATTGGACGGACCGCAACACCTGCGTCCTGTTCGGCGACGGCGCGGGCGCCGTCGTCCTCGAAGCTCGAGAAGGCTCCGAGCGCGGGATCGTCGACTCTGTCCTGTTCTCCGACGGCTCCGGCGCGAAGCACCTCGGTATCGAGGGCGGCGGGGGGCGCTATCCCAAAGGCCAGGACTACAGCGAGGGCCATCGCACGACCCTCCACATGGCGGGCCGTGAGGTCTATCGTTTCGGCGTGAACGCGATGCCGGACGCCTGCGCGAAGCTGCTCGCCAAGACGGGACTGACCGTCGACGATATCGATCTTCTCGTCCCGCATCAGGCCAACGTCCGCATGATCGACTCCGCCGCCGAGAAATTGGGACTGCCCAAAGAGCGGGTGTTCGTCAACCTCGAGCGCTACGGCAACACCAGCGGCGGCTCGATCCCCCTCGCCCTCGACGAGGCCGTCCGCGAGGGACGGCTGAAGGAGGGCATGACGGTGATGACCGTCGGCTTCGGCGGCGGCCTCGCCTGGGGCGCCAACCTGATCCGCTGGTAGAAGCCTGGGACCGCGGAGTAGAACTCGGCGCCTCTTTTCGTCTTCAGCGGTTACAATCGAGCCTTGGACCCTCTGGAAAGCCTCCGACTTCAGCCCCGCTCCAGAGGATACGACTTCGTCCTCGATGGCGAGACGCTCGGTGGATGCGATCTCGATGGCGCGCGCCTTACCCGTTTCGAGGTCGCGCCGGACCAGCGGCGGCGGGGGATCGGTCGCCGCGCGATGGCGCTTCTCCTTGCCACGCTTCCTCCAGACGAGCGCCCCGAGATCCAGATCGAAGCGGGCGACTGGGTCGCCCGCGCCTTCGCGGAGGCGACGGGCTTCGGGGTGAAGGCCCTTGTGTTCGACCGCCGCGCCGCCCCGAGCGGCGAGACGGTCGAACTGTTCCGTCCGGTGGGGCAGGCGGAGATGGACCGGATCGCTGCTTCCGAGATGCGCGCCTTCCCGCCCCGCCTGCCCGAACAGCCGATCTTCTACCCGGTGGCGACGATCGAGTACGCCCGCCTGATTGCCCAGGACTGGAACGTGCGCGACCCCGCCTCGGGCCACGTCGGCTACGTGCTGCGCTTCCGCGTCCGCAAGGATTTCCTCGACCGCCATCCGCCCCGAGAGGCGGGCGGCCGCGACCTGATCGAACACTGGATTCCCGCCGAGGAACTGCCCGCCTTCAACGCCGCCCTCGTGGGACCCATCGAAACCGTCGAGCGGTGGGGTTAGGGTCTCACGTCGGAGGGAATCCCGAAGTAGGCGTCGAGCTTGGCGCGGATGCCCTGCTCTTGGTCGATATGTCCTAACCGCCAGATTGGATCCACGCCTCTTGGATGGTAGTGTCCCATCTCGGAACCGAGCCGTCCTGACAGGTACTGATAAACCCCGTAGCGGCTATTTTTCGGCAACCCCCAAGAGGCCAGGTAGACGCGCCGCAGGTCTTCCGCATCCATGGGGCCGAAGCCGAAGCCCCGCAAGAACAGGAAGTAGGGCGTCTTCTCGAACTCGAAGGCGAGGCGACTCGCTTCGCGGGCGGGCAGCACCGGGTAGGTTCCGGTGTCCATCAGGCCGAAAAGGGTCGCGGAATTCAGATCCTTGTCCTCATGGACCTTTTTCAACGCGTCGAAGAACGGCCTGAAGCTGACGCCGGTCTCCGTTCCCTAGGCGGCGGCGAGGTAGCTCAGGTAGACCCGGTTAGTCGGGTCGGCCTTTCCGGCCGCCTGGGCGAAACGCGCCGCCACGCTTCGGTCGATCGGGTCTCGCGTCACGTCCGCGAGATCGACCCCGGCGTCCCCTCCCTTGGGATGTCGCTCCCCGACCTCGGCGCGGTAGTCCGCGCCGAGCCAGGCGTAGGCGTCGGCGGCCTCCTTCGGACGCCGCCGGGTGAGAAGACCCGTCAGCGAAGCGAAGAACGTGCCCTTCGCCCCGCCGTCGACCCTCAGCCCGTCCCGATCGTCCCGGATCAGCGCCCGAGGGCTGTCGGGCGCTTTCAGACTCTATGGCCGCTCTTTGGGGTGGGCGATGACCGCGAGGTAGCGGTCCGTCGGGTTCAAGGGACCCTTCATGAGGAGCGCGGCGGGCTGGGCGACCCGAGGCTCCTGCACCAAACTCAGCAGAATGCGTCGCGGCGGCCTTCGCGGCTCGCGTCCAGCACGGTGAACGCCTGGGCGCCGCGATCCTTGAGGGGAACGTTGGGCGTTTTGGGATCGAAAGCGCGGGGCAAATCGCGCTAGGTATCCGCCACCGGGGGCACCACGAGAGCCACCGCGTCGTGCCCCCGATCGACCCGGTCGGTCCGATCCGGAGTGTCCGCCCGGTAGCGCCAGAACGGCTCTGCGGGCGTGAGAGAGGGATGGTGCTGCGGCCTAGTCAAGATCATGCCGCTAGAACCGTTCCTCTAAGCCGCCAAAGCCACGGCCAGCTCGCGCTGGACGCTCGCGCCCTGAAGCTCGGTCAGATGCACGTGGCGCACTTCGGGCTGGGCGGTCAGGCGGGACAGGTATCCGCAGAGTTCCTCCGCCTCTTCGCGGGTCAGGATCAGGCAAACGTCGTTCAGGCTCCGGCCGCTCTCGAAATCGGTGATCTTCATGGGTCTCTCTCGCAAAGGGTTACGGCCTTGACGCGCGGAAGGTGCCGGAGTTTTGCCATAAAGGGTGGAATGGGGAACGGAAAAGGGAAAAAGTCCCAGCGATGCCACCTTCTTTCGCCTCACCCCTTGCCCTTTGTCCTTGGATAGGGTTTAATATCACTCGACCGGGGGATTAGCTCAGCTGGGAGAGCGCCTGCATGGCATGCAGGAGGTCAGCGGTTCGATCCCGCTATCCTCCACCAAACTTGGTCCGATAAGAGCCGTTCACTAACCTGGACGGCTCTTTGTCGTTTTATAGCCTTAAGCCTTTCCGCAGGCTCAAGGCCGTTAGACGACTTACAGGCTAGGCGAGGGTTACTCTTCGTCGCCCTCTTCGTCGTCGCGAATGAACGTCACGAGGACGCTCGCCGTGAGTCCGTTGGTGACTTGGAGAGGGACGGTGCTGAGGATGTCCCAACCCTGCTCCATGTACTCGGTGATCTTCTGATCGTGCGCGTTACGGTTGTTCCCGACGTTGAGGGCCTCGGACTTGACTTCGACTGCCATTGATGCAAGGTACCTCTCAGGGCGACGACGCCATCGCCGCCCCACGAGCTGAACGACTACGCCGGGAGCGACGCGGCTCGTTGCCGGCCGAGTACCGAACGTACGGCCAAAGCCATGGAATGTCGAACGCGGCGCGAACCCTCGACATCGGACGTCTCGATCGCCCTACTGCTCACGGGATAAACAAAGGCTCCCCCTGCGGTTAGAACGTCTATCCCCATGCCCGCCCTGACGTCCGCCCGCGCGTTCGACTCCACTCTGGACTTTGCCGGGCCCTCGGTCCGAGAAAAAACGCGTTCATCTCGTCGTTTTTCTCGGTACGCCGGGAAATCGGACGCTTCTAAAACCGCCCTTCGACTCTTGCCTGCGCTCCTCCCTCGCTGCCCGCAAGAAGGGAAAGTAGCCCTTCCGCTGCGAGCCGCGTTCCTGCAGGCCGTAGAAAGTGCGAAAGAGACTCTAAACGCGAACCGCGTTCGCGACCTCGTCGAGAATCGTCTCCGTCTCTCCGAGATCGATGCAGGCGTCCGTGATGCTCTGTCCGAACGTCGGCGGCTGGCCGGGAACGTAGTCCTGCCGCCCGGCGACGAGGTTGCTCTCGATCATGATGCCAAGGATGTGGGGCGATCCCTCGGCCATCTGGCGGGCGACGTCCCGCGCCACCGCTCCCTGCCGCGTGTGGTCCTTAAGCGAGTTGCCGTGGCTGCAGTCGATCATCACGCGCGTCGGCAGGCCACGCCCGGACAGCGCCGCGACCGCCGAGGCGACGTGCGCGGCATCGTAGTTCGGACCCGTTCGGCTGCCGCCCCGCAGGATGACGTGGCTGTCGGGATTGCCTGCGGTCTGGAAGATCGCCCCGATGCCGTCCTTCGTGACCGAGGGGAACCAGTGGGAAGCGCTCGCGGTCTGGACGCCGTCTACCGCGCTTCCGACGTTGCCGTCCGTGCCGTTCTTGAAGCCGACCGGCATCGAGAGGCCCGAAGCGAGTTCGCGATGCACCTGGCTTTCGGCGGTCCGCGCCCCGATGGCGACCCAGGCGGTGACGTCGTCGATAAACTGCGGAAGCTGGAGGTCCAAGAACTCCGAACCGGTCGGAAGGCCGAGGCCGTTGATGTCCAAGAGGAGCTGGCGCGCGAGCCGCACGCCCTTGTTGATGTGGTAGCTGCCGTCCAGATCGGGGTCGTTGACGAAGCCTTTCCAACCCACCGTCGTTCGCGGCTTCTCGAAATACGCGCGCATCGCGATCAGCATCTTCGGGGCGAGGCGATCGGCGATCGGCTTCAACCATCGCGCGTACTCCAGCGCCGCCTCCGGATCATGGATCGAACAGGGGCCGACGATGGCGAGAATCCGCGCGTCGCGCCCATGGATCATGTCGGCGACCTGGGCGCGGGTCGAAGCGACCAACGTGGAGACTTCGTCGCCAATCGGAAGCTCCTCATGGAGGACCGCGGCGGCGGCGAGGGGCCGCTTGCGCAGAATCCGGAGGTCGGCGGTGGGTTCGGGCACGGTAGGAGTCTACCGATGGCGAGCAGGCGTGGGAAATTGCGGCTCTCTCCTCAATCCCCGGCCAAAGGTCAAGCCGCCCCTTAAGGGCGCGGCGCGCCCTCCAACGATCTCTACCGATGACCTACGCCCTGACGCTTACCGCGACCCTCGCCACGTCGATCGCGCTCGCCGGGACCTGGTTCGTGCGGAGTCTCGACGCGATGGGCGGGACGACGGACGAGGACGCGGCGATCCCCGCCTGAATCCTGGCGAAGCGGTGGTCGAAAACCCGCCCCCGACGTATACGGACGACGAATCATGACTTTCTAGTCGTGATTGTTCCGTCTCCGTCAGATTCGTCAAGCGGCTCGTGTTTGGATCGGTGAATCATGACTTTGTTGTCCAGATTGAAGGTCATGAGAGTTCCACCCGTCCCCGCCCGCGCCGTCAGAGGTTTCACCCTGATCGAGCTTCTCGTCGTGATCGCCATCGTCGCGATCCTCGCCGCCATCCTGTTCCCGGTTTTCGCCCAGGCCAAGGAGGCCGCGAAGAAGACGTCGTGCGTGAGCAACCTTAAGCAACTCGGCGTCGCCTGGCAGATGTACGGCGGCGACTACGACGACATGGCGACGCCCGCGTGGTTCTCGAACGGGGGTGGTGGAACGGACGCGCTCTCCGGTCCCTGGCCGGTGCAGTTCAATCAGGGCTACATCAAGTCGCCGAAGTTCCTGGTCTGTCCTTCGTTCAAGAACGGCGCGGGAATGTACTCCATCTACGAGAAAGATGGCGGCCTGAACTACTACCGCGACACCACCTACGGCTATAACGCGACCTACCTCAACCCCGCTCCCGGTTGTCCCGACGGTCCGGACAGCCCCGGCTCCGACGCATCGAACAAGAGCTGCGCGACGAGCACGATGTCGGCCAACGCGGGTCTGCCGGTCTCCCTGACCGCCTTCGGCGACGCCGCCAACACCCTCGCCTTTACCGAGAGTACGATCTACGTCGCAGGCCAGGGTTTCGTTGGCAGCTACTACTACGTCAAGCCGCCTAGCATGTGGGTGGGCTACAACCCCGCCGACTCGACCACCTGGAAATCCGACTCGTTCGGTCGCGTCCTCGCGCGCCACGGCGGACAGATAGCGAACGTTTCGTTCGCGGACGGCCACGCCAAGGGACTGAAGCTCGACGCCTTGCGAAAGCAGGATCTCTGGCGGGTCAATAAGATTCCGTGAAGGCACGGCCTTGGCCGACGACCCTCTTCGTCGGCCTGCTCCTGATCGTCGTCGTCTTCCTGGGCTACCGCTTCTTCGGGCCGCAAGGCACGCCCACCTTCGATCCCTCTCCCGCCGGAGCGAACCCGGTCGAGGAGTCCAACCCATGATCCGTACGCTCCCCTTTCTCGCGCTGATCGCCCTCCCGACTCTCGCCCCCGCCCACTTCCTGTGGGCCACCCTCGACCCGGCGGGAAAGACCGTCGCCATCGCCTTCCAGGAGGTCCCGACCGATGCCCCGTTGCCCATGGCCGAGCGTGCGGCGAAGGTGAAGGCCTGGGCCTCGACCACAGAGCCCTTCGTCCTCAAGGCCGACGCGAACCGGCTCCTCGCCCCGGCGGGAGACCGCGCCGCCGCGAGCCTCGACTACGGCGTTCTCGACAAGACCGCCCAAGGCCGAGGCCGATTCTGGCTGAAGTACTACGCCAAGGCGGCGGCCAACCCGGAGGCGTCCGCGCGGAGCCTCGGCTTGCCCCTTGAACTCTCGGCGGCGCGCAAGGACGGCACCTGGGTCGTGACCGTGCTCAAGGACGGTAAGCCCGCCGCCGGGGCCGAGCTCACCGCCTCGGTTCCCGGCGAGCCGGAGCCCTTCGTGGGCAAGACGGGCGCGGACGGCACGCTGAGCCTCCCCGCGTTCGAGGGACCTCTCGCCGCGCGGGCGGCGGTGGTCGAGAACGTCAAAGGAACGCAGGGTGGTCACCCCTACGACCTCGTGCGTCTCTACAGCACCCTGACCGTACGGCCCAAGCCCTTCTCTCGCGTGCTCCACGACTCTTTCGGCGACAACCACGACGTTGTGAGCCACACCGCGTTCATCGAGACCGTGATGGCTGGCAAGCTCACGAAGGCGGGGCTCATCGAGCATCTTCAGCAGCGCGAACTGGTCCATGAGGCGGTCGCTCGTATCCTCGATGGCGCCCCGAACGTGCCCTACGGCGCGGACCAGCGCAACGTGCTGGCCTTCCTCAAGGCCGATCTCGCGGCTCTCGGCTCGACGACGCCCGCCACCCCTAAGCCGGTGACCCAGGCCTTCCTAGACGAGGTCGCGGCGAGCGCGAAAACCGGCCCTTGGTTCGCCCTCGGCGTGCTGCACGTCTACTACGGCGGTATCACCAACGGAGGGAGGGACGTCGGCGCGATGATGGCGGACCAGACGGGCTTTCAACCCGCCTACTACCTCAAGAGCGACGGCTACCCCGCGTACGTGCGGACGCTGAACGCGCTTACGCTCGCTCCTGATGCTCAGAAGGAAGCGATCCGAGGGGGGCAGGCGGCCTACCGCTACATTATCGCCGTGAACGGCGAGACGCCCAAAGGCTAGCCTATGCCTTGACCTTCGTGGGGAGCGTCGCCCCCTTGACCGGTCCGATCCGGCTGGTGACCTCGGTGAAGTCGTACGGCGTCGCGTAGCGTGAGTACCAGCTTCGGTCTGGAAGCGGTGGAAGGTCGTCGCCGAAAAGATCGTGGAGCACGAGGCGGAAGGAGTTGACCGGGGTGATGTCCGGGCGCAGGTCCTTGCGGATCGCGTTCGGCACGAGATAGGCGTTTAGGATCGGAAAGCACTCGTGCAGATCGGTCTTCGCGAGCGAGTTCTGCGCGAGGTGGAGCTTCGAGCCGTGGTCGCCCTGGACGATGATGATCGGCTTGGGGCCAGGGCGGGAAAGCAAAAGGTCGATGGCGGCGAGGGTCTGCTTTTCTACCCAAGCGACCTGTCCCGCGTAGCCTCGCTGGTATGCCTCGCTCGTATCGGCGAAGGTCGTGTAGTCGTCGCCGTCCCAGAAGCCGAAGCCGCCTTTCTGCCGAACGGTCTCCCCGTTCGGACCGAAGACGAAGGGCGGGTGGGGCGCGAGGATGTGGGCGATTACCAGACGCGGGCTTGCGGTCGGCGCGGCGAGAGATCCGAGGTTTTCAAAGGCCCCGATCAGGTTCTTGCGCCGGGCGACGAACTGGGACTCGACGACGCCGCCCCGCGCGAAGGGCGTCATCTGGAGAAGGGTCGTCTCGATCATCGAGCCCCCCCAGTGGGAGCCGAGGTGAAGATCGGCGTCGGGGAAACTGACCGGAGGGAAGCCGCTGGTGACCGCCACGAACCGGTAGCCCTTGGCGCGGAACCGGCGCACGACCTCGCTGTCGTCGATCAATCCTTCCAGGGGCTTGCGCTCGATTTCGCCCGGCTTCACGTTCGGAAGCAAATCCTGGACGAAGTCCATGTTCAGCGACGACGAGAGCGAGAGTTCGGTCTGGACGTAGTTCGAGTGGGCTCGATCCGCCACGTAGAAGCCTCGCTTCTGGAGACCTTCGACGAAGGCGGCGTTGTCATAGCCGATCGCGCGCCGAATCGAATCGGAACGGCCGTGCCCGTCGAGAACGATGTAGAAAACGTCGGGGCGATCCGTGGCGACCGATGCGGCGCCGAGGGCGGCGCGCGGCGAACGTGCCGAAAGCTGGTTCGCACGGAGCAGGCTCAGACCGAGATTCGCGAGGGCAACGACCACTACCGCCGAGGCGAGGACGTTGAGTGCCCGCACCGTCGTCAGGCGCCACGCGGCGAGCCCGGCTATGAGAACGGCCACGATCCCCCAGGCCACGGTGGGGTCTACGCCAGAGAGGACTCCCCCCGTGTGGTCGCGGAACCAGGCGAAGGCGAACGTCCACAGCACGAGCGCGGTGGCCGCCGCCGCGCCGCGCGCCGCGCTACGGAGGGCAAGTCCGAACCCCAAGGTCAGGAGCGCGGCGGCGGCGGCGGCCGCGAGGAGTGGGCGGACCACCTGGGAGACCGGCACGTAGGCAAGGTTCGCCGCGTAGACCGAGAGCACGGGGAAGGCGGCGGCGGCGACCGGGTAGCAGGGAAGAGGCTCTCGCTCCCGCTTCAACGTCGCCTCAACCGATACAGGGTGCGGGCCGTGCCCTTGATCGCTTCCCGGGCCTCCGTCTCGAAGTATGGCGCGAAGGCGGCCTCGAACCCTTCGCGCGTGTAGTCGGGGAACACGTCCCGGCGACTGGCGAGAAGGCGCCGGACCTGAGAATCCTCTTTGGGCACGAACTCGACGATCGCGTGACGCCCAAGACGGGCGAGGTAGGCGGCCACGTCGCTGAGAGGGACGTTGTTCCCTAGGGCTAGGTGATGGACGAGCGCGAGAGCCAACACGACGTCGGCCGGTCCCCGTGCATCGAGGGAATCTCGCTCCTGGCTCGCCCAGCCGAGGCCGGGAGAAGGATTCGTGAGATCCTGGAGAAGGGGCAGGACGCCGGGCGCATGGAGGGCGTAGGCGCGCTCGACTGCGCCGGGATCGATGTCCCAGGCGACGGTGTCGAGTCCCCGCTCGGCGGCGATTCGGCTGAACTCGCCCGTGTTCGCGCCTAGGTCCCAGCACGTCCCCGCGATTCCGTCGAGCAACTGGGCAACGAGGCGCCGCTTCTCCGTCATCGACGCGTGGCTGTAGTTCGTCTCGTCGTAGTAGCCAGCCCATTGGGTGCCCTTCGGGTTCCAGCGCAAACCCTCGACCGTGCCCCGGAGGCTATCGAGCGTCGCGAGGAGGCTCGTCTTGGAGAAGCTGACTTTTCGCACGTTCTCGCTCGCGGCTTGGTTGACGACCTTCCCGTGCATGTGAAGGTGCATCGACAAGCCGGGCTTGAGGCGGGTCATGCCGGGCAGAAGGTAGGAGGCGAGATCGAGCGGAATGCCGTCGAGATTCGTTCGAAGGATCGATCCGAGGCGCACGTCTACTAGGGCCATCAGTGCGAGCGGTGCGAGAAAATGGCCGCAGAACTGGCGGTACGCGATCCAGGGCTCCCCTTCTTGGTAGGTCTCAAAGGATAGCGTATCGATAAATATGGGCCTTCCTGACCGAAATTGCACGTTGTACGCGCTCGCGTCCTTGAGGACCATGTCCTTGTCGAGGGCGCGACGGGCGATCTCCAGCGTCAGGAGGGCGGCGTCCCGTAGGGCTCCGAAACACCATTCGTACGGATAGGAGACCGTCGGAACGACTTCCGGACGCAGGACGTCGACGGCTTCTGGGGTCGACCCGAACTCCGGTCCGAGACGCTCGGCGGGAATCAGGAGCCCGTCGGCGACCAACGCGTCGTGAAGCCCGCTGCCGAAAAGAAGCTTGAGATCCGAAGCGTAAGAGGCGTTGACTTGGCGGTAGAGAACCCCGTCACGCCGAAAGACGAAGCCGCTCGGATCGCGGAACGAGGCTCCGAGCCGTCCGTCCGTCACTTCGTGGTGCGGCGTCCGAACTTGGCCTTGAGGAGCGCCCATTGCGACTTCACGAAGTAGGCCGCCGTGAGCGTGCCCGCCAAGGCCGCTTGAAGAAGCATGCTACCGGTACCGCCGTCGAGGTAGGCGACGGAGGAGTGTTGCGCAAGTAGTGTGATCCCAACCATTGTTTCGCTCTAGAACGCAGGACAGCTTCGAGTTCGTTCCTCCCTTGAAAGAATTTAAGTTTTCCCGGAAAGGGCGCTGGCTTACGTGATCCGAGTAAGACGCGATCCATGCCCTCTTTGTGCGATCCTGCTTGTGATCAAGATCGCATCTCCCTCTGAAGACCGAATGGAGAGGGGGTTAAAAAACTTGTGCGGTTTCCCTTCCGGGTGGACACTCTTTTCCGTCATGCCTCTCCTCGACTTCGACTACCGCGATCCGAAGGCGATCAGCGCCGTCAGTCTCACGCTCGATTCGCCTTTGGAGCCCATCGTCGGATACGCCAAAGGGATCTCGGGCTTCGTCCGATTCGATCCGAGTCGTCCCCGGAGTGCCACCGGCCGACTCGCGGTGGACGTGTCGAGCGTCCAGTTCGCGAACGACGGCTACACCGCCACCGCCCGGGGCTACGCTTTGAACGAAAAGCGATGGCCCCAGATCACCCTCGCGATCCGTAAGGTGGAGCGTGTTCGGGAGGTCGCCAAGGACCGCTACGAGGGTGTGGTGCTGGCCGACTTTACCTGCCGGGGAGTGACCCGCCCCAAGCGGCTCGACGTCGTCGCGACCTTCCTGCCCGGACGCGCCGAGGAGAGGACGAACGGGCAGCATAAAGGCGACCTGCTCGTCCTGCGAACCCGGTTCACGGTCAGCCGCCGCGAGCACGGCATGAGCGTGGGCATCCCGGACAGCATGGTGGGCGACCGGATCGAGGTCGGCGTGGCGGTGGTCGGCACTCATTACGCGACTCCACCTCCCGAAGCGAGGTGGGAGGTGGAGTTTGGAGACCGGGACGATCCGAAGCTCCTTCAGGTCGAGCGGACGGGCGAGCGGCTCACCTTGCGCTCGGGGGCCGAGTCGATCGGAGCGACGCGCGTTGGAGAAAGGGGTTTTCGCCTCGATCCGAACCCAGCCTACGGGCAGGCGACCGGCGAGTTCGACGCGCGGGGAAACGGCCTGTTGCGAACGAAGGAGGGCACGGTCGTCCTGCGCGGCCGTCTCGTGACGGCGTTCGCCGCCCGGCCCGCGTTGAGCCCTAAAGGACGGGGTTTCGAGTCCCTCGACCTTCCCCGGCGCATGCGCGAGGCGGGCACGGCAGGACTGGCGGTCGTTCGGATCGAGGACGATGGCGCGCCGGAGATCGGGACCTACGGCGTCCGTCAAGCGGGCGATACGGAGCGCGTTGGAGAGGCGACGACGTTCCAAGCGGGAACGATGGGCACGCCTGTGCTGCACGCTACCGCCCTGCGTTTGGCGGCGGCGGGGCGGCTCGATTTGGATCGGCGCGTGAACGAGATGCTGGGTGAGGCGGCGATTCCGGCGGGTCCCCAAGGATGGGGAGAGCGTGTCACGGTGCGAGACCTGATGCGGGGCACGAGCGGTTTCGCATTCATAAAATCAGGGGGCGACGCACCGGACGCGCCGCCGACCCCGTTCACCGTGCCCGCCCCGGAGGTCCAGCCGGGGACCACCGAAGGCGTTTCGGCGGCGAACGAAGCCCTCTTGGAACGGGTGGTGGCGCGAGCCGGAGGAAAGCCCGCGCCGGAGGTCGTGGCCGAGGAGGTCTTCCACCCCCTTGGAATGGTCGACAGCGCCTACGGCCCGCCGCCCAAAGGCGCGGCGAGGGGCCACTACGCTCTCGGTGAGCCGACGCTCGATCCTTACCACCTCTACGTGGACGCTCTCGGCAACGAGCTCTGGACGAGCCCTCGGGACTTTGGCCGCTTTCTCGCGGAGGTGGGTCGGCTTATCGACGGCAAGCCAAACCTCCTCTTGAACGCCCCTTCGCTTCTCGCTCAAGTCGACGCGCCGAAGAGCGTCCTTGGCATCCGCAAGGGTGACGACGGCCTGCGGTACCTAGGCGGCGATCCCTACGGCTTCTACTGTGAGTTCGCGATGCGGCCGCGGAAGACGCGCTTGGGGAAGCGGGAGACGATCCTCGTCATGCAGAACCGCATGATGGCGTGGCGACTGTCGAACGAGATCCGGGATGCGCTACGGATGGTTCCGCTCCTTCGACCGGTTCCCGTCGAGGCCGCTGCGAAGCCTTTGCCCCGTGTCGGCGGTGGAGAGCCCCTGAGCCTCGACGCCATACGGAGCGGCCGCAATCTCGTCGCTGTCTTCCTCAACGAGCAGTGCGGTGTGACCGTCTACTATAAGGCCCGCCTTCAGCGTCTCGTAAAGGATTTCGGTCCGAAAGGCTTCGCCTTCGTCGCGGTCCGGACCGGCCGCAAGCAGTTTTCCGATCGCCCGGTCGATCTTCCCGAGCGCGCATACCTGAAGGTTCCTTTTCTGGAGGACGAGGAGGGCGCCCTGATGCGCCGGTACGGCATCGGCCAGTCGTTGACCTTCGCCGTCCTGGACAAAGGCGGTCGACTTCGCTACCTAGGTGGGCTCGATGATGCGGTCGACGAGCGAGCGGTGCGGAAGACCCCCCTCCGGGACGCCCTGCGCGCCCTTGCCGCCGGGAAGGCGATCAAGATCGCCCGCGCGCCCGCCATCGGGTGCGCCATCCTTCCCGTGGAGCGATGAGCGATGCCTGCAGCGCCGAAGTCCGGATCGCCGACGGCCTCCTCCTGCGCCGCTACCGAGAGCAGGGGGACGAAGTCGCCTTCACGCACCTGCGCCGCCGCCACGAGAGGCTCGTCTTCTCCGCCGCCTTGCGGGAGACCGGCGACCGATCCCTCGCGGAAGACGCCACCCAAGGGGCGTTCCTCTTGCTGATGAGGAAGGGCTTCCCGGACGACGCTTCGCTCGCCGGTTGGCTTTTCGGCGCCGTCCGACTTGTGTCGATGAATCTCGTGCGGGAGGAGTCGCGCCGAAGGATTCGGGAGCGACGTGCCTACCAGGAGCCGGAAACGCCGGATGAAGCATGGGTGACCGTCGAACCGCACCTGAACGACGCGCTTGCTGCTCTCAAAGCGGGCGACCGGGAGGCTGTGCTCCTGCGCTTTGCAGACGAAAGGAGCCTCGCCGAGGTCGGCCGATTCCTTGGCGTGGGCGAGAACGCCGCCCGGATGCGCGTCGCGCGAGCCTTGGAGCGGATGCGCGTCCACCTGCGGCGCGCGGGCGTCGGCGTCTCCGTTGTTCTGCTCGCCTCGCTCCTCTCGATCCGTCTCGCCGACGCCACACCCTCGGCCTCTACGCCGATTGGGTTCGCGCCTTCCGCCCGCGCGGTCCGTTTCGCTCGACGCACGTTTTGGACGCCCGGCACGGGAGCGCTTTGGAGTCCTTCCGTCGTTCTGCCGAGCGCGTTTCTCGTTCTGGCCCTCGGAGGAGCGATCTACCGGAAAGCGACGGAGCTTCCAGCCCTCTCGCCGATCGATGCCGTGCGCCTGCTGGCTCGGTGCGAGGGCGCCTGGAAGGGCTCCCTTGAGTTTGCGGACGATCGGACGCAGGTCCGAACCTCGACGGCGACGATGGTAGCCGTCGCGCGGGAAGGCGACGGTCTGCGCCTTGCCGCCCGCTTCCCCGATTACGCCAACCTCGATACGACGACGATCCGGCCCCTCGGGGAGGGTCGCTTCGCGATCGACGCCCGAGGATCGCACCGGCTCGACGGCGAGTACCGTCTCGTCCGACTCCAGGACGGTACGCCCGCCTTTCTAGGTTTCTCTCCCACCGTTCGAGGCGAGGTTCGATTTCGTTTCCTCGTGACGGCCGATCGCCTGACGATTCAAGAGGAGTTCGAGCGCGACGGCACATGGCGTTTTCGGAACCGCTACGAACTGAGTCGGACACCCTAGTCGTAGCCGACGACGGTCACGATTAGGGCTTTCGGACGGCCGCCTTGAAGCTCTAGACGGACCTTCAGCGTGATCCAAAGGCGGTCCCCGCCCTCAAAACAGAGTCGGGCGCTCAGAACCCGGCTTCCTTCGCCCCGCTCGACCATCAGCGCGACCGCCTTTCGCAGGGTGCCAACATGCTCGGGGCAGATGCGGGACGAGCCGGCTTGGATAAGATCGGTCTCATCGGGCTGGATACGAAAGAGGGAGCGGAAGCCTTCGTCCGCCATGACCTCGCCGGTGTCGAGATCGCGACGGTAACCCCCGACCTGAACCCCTCGGGATCCGTTGCCTGTGAGATTGAAAAAGGGAACGTGTCGCCCGACGACGCGCACGATCTTGCCCGTCTCGTCGCGGACCGTCTCCACGTAGGCGCTTGCGACCTCGACGCCGTACGACGTGATGACGCGAGCGGCGAAGTTGAAGGGCGGCATGTCCCGCGTCTGGACCTCCTGAAGCAACTCGCCGACCTTTTCCCGATCTTCCGCGTGGTAAAGCGTGATCGCCTGCTCAAGGGGGATCTCACCGTGCGGAAAAAGGTCGCGTTCGCCGTAGAAGACCAGGGTCTGGCGCTCGATGTCGATGTGCCAGTTCGCGCCTTCGATGGGGTTGAGGGGACCGGCCGAGGCCTCGTCCGCCGCGTAAAGGGCGGCGAGCGCGCTTCGGGAGGTCTCGCCGAGCTTGCCCCGAATGCGGGTCCAGTAGGTCCGCAGGGTGTTCAGCGTAACGCCAAGCAAGACAGCGATCTGCTTGTCCAGGTGACCGGCGGCGGCGAGGGATAGGACTTGGCGTTCCCTCGGCGAAAGACGCGACAGTTCTCGGTGGTCCGCGACCGGCGTCGGTCGAGGGGGTTCCGTGGTCTCCCCGCGTCTCATGGTCGTATTGTACGGCGGTTCAACGATGACCACACGGCTTTGGTCCGAAGACCAAGAATGTTGCGCCCTTCTTTCGTCTGCCGCACAAGATGGCGACAAGCCGATCCCGGTGAGGAGAAAGTCCGCGTCGTTAGCGGCTCACGTTACACGATCCCTTTTTCCCTTCCTTGGTCTTTAACCCAGCCTTCTTACGAGCCGGTCCTGGGGGAGCAGATCGAGCTTCTCTGTCGGTATCAGCTCGAGCGCGCGGGATTCGATCCCGAGCTTCTCGGGCGGCACGCGCGGATGATCGTACGACTCGCCCGGTAGATGCAGGAGACCGTGACGGCTCGCTAGACCTCGGGGTGAGAGTCTGCGCGTTTCAACTCCCGTTCGATTCGGCGATCGGGGATAAGCCACATCAACGCGACCGAGACGTAGATGGCTCCCGAGACCCAGGGACTGACGAAGGCGACGAGGGTTCCGACAACGTAAAGCGCCACCGAACTGGTCCCCTTCCAGTCACGTCGAAAGGCACGGGCCAGCACGGAGTCGGGATCGTGGTCGCGGGTGAGCGTGCGTTGAAGAATCGAATAGGCGGCGCCCGACATGAAGAGGACGATCCCGTAGGCCGCCATTGGGGCGGTCGCGAAATGGCTTTCGTCCGCCCAGGCCGTCACCGCCGGCACGAGGGAAAGCCAGAACAGGAGGTGATGGTTCGCCCACATCGACGCTCCGGTGATCCGCTTCGCAGCATGGAGCATGTGGTGGTGGTTGTTCCAGTAGATGCCCAGGTAGATGAAGCTCAGGATGTAGCCGCCCAGTTTGGGCCAGAGCGGCAGGAGGTCCGCGAATCGGTGCCCCTCCGGGGGGCGCAGCTCGAGAACCATGATGGTGATGAGGATGGCGAGCACCCCGTCGCTGAATGCCTCAAGCCTTCCTTTACCCATCGTCCGCCCATCTTACTGCAGGCGGCGTTCGACTGCCGGGGGCGTATACTCGGGGGACTATGAAGCTGTTCGTGGACACCGGCGACGTTGAGGAAGTGGCAAAGGCCGCCGATTGGGGCATCCTAGACGGAGTCACCACCAACCCCACCCTCATCGCCAAGAGCGGGAAGGGATTCAAAGAGACGATCCTCAAGATCTGCGAGCTGGTGCCCGAGGGCGACATCAGCGCGGAAGTCGTGGCGACGGACTACGACACGATGCTCAAGGAGGCCATGGAGGTCTCTTCTTGGCACCCGAACGTCGTGGTCAAGGTCCCGCTTATCGAGCCGGGGATCAAGCTCGTGAAGGAGCTGACCCAGCGCGGCATCCGCACGAACGTGACCCTCGTCTTCTCCGTGCCGCAGGCCCTGCTCGCCGCCAAGGCGGGGGCGACGTTCATCTCCAACTTCGTGGGCCGGGTAGATGACGGCGGCGGCGACGGTATGCAGGCGGTGCGCGACTCGGTCAACATGATCGACGTCTACGGTTACGACTCGGAGATCCTCGTCGCCTCGGTGCGCCACCCGCTCCACGTCCTGGATGCGATCAAGGCGGGCGCTCACATCGCGACCATGGGCTACAAGACTATGGGCATGCTGTTCCAGCACCCCCTCACCAAGAACGGCCTCGACGGATTCCTCAAAGACTGGGAGAAGGGCGGCCTGTTCATCCTCGACGAACTGAAGAAAGAAGGGGCGGTCTAGGAGGCAGGGCCTAGGAAATAGGGGGCCGGCTCTCCCCTGGTACCCTAGGCTCTATGTCCGACTTGCGTACGCGGAGCATCAACACGATCCGAGGGCTCTCCCTCGATGCCGTCGAGGCCGCCAAAAGCGGCCACGCGGGACTCCCTCTGGGGATGGCCGCCGCCGCGTACGCCCTTTGGTCGAAGCACCTGAAGTTCGACCCTAAGGATCCGAAGTGGTTTGATCGCGACCGCTTCATCCTCAGCGCGGGCCACGGCTCGATGCTCCTCTACTCGCTTCTTCATCTCACGGGCTACGATCTCCCGCTGAGCGAGCTGAAGAACTTCCGCCAACTCCACTCCAAAACCCCGGGCCATCCGGAAAACATCCTGACGCCGGGCGTCGAGATGCCCACCGGTCCCTTGGG
>CAZEWR010000037.1:0-54071 GCA_964516175.1 uncultured Fimbriimonas sp. | reverse complement strand
AACACGATCGAGAAGATCAGGTCGTTTTGGTTCTTCATAGCCTCTGGCTCTCTGCAGTATACGACGCGAGGCGCGCCTTAGGGGTTACTCGGCCGCCAGCGACTCGACGACCAGTTCCACGAATCGCGCGACATAGGTAGCCGCGACGGGGTCGGCTGCGATCTCCGAAGCGAGGCGGCTGGAACGTACGTAGGCCGCGCCGGGCTCGACCGATTCGGCTCGCGCCACGTCGGCCTCACCGAGCCCGGCGACCCGGAGCATCGCGTAGATCGCGAGGTCGCTCGGTAGGACGCGTCCGAACCGCGTTCGGTTCCGCTCGGCGAGGCGTGCGATCTGACCCTTGAGGTCCCAGCCAGGGCTGTCCGCGAAGAAAGGGTCCAGCAGCCCGCAGGCCCGCAGGGTCGAACACGCGTCGAGCCAGGTCGCACCCGAAAGCCGGAGCCGCTTTAGCGCCCCACTGAGCGTCCGTCCGTTGCCATACATCGAACGGGCGATGATTCGGACGAGCCGGGGCGAAAGCGTGAGTCCTTCGGCCAAAGCCATTTGCTCGATCAACAGCGCCCGTTCCTCGGCCGCAGGAGCCTCCAGGACCGTCGTGTTCCAGGTGCGCTCGAGCGGCAGCAGACTCTGGAGTGCGCGCGTGGGGCGAGGGAGCGTGAACGCCAGCATCGTCGGACGGCCGGCCCGGACCCGCCGTTCAAGGAGAAGCCGAAGCATGAGTCGCATCTTCGGCTTGTCCAGAACCTCTTGGCAATCGTCCAGGAGGAGGGCTCCCGGCAGATCCAGCGCTCCTCCGCTACGGAGGTACTCACCTACCGAGGCGAGCCGCACCGGCGGCGTGCCTTTCGCCATACGCATCGCCGCCGCTCCCAGGAGATGCGTCTTGCCCCAGCCCGAAGGCCCGACCAAAGCGACGAACGGCTCGTGGCCCGCCGAGAAGCGGAGGGCCGCCTCGCTCGCTTCCACGTTGCTGGGCAAGGGAGCGAAGGCGGAGAATCCGGGACGCGGGCGATCGAAGAGCACTTCGCTCAGCCGCGGTCCCCGCGTTCCTTCTTCCGTCTCCTCGATCCTTCCCATCCGTGTTTCCATCGGCGTCCTCGCCCTCTCGGTCTTTTCATTCTCCGTCTTCTCGCCGTGCGGCGCAAGGGGGCGCCTCTCGGACTCCTTCGAACCCGGCGGTACAGGTTTCAGGGCGGGAGACCCCTATGGATCGCGGCGAAGAAAAAAGCAAAATTCATCTTGGGTGAATCGTTTTGGCGCCTTGTGTCTACCAGTCCGGCGCTAGCGCCGAGAGGGGGACTGGATAGCCCCTTCTACTTTCCGTGACGAACCTTTGGCCAGTAGGTCGCAAAGTCGAAGCGGGGCGAATTCTCCGGGTCGTGACAGGGCAGACAGGCCCGCCCGCCGACCTTCGGTAGACGGATCCTCTTCGGCGTCGCCGCGTGGGCCGCACCCGCGCCGTGACAGCTTTCGCAGCCGACGTTCGCCAGTCCGGGAGTCTTGGCGGGCGAGACGAAGGCGATCGCCGCCGCGTCCTTTCCGACCACGTGGCAACGGACGCAGTCCGGGTCCCGGTCGTGACCGACCGTCTTCAGGGTCTTCAGGGCGTGATGATGGTCGCTCTTCTCCCAGACGGCCAGAGCCGCCTGGTGGCAGGAACCGCAGCGCGGAGTCCCCGCGAAGCTTCTCGGATTCGAGACGTGAGGGGAATCCTCCAGCAAGGTAGAGCGCGAGACGCGCTTCAGGTACTCACGGTAAAGGTCCGTCGCCTCGGGATCGTCGGGAACCCAGGGGCCCAAAGGAACGACCGCCGAGGAGGCGAATCCTCCGTCCTGCCAAACGAGCCGGACCACGTCCTTCCCGCGCTCCCCCGGCGTTGCCAGGGCACCCGTCCCTTCGCGCTCCAGGATGGCGGGCGGGCGGCCTGTAGCCCGGTAGGTCACGAGCCTCAGGGCAGGCTCCGCCCGCGCGAGGGCGCGGGCGGACGCACGGTCGCCGTCGAACAGCAGGATCGGGGCGAGGCCCTGTCCTTCCGCCGCCTGGGCCAGTCGGTGGGCCGCTTCCTCGGGGGGTAGGGACGACTCGCCCAGATCGCGACCCAGCGCGTCCGGCCGGGCGGTCGCGCCGCCCACGAGGAACGGGCCGGCGGTTCGCCAAGGAACGAAGGGAAGGGTGCCACTGGGACGTAGGCTCGTCGAGAGCAACCGGCCTTTAGAAAGGCGCGCCAACTGGATCGCCTCGCCCGACCCTAAGGCCGCGTCGCGGGCGGTAAAGTTCGACGCGTCGATCCCCAGCCTTTCCAGGGCGATCGCCGTCGTCTCCGCCTTCATCCGGCTCTGAACTCCGTTCCCGCTCCCCAGACCGCCGTTATCGAGCAGAACGCGTCGCTCGCCGCCTTCTCGCAAAATGGTCGCGCGCCGTTTGAGGCCGCCCTGTTGAGGACTCGTACAGCCACAGGGCGCGAGCATCCCTTCCGCATCGCCCGCCAGGAAGACGGTCCACGCGGGCTCAGAGGGCTTGTGGGCGCGAGGAGACGCGGGAGAAGAGAACAGACCCATCAGAGGAAAAGGAAGGAGGGCGAAGGACAGGAAGAGGAAGCGCCCCCGCCCCGCCGGCCTAACGCACATTTCCGGTGATCAGCGTCTCGACGACCGGCTGCTTCGGATCGTCGGTACGAATCCGAACCGGGACGGCCAGATCGCCCTTCTGAGCCCCGCCCAGATACTCCAGATCGATCTGATACTCCCAGCCGCCGGGACGATGATCGCGCCAGGTCGCCTTGAAGGCCTTGCCCGCATCCACGCCGAGAACCTTGAAAGGGGCGTTCGGGCGCCCGACGAGGAAGCTCGCCCGCGTTTGCTCGGTGATGTCCCCCAGGTAGACCCGGTCGGCCACGATGCCCTTCTGCGCGGTCATGCCGTAGATGAGGGTACTGAACACGCGCGAATCGGTCGACACCACCAGGCTGCCGGGCCACTGTCCGGGCGGCACGTCGCCCGAAAGCCGCACCCGGAAACGCCAGCCCTGACGCGTTCGGCTCTCCTCCTTCATCTCCGGGTCGGCCAAGGCCCCGGACCATTCGGTCATCGTGACCGTGCCGTCCACCCCGCCGGTCCAACGCGCCTCCGTGGGACGGAAAGAAAGCTTCGGGTCGGCGAACAGGAACACGTCGTAGGCCCCTCCCTTGGCCGGGACCACGACGCTCGCTCCTCCAGGGCGAAACATTCGGTAGGCGGGCCGGGAACTGAACGAGACCGGAATCTCGATCTGCGGGCGCTCAGGATCGTTGCTCAGGAGGAGCAGGACCTTATCCTGCCGGCCGATGTAATCCTGCGTGTTGACGACCACCGGAAACGTGGTCCGTCCCTGAGAAGCGATCTTGCGTTGGGGAAACGGGCTGAAGCAGCTGCAATCGGGCTCGATACGGCAGTCCAACGGTCCCGCGCCCACGTTCTCGATCTCCAAGCTCGCTCGGATCGGCTCTCCCTGGCGCACCTCACCCAGGTCGAGCCTGGCTTTGGGAAGACTGACCGTCGGGACGACCAGGCCGGTGGGCTTTCCCGCCGCGATTCCGGCCCTGAGCCGGTCGGCGAGCTCGAGGTTGCCCGCGGCGACGGCGGCCTCGGGGCGCTGAGGCATCAGCGGGAGAAGATTCGGGCGTGCGTCCAGATGCATCGCGCTACCGGGAAACGGCGCCTCGGGGACGCCCAGGTAGCGACCGAGAACGTAGGCGAGCTGAACCGTCAGGTCTTCCTTGCGGATCGGCGTTCCCGGCTTCCCGCGCATGAGGCCGATGGTCGCCCGGAAGGGCGTTCCCGGCTCCGTCCGCGCGGCGAGGGGAAGGCCGTCCGCACCCTCGGGTAGCGCCTCCGCAAAGCCGACCGCGACGTCCGGGGCGTCTTCCGTCTCTTTGGGCGCGAAGCCGTTCTTCGAGGCTTTGCTCCAACTCGACACCGCCATCGCGAACGACTTCGCCCGCTCGGCCTTCAAACCCGCCGGAAGGTTCGAGTCGTCTTTCCAGATCACTCGGGGCTCCCGAACCGGCAGCGATCTCGCCAGCTCCCGGGCCCCGGCGGTGTCTCCCTCGACCAGCTTCGCCTCGACCGCCAGGGCGAGCTTGGCGAACTCCGGCGAGGTGCCCGCCGGAAGGGTCGGCGGGGGAAGGGGGTTCTGGCGGAGGAACAGGGCGAGAGCGGTCGCGACGATCATAGCTCTCGTTTACGGTACTCCCTTTCGTGCGGAGACGTCCCCACCAAAGGCTCTCCCTCGCTTTATCGAGGGAGAGATCAGGGGATCGGCGTCATCGCCAGCCAATCCTCGCCTACCTTGGCGTCGGCCTCCACCGGCACGCTCAGCGGCAAGGCGCTCTCCATCGCCGCCCGCAGCTTCGGCACGAGCCCCTGCTCGTCCGGCGGCATCTCGAACACCAGCTCGTCGTGGACGTTCAGCAGCATCCGCGTTCCGGTACCGACCAGGGCGTTGCGGGCCTCGAGCATCGCGAGCTTGATCATGTCCGCCGCCGTGCCCTGGATCGGCGCGTTCATCGCCTGCCGCTCGGCGTAGCGCCGCTCGTTGATCTTGCCCGCGTGGATATCGGGGAAGTAGCGCCGCCGACCCTTCATCGTCGTCGTGAAGCCTTTGCTGCGTGCTTCCACGACCACGGAGGTCGTAAACTCCTTGACGGTGGGGAAGCGCTCGTTGTAGAGCCGGATAAGGTCCTTCGCCTCCGCGATCGAGAAGTTCGAGCCGAGCTGCTGGGCGAGGCCGTACTCGCTGACCCCGTACAGAACCGCGTAGTTGAGCATCTTCGCCAGCCGCCGCTGGTCCTTCGTCGGTGCGTCGTCGCCCAGCTTGAACATCTGCTGCGCGGTGACGGTGTGCGCGTCCACTCGCTCGGTGAACGCCTCGACGAGCGCGGGCTCGCCGCACATGGAGGCGAGGATGCGAAGCTCGATCTGCGAGTAGTCGAGCGAAGCCAAAAGGTAGCCCGGCGCCGCCCGGAACGCCTTGCGGATGCCCCGCCCCAACTCGGTACGGATGGGGATGTTCTGAAGGTTCGGGTCGTTCGACGACAGCCGCCCCGTCGCCGCCACCGCTTGGTTGTAGGTCGTGTGGATACGCCCGTCCTCCCGGATCAGCTTGCCCAAAGCGTCGGCATAGGTGGACTTCAGGCGGGTCAGCTCGCGCCAGGAAAGGATCTCCGCCGCGATCTCGTGCTCCGCCGCCAAGGGCTCCAGGATCTCGACGCCCGTCGCGTAGCCCGTCTTCGTCTTCGACGCGCCGGGAAGCTTGAGCTTGTCGAAAAGCACCTCGCCGAGCTGCTTGGGGGAGCCGATCGTGAACTCTTGCCCCGCCAGCTCGAAGATGTGTGCCGTCGTGCGCTCGATGGCCACCGCCATCTCCTTGCTGAACTCCTGAAGCTGGGCGGGGTCCGCCACGATCCCGAGCCCCTCCATCTCCGCGAGGATCGGAATCAGGGGCTGCTCGATGTCGGTCAGCACCGAGAGCTGGTCCTCCTTGGTCAGTCGATCCTCCAGGGGCGTTCGCAGGCGATAGAGCGCGACGGCGGTCTGCGCCTCCGTCTCGGGCGGCTGGACCTCCAGATAGCCGCCGATCAGATCCCGCAGGGGGTAGGTCGAGCGCTCCGAGCGCAGGACGTACGCGGCGAGCATCGTGTCGAACCCCGGCGCGGCGGTCTCCGGCGGCAGCTTCTTGTAGATCGGCTTCGCGTCGTGAAGGGTCGCCAGATGGGGAAGGTCCTGGAGAAGCTTGAGCGCGTCCAATTCCCGGCACTCGCAGACGTCGTCGCCGATCGCGACGAACGCCTTGCGTTCGTTCTCTTCGAACAGGTCGGCTCGCACCGGCGCGCCGAGCACAAGGGCGAACGGCCGGTCGTCGACGAACTTGGCGAGGTCGCCGTACCGCTTCGCTTCGCTGTGCTTGACCTCGATCGCCTCGTCGCCGACCTCGACGACCGGCTCCTCAGGCTGCTGGCCGTCGCCCAGGTACGGGGACAGCAGAGCACGCGCCCGCCGGACGTGCTGGCGGAACTCGTACGACTCGAGGAGCTTGACCGCTCCGTCCAACTCCGCCTCCGTCAGCCGGAACGGCTCGAACGAATACTCGATGGGCGCGTCCCTTACGATCGTCGCGAGCCACTTGCTCTGGAGCATCTGCGGCTGCTGGCCCTCGATCCGCTTCTGGTACTTCGCGGGAAGCTCGGCGAACCGCTCGATCATCTGCTCGATCGTGCCGAAGTTCTGGATCAGCTCCGCCGCTCCCTTGTCCCCGATGCCCGGAACGCCCGGGATGTTGTCGCTGGTATCGCCCTTGAGGGCCTTGAAGTCCGGCACGAACTCCGGCCCGAAGCCGTAGCGCTCCACCACCGCCGCCGGATCGTACGTCTTCGTGTCGCTCATCCCGACGGCGGGGGTGACCACGCTCACGCACTCGTCCACGAGCTGGAGCGAGTCTAGGTCGCCCGTCACGATGGTCGTGTGGTAGCCGTTCGCCTCGGCCCGGGTGGAGATCGTGCCCACCACGTCGTCCGCCTCGAATCCCGTGATCTCGACCACCGGGATGCCGAGCGTCGCCACGAGGTTGCGCGCCTCCTTGAGCTGCACGCGCAGCTCGTCCTGCGTCTCCTTGCGCGTTCCCTTGTACTCCGCGTACTCGTGGTGCCGGAACGTCTTGCCCGGCGCGTCCATCGCGACGACCACGGCGTTGGGCTTCACCCGCTCGAGCAGCGTGAACAGCATCGACGTGAACCCGAACAGGGCGTTCGTCGGCCTTCCGTCGCTCGTGCTGAGGTAGCGCGTCGCGAAGAACGCGCGGTAGAGCAGGGAGTATCCGTCGATGACTAGGAGGCGCTTGGGCTCCATTGGGAAGAGGATACTGTTTCGGTGGACGTTCGTGCGGGTGGACACCCTCACGGACGTCAGACCGGACGGGTGTCGACCCGCTCGAACCGCCGCTTGAGCCTCAGGAACGGCCGTTCGTAGAACCGGTAGGACAGAGCGGCGAGCGCGAGGGTCGCGCCGAGGATCGCGACGATCCGCAGCGGCTTGCCCCGGAAAAGCGAGGCTAGGGCGTTGCTGTCCACGATGTAGATCACGAACAGGTGGAAGCAGTACATCCCGTAGGTGAGCCTTCCCAAGGCCACCACCTTGGGATGCTCCAGAAAGCTCCGCTCCGAACGCGCGGCGAGGGCCACCATCCCCGCCGCCACGAAGGGAACGATCGTGTAGCCCACCGCCACCCACGCGTCGAAGGGCGTGGATCGGTAGCCGAGCGGAAACCACTGCGACTGGACGACCAGGATGGCCGGGCAGGCGGCGAAGGCGGCGTACCATCGCCATCCGCCGAGCTTCGGCAGGCGTTCCCAGGCGAGAGCCAGCATGGTTCCAAGGCCGAGCGCGTCGAGATGGCTCGTGGTCGCGTGCCACATCCCTTCGGGAGCGGTCACGGGAAAGGCGCCCCTCGCCTGGGCGACCACCACGACGATGCGGGCGAGGAGCGCGAGGACCACCATCGCCCCGCTCGCGATCCAAAGCCCCCGGACCGAGCAGCGACCGACCACGAAGGGCCAGACGAGGTAGAACTGCTCCTCCACGGAAACGCTCCACAGAAGCGCGGCGAAGCTGTCGATCGGGCCGACGAAGCCTCGGTACCAGTTGGCCGTGAACGTGACGAGCGAGAACGCGGCCCCCCAGGGCACCCGGTGGACGACCAGCGCCCAATGCGCGATCGCGAGGGCGACGACCAGAAAGTAGAGCGGCCAGATCCGGAGCGTCCGGCGAACGTAGTAGGCCCGGAAGTCGATCCGCCCATCCCGCGCCTTCTCGATCAGGAGAAGCCGCGTGATCAGGAACGCGCTCAGCACGAAGAAGACGGGAACGCCGTACGTCCCGGCCATGCGAAAGGCCCCGTAAAGGGGGATCGGCGGCGCGTCGGTCCGATCCGGCCCGATCATCGAGTGCGCCCACAGCACCATCAGGAACGCCACGAGACGAAGACCGTCCAGCGCGGGAACGTAGAACCGTCCGGCACTCTCCGAGGACGTCTCGCGCGCGTTCTGAACCGGATTCATCGGTCTGGCATTGTAGCGCCCGTCCCGCGACCCGGAAGGCGAACCTCGTTAGCGCCGCCGTCAGCGCTTGTCTTCGGTCTGCCCGGAATCCTCGCGCTTGCGGCGCACCGTCGTCCGGCGGATGTCCTCCTCCGGACGCTTGTGGCTGCTCTTGAGGACGAGGCGCACCGGCGTTCCGGCGAGGGGGAACGCCTCGCGGATCTTGTTCATCAGGTACCGCTGGTAGGAGAAGTGCATGATGTCCGGGTCGTTGCAGAACAGGGCGAACGTCGGCGGGCGCGCCGAGACCTGGGTCGCGTAGTAGATCTTGAGCTGCCTGCCTTTCGAGGTGTACGGGCGCGCGAACGCCGCGTCCTGGATCAGCCGGTTGAGCTGTCCGGTCGAGACGCGGAAGTTGTACGCCTCGACCGCCTTGAGAACCTCGTCCAGCACCGGCTCCAGGCCCGCGCTCTCCAGGGCGGAGGTGAACGCCGCCGTCGCGTACGAGAGCTCGGGGATCTCGTCCGAGATCAGCTTGAGAAAGTCCTGCTTGAGCGTGCTCGACTGGCGCGGTCGCCCGTCCGGCGGCTCCTTGGTGTCCCACTTGTTGACCGCGAACACGACCGCCTTGCCGGAGTCGTGGGCGAGCTTCATCACGCGCTTGTCGCCGTCGGTGAGGCCTTCGCTACCGTCCACGACGATCAGGGCGCAGTCGGCCCGCGCGATCGCCTTTTCGGCGCGATTGACCATGTAGTACTCGACGGTGCCCTGGATCTTGCCCCGCCGCCGGATACCCGCCGTATCGATCAGCCGGAACTTCTCGTCCCGGTATTCCAGTTCGGTGTCGATCGCGTCGCGCGTGGTGCCCGCGATGTTCGAGACGATCACCCGCTGCTCGCCGGTGAAGGCGTTGACCATGCTCGACTTCCCGACGTTCGGACGACCCACGATGGCGACCTTGACCTCCTCCGGCTCGTCCTCGCCCGCCGCCGAGGTTTCGGGCAGGCGGGCGACGATCTCGTCCAACAGGTCGGCCACGCCCCGTCCGTGGAGGCCGGAGATGGGATACACCTCGCCGAGACCGAGGGAGTAGAACTCGTTCGCGTTAAGGTCCCGGTTCGGGTGGTCGGCCTTGTTGACGATGACGTAGATAGGGCGCGTGAAGCCCCGGAGCTGACGGGCGAGGTCCTGGTCGTCGGGGTTCAGGCCGTCCATCGCGTCGACGAGGAACAGCACGATGTCGGCCTCCGCGAGGGCGACGTTCGCCTGGACGCGGATCTGCTCCGAGAGAGGGTCGCTCTCGTTGAACACGATGCCGCCCGTGTCCACGACCTGGTAGCGCTTGCCGTTCCACTCGGCGGCGGCGTAAAGGCGGTCGCGCGTGATGCCGGGGGCGTCCTCCACGACGGCGAGCCGACGCTTGACGATGCGATTGAAGAGGGTGCTCTTGCCGACGTTCGGTCGGCCGACGATCACCACGGTGGGCAGTTTATCGGCCATAGTGGACCATAGTTTACCTTTTGTAGCGCTCAGAACCTTGGAGAGGGCTACAATCCGCCATGCCCGACTTCATCCACCTGGCCGAGCCTGGCGATCCGACGCTCGTGATGCTCCACGGAACGGGCGGGGACGAGCGCGAGATGCTCGCCTTCGGACGCGAACTCCGCACCCCCGGCATGGGACTGCTCGCGCCGCGCGGCAAGGAACCGGAGCGGGGCATGAACCGGTGGTTCCGGCGCCGGGCGGAAGGCGTGTTCGACCTGGAGAACCTCGCGACGCGGGCGGACGAACTGGCCGACTTCGTGGCCGAGAAGGCGCCTGGCGAACGGATCGCGGTGGGCTTCAGCAACGGCGCGAACGTCGCGGCGGCGATCCTGCTGCGCCGCCCCGAGACGTTCCGGGCCGCCTTGCTCCTCGCCCCGATGGTGCCCTTCGAGCCGGAGGCCCTTCCCAACCTCATGGGCGTCCGCGTCCACCTGGACTGTGGCGAGCAGGACCCGATGGTCCCCAAGGAGAACGCCTCCCGCCTCGCCGCCATGCTCTCCCGCGCCGGGGCCCGCGTCTCCGTGCGCTGGCACCCCGGCGGCCACACGCTCGACGCGGGCGGGATTCAGGCGGCGAGGGAGTTCATCGAGTCGTTGGGCCTCTAGGTCCTTAGGCGCGGGGTTCGACGTGGACCGTGCGCCTGGGAAGCCAAAATGGGCGCCTAGACTTTGACCTTCCCCTGGATCGCGGTCAGCCGCACCGTCGCCTGCTGGGCGAACGGACCCATGGGCCAGCGGTGCAGAACCTCCGAGTAGCAGGCGGCGGCGCGCTCCCGGTTGTGGACGATGTTCTCGCTGATCAGGCCGCACCGGAAGCAGGCCGTCTCCTGCTCGGCCTCGGTGGAGTCGGCGGCGCCGTAGGCGATCTCATAGAGTCGCATCGCGTTCGCGTTGTCCGCCGCGCGCTCTAGGTCGCCCGCGATGGAGACCATCTCCCGCGCCTTGACCAGGCCCTGGCCTGAGAGGGCCACCAGCGGGGCGGCGAGGGCGCGCGGGTCCATCTCGCGGCGCATCTTCGGAAGCGCCTTGAAGAACGCGTCCACGCACGCCTGGTTCGGCCCGCGCGCCTCCCGCAGGCTCTTGTCCATCCAGTGCAGCACGATAAGGACGTCCGTAGGATTGCCTAGGTGAAGCTCGGCCAGCTCCATGCGGCTGAGGACCGAGAGGTCCTTCACCTCCGCGAGGGTCGCCTTGCTCTCGCTCGCCATCTCGCTGTCGCGCTTGGGACGGAACGCCATGCAAAGGACGAACCCCGCGGCCACGCCGCCCAGATGCGCGAGGTGGCCCACGCCGTCCTTCCCGCTGAAAAGCCAGAACTCCAGGAGATCGAAGCCGACGTAGTACAGCCCGACGCCCCACATGGGCCAGTCGGTGATCCGCCATCGGTAGCCCCAGCCCCACAGGGTCGTGACCTTGGCGTAGGGGAACATCCAGAGGGCGGCGCCCATCACGCCCATGATCGCGCCGCTGGCGCCCAGCGAGGGACGGGTCGCCTCGTTGACGCCCTGGATCAGGTGATGGAGCACGTCGCCCGAGAGGCCGGCGAGAAAGTAGAGGGGAAGGAAACGGAACCACTTGAGCCGCCCTTCGGCCGCGATGCCGAAAAGGGCGAGGAACCACATGTTCCCCAGGAGGTGCATCAGCCCTCCGTGGAGGAACATCGCGGTGACCATCTTGAGCACGGAGAAATCCGCGCTCCGGATCGCCCAGTCGTCGACGACGGACTCGCGGATCTGGAGGCCGTCCCGGGTGGTGACGATGTAGACGAGGACGTTGGCGACGATCAGGAAGACCGTCGCGAAAGGAAAGGATTCAGGAGGATTCTTGCTCCTTAAAGGCAAGGCCATGGCGAAACGACGTTACCCTGTTTAAGCGTTAAGGCCCGTGCCTTTCGCCCTATTCGGTATGCCAGACTTAGATTATCTTGGCGACCTTCGAGGAGCTGGCGGGAGACTACGTGGGCGCGCCTCGGCTCCGACCCGGAGCCGAGGACTCGCTCAAGCCCGCCGAGGTCAAGGCCCTCCTGCGCGAGGCCCAACCCGCTCCCCTGGAACTCCGTCCCGACGGTTCCTTTCGCCACCGGGGCGCCCTGGATGGCCGCTTCGAGATCGAAGGCTGCCGGCTCCGCTTCGCTCCCGCCTCGTTCGACGGCCTGACCCACGAGGCGATGCGGCAGCGCGCCGAGGACGCGGGCCGCGAGTTCGGCCTCGGCTGGCTTTTCAACCCCTTCGAGCTGGAGATCGAGGCCGACGGCACGATGGCCACCGCAGAGTCCGGCGTCGTCCAGGTGGCCTACACGCGAAAAAAGGGAAAACGCGAGTCGCCTCCCCCTTCCTAAAGGGGGAGGGCCCGCCGAGGGATGCGACGGAGTCGCGCCCCGGGTGGATGGGTGGGGTGGGTTCCGTCTCTCGCTAAGGCGTGGCCGGAGGCGCGGCGTGCCCGCCCCGCGCCCCCGCCTTCGCCTGCTGGGGCGTCGCCTGCACCGTGCCCGAATCGCCGCCCGAGCACGACGCCAGCAGGGCGCCCAGGAGAAGCAGGAGGAGAGGTCGCACTCTACTCGTCCTCGTTCGACGGCAGACCGTCGACGTTGTGCATGCCCCAGTTGTCCACGGCCGTCGCGGGCTTGTTCCGGTCGAGCGTCTGGGCGAACTTAGACCACTTCGCGTGGCCGTCCACGAACGCGTAGTTGTTGCCGCCCGTGTGCCGCCCCACGTTCTTCGCGTCGGGGATCTGCGAGTCCGAGTCGACGTCGCCGATCTGGTAGCCCGAGCCGTCGAGGAACCCGCGCTCCCAGTTGCCGTCCGGCGCGGAAGGCCAAGGGTGGTAGTCGAAGAACGCGATGCCCGCGTGCCGCTCGCCGATGATGATCTGCTCGGCGGGGCGCGACGCGATCCCCAGCGAGGCCCCGTGGGAGAAGAAGCCGTTGATCAGGTAGTCCGTGCGGTAGGTCTTCCAGTCGGCGAGGGTCACCGGGTAGGGGAAGAGGGTGGGCGTGTCGTTCATCGCCGGGTCGCGGAACACGTCCGAGTTCTTGATGTACGGCTGGAGCGGCGCGTACCAGGTGTAGAGATCCTTGATCGTCTCGCCCTCCGCGAGATCGTGGTGGGACTTGCAGGTCCGGTCGTCGTTGTCGTTCGCGTAGAGCATGATCGAGGTCACGATCTGCTTCTGGTTGCTCAGGTCGGCGGTCTTCTTCGCGGCGGCCTTCGCCTGGGCGAACACGGGGAAGAGGATCGCCGCCAGGATGGCGATGATCGCGATGACGACCAGGAGTTCGATAAGGGTGAACGCGCGCTTCATAGGGATACCCCCTACCACTATAGCGCCCTGGGGGTAGGGGGTAACCGGCTTTAAAGAGGTTTTATCATTTCGACGCACTCGAGCCCCGTTCCATCCGGCAGCCGGATCGTCGTCGGCCGCTCCTCTCCGAACCCGAGCGACCGGTAGAGCGGAACCCCCGGCAAGGTCGCCATCAAGGCGAACGCCCGAAAGCCCGCCGCCCGCGCGTCCCGCTCGCAACGCCCGTAGAGCGCCCGCGCCACGCCCCGCCGCGCAAAATCCGGATGCACGAAGAACGCCCGGATGCGCGCGGGCTCCGTCCGGGGATCGAGCCGACCCGTCAAGCCTTCCTGATCCGCGCTCCCGGTGAACAGCTTGCGCCGCGAACTCCATCCGCCCGTCCCCGCCAAACGGCCGTCGATCTCCGCGACGTACTGCGTCCCGTCCTCGATGACCGCGTCGTCGGGGACGGTCAGGTACCGCGCGGCGGCCTCGGCCCGGTCGGGCGGATAGAAGCCCGGGCCGAGAGCCGCCATCGAGGCGGCCATCAGCACGCCGAGAGCGAACTTGTCGTCCGGCGTCGCGGGGCGAATCTCCACCGCCAGAGGATGAACCCTTTGAGAGTGCGGTCGCTTGCGGCCGCTTTCGATCGGCGAGCTTGCCCGCGCGGAACCATCCCGAGTCTCGCCACAATGAACCGTGCGGATCTTGGCGGTCGATGGCGGCGGGGTGCGGGGCGTGGTCCCGGCGGCGGTCCTGGACCTCTGGGGGAGCGAAGGCGCCCCGGTCGAGTTCGACGCCTACTCCGGCACCTCGACCGGAGCCATCGTCGCCGCCGGGCTCGCCCTCGGCAACTCGCCCAAGAAGACCCTCGACCTTTTCGTCAAGCACGTCCCGCGCATCTTCACCCAGGCCGACCTCCCCTTTCGCGAAAGGCTCCTCGCCTTCAAAGGCTGGGCCAAGCCCGCCTACGGCGCCGACGACCTGAAGGCCGCCCTCGTCGAGGCCCTCGGCGACGCCACCCTGGGCGACGTCTCCAAGCCCCTCACGATCAACGCCCTCGACGTCGTGACCGGCAACACCCGCACCTTCCGCTCCCACCACCACCCCGGCTCGGCGGGCGACCGGGGCGTCACCCTCGTCGACGCCGTCCTCGCCAGCACCGCCGCCCCCAGCTTCTTTCCCAGCGCGAGCGTCGCCGGCTCCTCCTTTATCGACGGCGGCATGTGGGCCAACAACCCGGCCCTCCTCGCCCTCCTCGACGCCCGCGCCCTCGGCGCGACCGACCCCACCCTCGTCTCTCTCGGCACCGGCCGCCTCTTCTGGGGCCGGAGCGTGGGCTTCGGCACCGCGCGCGGCCTCATCGGCTGGGGCGCCCCGCTCATCGTCCTCATGATGTCGGCCCAGAGCCAGGGGGTCGACGGCTACGTCCGCCGCCTCATCGCCCCCGAGCGGTATCTGCGCGTCGACCCCCAACTCCCCCGCGAGCTGGCCGGTCTCGACGAGCCCGACGCGATCCCCGCCCTCCTCGTCCGCGCCGCCGAAGCCGCCCGCGCCGCCCTCCCCGCCTACCGCGCGCTCTCTGCCCAACGAGCCCTCTGACGGGGTAAACCCTGCGCATGGATCGCGTCCGCCTCGGCGTCGTCGGCCTCGGCAACATGGGCTCCACCCACATCAAGGGCCACCTGCCCCAGCTTCCGCGCTTCAGGCTGACGGCGGTGTGCGACGTCGACCCCAAGCGCATGGAGCCGTACGACGTGGCGAAGTTCGAGCGCTCGGAGGATCTGATCCGAAGCGGCCTCGTGGACGCCGTCCTCGTCGCGACGCCCCACTACGCGCACACGACCATCGGCATCGACTCGATGGCGAACGGCCTCCACCTGCTCGTCGAGAAGCCGATCTCCGTGCACAAGGCCGACGCGGAGCGGCTCGTCGCCGCCCACCGGAAGGGCCTCGTGTTCGCCGCGATGTTCAACCAGCGCACCGACCCCCGCTACCGCAAGGTCCGCGACCTCGTCCAGAGCGGCGAGCTGGGCGAGATCCGCCGGGCGAGCTGGACCATCACCGACTGGTTCCGCACCGCCGCCTACTACGCGAGCGGCGGCTGGCGCGCGACCTGGGCCGGCGAGGGCGGCGGCGTCCTCCTGAACCAGTGCCCGCACAACCTCGACCTCTACCAGTGGATCCTCGGGATGCCTGAGCGCGTCACCGCCCACCTCGGCTTCGGACGGTTCCACGACATCGAGGTGGAGGATCAGGTGACCGCCTTCCTCGAACACCCGAACGGCGCGACCGCCGTCTTCACCACCACCACCGGCGAGGCGCCCGGCACGAACCGCCTGGAGATCGCGGGCGACCGGGGCAAGGTCGTCGTCGAACACGGAACGATCACCTTCTGGCGCACTCGCGTCCCGGTGGGCGGGTTTCTCGCCACCGATCCCGGCTCCTTCTCCACGCCCGAGGTCTGGCGCTGCGAGGTCCCGCCCGCGCCGGGCGGAGGCGGTCAGCACGTCGAGATCCTGCGCAACTTCGGCGACGCGATCCTCGACGGCGTCCCCCTGATCGCCCCCGCCCAGGAGGGCCGCGCCAGCGTCGAACTCGCGAACGCGATGATCCTCAGCGGCCTCCAAAAGCGCACCGTCAGCCTCCCCCTCGACGCGGCGGAGTACGAAACCGCCCTCCAAGGCCTGATCCGCGAAAGCCGTCACGAAAAGAAGACCGCCGAAACCGGCCCCGCCGACATGGCGGCCTCCTACCGCTAGCCAGAACCGAGGGAACCCAAAAAGGGCCGTGACGTAGCAGAGGGTGTGCCCACGGCCCACATCAACCGGATCGCCACGAGCGTGCCGGACAACGACGTCCACCGGGACTTCGTCGACTACGCCTGCGACCGGCTGACCGACGACGCCCGAAGCGCCCGCCTCCTGCGACGGATGAGCGACATGGGCGGGATCGAGCACCGCTACTCCGTGGTCCGGACGGGCCGGGAAGGCGACGGGGAAGTGCTCGATCGGGACGGCTTCTACCGCCCCGGCGAGTTTCCGGGCACCGGCGAGCGCATGCGCCGGTTCGAACGCGAGGCGCCGATCCTCGCTCAGAAGGCGGTCGAGGCGCTCGACCTGGGCGAGGACCGCGCGAAGATCACCCACCTCATCGTCACCTGCTGCACCGGCATGTCCGCCCCCGGCGTCGACCTCCAGATCGCCGAGCTCTGCGGCCTGCCCGGCGGCGTCGAGCGCACGATGATCGGCTTCATGGGCTGCTACGCGGCGGTCAACGCCATGAAGATGGCGCGGCACGTCGTTCGCTCGGAACCCGACGCGAAGGTCCTCATGCTGAACCTGGAGCTCTGCACCCTCCACCTCAAGGAAAGCCGGGACACGGAGCAGATCCTCTCCTTCTTCCTCTTCGCCGACGGCTGCGCCGCGAGCCTCATCACCGCCGAGCCCCGAGGGATCGCCCTCGACCGTTTCCACGCGATCCTCGCCCCGGAAACCGCCGACCTCATCACCTGGAACGTGGGAGACACGGGCTTCGACATGCTTCTCTCAGGCCGGGTGCCCGGGGCGATTCGGGAGGCCCTGACCGGCAAGGCCGACGCGATCCTCCAGGGCGTGCCCGTCCGCGACATCGACCTCTGGGCGGTCCACCCCGGCGGTCGCACCGTGCTCGACGCGGTGCAGTCCGCGCTGGAGCTTCCCGACGCGGCCCTCGCCCCCTCTCGCGGCGTGCTCCGGCGGTACGGCAACATGTCCTCGCCCAGCGTCGTGTTCGTGCTCAAGGACGTGATGGAGGCGGCGGAGCGGGGCCAGAGCGGCTGCGCGATGGCCTTCGGACCCGGCCTCGTCGCCGAGACCATGCTCTTCCACATCGCATGATCGCCCGAACCGTGGCGCGCGAGATGCTCGACGACCTCCCGCCGGACGATCCGCGGGCGCGCCGCTCCCGCGCCGACCTTCGGCGGATCAACCGCCTGATGGGCAACGCGCGGGTCGTGGCCGATCTCCTGAAAGACCTTCCTGGCGGTCGCGTCCTCGAGATCGGCGCGGGCGACGGCACGTTCATGCTGAGGGTGGCGAAGGTCTCCCGGCCCTCGCGCGTCACCCTCCTCGACCAGCAGCCCTTCTCGCCGCCCGAAGGCTTCGCCCGCCTGGGGGTTCCATGTGAAACCGTCGCCGCCGATGCGTTCACCTACCTGGAATCGCCCCGGGCGGAAACCTACGACGCTATCGTCGCCAACCTCTTTCTGCACCACTTCGAACGAGGGCGCCTAAACGAGCTGCTCCGCAGGATCGCCGCCCGAACCCAGAGGTTCGTCGCCTGCGAACCCCGCCGCTCCGCCCTCGCCCTCGCGGGAACCCGGGCGCTGGGCCTCATCGGCTGCAACGACGTCACCCGGCACGACGCGCGGGTCAGCGTCCTCGCCGGTTTCCAAGACGGCGAGTTGTCCGCCCTCTGGCCCGAAGCGGGCTGGACCCTGACCGAGCGGTCGGCCCCGCCGTTCGGCCACGCGTTCCGGGCGGTGCGCTCGCGATGAAGGACTACGACGCGATCGTCCTCGGCGCCGGACCGGCGGGCTCTAGCGCCGCCTTCTTCCTCGCTCAGGCGGGACTGCGGGTCGCGATCGTCGAGAAGAGTCCGTTCCCCCGGCGCAAGGTGTGCGGCGAGTTCGTGTCGGCCACGACCTTCCCCATCCTCGACGCGATGGGCGTCGGCGCCGCCCTGCGGGCGGCGGGCGGTCCGCCGACCTCCCGTGCGGGAGCGTTCTTCGGGAGTCGAATCGCCACCGCGCCGATGCCGAAGGTCGAGGGTGCGGAAGGCCGGGGCCGAACCCTGGCGCGGGCGGTTCTCGACCCGACCCTCCTTGAGGCCGCGCAAGGGGAGGGCGTCGAGGCGTTCCAGCCCTGGAAAGCCCTCACGATGGAAAGGAAGGGCGAGAGGCACGTCGTCACGATCGGCGTGGGCGACCGTGCGGAAACGCTCCGCGCCCGTTTCGTCGTCGCGGCGCACGGGTCCTGGGAAGCGGGCGATCTGCCGACCCAGCCGCCCCGAGACCATCGGCCCTCCGATATGCTCGCCTTCAAAGGCTTCTTCCTCGACGCGACCTTCGACCACGATCTGATGATCCTCGCCTCGTTCCCCGGCGGGTACGGCGGCATGGTGCACCGCGATCGGGACGTCGTGGGCCTGAGCTTCTGCGTCCGCCGGGACGCCCTCGCCCGCGCGCGAGCGCGCCACCCGGCCCCGACCGCCTGGACGAGCCTTCTGGAATCGGTCTGCGAGACGAACCGGGGCGTCGCGGAGGCGGTCGCCGGGGCGCGGCTGGAAGCGCCCGCCAAGGCGGCGGGACCCCTGCGGCCGGGCGTCCGAACCTTGGCGGCGGACGGCGTGTTCCGCGTCGGGAACGCGGCGGGCGAGGCTCACCCGACCATCGCGGAGGGCATCAGCATGGCGATCCAGTCGGGTCGCCTCCTGGCCGACTACCTGCCTTTCGACGACGAGAAGGGCTACGCGGCGGCTTGGCGGGCCCAGTTCGGGGGACGCATCCGGACGGCGGACGCCCTTGCCCGGATCTGTATGGGCCCCGCCGCCGACATCGTCGCCCCGGCGCTGGAGGCTTACCCCGCGCTCGTCACCGCCGCCGCCGCCCTCACGGGGAAGACCAAGGCCCTGCGCGTCGACGGGTCTCGGTCCGGCACGATCCGCAGGATCTGGTCGTAGCCCTCCTTGCCGTTCGCCTCGGGCGGGTCGAACATCGACGTTGTGAACCAGACCGAGCCGTCCGGCGCCTCGACCACCTCGCGGATGCGGCCGTATTGGTGTTCGAGAAGCCGCTCCTGCGACACGATCCGGCCCCCTTCCACCTTGAAGTGGAGGATGCACTCGCCCCGCAGGCACCCTACGAGCAGATCGTTGTGCCACTGCGGAAACGCCTTGCCCCGGTAGAACGTCGTGCTTCCCGGCGCGGGCGAGGGGACGCCGTAGAAGGTCAGGGGCGCTACCGTGCCCGGAGCGGTCTGGTCGTGGTGGGCGATGGGCCAGCCGTAGTTCTTGCCCTTCTCGATCCGGTTCAGCTCGTCGCCGCCCGTCGGGCCGTGCTCCGTCTCGTAGAGCGCGCCCGTGCCCGGCTGGAAGTCGATGCCCTGCGAGTTCCGGTGGCCGTACGACCAGACTTCGCCGCGCTTGCCCTCCTGTCCGGCGAAAGGATTGTCCTTCGGGATCGTGCCGTCGTCGTTCAGTCGCAGGATCTTGCCCGCGAGAGAGTCGAGCCGCTGGGCGAGGTCGGGCTTGTCCGCGTCGCCGGTCGTGGCGTAGAGCTTGCCGTCCGGCCCGAACCGGAGACGGCAGCCGCAGTGGTTCGTCCAGGCGGGGATCTCTTCCAGGATCGTCTTCGGCTCGACCAGCGCGCCCTCCTTCTCCCGGTACCGCACGATACGGACGCGTGGACCCACGGGATTCTTGTAGGCGTAGGCGAGGTACAGAAGGTGGTTCCGTCCGAAGCCCGGATGAAGGGTCATGCCCAGCGCGCCGAGCTTGCCGGTCGCGTCCACGTCGGGGATCGTGAGAACGGGCTCGTCCTGAAGCTTGCCCTTCGCGATCAGGCGGATGCGGCCCGGACGCTCGACGAAAAGCGTCCGGTCGCCCGGAAGGAACGCGAGGGACCAGACGACGCGCAGATCCTTCGCGACCGTCTCGACGTGATAGGACGTCTGCAAGGCGAAAAAGGCGAGCGCGGAAAGCACGGAATCGATTCTACGGCGCTATGTACCAGCGGTACACTCGCCCCCATGACGCTCGGCGTTCTCGCCCTCGCGCTCGTCGCGCCCCTTTCCCCCGTGCAGGAAGCCAGCCCCTTCGTCGGCACGGGCGGCCACGGCCACACCTTCCCCGGCGCGACCGCGCCCTTCGGCATGGTGCAGCTTTCTCCCGACACCCCCATGAAAGAGTCGTGGGACGGTTGCTCCGGCTACCATTATTCCGACTCGCGCATCCTCGGCTTCAGTCACACCCACCTTTCGGGAACGGGCGTCGGCGGCCTCGGCGACATCATGGTCATGCCGTTCCACGGCGCCGTGAAGGCCGACGTGTCGTCGAGCTTCGCCCACGGCCAGGAGTCGGCCCAGCCCGGCTACTACTCGGTCTATCTCCAGGACCCCAAGGCCAAGGCTGAGCTGACCGCCACCCCGCGCGCGGGGTTCCAGCGCTACACCTTCGACCAGGCCGAGGGCAACTCCGTCGTGCTCGACCTCGACCACGGGGTCCAGAACGACACGCGTGACGCCTCGCTGGTCCAAGAGGACGCGACCACCTTCAGCGGCTGGCGCAAGTCGAGCGGCTGGGGCGGCGAGCGGACGGTCTACTTCGTCATGAAGCTCTCGAAGCCCGCGACCCTCACCGTCGCGAACGCCGACCGAACGGAGAAGCGCGGCTCGCTCGTCCAACTCGGCGGCAAGTCGCGGGTCTTCCTGGGCTTCGCGGGCAAGGACGTCCTCGTCAAGGTCGGTATCTCCCCCACCGGCGTCGAAGGCGCCCGCCGGAACCTCGCCGCCGAGATCCCCGGCTGGAACTTCGACGCGGTGCGCGCCAAGACCCAGAAGGTCTGGAACGCCACCCTCGGCGCCACCACCATCGAGGCCAAGGACCCCAAGGTGCGGCGCACGTTCTACTCGAACCTCTACCTCGCCTACCAGGCCCCGAACCTGTTCAGCGACGTGGACGGCTCCTACTACGGCCACGACCATAAGGTGCACGAGAAGGCGAAGTTCCAGAACTACTCCACCTTCTCCCTCTGGGACACCTACCGCGCTCTCCACCCTCTCCTCACCCTGCTTCAGCCGGGGCAGGTGGACGACATGATGCAGTCGCTCGTCGCGGAGACGGAGCAGAAGCCGGCCCCCGCGCCGGTCTGGCCGCTCTGGGGCAACGAGACCTACACGATGCCGGGCGTTCACTCCGTCTCCGCGATCTGCGAGGCGTACCTCAAGGGCTACCGGGGCTTCGACGTGGACAAGGCCTACGCGCAGATGAAGGCGGCGATGCTCTCGGAGTACCGAGGTCTGGGCACGTACCGCACCCTCGGCTACGTCGCCTCCGCGAGAGGCCAGGAAGCCGTCAGCAAGACCATCGAGTACGGCTACAACGACTGGTGCCTCGCCAAGATGGCCGAGGCGATGGGCAAGAAGGAGGACGCCGCCCTCTTCTACAAGCGCTCGACCAACTACCGCAACCTCTGGGACGGCTCGACCACGCTGTTCCGCGGCCGCAAGGCCGACGGCTCCTGGCGCAAACCCTTCGACCAGCTCGGTCTCGTCGGCGACGACTACACCGAGGCCGACGCGTGGCAGTACGCCCTCGCCGCCCAGCAGGACCCTTACGGCCTGATCGGCCTCTACGGCGGCCCCGACGGCTTCGTGAAGCGCCTCGACACGATGCTCACGATGACCTCCGAGGTCCACACCGGCATCCCGGACATCACGGGCCGCGTCGGCCAGTACGCGCACGGCAATGAGCCGTGCCACCACGTTCTCTACCTTTACAACTACGCGGGCGCCCCCGCCAAGACCGCGACGCGCGTCCGGCAGATGATGCGCGACTTCTACGACGACACCCCCACCGGGCAGGTCGGCAACACCGACTGCGGCCAGATGGCCGCGTGGTACGTGTGGAGCGCGATGGGCGTCTACCCGGTGAATCCCGGTAGCGGCGTCTACACCATCGGCTCGCCGGCGGCGGACAAGGTGACGATGCGGGTGGGTAAGAAGACCTTCACCGTCGTCGCCCAGAACAACTCGCCGACGAACCTCTACGTCCAGTCCGCCACCTTCGACGGGAAGCCTTGGACGAAGAACTGGATCTCCGACGCCCAGATCCGGAGCGGCGGCGTCCTGAAGCTCGTCATGGGCTCGCAGCCCAGCGCCTGGGGCACGTCGGAGGCGGCGCGTCCGCCGAGCACGATGCCGGCGCGCTTCGCCTACGCCCCGCTGCCCGCTCCGGCGGACGACAAGCCGGTCACCCTCTCCCTACCCATCCGGGTGGTCGTGGGGAACGACGAGGCGATCGGCGGCTTCGTGCCCGACCCCAACATCATGGAAGGGTCGACCAACGGCGCGAACGGTCGGGTCGACGTCTCCGCGCCCGGCGCAGGGCCCGAAGCGATCTATCTGACCGAGCGCTACGGGCGGGACTTCTCTCACCGCTTCCCGGTGCCCGCCGGAACGTACACCGTCAAGCTTCACTTCGCCGAGGTGTTCGACGCGAAGCCGGGCGATCGGGTGGAGAACATCAGCATCAACGGCAAGCGGGTGCTGGAGCGGTTCGACCCGGTGGTCGCGGCCGGCGGTCCGTACAAGGCGGTCGTGAAGACGTTCCCCGGCATCCGCCCCGACGCGCAGGGCAACATCGTGATCCGCATTCAAGCGGAGCCGAACGCGCCGGACCAGAACGCGAAGATCAGCGCGATCGAGATCCTGCCTTGAGAGCGTAAGGCTCGAAAGCCTCCCCCTTTCCGGGGGGAGGGTCCGCCGAAAGGAGGAACGCGAGACCGTCGAGCCAAAGTGACCGGCGTTCCTCCTCAGGTGGAGGGTAGGGGTGAGAGCCCTGCGCCTAAGCTCGAGCCTTGAGGAAGGTTCTGAAACACCGAGCGGAATGCAGTGGGAGAGGCCCCTCTCTTACTTCGAGCGGCGGCGGCGGATCGCCGCGACGACGCCGATGCCGAGGACGCCCAGCGCGCTCGGCTCGGGAACCGGGGCCGCCGTCGCCGACAGATCGCCGGAGACGCCGACCTGCGAAGAGAGGCCCGTGTTCGCGTAACCCAGGTTGTACTGCCGGTTCAGGCCGAAGACCATCGTGCCCCGCGTGCCGTCGGCGGCGACGTAGTCGAAGCTCTTGTGCGCCGTGAGGTCGCTGACGCCGTCGGTGTCGTCGAACGTGATCTTGACCGTGCTGAGGCCGCTCGTCGAGGTCACGTTGGTGACCGACCCCGAGAGGGAAGCCGAGTAGGTCGCCGCGTTCGGGCTCGTGATGGGCGTCGTAAAGCGGATCGTCAGGCTGAACGTGCCCGCGTACTTGTCCGGGCTGCCTGCGACGTTGGTGAGGCGGAACAGGCCGAGGCTGTTGCTCGTGAGGCTCGCGCTGTTACCGAGCGAGATCGCGCCGCTGTCCGTATCCAGAAGCGCGCTGAACGAACCGCCCTGGTAGGAGAGACCGCCCGCGTTCTGGGTAAAGCCGAAGGAGCCGGTTGTGGTTCCCGCCACGTCGAGAAGGACCGCCTGCGCGGAGGAGACGGCGGCGAGGCCGAGAGAGGCGACCAGGATGCGGGAAGGGGCGTTCATCGATGTCCGTGGCCGGGGGCATATCCGATCCCCTTGCGAAGCCACTGAAAATGATTGGTCTCGCAAGAGGCGATCCTCACCTCTCGATAAGAACCCCGAGGAAGAAGCGCTCCTCCTGTTTGGTGTCCCCTCTACGATCCTACTCTCGAGGAAAAGAGCCTCCGTCCAAACCGAAGAAGCCCCGCGCCGTCCCAAAGGACGGCGCGGGGCTTCTTCACAAGAGAGCCGAGGCTCTTACTTGCCGGCGCGGCGGCGGCGTCGGAGCATGCCGAGGGCGCCGAGGGCCATCGGAACGGCGGCCTCGGGGCCGGGGGTCGCGGTGGCGGTCAGGTCGCCCGAGATGCCGAGCCGCGAGGTCGAGCCGGTCGGACCGGGGTAGCCGATGTTGTACTGGCGGTTCAGGCCGAGCGTGAGCACGCCCGTCGATCCGGTGGTCGGGTCGAAGTAGTTGAAGCTCTTGTTGACCGTCAGCGCGCCGGCGCCGGCGGTGTCGCCGTCGGTGTCGTCGAACGTCACGCGGACGGTGCTGTTGCCGTTGTTGTTGATCGTCGTGACGGCGCCGGTGAGGACCGCGGTGTAGACGGCCGAGGAGGGGGTGACCGTGGGGACGGTGAACGTGAGCGTCAGCGCGAACGTGCCGTTGTAGCGGTCGGGGCTGCCGGCCCGGTTGACCAGGCTGAACAGGCCGAGGCTGTCGTCGGTGGTGCTGGCGCTGTTGCCGAGCGAGGTGGCGGTGACGCCGTCGCCCAGGACGAGCGTGTTGAACGAGCCGCCGGTGAACGACAGACCCGTGCTCGAGCCCGCGTTTAGGGTGAACACGCCCGAGGTGGTGCCGGCCACGTTGATGTAGGGAGCCGCGCTAGCGGAAGCGACGGCGGCGAACGCCGCAGAGGCGACGAGGAGGCGAGAGAGGGTTTTCATTGATCTCAGACAGGACAGGGGACGACGGTCCCGGATTTCGAGGGCTACGGTTGAAAGCATTTCAGTGTAGCGAAAGAGGTCGTTCGGACTGTCGCAACATTGCACAGTAAGGAAGGACGCTACGACGAAAGTCGCTCAACGTTGAGCGCGGAATAAAATCTATCAGGGGCCTTAGTAGGCGCCTCGTCCCCCGAGAACGGCTTTGGGGGTAGCGGCGAGCAAACGTAGGTCGGTCATAAAGCTCATCGCCCGCACGTACTTGAGATCCAGCGCGATCCACTCTTCGTACGAGAGATCGCTCCGACCCTGAACCTGCCAGTAGCAGGTGAGACCCGGCTTGACGGACAACCGGACGTGATCCTGAGGGCGGTAGCGCTCCACCTCGGCGGGAAGGTGCGGGCGAGGGCCCACAAGGGTCATTTGACCCAAGAACACGTGGACGAGCTGCGGCAGCTCGTCCAGCGAGTACTTGCGAAGCACCCGGCCGACGGGCGTGATCCGGGGATCGTTCTTCGCCTTGAAGATCGGGCCGGACTTCTCGTTGATCGCGGCGAGCGCCGCCTTCTGGGCCTCGGCCCCGGTCACCATCGTGCGAAACTTCAGGAACGCCATCCGCTTCCCGCCCTGGCCGATGCGGACGGAGCGATAGAGGAGGGGGCCCGGACTGGTGAGCTTGATCGCCAACGCGATCAGGATGAAGACGGGCAAGAAGAGGAGAAGAAGCAGTCCCGACACCAGAAGATCGAGCGAGCGCTTGGCGATCCGGTAGACCGGGGGAAGCGAAGCGTTCGTAACTTCGGGCGGCGCAGACGATACGACGTCGGAGAGTGGGCGGGGCACCGTGAATCCTTCGAGGTTGGTCGTCATCGGAAATCAGTTAAAGAAGATGCCCTCGGACGAAAGTCCCGTCCCAGAGGCAGGTTGAGAATACGCGAAGGAAGAGAGGAAAAGGAACGGATCGTTGCCGGAAAGCTGAGAACCGGCGTAAATACGGGCAGGGACGAGAGTCTGGCCTGAGAAGGCCGGATCGCGTGGGAAATCGCCGCCAAGGCGGCGAGAACGGGCGCGTTGCGAACGATCATAGACGGACCAAAAGACGGAGTGGGGCGACGTCGCCCCACAAAGGTTGAATCCATTATGGATGGAAGGAAGAAAGGGTGCGAAGAGGTGGCGGAAACCTAAGCGCATTCCTAGCAAATATGCCTGCTACTTTCGTCCTGGTAGCGGCAGGGTGGCCGGCACGATGCGCCGTGCTCGGGGATAGCGCGGCGCACGTCGACGCAAAAAGGGTCGCTCGAACGCGAGGGAGAACAGCCAAGCGACCAGGATCATCAGGGGCAGCCCCACGAAGAAAAGCCAGGCGAAGGTCTCCGTGCCCTCCGTAACCCAGAGCGGTCGGAAGGCGTATACCACCTGCTCGACGGGATGGTGGATCAGGTAGAGCGAGTAGCTGAAGCCACCGAGAAAGGCGAGCGGTCGCGCGCCAAGGATCCGGATCAACCGTCCTCCTCCTCCCACCGCGCCGAGGAAGCAGAGGGCGGCGAGCGCGACGCCCAGCGGAACGTCGCTCAGCGCGTAGGGCTGGGCCGATCCCAAGGCGGCGACCGCCAAGAAGAGCCCGAGCCATCCGAACGCCGCCACCCAACGCTCCGGATGGCGGCCCCGCAGAGGTGGGCGGTAGGCCAGATGCGCCGCCGCCATGCCGATGACGAAGAGGAACGCGAACCACAGCCGGAGCCACGCGGGAAGCAGAAGCCCCAGGCCCAACCCTCCGATCGCCCCCACCAGCAGGAGAACCCCGCGTCCCCGCCCCGCCTGGAGTCGCGCGAAGAAGGGGAACGCCAGGTAGAGCTGAGCCTCGATCGCGATCGTCCAAAGAACCCCGTTGATCTTGTACTGCCAACCTGGCTGAAGGTTCTGGATGAGAAAGACGTGGCTGAGTCCGGTCTCCGCGTTGACCGGCAGGTAGGTCCGGAAAGGCTCGACCTCGCCATAGGTCCGGGTAAAGCCCAACGCGACCACGCCGGAGACGATCAGACAGGCGTAGTAGGCGGGCAGGATGCGCCAAGCCCGACGGCGGAAGAAAGCCGTCGACGAGCGCACGACCCCGTTCCCGCCGCCTTGGAGCAGACCGATCTGGAGCGAGAAGCCCGATACGACGATGAACAGGGCCACCGCGAGGTGGCTGTGCGTGAAAGGCGTGGAAACCGCCCGAACCCACAGGGGCGCGACGGAAGGGGCCCCCGTGAGGATCGAAGGGTCGACCATCGTGCAGATGTGACTGATCGCCACGTAGAGGGCCAACACGCCGCGGATACCCTCGAGAAACGCGAGACGCTCCGTGAAGGGCGAGACCGGGATCGGCGCACGGCGCATCTAGGGAAGGCAGGGTACCAGGAGGACCGGAGAGACTGGAAAAGTCTCTCCGGTCCCCAAACCTAACGGGCGGTACTCTCGTCCTACACCGACGCCCGTGAACTCCGATCTCGGACTCCTCTACCGAACCTACGACGCCTTCAACGCCCACGACATCGACGCCGCCCTCGCGACCATGACCTCCGACGTCGACTGGCCCAACGCTTCGGCGGGCGGAAGGATGCGAGGCCACGACGCCGTCCGCGCCTACTGGACCCGCCAGTGGGACGAGACCGAGCCGATCGTCCGCCTCGAAGGCTTCCTGGTCCTTCCCGACGCTCGCCTGCGCCTCGACGTGCGCCAGACCGTTCGGGACCGGACCGGGAACCTGCTCTCCGAGGGGCTCGTCGGGCACGTCTACGCCTTTCGCGATGGCCTGATCGCCCGGATGGATATCGAGTAAGCCTCCATCCTTCTCCAGACTAAAGTCCGAGGTCCTTCTTCATCGCCTCCGTCAGCCGCGCCGCCATCTTGCGGTGGGTCGCCCGATTGGGGTGCCAGTCGGAGCCGATCCCGTCCTCCATCCTTTGCGCGTCGAACTCGACGAAGTGGAGACGCGGGTCGCGGATGCGAGAGACCATGCGGGTGAGCTGACCCCGCGCGCTCGAAAGAGCCTTGTTCTTCGGGGGATAGTCGTCGGTCATCATCGAGCCGAGCGCGACGTAGACGTGGGCCAGTGGGTACTTGCCCCACACGCGCCGGACGAACGTCTCGTACGCGCCCGTCCACGCCGTCTCGTCGGGATTGCTGCGCGCGAAGTCGTTGGTGGCGAGGGCCACCACCACCGCGACCGGCGCGGGCTCGTTCTCGACGAGCGGCGTCCCTTGGGTCGGCAGGACGCGGTCGTAGACCTCCGGCATCGTGTTGTCGGGCCACATCTTCCGGCCCGACCAGGCGATCAGACGCACGTCGGCGTCCAAGGCGCGGGCGGTGAGGGAGGCGTAGCTCACGTAGGCGTTCTCCGTCTCCGGTTGGAAATGCGCCTTCTCGCTCGCCCCCTCGTCGCCGTAGCCGCAGGTGATCGAATCGCCCACGAACTCGATCGTCTTGGTCCGGGCCGTGGCCTGGAAGATCCCGCCGGGGACGGTGAAGCCGCGGAAGCGCGTCGTACCGACGAACGCCTCGGTGCGCTTGACGAGGCTGACGTCGTGAACCCCGTCGCCGCCTAGGTCGATCCGGTACTCGCCGACTCCCGTGTGGGGCGTGAGAACCGCGCGGGGCTGGCCGTCCACCACGATCTGCCAGAGGTCCCGTCCCGTCTCCTCCAGCGTGGCGTCCATCGAAGCGCCCTGCACGCGCAATCGGACCTCGGACGCGGACCACTGGCAGGCGACGTTCGCGGGGTCGGTGCGGTCGAAGCGGCCGACGAGCACGATCCGGGGATCGGTAGGGAGAACGACGAGCGCGGAGAGCAAGGAAAGAACGAGCAAGTCCTAAGACCTATACCGCGTAGAAGGAAGGAAGATGGAGACGCGGAAGATCGGATCGCTCGACGTGACGGTGGTGGGACTGGGGTGCAACAACTTCGGAGGCCGTCTGGATCAAGAGGGGACCGCTCGCGTGCTGGACGCGGCCCTCGATCACGGCGTCACCTTCTGGGACACCGCCGACCTGTACGGCGGGACCAAGAGCGAGGCGTTCATGGGCAACCTCATCAAGGACCGCCGGAACCGGATCGTGCTCGCGACGAAGTTCGGCCACCCATCGGGCCCCACGCCCCAGGGCGCGAGGCCCGATGAGCTTCGCAAGGCGGTCGAAGCCTCCCTGAAACGGCTCCAGACCGACCGCATCGACCTCTACCAGCTTCACTCCCCGAGCAAAGAGGTCCCCGTCGCGGAAACCCTCGGCGCCCTGGACGAGCTGGTACGCGAGGGCAAGGTGGTCGAGATCGGCTGCTCCAACTTCGATGTGGCTGGACTCGATGAGGCGGAGTCGGCGGCCCTGGGTGCGAGATTCGCCTCGGTGCAGAACGAGTACTCCCTGCTCCATCGGGACGACGAGGCGGACGTCCTTCCCGCCTGCGAGCGACTGGGCGTCGCCTACATTCCCTATTTCCCGCTCGCGAGCGGCCTTCTCACCGGCAAGTACCGCAAGGGTCAGGATTATCCTTCCGGAACCCGCATCGCGCCGGAAAAGGTGGACGGGGCGAAGCTGGAAAAGGTCGAGCGGCTGGTCGCCTGGGCCGAGGCGCGCGGAAAGACCGTCCTCGATCTCGCATTCGCCTACTTGCTGGGCGAGCGGGCCGTCGCCTCGGTGATCGCGGGCGCGACCAAGCCCGAGCAGGTCGCCGCCAACGCGGACGCCGGAGGCTGGTCCCTCAGCGCGGACGAGCGGAAGGCCGTCGCGGCCCTGCTGGACTGACGCGGCCGAAGGCGGCGTAGAGATTCTATAATAGAGGGCGCAAGGACGAAAGTAACCTTCGTCCTTGCGCCCTTTCCGGCTGGAAACGGTAAAACCCCCGTAGACGCCAAACGTCCGATGCCTAGGACGGCGTACGGACCCGCTGTACGTCCCTCACGGAAGAGAGAAAAAAGCCTATGCCCCTGCTCGCCACGCTCTTGCTCGCCGCCGCTCCGATCACCGTGACGCCGGCCAAGACCCTCGTCGGCATCCGCCCCGTCTCCCTCGCCGCCGCTCCCACGGGCACGAAGTTCGTCGCCTGTCTGGAGGACGGCTCGGTGCGGATCATGGACTCGAAGACGCGCCAGACCGTCCGCACCCTCGACAAGCATCCCGGCCCGGCCTACGCCGCCGCCTGGAGCGCGGACGGCGCCTTCGTCGCCACCGGCGACGAGACGGCCCGTATCTGGATCCACAACGCGGTCACCGGAAAGAAGGTCCGGGAGTACCGAACCCATACCAAGGGAATCCAAAAGCTCTCCTTCAACCTTCCCGGCACCCTCCTGATCTCGACCGGGAAGGACGACCAGGTCAACGTCTACGATCTCCAGTCGCCTTCGATCAAGGAGAAGACGGTCATCCTCGGAAAAGGCGTCAACTTCTACGGCGCGACCTTTCACCCTAAACTTCCGTACACCTTCGCGGTCGGTATGCTGAGCGGCGGCGTCCGGCTCTACGACGCGCCCTCCGGCAAGGTGACGGGCTTCCTCACCGATCCGACGGGCCAGGGCGTCTTCGACTGCGCCTGGAACGACTCGGGCACCCGCTGCGTGAGCGCAGGACGGGATGGCCTCGCCGTCGTATGGGATCCCAAGGCCCAGGCGAAGGTCGGCAAGCTCATGGGGCATCAGGACTGGGTGGTCTACACCGCCATGTCCCCTAACGGTCGCCTGGTCGCCACCGGAAGCAGCGACCGCACCGTGCGCGTGTGGGACGCCAAGACGATGACCAAGGTCGCGGAGCTTCCGAACGAGTTCACCGTCGGCTCGCCCCTGTGCTTCACCGCCGACGGCGCCTCGCTCGTCAGCGTGTCCGACGCGGGCGATCTGCAGTTCAACACGATCACGCCCGCCCAGCCTTCGCTGGGCACGCCCGTCTCGGCCTCGCAGAAGACGGGCAAGGCCGTCGTGCGCCCGGCGAAGCGTCGCCGTCGTGGCTGAGCCCGCCGGAAAGGGGAAAGGGGAAAGACTCCGCCTTTCCCCTTTCCGGCGGGTCGAGGATCGCTCGCGACGACCCTGCGCGAGCGACAGGGGACCGATCCCCATCCTGACCTTTCTAGGGTAAGGACGACCTAAGGGCGGTACCCTTAAGGGAACTATGCCACTCTCCTCGGCGTTCGAAGCGGAGCTCGCCGCCATCGACGCCGTCCTTTCCCCCGCCGCCGAGCCGAGGCGGGCGGAGGTCGAGGCGGAGCTTCAGGCCCTTCGTCCCCGCCTCGCCTTCGCTCGCTCTCGAAAGCTCGCGGCGGTCGAGGCGAAACTCGCCGCCATGGTCGCGGAACGCGAACGCGAACGCGAGGCGATCATGGCCTTTCTCGCCCTCGCTCCGGGCGCTAAGCCCGCTTCTCGGCCCTCGATCGTTCGCATCGTTCCCTTCGGCGCGGCCTCGACCAGCACGGCCTCTTCCGTCCCTCCCGCCTCGGTCCCCGCTCCAGCGCCCATCAAAACGGGCGCTCCCGATCCCGTCAAGCCGCCCGTCGCCCGTGCCCTGCGCGCGCGGCTCCTGCCCGCGTCGGCCGGAGATCCGCCGGAGTCTTCCGCCGTGGAGGAGGCGCCCGCTCCCGAGGCGATCCCGGAAGCCCCCAAGCCCCTCCCGCGCGAGGCGATCCGGCGCAATCAGGCGTTCGCGAAGCGGGAACGCGAGTTCTTCCGAACGGCCGGCTCCGGCCGTGAGCGGTTGGCCGAACTCAAAGGACTCGCCTGCGAGGCCCGCGCGCTGATCGAAGCCTCGAGCGAGGCCGAGCTGGACGCCTCGAGCCTCTGGCAGAGCCTGGGCCTTCTTCAGGAGGAGTTCGAGCGGATCGCTCCGGACGGCGCCTTCTTCGCCTTCCGGCAAAGCCGCAACCACCGCGCCGAAACCTGGACCGAGCTCGCCGAGGCGTTCCGCCTTCTCGGTCCCTCGGAAAAAGCCCTGGACTGGGTCGTCGCCCATCCCGACGTGCCGGAACGCGCCGAACTGATCCGTCTTGCCGCCGGCTCCGAGGCTTGGATCCATCGCCTGAACGACGATCACGGCCTCGGCTTCACCGACGAGCAGCAGCGTGATGTCCACCGCCGGGTAGAAGAGCTTTCCGGCGGCGAGGTCTACGTCCCTTGGTGGACGCTAGGCGAGGGCCGCCGCGCTAACGAGGAGGTCGCCGAAGCTGCTCGTTCCCTGCCCGCCCGCCTTGCCGACGTAGCCCGACGCGTTGAGTCCTCGGCGCGCAAGGACGACGCGATGGGCGCCCTTGAGAGCTTGGCGGAAAGTCTTGAAGCCGACGGCCCGGTCGAGGAGACCCTCGTTCCGGCCGTTCTCCGATGCCTCGACGCGGGCATCCCGCCCAGCAACAAGAAGCTCGTCGCCATCTGCCTTCCCTACCGTTCGGCCCTCAAGGAGGTCGACGACCGCCGGCTGTCGAAGCTCGTCGAGTATCTCTCGAAGGAGGAGGCTCTCCTCGCCCGTAAACTCGGTCCTCCGGCGGACGCGGACAGCGAAGAGGAGCCCCAAGACGCCGTGCTCTCCGCCGTCAAGGCCCACGTCGCGGGCAAGACCGTCCTCTTCGTGGGAGGGCGACGCATCCCGGAGAAGAAGCGCGAGGTCGAGCAGGCTCTCGGCCTGAAGGAGCTTCTCTGGCCCGACGCCGATCCCGACACCTTGCTCCACGATTTCACCGCCTCCGCCCTCAAGGCCGACATCGTCTGCTATCTCATCCGCTGGTCTCGGCACAGCTACAAGCAGGTGATCGATTTCGCGAAGGCGCAAGGGAAGGAAACGGTCGTTCTCAAGGCCGGTCTTGGGGTGAACCGTCTCGTCCACGACTTCAACGAGCAGCTCGTCGCCGTCCGAGAACCGGTCGAGGCGTAGGGCGCCGACAGAAGTACCGGTCTGCTACCCAGGAGGATTGCAGACCGGTATTTTTGCCTGTATTTGAGCCGACCTATCGATTATTGCCGTCGGTCGCGCTGTTTTTAGCATATCATAGAGATGGCTCCGGGGCGATGTTGTCCTCGGGTCGAATTACCCCTTCCGGGTTTCAGAGATCCATATGCACCCGTCGCGTTCTACGTCGCGGTGGGCGGTGTCAGCCCTTGCGAGTCCGCAGGAAGCTGAAAGCCAGCCCATCTGTCGTTCCTACCTCCTCGTCAAGCGCCTCTTGGACTTGATGGTTTCCGGGCTTGCTTTGCTTGCCCTGTTGCCCGCGTTCCTGGTTATCGCCTTGGCGGTGAAGCTTACGAGCTCCGGGCCGGTCTTGTACCGTTCGGTGAGGGTCGGTCGACGTGGACGTCATATCGCGTTCCTGAAATTCCGGACGATGGTGACGGGCGCGGAAGCTCAAAAAGCCGCGCTCAGCCACCTGAACGAGAAGGATGGGCCGATCTTCAAAGCGAAGAACGATCCCCGGATCACGCCCGTCGGCCGGGTGCTTCGCAAGTACTCGCTGGACGAGCTGCCGCAGCTCATCCACGTGCTCATGGGCGAGATGACGCTCGTGGGGCCTCGCCCGCACCTTCCGTGCGAGGTCGAGCGCTACCGCCCCGAGGATCACGCCCGGTTGTCCGTCAAACCCGGCCTGACCTGCTTCTGGCAGGTCGGCGGCCGGAGCGATCTCTCCTTCGAGGAGTGGGTCGCGATGGATCTCCGCTACGTGCGTGAAATGGGCCTTCGAACCGATCTCCGACTTCTCGCCGCCACCCCCAAGGCCGTTCTTGGGGGGAAAGGGGCCTACTAGGCTCCTCCTGCCTTGACGAGACTCGACGCTGAGTCAGCCTCGCCTTTTGCCTTCCCTTTAGGACAGATCCAAATGAACATCCGAACCCTTACCCTCGCTGCCTTCGTGGCCTGCGCTTCCGCCGCTTCCGCTGTCGAGCTCAACCTCGCCGGCAACACCACTGGTTCCTCCTTCACGTTCACCCAGAACCCCGGTGGGCTGTCCTACGAGGCGGGCCGGTTCAACACGACCACCGTCGGTGGCGCCTACTCGCTCGGTAGCGTCGACGTGACGGACAACAGCCTCGGTCGCTTCGTGCTCTCGAGCACGACCGGCACCTACGCCGGCGCGTTCAGCCTCGTCGTCAACTTCACGGCTCCGACCGGCATCACGCCCTCTTCGACCGCCATCTACTCGGCCGTTCTTTCCGGCACCCTGACGACGACCGGCAGCTCGGTCTTCGTCGACTTCGACAACACGCCCAAGACGTTCTCGTTCTCGAACGGCAACGAGAAGGGCACCTTCACCCTGCGCGTCGAGGACGTGGCCCTCGGTCGCCCCGCCAGCGGTAACACGATCGTCGCTCTCAGCGGTCGTGGCTTCGCCAACGTGACCACTTCGGCCGTCCCCGGTCCGGGTGCGATGGCCGCGTTCGGCGTTGGCCTCATCGCCAACGTTCGCCGCCGCCGCCGCTCCGCCTAAGGCGGACTAGTCTTTCGGGCTCTCTCCATGCTAGGATGGAGAGAGCCCGGACGCGGATTCAGATTTCTCTCTTCCGTTCCGACCCGGTCCTGTCTCACGAGCGGTCCCCTATGTACCTCCGTCTTCTCGCCCCTGTTGCGGCTTTCGCCGCACTCACCGCCGCCGCTTCCGCTGCGGAACTCAACCTTGTCGGAAATACCACCGGCTCTGCCTTCACCTTTACCCAGAACGCGGGCGGGCTCTCCTACCAGGCCGGTCGGTTCGACACGACGACCATCGGTGGCGCCTACTCGCTAGGGAGCGACGACCTGGCGAACAACAGCCTCGGTCGCTTTGTGCTTAAGAGCACGCCTGGCACCTACGCCGGCGGGTTCAGCCTCGTCGTCAACTTCACGGCTCCGACCGGCATCACGCCCTCTTCGACCGCCATCTACTCGGCCGTGCTCTCTGGCACCCTGACGACGACCGGCAGCTCGGTCCGCGTCGATTTCGACAACGCTCCGAAGACCTTTTCGTTCTCGAACAACGGTCAGCAGGGTTCGTTCAGCCTCTACGTCAACGACCTGAACCTTGGTCGACCTTCGAACGGAGACACGATCGTTCAGGTCAACGGACGAGGCTTCGGACAGGTGAATCCGGTTCCCGAACCCACTTCGATGCTCGCGCTCGGCGGTCTTACCCTCGCCTTCCTTCGCCGACGAGGTCGACAGATTGTTTAAGCTCCCGGCCTCGCGAGGCTCCCTGGCGGGAATCCTGGTTGCCTTAGGCGCCGCCGTCTTGATCGGTTGCGGCGGCGGCGGCGGCGGTGGGTCGTCGACCAGTGGGGCAACGGCGACGACCGCGACCACGGCGACCACCGCCACCACGGCGACGACGGCATCGACCGGCGCCACTGGGACGACGGCATCGACCGGCGCCACTGGGACGACGGCATCGACCGGCACCACTGGGACGACCGGCACCACAGGCACCACAGGCGGATCGTTCAACGACACGAGTTGGATCGCTCGCGAAGGCTGGAGCGGATCGAACACCCTTAAGTTGGATGGAACCAACGCGAGTTGGGTCGCGAAGGGCGTTCGCGATAACGCCACGAACATCGTCCAGGTGCGAGCGCGGATTCCTGCGGACCTCCGGACGATCCCGGGAGAGGTGTACATCATCGTCCCCGCATCGGCGACGAACGGCCAGATCTTCACTCAGAGTTCTTCTCCAGGCGCCCCGACGACGGGTAGTCGAGTCCAGTTCTTCGACTATAGTCAGCTTGCTAGCAGTAACAAGATAATCGAGTACAACGCCGCTACCCAGGGCAGCTATAGGATCACCGTCAACAGCATCACGTCGACTCACGTCAAAGTGACGTACACCGCCACGCTTTACCCGGAGAGTGGCACTGTGGGAGCGGCCAGACACACTACGTCCGGCACCATCGACGTGGATACCACGTCGGGCTAGGCTCATTTTCCTCTCTGATGACGATAAAGAAAGCCACCCTCTCCAGGGAGAGGGTGGCTTTCGCCTTCTCTGGGATGCTTCAGGCCGAACCCGGTCTAGCCGCCCTGCTTGAAGCCGCCGGGCCAGAACGCGATCGTCGCCATCTCCCCATGAGGCGTGAAGTTGGACTTTCGCGCGAAGGCCCCTTTGCTGCCGATCTGCCAACCGAGGTCGGGTTCCGCTGTCGGAAGGTCGAACACGGTCGGTCGTCCGTACTGGAAGGCGACGTTCAACGTTGTGATCGGGGTTCCCCCTTCCAAAAGGTAGCCCGCGATGCGCCTTTGCGGCCCGCGTCCCGTCTTCCCGAGGGCGAGCGTGGCGCGAAGTCGCAGGGCGTGGGTCGACTGCTTGTCGAACGGCACGCTCACGGAGAGGTCGGAGGCGTACTTCGTCAAGCGGGCGTCGACTCGCTCGCTCGTCCCGCGCTCAGCCACTGGAGTCAGTCTGACGGGCTTCTTGTCCCAGGTCGCTTCGACGCTGAAGGTCGGCTGGCCGCTCGCCTCGTCGCCGCTTCGGCGTCGGGGCACGAGGATGGTCGCCGTTCCGGCGTCGCCCCGGTTCCGATACTCCGTGGTGCTCTCAACGACGACGGTGTTCCCCTCGAGCTTCAACGCCGCCGAATGGCCGCGAATCTCGTAGGCCTGGGACGAGGCGAGTTGAGGAAGACCGGTGTAATCGAGCGTCGTGTCCGGAGGAAGAGAGAGCATCGCGGCCAGCATAGAAGCTTGGACGGGCGGCGGTTGGGGTGGGTTCGCCAAACTCTAAGGGTGCCCAACGCCCTGCCTCCCCCCATCCAGAAGGGTCCTTCTCGCGAAGAAGGAGAACGCGTGGCGATCCGAGGGATTTGGGTGGCGCCTCTCGCTTTGCTTCTGCTGGGCTGCGGCGACCGCTCTAAGATGCCGTATCTCGGCAAGTGGAGCGGCGGCTTCGACGTCGAGACGGTCGGAAAGGGCGCGGTTGGCGGCCGGGAGCGGAATCGCCTTAAAGGGTTCCTCCAGCTCTACCGGACCGACGCGCGGTACGAGCTCCATCTAGACGGCGAGCAGTTCGGCCTGGTGGCGGGCGGTTCCTGGTCCGAGAAGGCGGGGCGCGTGACCCTCTCTCCGAAAGAGGTCAAGATCGACGACGGCGGCGGCGAAGAGGTGCGAAACCCGAACCGGGCCTGGATCGAGCCGACCGTCCTGCGGGAGGCTTACTCCCGCCCGATGGCTCTTCGGGTCTCGAAAGACGGCAAGAGCCTGACCGGCCTGCTGATGGATGTCGGACCCCTGACTGGCGCCCACTCGTTCGTGCGCGACGGCTTCGGTCGTTGAGTCCTGTCTTACTTATCGTCCCTCTTTATCTCTGAAAGCGAGGGGCAAGGGTGAAGGGCGCACCGGCTTAAGGGTGACGAACGACCGGGCTCACGCCTTCGTCGGAATCTGGACCTTTGGTCTATACCGGAGGTGCGGAGGACATGCAGGAAGCTCGGGCGGTGCTTTCTCTGAGGTGGGGCTCATGAAGCCTGATGGTCTGATCGCCGCCCTTTTTGCTCTCGCCTGCGTCGGCCTTCTCCTACTCTCGACCGTGTTCGTGTAACCACGGACCGGGCCACGAAGGTCTCACTCACCCCTATCGAGGCACACGAGAGGTGAGAGGCCCGGCATCCCGGATTGGGCATGGACATACCTGCGATTCTATGCGTCCTAGCTCCTTCGAAAGGTTCTTGGGGTTCTTCGCTCGAAACCGAGTGGCTTCTCTCTAAAACATTCAAACGAGTAGATTACGAGAAAAGGTAAGTGTCTATCTAGACTAAGTACTTCGGTCGTCGTGGGAAGCTCTATCGACTCTTGCGGAAAGTTGCGCTGGAAGAGACCACGCGCGAGGCCACTCCGATCCCGTAAAATTCCTCTGTGCCTCAAAGTGCGGAAGAGAGCGCTCACGCGATCCGGCTGCGAGAGCAACTCGAGCGATTGCTGGTAGACGGCTGTTGCCCTTTGGGAGACATGATCGTGTTTCCTGTCTCCGTGAATTCCAGTTCGCTCTCCGAACTGGCCCGCGCCCCCGGCGTGACCATCGAGCGCATCGGTCCCGACGTCGTCCGCGTTCGTCGTGTGGCCTGAAGCCTGCCCCTCGCAAGCGCCGGATGCCCTTGCCCGCACCGACGTCTTTCGGCTACGCCCCATTCGTAGGTGACGGATCGATCGGTTGAACGCCCGGCGGAATAATGATCACCGGGCCGTCTTTCGAAGCCCCGAGGCTCGTGTCGAGTTGTGCCTCCACCTTCGCGACCGCTCGCTGGACGCCGCCGTGGAGCGTCTCCGTCGCGTCGTTCGCCGCCTGCATGTCGCGGCTTTCCTGAACGAGGGCGCCTCCCTCATTGTCCGCCGGGTGTTTAGCCTCGTCGATCTCGATCGGCGCCTGTAGCTTGGGCACGAGGGCCAGCACCAGGATCTGGACGCAGGCGGCGATCGGCACCGCCAGGATCATGCCGATAATGCCCAGCAAGAGGTTGCCCGAAAGAAGCGCGACGACCGAGAGAATCGGATGGAGCCCAACCGAGTGGCCCAGGAAGCGAGGCGAGACGAACTGGTCGAACACGACCTGATGAAGAACGACGCTTAGACCCACCGCTAGGGTCATCGTCTGGACGCCACCGCTCACGAACGAGGCGGCGGCGGTGATCACGATCGTCATCAGAGCGCCGATGTAAGGCACCGAGTAGAGGACCCCGGCGATGATGCCGACCACCAGCGCGCTCTTCACCCCGACGGCGGTGAGAAGAATCGCCGTCGCGATCCCGTTCAGAACCGAGAGGATGGCGAGGCCGCGCAGGTAGCGCGCGAACACCGCGCTTACTTCCGACACGTAGGTCTGGGCCGCCCCCCGGTGGCGTCGGGGAACCAGCAGAAGGACCTTGCCGAGAATCAGGTGGAAGTCGACCAGGGCGTAGAAAGCGACGATGGGGATGATGACGACCCACACCAGGTTCGAGAGGACGCTCATCCCGTAGGAGGTGACGTAGCTCGACGACTTGCTTAGCCCCGCCTGGGCGCTCTCGAACGCTTTAACCCCGATCCCGGCGACCCCCTTAGGCACGTTGAGCTTGGCGAACGAGTCGGTCAGTCCTTTCGGGCTGGTGTCGGGGAAGAATCGGACGAACTGCCGCTCCATATCCGCGACTTGAGCGACGAGGTGGGGCAAAGCCAGGTACAGCAGGCCGACCAGGATAAAGATCGAAGCCCCGAAGATCGCGACCGAAGCTCTGAAGCGCGTCCAGCCCCGCGCCTCCATGCGGTCGACCACTGGGTCCAAAACCGTCGCCAGCACGAACGCGAGTCCCAGCGGAAGCCAGATCTCACGCACGACCCACGCCATGTACGCGACCAAGGCGACCGTGGCCGCGAAAAGGAGCCCTCGGCGAAAGGTCGGTCCGTCGGGGACGGGAAAGCTGACGGTCTGGGAAGGCACGCGCATTAGACCGCTAAAACAGTGCGCGGTTCCTTGGGCGAAAAGAGGATCATCGAGCCGGAAAGACTCTACAATAGGCCGTGATCGAGCGTGCCGAATGGCGGCGGGGTCCCGCCGATCCTCACTCGCCCTTGGGCGTGCTCTTCGGACGGGAGTCGTGGCTCGGCGTGCCGACCGGAATCGGGGTCGTGCTCTACGCGGTGGCGATCGCCTTGATCGCCGCGTTCATTCTCGGTGACCTAGGATGGTTCCTGTTCTGCATCGGGTTCGTGCCGCTCCTGTCTCACCAGAAGAACCGCCATCAGCCGAGTTCAGCCTCTCCGCGCCCCACCTTCCGGCAGACCTGGGCTCTCGCGACGACGAATCCCTTTGCCCTGTCCACCGTCAACCGGATGGATTCGGTCGACAGCCTCGCTCCGATCCCGACCCCCGACGCCAGTTTCGGCGTCGAGATCATGCTGCGACGGAAGGAGCGGATCACGGGCGGCGATCTCGGCGTGGTCGTCTTCTCCGAGGGATGGCTGGTGTACGAGGGGCGGACGACCGCGTTCTCCCTCGCTCCGGCCCATGTCCGCAAGGTTTGGCCGGGCACGACGGCGTGGACGCTCTACCTCACGGAAGGCCAAAGGCTGACGCTCGTTTCGTACGACCCGGGCTGGCGAGAAGCGATCGAGCGATGGACCGCCTCGCCCGGTCCCCCGGGGCTCTCGCGCCTGCCGCCGCTCGCTCCCAACGTCATCGTCCGTCTTCGGACTCCGGGCTATCTCCACCTCGGGGCGGCGATCCTCGCGGGCGTGGGCCTCGCCTCGATCTTCGCCAGTGGGGGATTCGTGGGCGTTGCCGTGCTGGCCCTGCTGCTTTTCGCTCTCGGCTCCCTCATCGCCTGGAGACGTCGTTGAAATCCGACGCGCGACCTAGCGCCTCCGCTCGGACGATCCGAAGACGCCTCCCGGTTGGCTTTTCGGCGTAGACCGTTACCGAGGCGTCCCCCTCTATCCGGTTTTGGCAGGATCCGTCGTTCTATCGACTCTCCTTGCCAAAACTGGCGAGGCCTGGTTGCCGCTTGGCGTCGGAGAGACGGCGAGCTCGATCCTCCCGATGCTTTCAACCTTCATCCTGGTCTTGGGTCTTCGGCAGGACCGCCGGGAGTCGCTCGCGCCCGCCCCCGGACACGTCCACAAGGGTTCGGTGCGCGTCGCGCTCGGAGAACGCGCATTGGGAACGGACGGGGGCGGGGCGGCCTTCAACGATGGCTGGCCTCTGTTCGAAGGGAGGCGAACCTCGTTCGCCTTGAGCCGAGGCGACGTCGGTCGCTCCCGACAGATCGGCGACGAACGACGTCTTGAACTCACGAGCGGCCACCGGCTTCGGATTTCCGGAGCGGGCCGCTTCGCGGTGGACTAGGACCTCTGGTACGGCGAACCCGCCGTCGACGGACTTTCGCGCCTTCCAACGACCGGCGTCCGCCCACGCCAGCGCGTTCGCGCCGCCTCGTACCTCCAACTCGCGAGCGCCGGTCTGATGGGCCTCGGCTCTGGTGGGACCGTCCCCCGGCCGGATCTGGGCGACCCGCGTTAAGAAGGCAAAAAGAGGGCCGGCGCCCGTCGGGCTCCGGCCTAGGAGAGATCCTTTTTCGCGTCCGCACGCTCTGCCCGACCTCAGAGGGTCGCGTCCGATCGAAACCGGCGGAGAAAAATTCTCGACATGGGTGATGGGTCCTCTTGATAAAACCCCATGGCGGGGACGCGTGGACGCCTGGATTCATAATTGCGCCAGATGTCGCAAAAAAATTTAAGCGCGGTTCTCCATGAAGACGTGGTTAAGGCCGCGCAAGATCTTCTGGGCTGTCTGCTCGTTCGAGGGGGACGAGCCGCGCGCATCGTGGAGACCGAGGCGTACCGGGCGGAAGACGATCCGGCGTGTCATGCCTACCGTCGACGGACCCTGCGCAACGAGACGATGTGGGGCCAACCGGGCCGCGCCTACGTCTACTTGAACTACGGGATGCACTGGATGCTGAACGTCGCCGCCCACGAGCCGGGACGCGCGGCGGCGGTCCTCGTTCGGGCGGCGCAGCCCGTCGCCGGACTCGAAGAGTTCCGCCTCGCACGCCCCAAGGTGTCGGACGTCGAGCTTCTTCGCGGACCCGGCAAGCTCTGCCGGGCGTTCGGTATCACGCGGGAGGATGACGGGACAGACCTTCTCGACCCGTCCGGCGAGTTCCGGATCGAGGCGGGTGAAACCGTCCCCGTCGTCGCGGGCCCGCGCATCGGGATCGCCGTGGGGCAAGACCTGCCCTGGCGCTTCGCGGACGCCTCACGATTGGAATGGGTCTCGAAGCCCGTGCCGCCCAAGTGGCGCTAGAAGTGCTCCCCGTCCCACGCGCTCGTCTGCCAGTTGTCGGGGGCATGATGCTGGAGAGACCACTTCGGGGTCTCGAGCGCGAGGTCGCGAGCGAGAGCCTCCGCGAAAGGCTCGTACGAATGGCGAACCTGTGCCAAGGGCTCGGGCGAGCCCGGAAGCGCAGGGAGCAGATCGCGCAGGCGAGCGTAGCCTGCGTCGTCCAGACGCCCATCGCCCTCGGGCGGCGCGTCGAAGATGTAGGCGAGGTCCACGAGAAGGTGGCGGGCCATCGCGAAGGTCGCATGGGCCTGGAGCCGCACGGCGGGCGAAAAGCCGGATGCGACCTGGATCAGAGCGCAGGCGTCCATCACCGCCGTGGTCGAACGGAGCCAGGACTGCTCGTCGTGCTGGGAACGGTAGTACGCGAGGATCGGATAGCTGAGGTAGCCCTCCAGCAGCGCGGAGGCCAGCTCCTCCCAGTCGCGCAGAAGGGCGACGAGAAGCTCGGGACACTCGGCATGGCGACGAAGCAGCTCGACTCCGGTCGGCTCGCCGCCCGCCCGGGCGTCGAGGCGAAGCATCGTCTGCTCGCGCCGCGCGAACGGCCCGTACAGCACCGGGATGTAGCCGACGATCAGCGCGAGAAAGATAAAGCCGGTCGTCGCCTCGCCTACCGCCATGACGCGTCCGACCGAGTCGGCGGGGGTAAGGTCCCCGTAGCCGAGGGTAAGGAGGGTCGTGCCGGAGAGATAGAGATAGCTGAGCAGATGCCCGGTCTCCGAAGGCCGCGAGAGGGGCGTCTCGCGGCCCCACTGCATCATCCCGAAGCCCAGGCTCAGCAGGACGACCCAGACCACCACGAGCACGAGAAGCGACGCGGGCGCGTAGGCCGCGAGGAAGCCGTTGCGCATCCGCCCGTTGGGACGGCGGGCGATCGCCTTGTAGAGCACCCATCCTCCGTAGAAGAACGCTCCGCTGAGCCGAAAGGGCCGCTTGACGCTCCTCGGCAGCACGATCGTCCCGAACGCGTCGATCAGCACCGAGGCGACGAGCAGAAGGCCGAACACGAAGGCCACGGCGCATTTTCCCCTATCGCCGCGCCGAACGCGCGCGGGTAGACGGCAGTGCGCCAAAATAAGGGACTCCCCCATGGACCCCTTGGACCTGGACTCCCTCAACCCCGAGCAGCGCGAGGCCGTGACCCATCCGGGCGGGCCGATGCTCATCTTCGCGGGCGCCGGGTCGGGCAAGACGCGGGTCATCACCTTCCGCATCGCCCGCCTCCTCCAGAGCGGCGTCTGGGGCTCGCGCATCCTCGCCGTCACCTTCACGAACAAGGCGGCCCGCGAGATGCGCGAACGGCTCGAAAGCCTCGTGGGCGAGACCGCCCGCAACATGTGGGTCGGCACCTTCCACGCCCTCTGCTCGCGCATCCTGCGCATCGACGGCAAACACATCGGCCTCGACCCGAACTTCGTCATCTACGACGACGGCGACCAGCTCGGCCTGATCCGCGAGGTGTTCAAGGCGAAGAACATCGACGACAAGTCCATCCAGCCTCGCGCCGTCCTGAACGAGATCTCCAACGCCAAGGAGAAGCTCACCTCCCCCGAGAAGTACATCGAGACCGCGACCGGCTTCTTCGAGCGGATCGTCGGCGACGTCTATAAGTCGTACAACGACCTCCTGCGCCGGGCCAACGCCCTCGATTTCGACGATATCCTCTACTACGTCAACCGCCTCTTCGAACAGCGCAAGGACGTTCTGGAGCGCTATCAGGAACGGTTCCTCCACGTCCTCGTGGACGAGTACCAGGACGTTAACTTCGCCCAGTACTCCATCGTCCACTCGATCGCCGGCAAGCACAAGAACATCGTCGTCGTGGGCGACGACGACCAATGCCTCCCAACCGGAACGCTCGTCCAAACCGCCGACGGCGAATGCCCCATCGAAGAGATCGCTCAGGGCGAGTGCGTTGTCGGGGCGGCGGGACACGGACGCAAAAGCCGTGCTCCCGTCGAAGTCGCGTCGTCCAAGAGGCACCAAGGGCCGGTCGTCCGCGTCCGAACCGCCGGAGGACGCGAACTGGTCGCGACGTTCAACCATCTCCTCTTCGCCCGCCTCGAACCGGACGAGAATCTCCACCACGTCTACCTGATGTACCGGAAGGACCTCGGCTATCGGATCGGCAAGACGAAGGGCGTTCAAGGTCGCAAGGCCGACGTCGAGCCGACGAGCGGCCTGATGGTCCGCGCGAACGGCGAAGTCGCGGATAAGATGTACGTCCTCAAGACCTGCCGGACGGCGGGCGAGGCCGCCTTCTACGAGTCGCTCTACGCTTTTCAATACGGCATCCCGACGATGGTCTTCCACGTCCGGGGTCGCCGGATGGCGATGGACCAGGCGCAGGCGAACGCCCTTCTCGCCGGTATCGACACGCGTGAGCGAGCCTCGCGTCTGCTCGAAGCCCTCGGCATGTGCGAAGAGTATCCGCACCATCGCCCCTCCGCCGTGGTGAGGGGGGGCAGCGCGCGGCGTTTGGTCAACCTGACCTTCTTCGGCGGCCCCCGCGCGCAGATGGCGCGTCCCTGGCACGAGCATCGCGTCAGCCTGATCTCCTCCGGCGAGGCGATCCGAAGCGAGGTCGAAGCGATCCACCCCACCCGCCTCGGGAAGGGTGAAGGCTGGCGGGTCGAGACGTCGCGCAAAGACTACGACGACGCGGCGGCGTTCGCCCGACGCCTGACCGCCGTCGAAGACGTCGAACTGGTCGTCCGGGCGAAGCTGAGCGACGGCAAGCCCTTCTCCGTAATGCCCGCGCGGCATATCCAGCCCGGCATGGTCGTCCCCGTCATGGCAGAGGATGAGATCGTCGAGGACCGCGTTGTCTCCGCCGAGATCGAGGAATACGACGGCGACGTGTACGACCTCTCGGTGAAGGATCTGCGGAACTTCGTCGCGAACGGCATCGTCGTCCACAACTCGATCTACGCCTGGCGCGGCGCCGACGTCAAGCTGATCCTTAAGTTCGGCTCCGACTACCCGGACGCCAAGGTGATCAAGCTGGAGCGCAACTACCGCTCCACCAAGACCATCCTCGCCGCCGCCAACGAGGTCATCAAGCACAACCGATCCCGCGCCCGCAAGGAACTCTGGACGGAAAACCCCGAAGGCGTCCCCGTGACCCTCACCCAGGCCGGGACCGAGCAGGACGAGGGCCTGCGCATCGCCGAGAGGATCAACCTCGACGTTCGCAGCGGACGCCGCAAGTACCGCGACTTCGCCGTCCTCTACCGGACCAACGCGCAGAGCCGAACGATGGAAGAGTCGTTCCTCACCACCCGCATCCCCCACGTCCTCGTCGGCGGCCAGCGCTTCTACGAGCGCAAGGAGATCAAGGACATGATGGCCTACCTGCGGCTGGCCTTCAACCCCCGCGACGACGTGGCCTTCCGCCGCGCCGTCAACACCCCTCCGCGCGGCATCGGCCCCGGAGCCCAGGGCAAGATCGAGGCGACCGCCGCCGCCCAGGACCTCTCCCTCCTCCAGGCCTGCCGCGACCAGGAACTCCAGACGAGCCTCCCCAAAAAGGCGGCGGGCGCCCTGCGCGCCTTCGCCGGGGCCGTCCAGGACGCGGCCGACCTCGCGGATCGCGGCGCCGTCACCCCCATCATGCGCGGCCTCCTGTCCAGCAGCGGCTACGTCGACATGCTCAAGGCCGAACACTCGCAAGAGTCCCTCGCCCGCCTGGAAAACCTCCAGGAGCTTCTCAACGTCACCGCCGAGTACGACTCGACGAGCGACGAGCCCTCCCTCCTGGGTTTCCTGGAGAGCGTCTCCCTCGTCGCCGACGTGGACGCCCTCACCGGCGACGGCGACGCCGTCACCCTCATGACCATGCACGCCGCGAAAGGCCTCGAGTTCCCCGTGGTCTTCATCTCCGGCATGGAAGAGGGCGTCTTCCCCCACTCGCGCTCCCTCACCAGCGACACCGAGCTCGAAGAGGAGCGGCGCCTCGCCTACGTCGGCATGACCCGCGCCCGCGAGGAGCTGCACCTCATGCACGCTCACCGCCGCTCCCTCTACGGCACGCCGAACTTCAACCGCCGCTCCCGCTTCCTCGACGACATCCCCGACACCCTCATGGACGTGCAGGGCGAAGGCAGCTACACCCCCTTCGGGATGCGCCAGGTCTACCAGGAGCGCACCGGCGCCTACCGCGTGGACGAGGCGAAGGCCGCCCCCGTCGCCCCCGCCCCCAAGCCCGAGTTCAAGGCTCCCTTCAACATCGGCCAGCGCGTCTCCCATCCCAAGTTCGGCGTCGGCGTCGTCGTCGCCTGCAACCCCATCGTCGGCGACGTCGAGGTCACCGTCGCCTTCCCCGGCGTCGTCGGCATCAAGAAGCTCGTCCAGAAGCTGGCGAAGCTGGAGGCCGTGTGAGGGGACGGCAGGGAAGGCGCCTTGCCTCGTGGCTCCGCCCCCCTTCCGCCCTTCTCGGCCTCGTCCTCCTCGGCTGTGGCTCCGACTCGCGTCTGGTGCCGCTCGCCGTCGGCTCCCACTGGGACTACCGCTTCCGTTGGGGCGTCCAGCGCGAGATGGGCCGGGTCGAGGTGGCGCGGGAGGTGCCGGTCGGCGACGCCGTGGGCTACGAGCTTCGGGGACCGATGGGCGTCTCGCGCCTGGGCTACGAGGGCAAGCGGCTCGTCGCCGACCAGCTCGGCGGCGTGTTCCTCATGCCCCCCCTGCCCATCGGGGTGCCGGAGGGCGACAAGGCGAGCTGGCGCGGCTGGGTGACCCTCCCGGGCGGCAGGCAGGCCGCCAAGGCGACCGTCGTCGCCGACTCGGCGAAGCTCAAGGTGGGCGGCCGCGACCGCAAGCTGAACCGGACCGTGGTCCAACTCACCGTCGGCAGCCGCGTGATCGAGCTGGCGACCTGGTACGAGCCCGGCCAAGGCATCGTTCAGCAGGAACAGCGCACCGGCGAAGGCCTCGACCTCGGCCTCGAACGCGTCACCGGCTAGAAACCACTAAGCCAAGGGAACGCGAAGTGTGCGATGCCCGCGAAAACCTTCCGTCCAGAGGGACGCCGAAGGCGTGTAGCCGCGGGTTCAGTGCCCGCGTGTAACGCTCACCATCCATTGTACGTAAGGTGGTCGCGCGCAAAGCCTAACGCCACCATGCGTCTAACAAGACCTCCTCCAGTTCGTAGCCGATGGATCCCGTAAACGGCCACTCGAAGATGTCCTGCGCTAACCCCTTTCGGACCGGGTTTAGCGCAAAATAACGCGCCTGCACCTCCCATCCCTCGGATCGCCGCACGATGTGATCGTAATAGCCCTTCTGAAGATCGACATCAGGGTGGAACTCCTTGAGCCAGTTTCCAAACTCGTACTTGAACCGTTCCATCGCCAGCTTGGGGCGACTCTCCTCGTTCAGACCGAGAAACATGACATGGAAGTGATCCGGCATCAAGCAGTAGACAGGCACGAGACTGGCGTGCCGAACGCTCGCGGAGGTTAGACTCTCTCGCATCGCCTGATGGATGTCCTCTCGGGCGAGGCAGGAACGACGCGCGGCCTCGGTGGCGGTGAAGGCGATGCACTTCCGACCGTGGTACATCACGTCGGGAAGGCGGTGCTTCTTTTCCCGTATGGCGCGCATGATGCGAGCCATTTTACGCCGGTCCGCAGAACGCGCTAGGCCACGCGGGCACCGAACCCGCGCCTACACGCTTCGCGTTCCCTAAATCTTCAACGGTCCCGTGTCCGCGTCCTTCGCCTTCCGCAGCCCCGCCCGCGCCATCCCGCGCCGAACCGCCGGAACCGAAGCCGACAGCCGCATGGGCAGTCCCGTCCGGTGGTTCTCCACCGCGAGCAGCATCATCCCGAGGTCGATGCCGATCACGTCCGGCCCGATCCAATCGTCCGTCGGGCTGTAGCCGTTGGGAAAGCCGTAGCGGCCCCACGCCTGGGGATGGTCGCGCCGCATCGCCTCCGCGAACGACGTCGCCTCCTTCGGAAGCCACGGCGCTGCGGCCACCGCCGACGTCGGCGTGATCGTGCCGTTGTCCTCGATCCAGCCCGGCGCTCCGAACGCGTTGTAGCCGCCCTTGAAGTCGCAGGCGGAAAGCCCCCAGAAGTCGGGCCCGTACCCCTTCATCCCCTTCGGGTTGTCGATGCAGTACCGCCGGTTGGCGAAGGCGGCGTTGCGGCTCTCCACGGCGTAGCTGTAGCCCTGCCGGTCGCGCATCCCCCGGAAGCTGTAGAACGACTCCGACATCTGGTGCATGAACAGCGGCCCGCCCCGGATAACGTCGATCCCCTGGTAGCGCACCGGCTCGCGCTTGATAAGGTCCCAACCGTCCGTCCGGACGTCGGAAAGGCCGTACGCCTGGACGTAGAGCATCTTGCACTCGTCGAAGTTCTCCCAGCGCGCCTTCAGGAAGCCCTCTTCGGGCTTCCACCCCATCGTCAGGTGGACCGCGTCGGGCTTCGCCCCGCCGTCGGTGAGGGCCCACCGCCAGTCGATCCGCTTCGCGAAGGCGGCGGCGTCGCGCGTGATCTGCGGGTCCTTCCAGTACCGCTCGGCGGCGAGCACCCCCGCGAGGCAGATGCTCGTGTCGATCGTGCTCGCCTCGCAGTTCCACTGCCGCGCCCCCGTGTCGGAGTCCACGAAGTGGTACAGCCATCCGTGCGCCTGTGGCCAGTCGCTCAGCAGGTGCGCGAGGGTCGTTCGCGTCCGCGCCAGGGCCGCCTTCCGGTCGAGCCACCGGCGCTCGACCCCGATGGGCAAGGCCACGAGCGCGAAACCGACCGAGGCGCTGCTGGCGACGTTGTTCGGCGCGGGCCGCCCCGCGTCGTTGGCGGCGCGATCCTTCGTAAAGCCGTTCTTCGGGTTCGACTGCTCCCAGAAGAAGGCGACCGCGCGTCGCTGAAGATCGTTCAGCAGGGCGTCCCCCCGAAGGGGCTCTTGGGCGAGAGTGAGCAGGGAGGGGATCATCGCCTAGCGTCCTGCGGAAGCGCTACCTGCGCTGCCGTTCGGGTTCGTCATCTGGGACCACCAGCGCTTCGCTCCCGCTTCGTCGGTGGCGTGGACGAGCTTGGTGTACTGAGCCTTCTTGTCGGAGGGCAGGCTGTCGTAGTTCTTGTCCGACGACTCGTCGAAGAGTTTTCGCGCGGCGACCATGTCCTCGACCTGCTGGTCGGAAGAAGCCATTGAAGTGGGCTTGTCGCTCGATGAGCCGCAACCCACGAGCGCCAAGGCGGCGGCAAGAGAAAGGAAAAAGGCTTTCATGGCTGGAATGGGTTAGCCCTCTCCTTTGGAGAGGGCTGGTCGTCTTACTTCACCGCAGCGGGCATGGTCTGGCAGTAGGTGTCGAGCCAGGACATGTCTCCACCGGGCGCGTGGTTCGTCAGGTCGTTGCGTCGCCAGCCGAAGATCGTCATCCTCGTGCCGTCCCCGCCGCACTGGGCGCTGTTCGCCGTTCGTTTGGCATGGCCGTCGAGGAATACCGCGACCATCGCCTTCTCGCTCCACTTGCCGCCCCCCCAGTTCCATCCGGAGAAGCGCACCTTGCCGTCCTGGTCTTTGACGTCTCCGTTGTTCTCCGACGCGTTGTGCCAGCCGATATAGGAGCCGAAATCGACGTTCTGGGTTTTGTTCTCGAAGATGCCGGCCACGCTCGCGGGCTCCTCGACCTGGGTGCCGTTGATGGCGTTCAGGTAGGCGGCGTTCGGATCCGTTTCGCTGTTATCCCAACGGCCGTTCAGGTAGAAGGCGATGTTGTTCATCGCGTAGCCGCGGGCGAATTGCTTCTGCCCCGTGTCCTTCGGGAGAGCGTAGCCGTTGGCCGCGAGGATGAGCGGCTCGGACGTCTCATCCAACGCCTGGGCGGCGTTGTTCACCTGATCCTTGAACATATCCGTGTTCTTCATGTACGGATACATGGCCTGCTTCCAGGAGTACACGGTTTTGGGAGAGGTGAAGAGGCACAGACGACGTGGGGGAAGCACGTCGTCGCTGTCACCTTCGTAAAGCTGCTGGGCGGTCCCGATCTGCTTCATGTTGCTGAGCGAGACCGTCGCCTTCGCGGCGGCCTTGGCCTGGGCGAAGACGGGGAAGAGGATGGCGGCGAGGATCGCGATGATGGCGATGACGACGAGGAGTTCGATGAGGGTGAAGGCTTTGGTTTTCATGGCTACGTTGCCTCAAGGGCGGATATCGGCTCAGATCGTCGAACCGACGGAGGGAGAGGGCGGCGCCGTCGAGCGGCGCCGGTCGAGGGAAAGGGGGACAAGGATCTGGCGCGGGGCCGCCTCCTCGCCGCGCGCGAGAGCGGCGAGGAGGCGGGTCGCCTGCGCCGCCATCTCGAACACCGGCTGGCGGACGCTCGTGAGCGGCGGCACCGACTGGTCGCAGACCGCCAGGGAGTCGAAGCCCACGAGCGACACGTCCTCCGGAACCCGCAGGCCCATCGCCCGCAGGGACGGCAGCAGGCCCAGGGCGACCTCGTCGGACCAGCAGAACACGGCGGTCGGGCGGTCGCTCGAGGCCATCAGGCGGCGGAACGGCTCCAGGTCCGAGGTCGGCGAGGGGATCGTCAGAACCCGCTCGGGGGCGACCCCCACCGCGGCGTTCTCCAGGGCGTCCCGGTAGCCCGCATAGCGGTCGTTCGAGGCGTTCGAACGCAGCGAGCCGCGCACCATCGCGATCCGGCGGTGGCCCAGGTCGAGCAGGTGGCGCGCGGCGAGCCGACCCCCGGAGTAGTTGTCCGCGTCCACGAACGGCAGGGAGCCCGTCGCGCGGGAGAAGAACTGGACGCACGGGAGCCCGCGCGCCGTCAGCCCGTCCATGAGGGGATCGCCCTCGTCGCGCAGCAGCAAGGCCCCGTCGACCCGCCCGTCCGCGAGCACGTCCGCCTCCGCGTGGGCCTCTAGGTCGCGGGTGTGGAGCATCAGGTCGAATCCCAGCTCGTTCGCGGCGGTCGTGACCCCGCGCATCGCCTCCGAGGTGAAGCCGGACCAGCCGGAAAAGTGGTCGCCGCGCTGGAACACGACCGCGAGCACGTCGGTGCGGCGCGTCGCCAGCATCCGCGCGAGGGCGTTCGGACGGTAGTTCAGTTCGTCGGCGGCGGCCCGGACCTTCTGCTGGGTGCCCTCGGAGATGCGCGCGGCGGCTCCCCGCCCGTTGAGCACGTAGCTCACCGTCACCTTTCCCACGCCCGCCTTGCGCGCCACGTCCTCGATCGTCGTCCGCCTCATTGCTGAACCCGTTCACTAGCATACATCAGGTTCGTCTCCTGCGCAAGGGGAAGGGAGTTTAAACGCTAGAAACCCCGCACTACGCTGAAACGGTTCTGCTCAGCAGGGCGTTGTCCGGGGGAACGCGAAGCGTGGAGCTGCGGTTCGGCGTCCGCGAGGAACCTTCGCCTGCCCGAAGAGACCCGATGTCTAAAACCACCGATCCCTGCGGGATAAACCGAGACCGCCCGAACGGTTATCCTCTTCGTCCCCGTGCCCGCCTCTCTCCACCCCCGCCCCCGATCCCACGCCGCGCCCGACGTCGAGACCGATCTCGGAAAGGAGTCGCGGTTTCTCGACGTTTTTCTCGTGAGCGGGAGAATCGCGCGCCTCCTCGTCCTAAGTGGAGAGATCGGAACGAGGGCCGGAAACCCCTCCTCGCCGCGAAAACCGTTCCCGCCGCGAAAACCATCCCTGGAGCGTCGAGGCTTCCGCGAAGGAGGCGCCCCGCCCAAAGACCCAACGAACCGCCGCCCGCTGCTTTTTTCGCGTACAGTAGAGGCGTAGGCAACGTGTACGCGCTTCTCTTCCTCGTCGGGTTCTTCGGCTTCCTCGGAATGGCAGGCATGAGCTTCCTGCATTCCGGTCACGACGCCCATACCGGCAACCACGGCAGCGCCGGGGAGGCGATCGGTAGCCTCCGGTCGCTCCAGCACGGCCACGCTCGCCCCGTCCACGTCCGCGCCGGACATGCCCCCAAGGTGGGAGGCACGCGCGGCGCGAGGGGAACGCGCTTCCGCCCCTGGTGGGCTCTCTCCCCCTTCGATATCCTCGCCTACTGCACCGGCGCGGGCGCCGTGGGCGAGATCCTGCGCCAGCAGGGCGTCCCCCCCCATCTCGTCCTCGCCGCCGCCGTCTTCGGCGCGCTTGCCTTCAACTTCGGCCTCGCCAAGCCCATCCTCGCCCTGCTCCTACGCTTCGAGAGCCGTCAGAGCGAGGGCCTGGAAGGCCAGATCGCCCAGCGCGCGGAGGCGGTCTCCCGCTTCGACGCGCAGGGACGCGGCCTCGTACGCCTCGCCCTCGACGGCGAGATCGTCCAGGTTCTCGGCCACCTCGACTCCGAGGAGCGTGCCCGGGGCGTGGTCGTCCTCAAGGGCGATCCCCTGGTCGTCGTCGACATCGACCCCGCCAAGAACACCTGCCGCGTCACCCGGGAGCTCGCCTCTTGAGAAAGGGACGCCGCCGCCCGAGAACCGTCAACCCTCTTCCGAAGGGAAGGGGCCCGTCAGCCCGCCTTGCGCGCGAAAAGGGCGCCGCGCCGGAAAACAGATGTCAACCCTAGTCATCGTCGGAGCCGTCTTCGTGCTCCTCTTCATCGTGTTCCCGATTATCGCCACCGCGCTCCTGCGCACGGTCGACGCGGGCTCGATCCGCCTCGTCAGCCTCATGGGCGGCGACCCCAAGGTCTACAAGGGGCCGGGCAAGTCCAAGGAGATCCCCCTCTTCACCACCGGCGCCACGATCCCCAGCAAGGCGATCAACATCGACCTCGACATCGCGGACCAGACCGCCGACGTCGACCGCAACGGCCAGCCCCGCCCGATCAAGGTGCGCGTCCTCGCGAGCGCCATCGTCTCCGTGGGCGACTCCAACGAGATGATCCGCACCGCCGCGCGCCGCTTCTTCGCGATGCCCGTCCCCGTGCAGACCTCCACCCTCACCGACCTCCTCACCTCGACCGGTCGCCGCGCGATCAACCTGCTCCACCACGACGAGCTGTTCAACGCCAAGGTCAGCACCGGACCCTCCGGCAACCCGCAGCCCGTCAGCGACGAGCTGGTACGCGCCGCCGCGTCGCTTCCCGCGAGCGTGGTCGAGGACGACGACCGCCTCGCCATCATCATCAAGAGCGCCTGCTCGCGCGAGCTTCAGGACCTCGGCCTCGTCTTCAACTCCTTGAACATCAAGGAGGTCCAGAGCGAGGTCGCGGAAGCCCGGCGCCGCCAGTCGGCGGTCGAGGCGAAGGCGAACGCCGACATCGTCCAGGCCGACCAGGAGCGCCGCGCCCGTGAAGCCCAGCTCTCCGCCGAGCAGTCGGTCAACGACAAGCAGCGCGACCTTGAGGAGCGCAAGGCCCAGAACGCGGCGGTCATCGCCGCCGCCGACGCGCTGAAGCAGGACGCCCTGCGCGGCCTGCGCGAGGCCGAGCTTCGCGCCACCCAGATCACCCAGGCGAGCGCCGACGCGGAAAAGATGAAGGTCAACGCGGAGGCACAGGCCGAGGCGGAGGCGATCCGTATCCGCACCGTCGCCCTCGCCCAGGCGGAGGCGATCCGCGAGGTCAACAAGGCGATCTCCGAAGGTGGCGACGCCTACCTCGCCCTGCGCCAGCTCGAGATGCTCCCGCAGATCGCCCCCGTCATCGCCAACGCTCTCGCCCAGGCGAAGCTGGTCAACATCTCCAGCGACGGCAAGGGCGCGGCGGGCGGCGCGGCGGACCAGATCACCGGCGTTATCCAGACGATCATGGCCGCCCAACTCGTGACCCACACCCTGGGTACCGGAGCCCCCGTGTCGAACGGAGCCGTCGCTCCTGCGATCGTGCCTTCGGCCACGCCGATGGTGGTAACGGCGCCGAAGGTCGAGAAGCGAAGCTGACGTCTTGGAAGGTCTGAGCGCGATCTGCTGCGGATGTCCGACCCTGGTCGCGTGCGCCATCCTCTACGCAAAGGTCCCGAAGCTTCGGTGGGGCCTTTGCGTTCTGGGTTGCCTCGCGGGATGCCTGTTCACCTTCTTCGCCGGAAGCGCCTACGACGACGAGGTTCGCAACGGCCCGGTCGAGGCTGCCCTCGATAACCAAGACCCGGCCTCCCTGCGCCGGGCTCTCGATGCGGGAGGCTCCGCACGGGCCGACGTCGGCGGCGATGAGCCCTACCCCGTCCTCTTAAAGGCGATCGACTATGGCGACGTCGCCTCGGTCGAGATCCTGCTCCAAAGAGGAGCCGACCCGAACGAGAAAGGCAACGGCAAGACCCCGCTCGCAGCCGCCTCGGGAAATCCGAAGATCGCGAGGCTGCTCAAGCGATACGGCGCCCGCTAGAAGGCGAAATCCCGGAAGGTCTCGCCACAATGGGTGAATGATCCTCGACCTCGCCACCGGCTGCTACCTCGACCGGCCGCCGACCGCCGTCAAACGCGTGGGCGACGTGTTCGGCGTCGAAGACGACCGGATCGCCTACGAGATCTACGGCGAGCCCAACCAAGATGACCTCGACCCGCCGAAACTCCTCCACGCGACGACCGTCCTCCATCCCGGCTCGGTGGATGGCAGGCCCTTCATGACGCGCGGCCATTTCCACGTCAAGCCCGAGCGCGGCGAGCTGGTCCTGACCCTCGCGGGGGAAGGCGTTCTGCTCCTCGTCGACCGGCAGGGCGAAACGCGGCAGGAGCGCATGACGAAAGGCTCGATCCACGACGTCGACGGCCGCTGGGGGCACCGCGTCGTCAACGTCGGGACGGAACCGCTGGCCTTCTTCGTCGCCTGGATGAGCGACTGCGGCCACGAGTACGGCGCGATCCCGTTCCCGGATCTTCGCGCCGGCCGGTAGAGGAGGAGGGAAGGGTGAGGCTACCGGTGGAACAGCCCCTGCTTGAGGAACTCGATAAAGATGAAGTTCATCCGGTCGATCAGGAGCGTGAAGCGCATCATGACCGTCGAGCCGAAGATCGCGCCGAACCCGATCATCAGAAGCCAGCGCCCGACGCTCGTCGTCCGGGCCAGCGCCTTGTTCCGCACGTCGAAGGAGAACAGGAAGTAGGAGACGACGCTCAGAAGCGTGATCACGAAGATCAGGTTCGAGAGGGCTTGCGAGCCGTAGAGGAGACCGCTCGCGTGCGCCTTCGCCTCGGGCGACAGGGTCGAGAGATCCGGCTTGAAGAAGCTCGCGCCGGAGGAGGGCAGGATCGGCTTCGCGGAAT
>CAZEWR010000036.1:0-54495 GCA_964516175.1 uncultured Fimbriimonas sp. | reverse complement strand
ACGATAAGGAGCTCGACGAGCGTAAACGCCCGGCAACGCTTGAGAGACGATCTGAGGTTCTGCATCTGCCTGTAGTGGAATCTCGGCACCTTGCGCGCCTTCCTTAACGCTTTTTCCGTCTGTTTCGGCGAACTGCGACCGGTAAACCTACGGGTTCGGCCCAGACGCCCGAAAAAGAGGCATGGGCCGATCATCCATCCGGCGCGGCATGACGCTCGTCGAGGTCCTCGTGGGCGCCGTGACGCTCGCGCTGTGTGCCGCGCCGATTCTTGGCTCCGTCTCCTGGATGAGGCTGCGCGCCGCCGAAACCACGACGCAAGGGCTGGTCACGAACGCCTTGGCGGAACAGATCAGCCTCGTTCAGAGCCTGGGACGGGCGACCGCCCTCTCGGCTGGAACGACCAAGACGAGTCAAAGTCTCGGCGGCGGCGTGACCCTCGCGATCACGCGAACGGTCGCTTCGATAGCGGGCAAACCGAGGCTCTACGACGTGCGTGTGGACGGCGCCTGGACCGCGAGGGCCGGTGGAGGGGCCCGTAGCCTCACCCTCGAAACCTATGTCTTCTCCCCGGACAACTAGGCGTGGTTTCACGCTCGTCGAACTCCTCATCGTGATCGGAGTCGGATCGATCGTTCTTGGCGCCCTCGGCGCCCTCTATACCTATGCGATGGCTCAGACGGGCGACGGCCTCGCCGAGCTGTTGGCGACGGACCAAGCCACGACCGCCGCCCGAGACATGGAATGGAACGTGCGCAACGCCGTGCTCTGCGAGGTGGTGACAAAAAACGGGATCAAGGCCCTGCGTTGTAAGATGCCGAGCCTTGGCGTGGACCTGAACGGCGACGGTCAACCCGATTCTTACCGTCCTGCCACCTTGAACAAACAAGGCTTGGAGCGATTCGCCCTCGGAACCCGCGTCTGGTACTACCTGTCGAACGCGACCGGAACGTTCGGGACGACCGGAACGATCCTATGGCGGGCGCAAACGGCGGGCGATGCCGCTCCGACGACCGCCGAACTGGACAAGGCCTGGACCTACCTCTACGCCAACGCCGCCTCGCCCCGATTCCCTCTTGTCGCCGCGCTCGACTTCTCCGTGGACGCCACGAACCGGCTCGCGACGCTCGACCTCACCGCCACCTGCGCCGACTACGCGGAACGTCGACCCACGGCGAGCGATTCGACCGCCCGTCAGAGGGGCATCCGTCTGGTGCGCCGGATCTTTTGGGAGAACTGGCGGACGTGAGGCGGCAGCGTGGCAGCATCTGCCTCTACGTCGCGGTGCTTCTTCTCGCCTTGGCCGTCGTGTTCGCGGCGGTGGTCCCGCTCTCGACGACCTTTCGGGGACGCTCGACGCGGCGCACGGATGAGTTGCGCGCTCGCCTCGCGTTCGATGCGGGCGTGGCCCTCGTGCGCTCGCAGGAGATGACGTTCACCTCGGACCTTGGCACGGCGGTCCCGGTGACCGTCACCGGCGCCACCGCGAGCGTCACGCCGAGCGACAATGCGGCACAACTCGCCAAGTCCGTCGTCATCAACGGAACGGGCGTCCGCAACGGTCGGAGCTACCGCTTCAGCCGCGTGATCGGCTACCGCCTTCCCTCGCCGTTCTACTTCGCCCTTCTCTCCGATACCGTGCTCGACCTCTCGGGAACGACCCTGACCACCGGCGCGAACGGCGCCGACGGCGACGTCTACTCGGGTGATCAAATCAAGCTGAGCCCGGCAAGCCGCGTCAACGGCAGCGCCCTCGCGAAAAAAGCCATCACTGCCGCCGCTGGCGTCGTGACCGGGCGGACCGTCCCGAACTACGCGGATCTCGCGTGGGTGACCGTCGCGGATGCGGACTACTTCAACGAGGCGACGAGCCTCACGATTCTGGGCGCGGGGGTCGTCGTTCTCACCTCCGCGACGCTGAACAACGGAATCGCGTTCGCCACCCCGGAACTCACGAGCGCGTACCCGATTTGGTACTACGGCGGCAACCTGAGCCTGAAGGGAACGATGAGCGGGCGAGGGACGGTCTACGTGAAGGGCAATCTCACCATCAGCGGCGACCTGCGCTACGCCACCCCGTCCGATGAGGTGGCGATCGTCGTTAACGGACGGATCACGGTCGCCTCAGGAGTCTCCACGATGGACGGCACGTTCTACGCCAACGGTACGTTCACGAGCAGCGTGCCGAGTCTCACCGTCTCGCGCGGGCTTGTCGTCGCGAAGTCGGCGGCTCTGTCGGGCTCCGTCTCGATCGTCCGCGACAACGTCGCCCGCGACGACGGAGACGAGGCGACTCGGCTCCGCCTACCGTACTACTGGCCGTAAGCGATCCCTCTTGGAGGCCGACGAGACGCAAGCGCTCTCTCTTTATTGAGAATTTACTCAGAAAGACGCTAGGTGGATAAACTTAGCGAATGCACAGGATTATTCGAATGATTTCTTGAAATCCTCTAAGGGTGAACAGACCTAGCGTTGGGATCAAGATTCCTGTGCGCGTCCCCCTTCGGACCTTCTCCTTCGTCGTCCTTCTTCTCGTCTCCGGCGTCCCCGCCCTCGCGCAGGAGGCGCCGCCCGCCGCTCCGCTTCGATTCTCGGTCCGGGCGAGCGCCGAACCGACACGCGACGTGCTCAAGGGACTTTTCGAGAACGCCAAGGCGCCGTATCGCATTGAAGACGGCGTGTCCGGAACGGTGAGCCTCGACGTGCGGGACCTAGCCTTGGGTGACCTCCTCGAGCGGATCGCGAAGGCCGCGTCGCCCGCGCTCACCGTCCGTCGCGAGGGCGAGGCCTACGTGGTCTCACCCAAGGCGGCGCCTCAAGGCCAGTCGGTCCAAGGCGAGGAGAACGTCCCCGAGTACTTCAAAGCCCGCCGCATTTCCGACGCCGACTTCGCCAAGAAGAAAGAGGGGCGGTTCTTCACCTTCCTACCCGACTTTTCCTCTGATCCCGTCTACGGCAACGGCGTCGGCCTACGAGCGAACCTCTTCTGGAATGGGCGGCGCGACGACCCGCGCTTCCGCTACACCCCCTACGTCGCCAAGCTCACCCTCAACGCGTTCGTCACCGACCGAGACGCGCAGGAGTTCACCGCCTCGCTCGACATACCGTACTTCAAGAATTCCCGCTTTCGCCTCAAGGGCGATCTTAAGGTGGGCGACAACCCGAACAACCTCTACTTCGGCATCACCGAGCGGACCCTCGGGCGGCTGACCCTGCCCGACGGGCGACGCTTCGATAAGTACGCCGACTTCGACAAGGCACGGGACGAGGTGCGTTCCGGCGGTCCCGGCGAGCCCACCCGCGTCACCGACTCCCTCTCCAACCGCTTTCGCGAGAAGGAGATTATGCTGAACCTCAAGGCCGATTACGCGATTGGCGACGGCAAGCTGAAGGTCTTGGGAGGCTACGAGATCCAGCGGCTGGACTACTCGACCTTCTCGGGGCGGCTCACTTCGGCCACCGATCCGGCGACGGGCCAGATGGCGACGGTCCCGAACGGCCAGTCGGTCCTCGAACGCGACGCCCTGCTCGGCATCGCGAAGGGGACGAAGGGTGGGACCGTTTCGATCATCCAGCAGGCGCTGATCTTCGACACGCGCGACTTCGAGCCCGACCCCACGCGGGGGATCTACCTGGAGTTGGCGAACGAGTACTCGGGGCCGGGCATCGGCTCGGACTTCTCGTTCGACAAGCTGTTCGCGCAGGCCCGCTTCTACCGGAAGTTGCCGTTCGGCCAGCGCACCGTCCTCGCGGGGCGGCTCGCCACGGGCAACATCTTCGGGAAGAACGCTCCCTTCTTCGAGTACCAAGACCAGTGGAGCCCCGACGGAAGCGTCAATTCTCTTGGAGGCTCCGATTCTCTGCGCGGCTACGTGGCGAATCGCTACCTGGCTCGCGCGGTGTTCTTCGCGAACCTTGAGATGCGGTATCGGGTCGGTGAGACGAAGCTGCTCGGTCAGCGATTCGCCCTCAACGTCTCGCCGTTTCTCGATATGGGGACCGTGCGCGACCACTGGTTCGACTTCAACCTCGGCCGAATCAAGACGTCCTACGGCGCCGGCTTCCGGCTCGCATGGAACCAGTCCACGATCATCTCCGCCGACTTCGGCTTCTCGCCCGAGGGAAGGCAGTTCTTCCTGGGCATCGGCCAACAGTTCTAAAGCTTGGCTTTTTTACCGATACCGTCCAAACCTCAAAGCGTAGAGTGTCCTACGACTGTCGGTTGAACGGCTAACGGATGTGCCCGACCGCCGAGTAGATCGGCGCGATGATCGACACGGTGATACCGCCGACCACGATCCCCATAAAGAGGATCATGATCGGCTCGATCACTGACACGAGACTCTTGAGACGGGCGTCGGAGTCCGCCTCCATCTTCTCCGCGCAGGCGGCGAGAAGCGCGCCGAGGCGACCCGTGCGCTCGCCCACGACGACCATCTGCGTCACCGTCGCGGGGATGTCCTTGGCCCGGCGCAAGGCGTCGGAAAGGACCCCGCCCGTGCGGACCGTCTCCGAGGCGTCCTCCAAGGCGCGAGCGATGCTGGCGACCCCTGCGACCTTGGCGCCGTGCTCCAAGGCTACGATGATGGGTACGTTGCTCGCGAGCAGCGTCGAGATCACGCGCAAGGCGCGGGAGAGACCCAGGCGGATGAGAAGGTCGCCCAAGCCCGGCGTCCGCAACGCGAGAAGGGCGATGCCCCGCTTGACCGAAGCCTGCCGCAGCGCCGCCACCAAGAAGGCGATGCCTCCCGCGAAAGCGCCTCCCGAGACGAGCGGCTTCGCGCGGACGATCTTGCCCAGCGCCAGCATCGCCTGGGTGGTCACCGGCACGTCGGCCTTCATCTTCGTGAACAGGTCCCCGAACTGGGGAAGCACGTACACCACGATGACGACCATCATGATGCCGCTGACCGAGAGCATGACGAGCGGGTACATCGACGCGTTGGCGACCTTGCGCCGCAGGTCGGCGGCGCGCTCCAGGTAGCTCGCGGCGTTGTCGAGCGCGCCATCGAGACGTCCGCCCTTCTCCGCGACGTTGACGACGTCGGCCACGAGGGGAGGGAAGAGATCGCCTGCCCCGCGGATCGCGGCGGAGATGCTTCCGCCGCCCACGATGATGGTTCGGATACGCTGGAGAGGGCGCTCGATGGCCGGCTTGGGCTTGGCGACCGACATCGCGTCCAGAGCCTCGACGAACGGGACGCCCGCCTGGACCATCGTGGCGAGATCGCGCAGGATCGCGGCGCGCTCGGCGTCGCTGATCTTGCCCCGCCGCTTCGTCGCGCGCCGCTCCAGGGGCGCGTTCGAAGCGCGCGCGCCCTTGGCCGCGACGATCGCGACGGGCGTGACGTTCTGCATCGCGAGCCGCCTTTCGACCTCTTCGACCGACGCGGCGGCGACCTCGCCCTTCGTCTTCAGTCCCGAAGCGTCGTAGCCCTGGTAGGTGAAGCTAGGCACGGGCCTCCCGGGGGTAGATGGTGGTGAGTGGTCGGTGAGTCGTGAGTGGTGACGGCCTAAGATTGAAGCAGACGGCGGTCGAATACCAACCGCCCATTATCCATTTCCCCTCACGCCTCGGCCGTCGCACGCAGTACCTCCTCGACCGTCGTGAGGCCTTCGATCACTTTGCGACGACCGTCGGCGCGGAGCGTCACGAGACCCGCGAGTTCCGCCTCGGCGTGGATCTCGCTCGCGTGAAGGCCGCGCAGCATCAGGCGCCGGATCTCGGAATCGACCTCCAGTACCTCGTGGATGGCGACGCGTCCCCGGAAGCCCGTCTTCGCGCAGTGCTCGCAACCTCGGCCCCGGGTGAACTCGATCGGCTCCAGAAGGTTGAGTCGTCCGAGAAGCTGGGGTTCCGGCTCGTAGGTCTCGCGGCACTTGGGGCAGATCACGCGCACGAGCCGTTGGGCGACCGAACAGGTGATCGAGGAGGCGAGCAGGGAAGGCTCCACTCCGATGTCCATGAGGCGCGTCAGGGCGGCGGTGGAGTCGTTGGCGTGAAGACTCGTGAGGACGAGGTGGCCCGTGAGCGCCGCCTCGACCGCGATCCCGGCGGTTTCCGCGTCGCGAACCTCGCCCACGAGGATCACGTCCGGGTCTTGGCGTAGGATCGAGCGCAGGCCCGTTGCGAACGTCAGTCCCGCGCGGGGGTTGACGTTCGCCTGGGTGATCCCGTCGAGCTGGTACTCGACCGGGTCTTCGACCGTGATGATGTTCCGGGAGATCGCGTTGAGGTGGTTGAGCCCCGCGTAGAGCGTCGTCGTCTTGCCGGAACCCGTCGGGCCGGTGACTACGACGAGCCCCTGCGGCTCGGAGAGTCGCCGCACGAACTTGTCGAGGTTGTCCTTCGATATCCCCAGGCGCTGGATGTCGATGGTCGCGCTGTGCTTGTCGAGGATACGGATCACGACCGTCTCGCCGTGGACGCTGGGATAGGTCGAGACGCGGAAGTCGTACTCGCCCTGTGGCGAGACCAGGGTGCAGCGGCCGTCTTGCGGCATCCGCCGCTCCGCGATGTCGAGACCGGCGAGGATCTTGATGCGCGACACGAGGCCGTGCTGAAGATCCTTGGGAACGACCATCGTCTCCTGGAGCATCCCGTCGATGCGCAGGCGGATGCGGACCTTGCGGCTCTGGGGCTCGATATGGATGTCGCTCGCGCGCATGGAGATCGCGCGGGCCATGATCGCGTTGGCGAGCTTGACGATCGGCGCGCCCTCGACGACCTCCTTGAGCTCGATAACGTTGACGGGGTTGTCGTCCTCCGCCGCCTCCGTCCGAAGGTTGTCGCCGCCCTCGCCCAGGATCGCGTTGCCGACGAGCTCGCCCAGGTCGTCGTACGCTCCGAACGAACGGAAGATCGCGTCGCGGATGTCCTCCTCCGCGCACAGGTAGGGATCGATCTCTAGGCCCGTGTGCTCCGCGAGCTCGTCGATCGCGGTGAGGTCGAGCGGGTTCGCCATCGCGACGCTCGCCGCGACCTCGGTGCGTTCGATCGGCACCGCGAGCAGGCGCATCGCCATCGTGTGCGGAATCGTCCGGCTGCACTCGGGGTCGATCTCGACCTGCGTCAGGTCGACGAACGGCAGGCCGACCTGGATCGCCTCGCAACGGAGCCGTTGCTTCGTCGTGATCCGACCCGTGCGGACCAGCAGGGCTCCCAGCGGCTCGGTCGTGTCCTCGCGGTTGGCCAGAACGCCGTCTAGTTCGCCCTTCGTCAGGTGGCCCGCTTCGACGAAGATGTCGCCGATCGGTCGATCGAGGATCACTTCTCTTTCGTCTCCGGATTGGGTGAAGCGGGCACGACGAGGGTGGGCGTCACCGTAAGGATCACCTGGCTTGAGGTTCGCGTCGTCTTGCGGTGGCGGAAAAGCTCCCCGAACACCGGCAGGTTGCCCAGAACCGGCACCTTCTCCATCAGCGTCACGTCCTCGTCGCGCATCAGTCCGCCCAACACGATGCTCTCGCCGGAGGCGACCCGAACCGTCGTCTGGGCCTCGCGCGTTGCGATCTGCGGGTAGCTCGCGCCGTTCACCTGAAGGTAGCCCGTGATCGTCGACACCTGCGGGTAGAGGTTCAGGGTCACGCTCCCGTCCGTACCCACGGAGGCTGAGACCTGGAGGTAGATACCGACCCGCTCCTGCTGCCGGTCGAAGATCGGCGCGTTGTTCTGCGTGTAGCCCGTCAGGACGGGAAAGTTGATGCGGTTGCCGATCAGCACGAACCCGCGCTCCCCATCCAACACCGACAGGCTCGGCGACGCCAACAGCTTCGCCGCGTTGCGCTGCTCCAACGCGTGGATCGTCGCCGACGCGCCCAGGCCGGTGCGGCTGACCTTGCCGACGTTGAAGCCGCTCGGCTTCTCCGCGACGGTGAAACCGTTGAAGTCCCAAGCGATGCCCAGATCCTTCAGCGCGTCGTTCGACAGATCGTGGACCGTCACCGCGATCGAAACCTGGGCGCGGGGGGTATCGAGTCGGCGCGCCAGGGCCAACGCGCGGCCGACCGCCTCCTTCGGCCCTTGCAGGACCACCATCCGCGAGACCGCGATCGTCGGGTCTTGCGGCTCCAACGTGGTGGACTGCACCCCCGTGGTCTTCGAACCGTCCATCGCGGAAACGCTCGGGCTGGTCGGCGCCGGACCGGCGGCGACCGTGACCTCCTTGAACAGCGCGCCCAGCGAGTTGGCGAGGGCGGTCCCGCTCACGAAGCTCGTGCGGTACGTCTCCGTCACGATCTCGACCGCCATCGGAACGGGAACGACGATCGGCGCGGGCTGGGCCGCCTTCCACTCCTGGGGATAGGCCGCTGAGAGGCGCTCCGTCGCGCCGACCACGAAGGTGTCGCCGACCTTGAGCCAGGCGAGGCCCGTCATCGCCGCGACGTGACGGATCACGTCGCTCAAAGGCACGTCGCTCAGGCGCAGCGTGAGCTTGGCGTCGCTCGCCCCGAGAAGAACGAGGTTCACGCCCGTCTGCTGGCTTAGGAGCCGCAACACCTTCGCCGGCTCCAGCCCCGCCGCGTCCACCGAGCAGCGGACGCTCTCCGGCAGCGGCTTCGCGACCGGAAGAGGATGGGCGCCGTGGAGCGCGCCGAAGGCGATCAAACAGGCCAGGGTCGAAGTCATAGGCTCTTGCGCTCCCCGACGCCCAGCGTCAGCTTGCCTTTGGCGCCCGCGAGAAGGACCGCGCCCTCATCGACGCGCACCACGCGGACGGCGCCTTTCACAAACTCGTTCGCCCGAAAGGCGCGCGACTCCGCCCCGTCCACCGAAAGGAACGCGACCGCGTCCGTCGCCCCCGCCGTCGCCTCCAAGGCGACCGTCGTGACGACCGCCACCGGAGCCTTCTTCGGCGCTTCGGCCTCCGCCTTCGGAGGCGCGTCGGGAGAGAGCGGAACGGCGGCGACTGCCGTCGGAAGGAACGGGACCTTCGGAAGGTCGCCCGTCAAAGGAGAAGGCCGAGCCTCCGAAGGCAGGGTCGTCGGAGGCTCGGACGGGACATCGATCGTCGTCGGCTTGACCGCGAGCTTCGGGTGCGAGAAGGGATCGCGCATCACCGTCAGCGACCCGGCCGGGCGCGACGGGGCCGCCTTGCGTACCGTCGCCCCCGCGATGGCGACGGGCGCCGAACCCCGCGCGCCGAGACGCGTCACGAGAAACCCGACCGCGCCGACGGCGAGGAGCGCGAGGACCGCGACCTGCTTGGGATCGCCCGTCTCCACTAACCCTCTCCCCGGTAGACCAAAACCCGCAGGCCGATCTGCGCCGACACGGTAGACATACCGGTATTGTCGGACGATTGGCGCGTAAGCTCCATGGTGTCGATCTCAAACGGGACGTCGAGATCGCGCAGCTTCGCGACCGCCCCGACCAGCGCCGCCGACCGCCCCTTGAGGAGGATCCTCACCGGCACCTGCATCCAGCCCGGATCCTTGTTGTCCGTCGCGTACGTGGTCAGGTACGGCGTCTCCTCCGTCGAAGCCTGGAACTCCTCCACCGAGAAACCCTTCTGCGCCCCGAGCGCCGCCCGCAGGCGCGACACCGCGCGCGAACGGTCCAGGGCGGCGGGCTTCGGTCCCTTCGGCAGGTCGCCCGCCGTGCGCCGCGCCTCGGAAAGCCGCTTCTGGCGCGCCTCCGCCTGGAACCGAAGGTCGGTCGCCTCCGCACGGGCGTGGACCATCCGCCAGGCGCCGCCCGCGACGACGAGCGCCCCCAAGGCCAAAGCCCCGAGCGCCGCCCGACGCGCGCGTTGCGGATCGAACGCCGTCACGGCGACACCTTCGTCCGCTTCTCGTACTGGAAACTCAGCCCCTGCGGCCCCAACAGGCGGCTCGGACGCGAGTTCGTGATGGCGTCTACCGAAGCTCCCGCCTCTTCCGCGTTGCGCGCGAACGCGTCCGCCGCCCCGTCCTCCTCCGCCTCGGCCAGGACGATCAGGTGGATCTCGCCCGCCTGCACGTCGGCGTGGACCGACGACAGGACCGTCCGGGCGTTGCCCGCCCGCAAGGCCCCGTCCAACTCGTCCAGCAGGCGGTCGAACGACGCCTGGGTCCGCCCCCGCATCCCCTCGACGGCGAGCGTCGGCTGGGCCTCCTTGCGCGCCTTGTCGGACACCGCCAGCGCCTCGTCCAGCTTCGTGACGCGGCCCTTCATCGCCGCCGCCTTCGCCCCCGCCTCGCCCGCGCCCCGCAGAAGCGTGGGCAGGGCGATCCCCACCGTCGCGACCGTCAGGCCGAGAAGCGCGAAGGAGCGCGCGAGGTCCCGTCGTGTCCGCGCCTGCTCCTCGATCCACTCGCCGAGCAGGTTCGCCCCGATGTTGATCGAGCGGCTCTTAGGCGCCGCGTTGCCAAAGGAACTTTCGCTCATGTTCACCCTCCTTCGCCGTCGAGACGGCCCCCCCTAAACCCGACAAGGCCAGCCCCAACGAAACCGTGTACGCCTCCTGCCTCAGCGTGAGCTGGCGGAACGTCTCCCCGTCGATGCTCGCCGCAAGCCCTGCGAAGGGCCGCACCGTCTCCACCCGGAGCTTCAGAAAGCCGCTCAGGTACTCGGCCAGTCCCCGCAGGCCCGCCGCCCCGCCGCTCAACACCATGTGGTCCAAGATCCCCGCGTAGCTCCGCTCCGGATGCAGCGACCGGAAGTACCGCAGCAGCCGCAGGCACTCGCGCGTCAGCCGCTCCAGCACGGAGCTCACGTCGATCACCGCCGCCTCGGACGCCGAATCGATCACCAGTCGCCCGTCCGGCCGCAGCCCGCACCCCGGCTGCGCGATCCGCGCCTCCGCCTCTTCCCGAGAGATCTCCAGCGCGGCGGCCACCGCCTCCGTGATCCCGTCCATCCCGAAACGCACGCTCCGCATAAACTGCATCGCTTGGTTCTGCACGACCACCATCTGCGTCCGGTCCGCCCCGATGTCCAGCACCGTCAACGACGCGTTCCGCCAGATCCGGCTCCGCTCCTGGAGCCGCCGCTCGACGACCCGCAGGATGCCCTGCGCGTCCAGCTCCGCCGCGATCGGCACGAGCCCCGCGTACGCTGCCGCCGCCGCCCGGCTCTCCACGATCTCCCGGCGCACCGCGATCACGAGCGACGAACCCACCCCCTCCTCGATCGACTCCGGCGCCGTCGCCTCGACGTACGCCTCCTCGACGGGGAAGGGAAGGTGCCGCTTCACCTTGAAGCGGGCCGCCTCACGCCGCTCCGCCCCCTCCACGTTCGGAAGCATCACCCACCGTAGGATCGCCTTGTCCGCCGGGATCGACACCACGCACCGCACCCCCTGGAGCCGCCGCTCCCGCACCCACGTCCGCAGCCGCCTTTCGAAACCCGGCCCCAGGGGCAGCGTCGTCGCGTGCTGGAGGGCGGTGCCCGTGGGCGTCGCGTCCGCGACGATGATCTTCGCGCTCCGGCTTCCGAAGTCCAAACCCAGGCAGGGCGCGCTCACGCCGCCTTCGGCTCCTCGACGGCGACCGGCTCGGCGGGCTCCCAGTATTGGCGGTACACGTCGCGCAGCCGGTCCGTCTTGATCAGGCTCTTCAGCGCCTCGACGATCACCGGGTCGAACTGCACGCCCGCGCCCTTCGAAAGCTCCGCGACCACCTTCTCGATCGCCATCACGTTCCGGTAGGGACGGCGCGACGACATCGCGTCGAACGCGTCCGCCACGCACACGATCCGCAACGGCGGGGGAAGCTCGCCCCCCTTCAGGCCGTCGGGATAGCCGCTGCCGTCGAGCTTCTCGTGGTGGTTGCGGATGATCATCAGCACCCCCTCCGAGAGCATCAGGGGCTTGCAGATCTCGTAGCCGATCACCGGATGGCTCTTCATGATCTGGAACTCGTCGTCCGTCAGCCGCGCGTCCTTGTTCAGGATGTTGTCCCGCACCCCGATCTTCCCGATGTCGTGCAGGATCGTCCCGATCCGAAGCTCCTCCAGCGCCTCCGCCGTGAAGCCCAGGGCCTCGCCCAGCATCGTCGAAACCTCGCAGACCCGCTGCGAGTGGCCCCGCGTGTACTCGTCGCGGGCCTCCAGCGCCGTCGCCAGGCTCTCCAGCGTCCGCAGGAACGTCGTGCGCTGGCGGCTCTCCATCCGCGCGTTCGCCACCGCGACCGCCATCATCGAGCCGATCGTCTGGAGCACCTGGATGTCGCCCCCGTCGAAGTCCGCCCGTCCCCCCGGTCCGATCACCGTCAGCGCCCCGAGGATCTGGTCGCCCGCCGTGCTCGTCGAGCCCGTGTAGGCCCGCGCCAGCAGGGGTAGGCTCACCGCCGCCCGCCCGCCCAGGTCGATGCCGTCGCACTCCCCGCCGCCCACCGACACGAGCTGCCGCATCTGGACCGCGTAGCCGCTCAGCCCCTCGCCCACTGCGAGCGTCTTCGGAAAGTCGAAGCTCTCGTCCCCCGCCGCGATCTCCGCGTACAGGGCCTCCGCGTCGTTCTCCTCCGCCAGCAGGACGTAGCCCGCCGTCCCCGAGGACTCCCGCAAGGCCACCCGGAGCGAGCCCGCCAGCATCGTGGAGAGGTCCGCGCTGTTCGCGAGCGCCGTCGCGCTCTCGACCACCGCCCCCAGCCGCCGCTCGCCGACGTCCAGCCGGTCGTCGCGCCCCTTGAGCCCCGAGAGGACGTGGGCGATGGTCGCCCCCACCACGACCGTCCCCGCGGCCTGCGCCGCCTGCGCGGGCGACATCCGGTGGGCGAGCAGGGCCCCGCCGCCCAGCAGCAGGTATCCCCCGGCGGCGCCCCAGAGAACCCGCCACTGCCGGAACGCGACCGCCTCCGCGAGCAGCACGAGCACCGGCACCGGCCACAGCGCGTCCCCGCCCGCCCATCCCATGTGGGCCACGACGAGGGCCAGCGCGCCGTCGAGCAGCACCGCCGCCCGCGCGACCATCAGCCCAACGGGCCACGACCGCCGCCCCGCGAAAAGCCCCGCCTGACCCACCAGTCCGAGCGCGACGAAGATCCCGAGCGTCGAGAACGTCGCCTTCGGCAGCACCCCGCCCGCGGTCAGGGCCACCAGAAAGCCGACGAGGGCCCACCGGTACCGATAGATCGAGTTTTCCCTGGCTAAGACGTCCGTCAACCGATTTCCCCACGCCCTCGAAGGGGACGCATGGGGTTAAGAATCGGAAGAAACCTCCCGTAAGATCAGGGGATACCGGATTTGAGATAGGAGAGTCCGGTTGCACAATTAATCGCGGGTATGAGGGAGCCCAACTTCCTCCGGACTTTGTACGACCACTCTGCAGTAAATAATATTATATGCATAAAATTCTAAAGAATTTTTAGTCGTTCCAGATCAAAACGAATTAAACAGAATCGAACGGGTCCAGTTAATCGTACTAACTTTCTAGTGTAGCCATGAAGCCTACTGATGCTTTATTTGATTCTATTTATCCGAAAGACGGCATGCTGGTTATCGGCATCGTTGCTCAAGTCGGTACGAACCTAGACGATCTTTGTGCAGCTATCGAGACTCGGCTTAAGAACAAAAACTACGATGTATGTACAATTTCTTTGAGTGAATTTCTTACCTCAACGGGCAGTTTAACCAAGGATAAGCAGAATCAAGGAACTAAATTGCGGCGATCGCTGCAGTGTCAGTCGGCATTGGCACTCTGCGCCATCACCCAGATTTGGACGAATCATTGGAATGAACAGACAAGAAATCACAAGGCATACGTCATTAGGTCTCTCAAACGCCCCGAAGAGATCGAAACTCTGCGGATTGTGTACGGGGAGGCTTTTCTGGCGGTTGGAGTTCATACACCTAAGAATAAGCGCCTTCACTATTTAAAAGATATGAAGGGCGATAACCAAGCGGGCGACACAATCGAGTGCGATGAGAACGCATCAGACTTCTATGGCCAGCGAACGAGGGACACCTTCGAACTCTGTGACGTTTTCATCAAGGGAGTTGATCCGGAATACGTTGGTCTAGACCGTGCGCTGAAACTTTGTTTTGGCTCGGTGTTCACAACGCCATCGATCGACGAATACGCGATGGCGATGGCTTATGCCGCTTCTCTTCGGTCCGCTGACCTCTCGAGGCAGGTCGGTGCGTCGATTGTCAATGCAAGTAAGGAGGTCGTTGCCGTCGGAGCGAATGAGGTACCGCGCTTCGGAGGGGGCCAGCCTTGGCCCGAAGATCGACCGGACCTTAGAGATTTTGCCGAGTTGAAGCATGATCCCAATGTTTATGAAAGAGATCGCCTGATCAGTGAACTACTTAGTTCACTTAGCGATCATCTTTCCGGAGAACAGCCTCAGAAGCATCTGGCACTGACGGACGAGAGCGTACGGAGGTTGGTCAAGAAGTCCGGCCTTCTCGATATTACGGAATTTGGAAGAACAGTTCACGCTGAGATGGCCTGCTTAATGTCATGTCTAAGGAATCACACCGACGTTCGGGACGGCACACTTTACACCACGACATTCCCCTGCCACAATTGTCTGCGCCACATTCTAGCGGCTGGAATCAAGGACGTTGTGTACGTTGAGCCGTATCCAAAAAGCCGAGCCCAAGCCCTCTTCGACAAAAGCTGTTGGTTTTGGGACGACAGCTTCGATGCGGAAACTGGCGATTCTGTCGCGGCAAAGCAAGGCCTGAACGTTAAGCCCTTCATCGGAATTGGTCCCCGTCGTTACCACGATCTCTTCTCAATGAAAACTCTGAGCGGTCGGAGAATTGACCGGAAGGATGATCAGACAGGCAAAGCAAAACACGAAATCACAAAGAATCTGCAAGACCTCAAGTGGCCGTCAAGCCACTTCGGTATGCGACCTAGGGAAGCAACCGCTGTGCAGCAACTTATGACGCTCTGGGATCCGAAGCTTGCAAAGGATTTCTCAGGCGTGGCGAACTTGCTGGTTCTCCCCGATAAGGGCGAGGTGAAAAGGGTAGTGCCCGACCCGATGTGGAAGCAACATGTGGATGTAGAGCCGCTGCCCACTACCAAAGGCGCGGAGGCTAAAACTTCTTTTCAGGAGAGCAAACCCCAAGCCGATCAAGGAACAACGCATACGAAACAACCCGCAAAAAAACCGCGAACGGTCAAGCCAGCTTCAGCAGATCGGCCTATCGTGGACGTGCAAACCGGTGGGGCGACTGTTTCCGACGAAAAGGCCAAGGGCGCGTAGAGGATTAATTTTTCAGAGTGCTCACTTATAGGCCATCTTCTGTTCGCCTAGATGCTTCGACATACCTCTGCCCTTTCGCGAAGTGTCGCCAAAGGGCCGTGCCCAGCATCCGAAAGTGCGACGTTGTCTCAGGGGAGTTTCAGAATAGGAGCTATCTTGTTCTCGGCGGATTACAGCTATGCGACGAGCGCGACCTTAGAAGTCTCTGTCTCTACACTTTCATCGATGGTGGTAGCAAGTCCGCCGGGTGCTTCGTTCTGCACAACGCGGATAAGTTGCACTTTTTCGCCGATTGATCCGGCGAACATCGGGAACTGATCCCAGGTACAGCCGTCCAGCAACCTTCCTGAGGCTTTTTTGTTCGTTCCTCCCCACTGCTTAAAGAAGAACGGAGTCTCCGTCTCAACACATTTATCACGAAGCTCTCTAATCCAAGTTATGTCAACCGAACGGCTCTGTGGTCCCGACTCGCCACCGGTGATCACCCAATGAATGTCTGAGATGTTGAGCGGCTCTAGCGAGCCGAGTAACGGCTCGCAAGATAGGAATCGTACAGCGGCGGGAACCGTCCGTAAGTCGTCGGCTCGGCTTGCGTACTTCATTGTCTCAATGCTGACTCCCATCCAGACATTTTTCGGCCACGGCAATTCTGGTGCGACCTCCCGGAGTCGCTCACCGCGCTTCGTAAGCACTTGGAAGAGGTGTTGAGGAGCCTTTTCCATGGTTTCGAAGACTCTCTGGATGAACTCAAAGGGCACGTCCGGGTGGAACAGATCACTCATTGAGTTGACGAAGACCTTGCGGGGCCTCTTCCAACGTAGGGGCAATGTGATCAGGTCCTCATGAAGCGTAAGCGCGAATCCCTGCTCGTACCTGGCCTTGCCCATTAACTGAAGCCGCTTCGCGAAGCGCTCGGCATAGCAGTGCTTGCAGCCCGGGCTGACCTTCGTACATCCCGTAACTGGGTTCCAGGTTGCGTCTGTCCACTCGATGTGCGATGCCAAGCTCACAGTAGGTTTCCTCCGATGATTGTCATGGAAGTCTCTCCCATCGAGGGCCCGAACAGCCCTCGATGGGACGTTTCAAGCCAGCCGTCTTTTCGCCCTTCGGTCAGGACTTTGTGAAGATGGGTTTCCAAGTAGTCTTGCTCAACCAGCCAGTCAAGTGCCTTCGCGCGTGTGAAGGTCTTTCCGAAGAAGTCATTCTGGAATGTCTGACTCAATGGGGCGAGGTCTGGCTCAGGAGTGATCAAGGTTCCTTGATCAGGATTGTCCTTAATCAGAAGTTGGTCGCTGCCCGGCTTGCCATATTTGTTAGTAATCGCCCATACCGCCTTCTTCATGGTTGTCCGACCTTCGGGGTGATTCGTAAAGTGCAGCAGGGTGTAGTCCGTTTGACCGGTGAGTCTGAGTTTCGTTGTCCACCTTGCGCCAACTGATTTCACGTAAAGTTCAATCAGCTTTTCCATCTGGGCGCTAAACGATTCGATACCTAACGCCTGACGCCAAACCTCGGAACCAAACAGAACATTCAAATTCTCGGCTTTAGTATGGTCCCTCACTGCCCGGGTGACTGGCTGTGCCATCAAATTAACCATCACCTCACAACTCGGGAACTTCAGTACTCGCCGAACAAGATCGATCGGAATCCAATACCCAAAGGGATCGATGAACACGAATGAAGGTGCGATGCCTTTCCCCCTGGTCTCAATTGCATCGAGTTCCTCTTTGAACCTCTTTGAGAAATCGCACTCTTCCAAGTGAACTCTGATCTTCGGATGTGTCTGTTCCTTTCCAATCGACTCGCGAAGAGCCGCGAGGTTTGCAGGGTCTTTTTCCATCAGATAGAAGTGAAATTCGCACCTATTGAGCAAGACATCTCTTCGGTCGTGAGTGACGAGAGTACGAATCGCAACCAGAGGTGAACCTAACTGTCCGCCATCGTGAACTCCACGTCCTGCATGGGTTTCAAGATATAGCACACGCCCAGACCAAGAAGACAGCTTGGGATACCACGCACCAAGGTAGTGCTTGATCAACGCATGCTTATGTGCCTGGATTGGCGTGTAGTTTCGGAAATACGCCTCCGAGGGATCACTAGCCACAGGCGTCTAATAGCAGACGCGAGTCTACTTTGCAATATAGAGCGGGCAGTGGGACTAAAGATGGATCGTGGGTTACTTTAGTCAACGGGAGAATCAGTGACACGGGTCGGTCGGCATTCGGCATGAGGTATCCGACCGCCCTTTGTCTTCCAGTAGGTCTCGTAAAGAAAAAGGCATATAATATAAGTATAAATTATTACCCAATGGGTAGAGCGGTCCCATCGGCCCGACCTCCCTTCGAGGCCATTCTGGACTTCGCTACCGGTGAGACTCTATCTGCGCGACCGACCTGCGCGGGGTCGCGTGGTCCCGGCCCCAGTCGCAAAGGGCCTGAACCACCGGCAGCATGGTATGGCCCTACCCCGAGATAGCGTAGATAGCGTGACGTGCGGTGGGACGGTCCGTGGGACGGTCCGTGGTCCGTCCGCTCCACGATCCCGTCCTTCACCCGCTTCTACCCGTAGCGGGTGGGTATCCCCTTGCCGATCTCCGGGATACTCCGCCGGATTGCCGAGGTCCGCATCGGCCCCGACTCAAGCCGCCAGAGGATCGTCCCTCTCCCTCGTCCGTTGAGCGCGGTCAGAGCGACCGGGATAAGCTCTGCCTCTAAATGGGTTAGACCATCTGTCCCCATGGCCGCCTCGACGCTCGCCCGAACCCCCGTTTGATACCGCCTCTGGGTCCTGCCCCTCGCTTGACGAAAAACGCGTTTATCTCGTTGGAAGGGTTTTTAGGACGCCCCCGCCCCCGCAACCTTTCCCCCTCCCATCGACCCTCGGCAAGCGTCGTCGCCGTGAAATCCGTTCCCCGTCGCTGGGGATATTTTCCGTCTCTCCGACGCGCCTTCGCCTCCCCCGATGCCCAGGTTCTTAGCGCTCTTCGTCACGATCGCCTTCCCCCAAACGAGGGGAGGAAGGGAGATCCGTCGCCGACGGGATCAAAGGGGTGCTCCATCGGGGTTAGAACATCGATCCTATGCGAGCCGCGCCGTCCGCTTCCCGGTCTTTCGTCGTCCCTCCGCGCCAAACCCCGCGCGCTCAAAATCCCGCCTATCCCGTACTTTTTCTCGTAAAACGAACGAAAAAGCCGCCCTCGGAAGCTCCGAATGCGGCCCTCTACGGCCTGAACTTTGGTGGAGATAATGAGATTCGAACTCACGACCTCTGCAGTGCGATTGCATCGAATCCGAACCTAAACCGGTAAAAACCCCTGCACCGAACCTTACCGGCCCCTACTGAGACTTACGGCCATTTAGGGTCGACGATAGGGTCGGTTCGTTGCAGCGCTCTACTCCTTCCTGGGGCTGCGTGCGGTCGGGATGATTCCGTCTCGCTCGGCCCGGAGAAGGAACTCGTCGAGCTGCCGATGCGTGACGCGCCGGGCCGACCCGATATGGATGGTCTGGATCTCGCCCTTTCGTACGAGCCCTTCGACCGTGGGCAGGGATAGCCCCAACGTCTCTGCGGTCTCCTTCAGTGTGTAAGCGTGCTTGTTCATCGTCGGTGTCGTCTCTGGTGTCGTAGTTGGGTTCTCGCCTCGGCCCGCCGGATGGGCGCGGGCAGAGCGCGGCGCCTGGCCAGGCGCAGGGCGTTGTAGGTGGTCGTCGAGGTCACGCGCCCTCCAGCCCCGGCAAAGGGCCGATCGCGGCGCGAGGGTCGAGGCGAGGGACTGTTGGCTCTGTCAGCGGTTGGTTGCGTCTGCCGTCCTCGGTGAAGTTCTCGGAGCACCACCTGCAGTACTGGGCGTGGGTAGGAAGCGGAACCCCGTAGTGCTCGCCGCCGGTCGCCACGACCTGCCCATGATCCTCCCATTGCCGAACGATAAGCCCCTTCTCGACGAGGGAGGCGACGACGGTAGAGCGGTGGCCCTTGTCGTCGCCGACACAGATCAGCTCGAATGCTTGGAGCTCGGCGTCGGTGAGATCCGCAAAATTCCCGTTCACCTCGCCGCCTTCCTCGAGCCGCGCGCCAGCTCGGCGGCGTAGACGTCGCTGAGACCCTGGTAGGGGTAGCGAGCTAGGGAGCCCGCCACCTTGCGGAGCCCCTTGGCGAAGGCGTTCATCGCGCCCTGCTTCGATGTCGCCCGTGCCATCCCGATCTCCTCGAACGTGTGGCCCCTCATGCGCAGATCGAACGCCTCGCCCTGCGTCCGGGTCAGACCCGCCGCCGCGATCACCTCCTCGACCTCGCGGGCGAGGATCGGGGTTTCGACCTTCGCCGCCAGCTCGACGCCGGCGTTCGCGTCGAGGCTTCGCTCGCGGCCCGCCGCGCGTCGCTCCCGGTCGCCCCAGGCCTCCTCCGTCAAGAACGGGGCGAGGGGATCGCGCGCGCAGAGTCCGAGGAGGGCGTCGGCCACGAACGCGAGATCCATCGGGTCGTGAACCATCAGCGGCCCGTGCCCTTCGCGGCTTGCCACGACGCCCAGGCGATCGAGAGGAACGGATGATCGTAGGTCTGCCCCGCGCGCTGGCTCCGGATCCAAGACGGCACGGCCACGGCGTTGAGGGCGTACCACCGTTCGAAGCGGTGGCGTTCTTCGTTGTCGATCCAGTACTTGCCGATGTGATCAATCCGCGCCTCGTCCGCACATCGCCCGTACTCGACGTCGCTCAGCTCGCGTGGGGAGATACCCACGAGGGCGGCGGCCTGCCTGAGCGTGACCTCGTTCGCGACCCGCGTCCGGTAGATATCCCGCCCGACGTCGTAGCGGTGGCCGACTTCCTGCGACACCGTCCGCTCGCCCCCGCAGAGCGGGCAGCGGAGCGGTCCTGCCGTGGTGACGAGGTCGATCGGCTCGCCCGACTCGGGATCGACGCAGACGGGGCAGCAGAGCCGGTAGTCCGGCCCGATCCGGCTCACCGCCGCCTCTTCCGGGCCTTCGATCGCCACGGTTCGGGTAGGGAGTCGATCCGCCGCGCGATCGATCGCACGGCGCTCTGCCAGTGTGCCTGGCGGGGTTCGTTCGAGCAGACGATGGCGAGGCGCTGTTCTGCCTCGGCCGCCTCGTGCTGGAAGCCCAGACCGGCGACGTGGGCGACCAGGAACGCGTGGAGCGCGGCGGCGGTCTCGTCGGCGAGCTTCATCATGCACCAGGCGCCCCGGACGTTCGACTCGAGGCGCGCGATGCTGTCCACGAAGGAGACCCGCCATTCTTGACCGCCGTGGCGGAACTCCCAGACGACGAAATCCTTGCCGTCGGAGAGGGAGGCGTTCTGGCTCACGGCGCCACACCGCCTTCCGCGAAAACCTGCTCCCAGGTCGGCTTCTCGCGCTTCGAGTCGCACCGGCATTCGCCCAAGGTCACGGGCCCGGGGACGCGATCGACGACGAGCCCCTGGGCGACCATGCGCCCCAAGGCGATGCACAGGACGTTCTCACCGGTGTACAACGTCGGGCTCTGCTCGTAATCGTGCGATCCGATGATCGTCTCGACGGCCCCGGCTACGATCTCCCCGCACTTTCGGCAACGACCCACCCACATGGGCCTCGCCATATCGGGAGAGAGGTCCGGGCCGTTCAGGACCAAGCGCCACTCCTCGGAGTTGTCCTCGATGTCGCGGCGCAGGCCGTACGACTCGGCCAGATCGTGGGCGAGTTCGGCGTCGGCCTTGTCCTCGCCCACGATCACGGCGTAGATCGTCGTCTTGCCATCGCCGCCGGGCGCGCTGAGCATCAGGAGCTTGGTCTGCATCATCAGACCGGCGAGCACGACGGCGCGGGACCGCCGCGCCTCCTTGCCCATGCCCTCGATCTCCGTCGCCTGGAGTTCGGGGCGTCCTTCAGGCCTCGGCATCGCCGCCCTCCTCGATGGCGATCGCCCGCTCGCCCCAGCCGCGGCGCGCCCGCTCAGCGAGGGCGGCCGCTCCCGCCTCCTCGATCGAGTCGAAGCTCCCTAGGTGGGTCTTCCCGACCGATGCGTACCACCGGCCTGCCTGCGCGTTCCAGCTCACGCCCCGCACGCCGGACCGGGAACCGCGGATCGGCCGGCGCACGACGCCCCCCAGGATGAGATTCGCCTTGCGGAAGTCCATCGTGTCGCCGTTGCGAAAGCCCGCGCCGCGCCCGTCGGGGGTGGGGAAGAGGACTCCCTGGAGCGTGAGGTGTACGCGGGTCCCGAACTTTCGGGCCATATCCGTCTCGACGGCAGGCGCCCCTTGGGTCCAGGCGAGATGCCAGGCGTATTGGCGGACGAGATCGACGTCCTCGCGGTCGACCTTCGCCACCGCGCGGACCGGCCCCTTGCCGTAGTTTCCGCGGATGAGGACCTCGGCGTGGGTCCGCAGGAGCACGACGTCGTAGCGGTGGCGCGCGCCCGCGAGGGTGCGGCCCCGCGCCATGAGCCGCGCGCCTTTGGACAGCGGCGGGTAGCCCTCCAGGTCCCTCACGCGGCCTCCCGGCGAGGGCCGTGGTCCGCGAGGAAGCCCGCCGCGAGGCTCCGCGCCGAGACCTCCAGGAACCGCAGGTAGAGGAGGACCTCCCCGGCGGAGAGGCCCTCGAGCTCCTCGATCCAGCCCCGATCGTCGAGGAGCCACCCGAGCGAGCCGGACTTCCAGCCCTCCCGCTCCATAACGGCGGCGAAGCCCTCGCCAGAGCCGTCGCGGGTCACGCGCAGGCGGGTGGACCCGCCGAGCCCGCCGTCGCCGTACGCGGAGGCGTCGAAGACGTGGAAGAGCCTCGAGCGCCCGGGCTCCAGGGCCTCGATTACGGCGAGGGCCACGAGGTGCGAAGGGCCCAGGCCCGTCGCGCGGATCGCGATCTCCGTCGCGTCGGCGCCTGGCGCCGGGCCGCGACCGGCCGCGAGGACGCTCTCGAGCGTCTCGTCCGGCAGGCCCTCCCAGTGGCGCGGCTCGTAGAGCCAGCGGGGCGAGCCGTCGCATAGGGGGCAGCGGCCCGCGACGCAACGCGAGGGCGCGCCGTCCCACGCGTAGGCGCCTCCCGCGTCGAAGGCGCACCGGTTGCACAGCAGCCCCCTGGTGTCCCGTCCCACGCAGTCCGCGACGGACCGGCCGGCGTTGTGGGCGTCGTGGTAGTCCTGGATCTCCTGGACGTGCCGCTCGGCCAGCTCGCCCCAGAAGGGATAGAGCGCGACGACGCTTTCCGGGTCGCACGACTCGAAGGCGCCGACGCCCGGCTCGGGGTCGCGCGGCGCCCAGTCCCACTGGCCGCCCTGCGCCTCCAGACGGAACGCGATCCGGTAGTCGTCGACCACGTGGCGCTCGACGTAGACGCGCAGGGAGTCTGGCGCCTCGCCCATGGCGAGGACGTCGCTCGCGTTGACGACGATCCTCGTCCAGACCCCGCCCCTCGAGAGCGCGGCGGCGAAGCTGGGACGGGCCATCTAGGCGGCCTCCTTCGGCTCGCCGACCCCGGACTCGATCGGCGCGTCCTGGGCGTAGCGCCGCTCCTTCTCCTGAGCCTGGAGGGCGATAAAGGCGAGGGCGACGCCGACCTCCGCTATGGTGGAGACGCCGACCGTCTCCGTGAGGCCGTCCGAGTCCCAGACTCTCCAGTCGTAGTTGTGGCCGCACGTCTCGACCCCGACCGAGTAGCGCCCGTCGGGTTCGCGGTCCACGAACGCGCGGAGGGAGAGGCAGAAGCCGCCGTCCGCGTTGTAAGGCGAGGCGTCCACCAGGAGCCTCGTCCACGTCTCGCCCGGGCGCAGGGCCTCGATCGCCGCGAGGTCGGGATCTTGGGGAGAGGCCGCCGCGAGCTCGCTCGCCAGGACAAGAGGCCTCGCGCCCGTCTCGTCGGCGACGTGGCGAACGACGTCGAGGAACGCCTTGTGGCGCTCGTCGCGGAAACGGGGAAGGATGTAGGTCGTCTCCAGCCTGCCGTCGCGCGTCTGGTAGGAGAATCGGAAATCGAGCGGGCAGGGCGTCGGATACTGCGCTCTGTCGAAGAAGCGGACCTGGGCGACGGCCCATCCGGGCAGGTTGACCTCCTCGATGCTGTCGTCGAGCTGGTGGTCGACGTCGCGCTGAACGTACGTTCCGAAGTAGTGGCCCGGTCGCGACACTTCACGCGAGACGCAGACGAAGCGGGTCAGGTCCGTTCCGTAGTCGTCCTCGATGGAGTCGGGGCGCGAGCCTCCGATGGGAAGCCTTCCTTCTTCAAAGCCTTCCCACGAGTCGACGGCGCGCAGGGTTTCTGCCAGGCGTCCGACGCAGATGGGCTGGCCGGAGCGGCCCTGGACGATCTTGATCGCCTCCGAGGAGCGGAGCTGGATGCGGATCGCCTCAGCGCCCTCGACGAGCGCGACGAGGGTGAAGGCGTCGACGTAGGCCCAGATCTCGGTGGTTGGGCCGTGGCGCTTGACGAACTCGACGAAGGTCGTGACGTCGTAGGCGACGAGGTGCGGCGGGGCCGCGGGGGTGAGGGCCTTCCGGGCTTGGTTTGGCTGTTCCATGTTGATCGACTTCGGCCTGTGTCACTAGGCCGGACTCGATCTTAGCATGTGATTACGGAATTAGCACGTAATTTTGCATGTATTTGCTAAAAAAGGTGCCTCCTGATGCCTTCAGGGTTTGCGACGATCGTTTGTTCGTATGCCCGAACCCTGTAGATTCCCACTAACCGCCCTATGATCTCATGCTCGTCCGTAAACTTCTCGACCCCGATTTTCGGGTTATACGCTACGAGGTTCCACTCGCCATTTGAGTAGGTGGCCACGCGAAGCTTTGGCTCTTCCTGGGGAGGTTTGACAAGAAAGACGTAACCATTAGACAGGTCGCCCTCTTGCGCTACGACAGCTACGTCGTAATCCTCAAGCACAGGCATCATTGAATCCCCCTTAACAACATGGGCAACTTGGCCCATGTTAGCCAAAAAGGCTGGTACCCACGCCTTTTTCAGGTTCGACTGTACGGGGAACTCACCTATCATGCGTAAGGGAAATATTCCAACAAGTGGTAACAGGAGGATGCGCTCACCCATGAATTCGTTCTGATGGGCCAGCTCCGAGTGAGCGTGAGGATCAAGATCCGGCCATGATGGCGGCATACCGAGGTGGTATCTGATCGCCAGTACATCTTCGTCCGAAGGGGGAGTTCTGAACTGAGTTATGTGCGTGAGGCGATGGCGAGATATACCTGCTAGGTCGGCAACTTTTGCCACGCTCAATCTGGGTCGAGTTGAAGAGATCGCTAGCTTAATGGCCATCGCGATGGCTTTTTCTCGTTCCGTCACGTATTGAGTTTACGGAATTTAGCCACGGCTGTCAAAAGGGAATGCTAAATTCCGTAAACAGAATGCGAAATTTGGTATAAAGACGAGGTGCGGAGCAACTCGAAGGGGCGCAGTGGGCCGAAAGGTATTCCTGATGCCCTACACAACCAGATCGTCGCGAACGCCTTAAACGGCGTACCCGCGCGACAAACGGTAGATGAGACCGGGGTTAAGAAGACCAAGGTTTACGAGATCTACCGATCTCCCATCCCGAAGCTCATCGCTCCTTCGGAGGGCAAATAGATGGGCCGCCCACCAACGGTGACACGTGGGGCGACCCGAGCGACCCGGAAGGATCAGCAACAGGATAGCACGAACGCCGAGGCGGCGTAGGTTCGATGGGCTATACCGACGTTCCGACTCCCTACTCGGGCCTTGTCTTTCGGTCGCGCCACGAGGCGACTTGGGCGGCGTTCTTCGACGCCTGCGGCTGGCGATGGGAGTACCAGCGATGGGAGTACCAGCCATGGGACAGCCGCGAGATCCCGCCAACCTTCCTCCTCTGGTTCGAGGAGCCAGTGTACGTGCTCGTGCGTCCGGCGGCCAGCGAAGAGGCTCTTATTCATCTGGCAGAGATCGTTTCACGGTATGGCAGGGAGAGTTCCCATGGGATCCTGTATCCCAACGTCCTGCTTCTCGACCTCGCGCCACCGTTGAACAACGGGAGGTTGGGCGGCGCGAAGATCGGGCTTATCGGCTCTCGCGACACAGGGTGGCCTCGCTTCGACCGTGGCCCGGTGGAGTGTCTCGAAGACGCGCATCTGGCGCGGTGTCGCAGCTGCCATGCGCTGACCATCGTTTCCGAAAAAGCGTCGGACGACTTGCTTCACGGTTTGCGGTGGGACGACACTTTCTCACCGGTCGCTTGGATCAAGGGGCGTGCCCTTTGGCACCGTGCGAAGAGACTCATCACGGAGGTGAACCTTGGCGTTTAGGGGGACGCTCAAGCATCGCAAGACCAGAAGGCTCGCCCGCCTGTTGGGGATCGACGCGTGTCACGCGCTCGGCATTCTCGAGGCTCTTTGGGAGGTCGCGGCCGATCAGCGCGTTCCGAACGGCGACCTAAGCTCGTTCGCTGCGGTCGACCTGGCCGAGGAGATCTTCTATTCCGGCGATCCGGAAGCCCTGCTTCTGGCCTTGACCTCCTCTGGATTCATCGACACGGACGTCCCGAGTGTTCGCCTCTACGTTCACGACTACCACGACTGGGCACCCGACATGGTCCACATGCGTCTGGGGCGCCACGGCCAGCGTTTCGCCAATGGCAAGGCTCCGAATCTCACGCGACTCAGCAAGGCTCAACGCGAGAAACTTGAGGCGACTTACGCCGATCCCAAAGTCGCCGAGCCTGTTGTGCGCACAGAAAGCGCACGAGATACGCACGGTGAGGGCACGGAAAGCGCACGAGAGCGCACAGCGGCGCATTACCAAGACCATAACCAGAACCAAGACCATAACCAGAACCAAGACCTAAGCAAGCTAGCTGGCGGCGAGCCTTCGAAAGGAATCTTCGCGGCGCCCTCCGAGTTTTGGGACTGGGCGTCGAAACACCCCGATCCGGTCCACCGAGCCGCCTGCCGGGCCGCGTTCCAGGTGCCCGCCTTCAAGGAGGTTTTCCCTAAGAACTCGCGGGTGCTGGACGCGATCGTCGCGGCGACGCGGTCCAAGGGGCTGCCCGATCTCGACATCGTCGCCGAGATCGAGAAGCTCGGGGCGAAGTGGCTGGCCGAGCCGCCTCGTGGGGAGAAGGACTGGTGGAGCAGACTCTCGACATGGCTCGGAAAAGCGCGGCCATCCGCCGATCGCGATCGATCCGTTCACGAGGCCGCCTCCGACACTTCCAGCGACCTTCCGTTCGATCCCGAGGAGCACGATCATCTTCTGCGCGCCGAGGCGGAAAGGATGGGGCGCTCTTGGCCGATCTAGCCCTCTACGGGGACGGTGGGTTCGGCGAAGGGCCGATGCGCAACGACGCCGCCGAGATGGCGACGGTCGGAACGGTGCTCCTACTGCGGAACCCTGCTCCCTTCCTCGCCAAACTGCAGCCGGAGGACTTCTACCGACCGGCGCACCGTCATATCTGGAGGGCGATGCAGCTGCTCGTCGCGGACCGGCTGCCGGTCGACCTGGTGACCCTCCCAGGCAAGCTCAAGGACCTCGACCTTCTCGATCACGTCGGCGGCCACGCATACCTGCACGAGCTCGACGTGCAGGTGCCGAGCACGGTGAACCGGGAGGCGTACGCCGGCATGGTGCTCGACAAGTGGGCACGTCGGGCGTTGCTGAGCGGCCTATCGGAAGCCGAGTCGGCGATCCGTCAGTCGAGGCCGTTCTCCGAAATCGGACACCTTCTTCGCGGTCTCGATGCGGCGATGCTACGCGCGAGGCCACCGATGGTCGAGGAGACCTGGTCCGCCTTCGTGGCCGCACAGGATCTCGGGGAATCGGTCGGCGGGGTTCCGACGGGCAACGCCGAGCTCGACGCCCTTCTCGAGTTCGGCGGGTTCACGAACGGGCAGATCACGCTCATCATGGCGGGAAGCGGGGAAGGCAAGACGACCTGGGGCCTGGGGGCCGTCTTCGCGGCCTGCGACCGAGGGGAGCGCTGCGCGATCCTGACCTTCGCGGACAACGACAAGGCCGACATCCTGCGCCGGGCCTTGCGATGGAAGTGCGGCATCCCGGATCTTAAGAGCGCGACCCAGAAGGCGAGCGTCCTGAGGAGCGGCGGCTACGCCCAGGAGGCGGACTCGCTGATGAGGCGCTTCAAGACCGCCCAGGACGACGTCTACCGGTGGAGCCTGTTCATCTACGACGTCGCGGCCGACGACGAGGGCGGAACGTACGAGCTGGCCCGCGCCTGGCTCATCCACAAGATCGATGAGGGAGTCGTCGACAGGCAGCCCGTTCGCCTTGCGATGTGGGACTACGCCCAGGAGATCAACGTCGGCTCCCCCGATCTGCTCCGGCTGCCCTTCTACCAGCAGCAAGCTTGGATCGCCCGCGATATGGCCCGGTTCTGCCGCAACGTCGGGTTCCCGTTCCTCGTCCCGGTCCAGTTCTCGAAGAACGGGGAGCGAGAGGAGGTCGCGGAATGCAAGGTCTGGGAGAAGGTCTGCGAGAACTGGATCCGCGTCTACTCGGACGACCTCGGCATTCGAAAGCGTAGGAGAGGCGGCGCCACCGCCATCAAGCCGCGTCACTACCACGACGCCGATCGGTGGGCGTTCGTGCCTTATCGAGCCTCAGGGGAGGCCGCGTGAGAACCGACATGGAAACCCACATCGTTCGCCCCCTGACGACCACCGCCCTCGGTGGGGGCTGGAGGATGACCCTGCACAGGGTCTCCTGGCACTCGCACCCCTCGCCACGCCCCGACTCGATCCAGGTCTGGTGCGGCCTGGCCCGCACCGAGAAAGCCTCCGTGCGCGTGTACGGCGGCATCGAGCCGGAGGAGAACGTCGCCCGTGCCGAGGTGATCTTCGAGCCGACGTTCGTTCTGGCAGGAGAGAGGTGGGTGTTAGAGGAGAGCGGTCGCACGGGCTATGTCGAATGCCCCGGCTCCGGCGAGGGGCGCCCCTTCGAGTCGGCTCTGCTGTCGCTCGTCCCGCTGGAGGATCTCCTGCGAAACGTCCTCGTCCTCTCCCTGCTCGCCCTCGGGCATGCCGAGGAGCAAAGTTGAAAAACATGAAACCCCTACGTGCCCGCGCGCGAGGAGCCCGATGAACGTCGCCCTGCCGGCCCCGCTCGGCCTCGACCGCTACGAGCCCGAGCTGTGGATCCTCGTCGACTCGGAGGGCAACCCCTTCGAGTGCGTGAGCGCGCGGGACGGGAGCGCCTGGGTGATCGCCGCACGGTCCGAGCGGGACGTGCTCGCCGCCCACGCGTCGATGCCCGACCATCCGGCCACGGTGAGGCGCAGCGGCCGTGCGGCCCTCACGTCGTCCGAGTCCCTGCGCCGCTCCATCCGGAGCGCCCCCGAGCCTTTGGTCGAGGGCTGGGTGGTCTTCGACGGCCTTGGGAAAGAGATCCGCCGGGAGGTCGCGTCCTGAGCCGACTCGCCCTGTCCGAACGGTGCTGGAAAGGGGCTCTGGACGTGGCCGGAACGCCCCGAAAAAGGCCGTTTTTCGGGGCATCGGCCGCTCCCGCTCAGGAACTTGTAATTCCGACGGAATCCCGGCCGCGAGGACCCCTCGCGCAGGGCGTTCCGCCGGCGGCGTTTAGACCCGCGACCCGGGCGAGGATCCCGGTCGAGAAGGGGCCCTTGGGACGGTCCTTCGACCGCGCTCCGAAGGGCTCTCGCGAGTCGCTCTGGAGCTTTGAGGCCGGTGGGGAGCAGGTCTCGTGAGCGGACCGCGACGCCCGACCCGCCCGTCCGCAAAGGCGGCGCACGACGGGGGGATCGCCCGCGCCTACGCCCACATGGACGAGGAGTCCGCCGCACGTCTGCGGGGCGAGGAGACGACGGCCGAGAGGCGGCTGCTCGACGCGAGGGACAGCCTGCCCGACCTGCCGCCGCTTGAGGGGCTGGAGGAACCGGGCGAGGTTCCGCCAGTGTCCGGCTACGATCCCCGGAGCGAGAGCGAGATGGTCAAGGCGCGTGGCGAGAAGGGCTGGCAGGTCCGCGCCGCCTTTCCCGATCCCGAGTCCATGTGCGCCGCCTGGGGCAGGGTGCGGCGCTTCGAGGAGGAGGGCGGGCCGATCCGCCCTCGCGGGGCCGTGAGCCAGCTGCGGGGCCTGCGGGAGATCGCCCGCCACGTCGATCCAGACTTCGACCGCAGCGCCCGCCCCACGCCCGCCCAGCAGTGCGCCGACGAGGTCGAGGCCACGCCGGGGTTTCTGGACGCGGAACCCTCTCTGAGGGCGCGGTACGTCCGAGGGGCGCCTTGGATGGGCATGTTGGGCGAGACGGCTCTCTGGAGATTCCTTAACGTTCTAGGCGAGCGGTGGCCCCACGGCTTCAGCGGCGAACCCGACCGCCCGCCGCCCCTGCGCGCCGAGCAGATCGCCCTTATCCAGGCGGAGGTCGCCGATAGTCAGCGAAGGCCGACCAAGGGAAGGAGGAAGGGGCGTCCGTGACGGGGGCCCTTAGCAGAGGATCTTGGAGCCCTGCCGTACGATGGCGGGGTCCTCCGTCCGGTCGAGGGGCGGCGAACCGTCTTCGCCGAACCGGAAGTCCTGGTTGCGGGCGATCTCGTGCTCGGCGACGGGCGGAACGGCCGCTTCGCTTCGTGCACTTTCAAGACACGAAGGCTAGAGACAGGCGTACAGGTTTCGCCTGCCGGATATCTATACGCCTAGGTACGAAATGGTAATCGAAAGACGATCACGGTCCGGGCCACGCGGGTATCGAGCTGCTACCCTCGCGAGCGACCGACCGTGCTCTCGAAAAGGGATCCGAAGCCCGGCATCCCGAAGGCTTAAGCTCATGCAGTACAGAACACTCACCCTCTTCACGATCGGCCTGAACGGCAGTCTGACCAACAACAACGCCGTTACGGGCAAGATCTACTCCGCCATCGGGTCGAGCCCGAACGACGTCCAGTTCGCGGACCTCGGGGGCTTCGCGTCCACCGGACCGTCGCTCACGTTCTACGTCACCCCCAACCGCCTGGTCAACCAGAGCCAGGGATCGAGGGCGAACTACGTGACCGGCAGCACGGCGTTCCTGCCTGCGGTGCGCTTCACCTTCGAGTGGGTCTACGTGCAGCAGGTCGCCGCCTCCACCGGGCCGGTGGGCGTCGAGCGCGAGGTCCTGTTCGGGGTCGATCCCGCGATCACCCAGAACGGGCAGACGTGCTACCGGTTCGGGCACGTCCAGGGCGTGGGCTGGCGGCTCAGGAAGCAGCTCGCGGGCGCGTCCAACGGCGACGGGAGCTACGGGGCGCCGACCCCGATCGACCTGCAGACCCTCGGGCCGACCACCCTGCCCGTGGGCAGCTACTCCCTTATGTTCCTCCTCGATCCGAGCGGGTCCTACGAGGTCTGGAAGGACGGCGCGCTCTTCATGAGCGGCGTCGATCCCTCGCCCCTCCCCGTGGCGGGCAAGCGGATCGGGATGTGGGTGAACAACGGCGCCGTCGTCACGAACTCGACCAACTACGGCTTCTCGGCCCCGATGGTCCTGAAGAGCTACACGCCCAAGACCGGAGGCGGCCCCGGGGTGGACGCGGGCGCCCGTAACCCGGCCCCCGCTCGCAACCCGGCCCCGCTCAGGCGTGACGCCTAGCGCCGCGCCGACTGAGCGCCATGACCGCGAAAGGAAGGGCGGCGGCGGGGCCGGGGAGCGTCGACATGAACGGGGCGACGTCGAGGGAGATCCCCGTGATCGACTGGCCGGAGCGAAGCGCGACCGAGCTCTCGAAGGTGACGCTGTACGGTCCGATCACCGGGCCGTAGTACACGACCGGAACGTAGCCCGAAAACAGACCGGTGCCCGAGGTCGCTCCGGGAAGCGGTGAGAACCTCTTCGAGCCGTTCGGGTTCGTGATGGTCACGATAAGGTCGTCCAGGTTCGCCGATCCCGCGCCGAGATCGAAGGTGAACAGGGCGTAGTCCCCGTACGGTCCTCGGTTGCTCACCGTGGAGGTCGTCACCGAGGAACCAGCGGGACCCGCGCTTAGAGCGACGTCGGGGAAGGTGATGAGGATGGCCTGCGCTGAAAGGGCGCACGAGGCGAGCGCGAGGAGAAGGGCGGACCGGATCAGGTTCATGGTGTCGGCAGAAGCGCCGGTCCCATCTTAGCTCCATTCCTGAGGCTCGCAGACCTTCGCCCTACGCCGCGCCCGGTAGCTAAAGATCTTTTTCCAGAGTTCCTGGGCGACCCTCGAGGGCGGATCGAGAGGCCAGTCCGACTCATGGTTCGACCGCGTTCCGGACTTCGATTCTGTATCTACTGGTTGAGCCAATCGTCCCAGGCGTGCTGAGACCAGCCACCAAGGGGTGGAAGCGGAGGCAGAGGAGTTAAGGGCGTCAGCGGCGTTAAGGGCGTCAACGGAGTAAGCGGAGTAAGCGGAGCGAGGGGCGTCAGCGGCGGCAATCCACTGGTAGGTCTCGCCTTGTCGAGGTGCGCGACGGCTCGCCCGGAACGGTCGCGCAGAGAGCCGTCCACCATCGGACCGATCCACCGTTTAGTGCCGTGCGCGAAGACGTTGCCCTTGACGACCCATCCGAGAAGCCCCATCCGAGGGTCGAAGATGAACCCATTCTCGTTGAGCCATCCAACGAGCCTTTGATTTTGGTCCCAGATAGCTGTCATCGCCATATGTTAGCGCTATTTTTGACAGAACCGCTATGTTGCCGGTCGTGAGGCGCGATCCACAGGCAGGGGGCGCGAACACCGCCGCGCGTGGGACTACGGGCTCCGGTGTGCCAGTAGGTGGCCCGGTACGCGAAGGGGGATCAAAGTAGAGTGGTAACCAAGTCCTAAGAAGCTCCTGCTATTGAACTCTGACACTTGCTTGTATGAGGGTCGTATAATAGCGATTAGCATTCAGAACGTCTTGCTATGGCAAACCTTTTCGTACCAGATCGTTACGACTCATTTAGTGACCGTCAGCCAAGCGAGCTAAAGAACTTTGTCGTTGGCGTTGAGGATGCCCTGTCTCATTTTGATGAGGTGTTCGCAGATGCCATTGCTGCGGGTCGTGGCTCTTTCGTGATCCTTCGAGGAGAATCCGGTGCCGGAAAATCCACCTTCTTAAACACCCTTCAGATTTTCAGGAAGGATGTAGAGGTTGTATCCATCCCAAATTCAGACGCTATCGCTGACAGCCTGAAAGGCCTTCCACCTACGATTAAAACCTTGCGTGTCCTAGTCATTGAGGGACGCGAGGCTCTTGGCGAGACAAACGACGCAGAAATAGAAGCAGGATTACATTCGATCAATGGATTTTTGCGCTCGTCCGCAGGTCGGAGCACAATCATGGTTTGGCCGTGCAATACGGATGACCTTGCGAACCGCCTTGTATCTAAAGCTAAGCCGCTTGGAGGCGAGGCTTTGCTAGGGACTGGTGAACCTGTCTTTTACTTTAAAGGACCTTCAGCATCGCTCTTTACAAAGATCGCTCGACGCACGGTCCAGACGTTTAACGATGGAGCCTCGCTTATAGACCTGGGTGTTTCGGATTTCCGTGCTGAGGAGCTTGCACTTGAGGCCTCAACGATCGGGAACTACATGACTCTGATTCGGAAAGAGTTGTCGAAGAACAAGAAGCACCTTTCTCAGCTCATCGCAAAAGAGTCTTGTCGCATGTGGATAGTCGTAGTTAGCGGAAACGATTCCGATACTGACGTTTCGTCCCTGACAAGAGGCTCAACTTCGAATGTCGACATCGAACGTCTTCTCTCGTCCACTGGGGCCAACATCGTTGGAGAGCTTAGGAAGTATCCGCAAGAGCTAGGGATTCTTGGTTCCGTGCTTGACGCTAAGATTCTCCACATGCCCGTCTTGACCATGCTTGCGATAGTCCGATCATTTGCTGATGGTCGACTTAAACCAAAACTAAGTGCCGCCGACTTTGCTATAGAGAACAGCAAGGAGAACGCTCGCAAACGTTTAGGTAGCTCTGAGCTTGCGGCTGCTTACCTCGGAAATCCACTTGGTACCCGTGCGCGCGGGAAGAAGATAGGCAGCAACAGCCTTGAGTCATTTAAGAAGCTTCTTAAAATAGCGCAGACGGATGATGTGGCCGTCAACAGAGCGTTAGGTGCCGCCCTGATTCACGTTGGTCTTGCCGATTTGATCCAAGTCGAGAAGGATCTTGGAACCGGATTGAAACGCCGCACTGATATCTACACTGAAAAAGACGGCGTGGCGACGAGACTTGAGATCATGTGGCGCGAGAACTCTAGCCGTGCTGAGATCGCTAACTACACACTTACGAAGCTCACCAACTATGGTAAGGCCATCGAGTTCCTGAAATAGCCTCTACCAACGGGCGTATAAGGTGCCACCCATCTGTGGCAGTGCTCCAGCCGGCAGAAAAATTCAGCGCCCGTTTAGAATGCCCCATCGCTGAGATTTCTCCACATAAACTCAGTTGTGAGTGGTCGTTACTGCTTCGATTTGAGCGGAACGACTTTCACTACTAATGGCTCGGGTTCCTCGATCGACTTGACCTCAGATTTGGCGATCCTTAATATTCTGTTCTTATTCTTGTCCGAATGTAATCGAAGGACAATCCAAGAGGCATCTTCGCAAACGTATGCACCGGTAATGGCCTTCGTGGCTCCACTCATCTTGAGCGTCATCTCTGGTCCACTCAACCCACCGTAGGAAGTACCTATCCACTGGAGTGGACCGAGCCCGACTAGACCAAGAATGCAGAAGATTGAGAAGCCACTCATCGGAGCCGTGGTAAGGCCGCGCTTGAGGTCTTTCTTTAATCCTTTAACAACGTCTTTGATGGTCCAACAAAGTGCGTTGCCGCAGCCGAGGAAGATCAAAGATGCGCTCAACACGCTTCGACCGGCTTGTTCCTGTGGCCCAACGAGGGACATTAAAAAACCCCAAAGAACCAGGCAAGTCACAACAACCAGACTTGCAGTAAATAATATTTTCTCTTTTCTTGTTTTACTCTGGGTTCCCTGCAATGCTATGTAAGGCGCGCCTCCGGTAGCGAGAAGCGCGCAAAGCAAGAACCCTGTCAGCAAAGCAGTCTCCCGAGAGGTACTTATCTCACCGACCTTTAGCTGTTTGAGGGCAACAACCCTTGTGACGTATCCAACGGCGTATACGAGGGCGACAAACGACGCTAAAGCAGCGATTCCCTCTTTAACAGAAGCAATAGTCTTCTCGTCCAGAGCAGGAGGTGCATCTTTTTGTTCCGGGGTAGGCACTTCGCTCACCTATCTTGCTCCGATGGACGCACAAGAGCAGCCGGGTCCTTTTCATAGGTTGGGAGCATGGCGGCGAGTGCCTTATCGATGATCCGCACAACAGGAATGCCGGATTGGCTAGACAGTTCTTCAACCCGAGCGTAGAGGGCGGGATCGATGGTCAAGGAACGCCGTTTTCGGGTTCGGTTCGGTTCAGACGCCACTGAGGATTCTAGCGCGAGATAGCTCACGAACATAACTATACATCACTGTACGCTCGTGTACGTACAATATGGTATAATGACTAGGTCAGGCAAAGAAAAGCCCCCGCGCTGCTAGTAACAGCCGGGGAGTGATGGCCTGAGTTGGCAGACCATATGTCCATTCTGACCCAGGACGCCCCCGCGTCTCTCGTCACCAAGCCGAAGAACCCCCTCGGCTCCGTCATGTCCTGCCTGTGCGGTCGCTGGAACGACTGCGGGCGCACGACCTCCTGCGACGACTGCGGGCGCCCCGTGCGCTCGATGATGCCCACGCCCGCGAAGGGCTGGACCCTCTACGAGCTTGAGGACATGGCGAGGCGCGACTACCTCGCGTCCCTCGCGCCCGCCGCCCGCCAGTCCCTCGGCCTCTTCACCGTCCAGGCCATCGAGGACGACCTCCGCGCGGGGGTGGCCTAAGATGCCCGCCCGGTGCGCCCACGGGACGCCGGGAGGGTGCGGCCCCTGCCGCGCCTTCACCGCATCCCTCGTCGCCGCCGCCTCCGACCTTCGGGGCTGGCGGCGCGGCGTCCTCGCGGACCTGAACCGGCGGAGCGCCAAGGCGGGAAGCCGGTGAGCGCCGAGCCCGCGCTCCCATGGCCGGTTCGGAGAGGGGGACGGTAGGCAGTCCCCGTTTCCGAAGCTCGGTTGGCCGCGCTCTCTACGGCGTGCCGGTCTCGGTGTACCAGGAATAGCCCAGATTGCCGTTGTTCACGTACGCTTGGTAGGGCGATCGGCCCGATTCGACGTCAACGTAGCCGGCGGCGTACAGCTGGGCCGACCTGCCGCCGGTGATCACAGAGACGCCCTGCGTCCGGTTGACCGGCCAGAAGTAGTAAGCGCCGTTCGACGCGCCGCTCGGCAGGAAGGCCGGCACGCGCATCTGATACCCGTTGTTCGAGTTCTGGCTGTCGGTGCCCGCCAAGAGGTAGCCGCCCCCAGCGTCCTGCGCCAAGGACGACACGCTGCAGAAGTTTCCCGGGGGAGCGAACGAGGAGTGGAACTCCAACGATCCGGTCCATCCGTCGATGCGCGTGATCCGGTAGATCGACGTCGGAACCCCGTTCGGGCCCAGGTGCGACTCCGTGCCGCCGACCACGACGTCGTTCGAGGCGTCCACGATCAGCCCGCCCCCTGAGCTGTTGGCGTCGCTCGCGCTCGTGAGGGCCCGAGTCCACATGGGGGTCCCGTTCACCGACGAGCTCTTGACGATGAACGATCCGCTGAACGAGTAGTCGTTCGGATCGAGGCCCTGGACGTTGTAGGACGCGATCGGATTCGCCGAGCCGTCGATCGCAAGCCCTGTGGCGTACCCTTTCGACGTTGGGAACGCGGAGACGCCCGACCACTGCTGGCTCACCGCCGTGTCGTAGCGCAGGATGAGCGAGCTCGCCGTAGGCTCGCCGCCCCCTGTCCCCACCGTTCCGCTCACGTAGATCCGATTCGACGCGTCGATCTGGATCGCGGCGAGCCCGGTCGAGTACTGGGTATGGACGGTGCGATCCACGGAGAACGCTCCCGCCGACGAGTACTTCAGGACCTTGCCCACGAAAGGATCCGTCGATGCGGAGCCGATGCGGAACGAGCCGACGACGTAGGCGTCGCCCGCCGAATCGAGCGCGAGGCCGGAGGCTCTCCCAGAGTCAAGGGAGCCGTCGTAGGCCCTGGACCAGAGAAGCTGCCCCGTCGGTCCGTACTTCAGAAGGAAGAATGCCGCCTTGTTGTCGCTCGTCACCGAGTTGCCGCATACGAACAGGTTCCCCGACCCGTCGAGGCGGATCTGGACGGGGAGATTGTTCCGGTAGGCGTTGTAGGAGTAGTCGCGCGAGTATTCGATGGACCCGTTCGCGGCGCGCTTGACGGTTCGGATCTTGGCGTAGCCCGAAGAGTTGGGACCAGCCGAAGAGGAGACGTAGAAGCACCCTGACGAGTCGACTGCCGCGAGCTTGGCGTTGTTGGCCGGAAGCGCGGGCGCAAGGCCGGAGAGGACCCCGAGGAGGGCGAGGGTGGACATTGAGGAGATTTTTCGCATAGTCGCTGTTCCTGAGAACCGACGACCCACATCATAGGATATTAAATCTAGGATGTCAATGTTTTAAGGATTTTTAGCGCAGGAAGTTAACATACTCAGTCGGTCCCGAAGGTCCTTTCCATCCACGCCGCCAGAGGCTTTACGCGTGGGCTTCGCTCCGGTCTGCCTGTGAGGGAAGCCGTGGACCGGGACGCCAGCCTCACGTGGAATAAACAGGAGCAGGTCATCAGAAGCCGCTGTACGTCACGAACCGCGTGAGCCGAGCGCATCACAAGGCGGTCCGCAGGAAGCCGCGCCCGGTTTCCGCTATCGAGCGAGCCTCCATCGTCGTTCGCCGAAGCGACGGTCCGGGCGTATGCGACGCGTCTTCGGCAAGCCCGAGAGCGTCCAGGAGGTCGTGAGGAATGGTGGCTCTACGATCGGGTGGGCTCCTCCAACCCGCGACGTCTCGAAGCCTGCGAAGGAACGATCGTGATTAGCGCTCGCGTGGGTAAGCCTTCGACCAACCGACGCGAAAACGCGTTTCCATCAACAAAGGCATCTCAATCCGACCGCGATGGAAGCCGGGGCGGATCGTCTCCACATTCGACCGAAACCCACGCTGCACCGAGACTTCGACCGTCATAAGACGACCCGGAAGGCGGTTCGCGCGCTCTATGCGACTCCAAGGCTGTCGCGTGCCTCGCGTCCCAACAGGCGTCTAGCGTTTGGTCACCTTCTGGGCGATGGCCTGCCTACTCCTCGCCGTCTCCGAGCTATTGCTCGAAGCTCTCCCACGAACGGCGTCGAAGGCTCGCTTCTGACGACGGGGGGGGGGGGCGGACGGCGCGGCGCGCCTTCGGTTTCCAACGCTCGAGACCCTGGGATCGTGGATGAAGCCGCTTAGCGCCCTCTGCCACGCGAGCCTTCGAGGAACGCCGCCAAGAGGTCAGGGTTAGGGCGGCAGTACTTAGGTATCAATTCATGTTTTTAGCAATAATTAACGAAAACCGTGCTACCGTATAGCGCATATGAAGACGTTCCAGAGAGGGTTGGTCCTGCTGCTGTCGTTCGCGCCTTTCGCGATGGCGGCGGTGGCCGATCCCAGCAGGGTTCGACCGAAGCACGGCTCGCAGACGCCCGCGCCCGATCCGTCCGTCTCCTACCTCTACCAGAACTGGTCGGAGGAGACGCGCGCGGACTTCCACTACCGTGCCCAGGGCTCCGAACTCGTCCCCTACTACCTGTTCCTAAATCTGATGGAGCCCGACGGAACGACGCGGCTCAAGGACGATCTGAGGCGGTTCGGCATGCTCTACGACAACGCGACGAAGGAAGTCCATCGGCGCAATCCGGACGGCCTTCCCATCGGCTTCGCGCGTCAGGCGGAGGCGGGCTCCTACGGGGGCATCGTGGAAAAGCAGTGGCTGGGCCTCACCTGTGCGGCCTGCCACACGGGGGCGATCGTTCCGAAGCCGGGAACGGACGCGCTCAAGCAGGGGACGATCCTCGTCGACGGAGCCCCGGCCAAGATCGACGTCGCGGGGTTCCTGACAAAGCTCCGGGACTCGGTAAGGGCGACGGGCGCCGACGCCAAGTCCCTGCAGGATCTCGTGGACCGGGCGCAGAGGTCCGGAGAGAGCGGCACCCCCGACCAGATCAAGAGCCGCTTCCAGAACTACGCGAGCCAGCTCGAGGACATCCTCGCCCTCTACCTGCCGCAGGACCACGCCGGTCCGGGCCGCCTCGACTGCTTCGGGGCGATCATCAACCGAGTCTGCGTGTACGACATCAAGGCGCCCCAGAATCGACCGTCGTCCTTGGACGCGCCCGTCGACTTCCCGTTCATCTGGTACTCCGACCGGCAGAGCGCCATCCAATGGTTCGGCGGCCTGCCTAACTCCAACTGGGTCGAGCGTCTCGCGCGCAACTCCGGAGAGGTGAGCGGGGTTTTCGCCCAGGTCGAGACGAAGAGGAAAGCGACGTGGGGAGGCTACCGTTCCAGCCTGAACGTGAAAGGGATGGCCAAGCTCGACGCGTACGTCAGCAAGCTGAAGGCTCCCAAGTGGACCGACGTGTTCCCCTCTTCTGATCCCGCTCTTCTGACACGGGGCAAGACGGTCTACGCCCAGCACTGCTCCACCAGCTCCTGCCACCAAGGGTTGGCGCCGATCGGCAAGGTGACGGCGGTGAGCCCGACGCCCCTGCTCCCCGACCTGAACACGGACGAGAACAACACGAGGCTGGTCCATTCCGCGAGCGCCGACTCGGGCCTCCTGGACGGCACCAAGGAGTACCTGGTCCTAGGGAAGAAGATCGGAAAGACCGGCCAGGGGACCGCGTTGGTCGGAACGGTCGTCGGCGGCGAGCTGCTGGGCAGGAAGGGCGAGGTCACCGAAGCGTTCCTCGGCTACCTACTGAGCAACTTCTCCCTGCCATGGCAATGGGCGACGATCCAAGCGCGCGAGAAGATCTCTCCCAGGGTCCTTTCCGAGGCCTACAAGGCGCCTGGTCGCTCTAACCCTGACGGCGCCCAGAAGAGCGGTTTCGATCCAAGGGTGGACGGGTACGAGGCCCGCTCGCTCAACGGCATCTGGGCCACCGCCCCCTACCTCCACAACGGCTCGGTCCCGAACCTGGAGCAGCTTCTCTGGCCGGAGCGGAGAGAGCGGACGTTCTACGCGGGGTCTTACGTCTACGACCCGGAGAAGGTCGGATACGTGTCCGACGGCAGCGCCGGCGGCGTGCTCTTCGACACGCGGTTGTCAGGCAACTCCAGCAAGGGACATCTCTACGGCGCGACGCTCAGCCCCGACGACAAGAAGGCCCTCATCGCGTATCTGAAAACGCTTTGAGGGTTCGTTCTCTGATCGATCGCCGTACGGGTTAAATCGGCGGCGACGGTCGGTACGTCGTTCGAGGCATCTGATCTAAAGCCGGTCAGATGCTCAGACGGCGGAGCAGGCTCTCTAAAGCGCCGAGGCCGTCTTCGATTCGAACTGGAGCGACCCCGACCTGGAGTCTCACGCCGACGACGCGCTGCTCGCCAGCCTCAAGGCGAACATCGGCGCACGACTAAAACGAGCCCGGCGTCCCGCAAGCGTGCGAGGAAGGGTGGTGGGTTCCTGCGGCTTCGCCGTCAAGATCGGAACGGTCGCGAAATATACGCGGAACGTGAACGGGGGCGGCTCTAGAAGGCCCGCACAATGGGCGCGGCTCTTGCCACCCACCATGCGAACCCTCCGCCCCGCCCTTCTCCTCGCCCTCGCCTCGTGCGCCCTCGCCGCCCAGGCCGCTCCCCTCGTCTCCTACAACGTGTCGGGCTCTGCCGGCGCCTACGTGCTCGACTTCAGCGTGACCAACACGCTGGGCGGGTCCAATGGCATCTACTTCTTCGGCGTGGTTCCGCCGTCGTTCTCCGCGGCTCCCTCCGGATGGGACGTCTTCCGCAACGGGGCGCCTTGGGACAACGTCGCGTTCGGCGGTTCGGCCCAGGTGTACACGTCGAACTGGTTCACCGACCCATTCGGCGGCTCCACGATCCAGGCCGGCGACACGCTCTCGGGCTTCCGGATCACGACGGCGACCTTGCCGCTTGGAGGCGTGCAGTGGTTCGCCTACGCCGCAAGGGGAGCCTACTGGGGCGGCGACAACTTCAATTCGTATTCCAACCCGGGCTTCGAGGGCACGGCCTTTGCGGCGACGTCCGCCGTCCCCGGCCCCATGGCCGCCCTGCCGTTCGCCCTGATGGCCCTGAAGCGCCGCAAGCGCGCCTGACCTCGCTCGCGCACCACAATGGGGGCATGCCCCCGGCCCTCGCGCTCCTCTCCCTCGCGCTCGCCCTCCCCGCCACCTCCCAGGACGTGAACGCGGGGCTCGCGGGCGCGATCCGCAGCGGGGCGTCCTCCTACATCCTGCCCGCGAGCGTGGTCCTGAGCGCGCCCCTCGAGATCCCGGCGGGCACGCGCGGCTTCTTGCTGCTCGGCGCCCCGGGCGGCACCACGCTCAAGGCCACGAAGGGGATCGGGTACGCGATCTCCGCCGGCGTGCAGACGGGCTGGAACCAGTGGCCGATCTCCACCTACCCCTCCTCGACGGTCGGGAACGTCGCGTCCGGGGCGAGGTCCGCCACCCTCGAAGAAGGCCTGAGACTCAAGGTCGGCGACTACGTCTGCCTGTGGGACAAGCAGTGGGTCAAGCACCGGAACGGCGACGCCCAGACCAACCGCATGGAGCCGCTCCGGGTGGCGGCGATCGACGGGAGGACCGTGACGTTCGACCGCGCGGTCTCGCGCGAGTACGACCTCGAGCCCTCCGTCTCCGTCGTCTCGGACAGGGTCCTGGTGGATCTGACCGTCAGGGGGATCTCGTTCGACGCCTCCTATGCGGGCGGCCGCAACAACGGGATCCTGTCCGTCGGACTCGTCGCCGGGCTCACGTGTCAGGACCTCGCGACCACCGACTTCGGCTCGCGCTCGCTCCAGGTCAACGTCGGGCGCGACGTGCGCCTGGAGCGCGTCGTCACCCGGCGCGGCGCGGGCATCGGCAACCCGGGGTCCGGCTACGGCCCCACCTTCATGAAGGTGCACAACGCCGCCGTGGTCGACTGCGAGAGCGAGCAGACCCGCCACGGCTTCATGTGCACGAACGGCTCGACGGACGTGCGCTACGCGAACTGCCGATCGCTCGGCGACAACGGCAACTTCGACACCCACGGCTTCGACGAGCGCCGGATCTCCTGGACCGGGTGCAAGGCGACCGGGACCCTGAACCTCGGCAACACCGAGTACCTCGCGGGCGGCCAGGACTTTACGGTCAAGGACTGCGACTTCGGCTTCTCGTGCTGGGTCTCCGCCAACGTCAAGCGGGTCCGCGTCTCCAGCAGCCGGTTCTGGGGAGTCGCGTGGCAAAGCCAGAACAACCCCAAGAGCCGGCCGAGCGAAGGACGGGCCGAGGACGTGCGCTTCGAGGGGTGCACGTTCCGGTTCCAGAAGAACGCGTTCATCGAGAAGGGGGACGTCGACGGCCTGGTCTTCGACCGCTGCTCCTTCGCGAGCGGCACGGACCCCTACACGCAGTTCATGACGCTCCGGTGGACGACGGGCAGCGTCCTGTTCCGAGACTGTACGGTGGCGATGAACGGGACCGGCGTCTACACGCCGATCGTGCTGAGCCAGACCAACGCCGACACGTTCTCCCTCACCCTGGAGCACTTCACGATGACGGCCAAGGCCCCCGTGTGGAGCGCGGTCCAGCTCGCGAAGGGATTCCGTGGAACGCTCAAGGCGACCGACTCGAGCGTCGCCACCAAGCGGGCGCAGGCCCTCTTCGTGGACGACCAGGGAGCCGTCAGGAAGGCCGTCCAGAGCCGGGCCACCGTCCGGCGCTGACGGTCACCCGACCCTCGAACCATGGTTCCGCTCGTCGAGTAGGCGGCGTCTGTGTCGGTTCCACGAACCCGAAAGAGACGTCGCTCGAAGCTACTACCGCGAGGCCAACCGCTTCCGCGAGAGCGTCTTGGCAGTGAAGCAACGGAGGCGAGTTCGGACGATCCGGTGGGAACCCAGCGGGTGGCGAGGCGTCCTACCACCCTCGACGCCGCCGTCCAGGTCTTCCCCTAGGTGCGGCCGAACCGACCTCGCGACGCCATCCGGCGACGTCGACGAGCGTCCTGGGTCGATCGCCGCGCCTCCCGATCCCCAGGACGAACCGACCATCCCAAAACCCGTATTCTTCGCTAACGCGCCCTGCATCGCCCTTTCCGCCACACCGCCGACGATCCGCACGCAGAGCGCGGATCGTTCTCGCGATCCGCGTGCGAACGCGCGGACTCCCAAGCCCAGGACGGGGGCGGCAAGGTGAGGAAGAGCCTGTTCCCGCTGCTGCTCGGAGGGCTCGGCATCGGCACCACGGAGTTCGTGATGATGGGGCTGCTGCCCGACGTCGCCGCGGACCTGCGCACGAGCATCCCGACCGCCGGGCGCCTCATCTCCGCCTACGCCCTCGGCGTGGTGGTGGGCGCGCCCCTCCTCGTGATGGTCAGCGGAAACTGGCCCCCGAAGCGGACGCTGCTCGTCCTGCTCGCCCTCTTCACCTTGTTCAACGGCCTGTCGGCGCTCGCGCCGAGCCACGCGGCGCTGCTGTTCGCCCGCTTCCTGTCGGGGCTGCCGCACGGCGCGTTCTTCGGGGTGGGGGCGGTGGTCGCCGCCCGCCTGGCGGACGAGGGCAGGCAGGCGCGGGCCATCGCGTCGATGTTCGCCGGGCTGACGATCGCCAACCTCGTGGTCGTGCCGCTCGGGACCTGGATCGGCCACCACCACTCGTGGCGGTACACGTTCGCCCTCGTCGCGGCGATCGGGGCGACCGCGTTCCTGTTCCTGCGGGCGTGGCTGCCGGAGATGCCGGCGGGCCGCGCCTCTGACTTCCGAACCGAGCTGCGGCTGTTCCGCGACCCGCAGGCCTGGCTCGTCGTCCTCGTCACGGCGGTCGGCACGGCCGGCCTGTTCTGCTGGATCAGCTACATCGCGCCGCTCATGACGCGGGTCGCGCGGTTCCGACCGGAGAGCGTGCCGGCGATCATGGTGCTCGTGGGGCTCGGCATGGTGGTCGGCAACCTCGTGGGAGGGCCCTTGGCCGACCGGTTCTCGCCGGCGCGGCTCTGCGCCTGGATGCTGGCGGCGATGGCCGCCACGCTCGCGGCCATCGCCGCCTTCTCCGGGAACCAGGTGGCGTCGCTCGGGCTGACGTTCGTCGCGGGGGCCCTGTCGATGGCGATCGCGCCGCCGATCCAGGTTCTGATGATGGGCGTCGCGAAGGAGGCCGAGATGCTGGGAGCCGCCACCACCCAGTCGGCCTTCAACGTCGCGAACTCGCTCGGGGCGCTCTTGGGAGGATTGGCCATCGCCGCCGGGTTCGGCTACGGCTCCCCGCCCTTGGTCGGCGCCGTCATGGCTCTCTTAGGGGTCGTGTTCGCCGTGTTCCTCGTCCGCATGCGAGAACGGCCCAGCCTGGACGCGGCCAACGGAGCGCCGGAGCTTGGAACGGCTCGATGACCGAGTGGGGCTCGTCGGCTTAGATGCGACCTTGCCGACGAGATCCCGATCGACTTCGGTGAGACATGGAAGCGCCGTCCTACTTGTTCTGCGATACATGGTCAGATTTGGGAAGGGAGATCCACACCTTGCTCTATTCGTAAAGGGTGCCGCGGTCGAGTCCTCCAACCAAGCCGAGGACAGGTCCCCGCTGCCGAGGCCAGCCGGAACGGACAATAGGACGTCCTCGCCTAAGCGCGGATCCTCTCTCCGTTCGGGCACTACGAGATCGGGTCGTACGGGGAGGGAACGCGCACGGTTCTGGCGCCGTGGTCGCGCCTGCCCAGGGCGGCGTCGTGGGTGAGGGCGTCGGTCGGCTAGAACGGGCATAGGTGGGGACCCGAGCCGGTGCGGGCTTGATGGGCCTGCCCACAGACGTGCCCTTCTCACTATAGCGACCGGTAGGTCGGCTTGGCGGCCTCTCCGCCTTCGACGCCTGCCGCCCTCCCGGATGTCGCACGTCTTAGAGGCTCGGGTCCGAAACGGCGCGCTTACGTCGCCCTTTGCGGGGCGGTCGACGAACCTCGACCCCTCAAACGTCTCACTCTCCGACGCGCGTCTGGACGTCGGAGCTAGGCAGGGGCGTTCCGGTGCGATCGACCGCGATCGTCAGCCGGTGGACGAGGTCCTTCAGGTCCGTCACGTCCTGCTGGAGGGCCTCGAAGCGCGGGTCCACGAAAGGCTGGGCGTTCCGCTGGTAGAGCTCGGCCATCTTGCGCTGGTGCTTGGCCATGATGGCGACGATGGGGATGAGGAGCCCGCCGCCGATCGCGAGCAAGGGGATGAGAAGCTCGAAGTCCATTCTACGACCTCCCCCTGCAGTGCCGGCCTGCGGCGGTACGGGGCAGGGTCGACGCTGGCGTGCGAACAGGGAGGTTGGCGTTCATGGCGGCTCGAAGGGCGTGCTCAGCATATAGCGTCGAGGTAGCCAAAACCGAGGAGCGGAAGAGCGATCTTGGTTTCCAGGACCACGCCGACCATCGCGGCAAGTCTAATGAGACGGGGATTGCTGGCTATGCCGTGCGGCAGATCACGGATTCCATGACGCGTGCCCTGCCGGACGGAAGGTCGCGCGCGTTTATCTTGGCTCCCTTATAGCGACCTCGGGCCTTTATCCCAGCCTGTATCTGCGACGTCCCCCACCTCCTTCCCGGCATCTTGCCCGCAAAATCCAGAGGGATCGAAATCCCGGTCTCTCCACGTCCAGCTTTCTCGATACAATCGCTTTTAGTGCATTCTTCCTTCTCCGTTCCTCAGGGCGACGTCCGGCCGTTGCCGATCGGTCACGAGACGCGGGACTTCTTCCGTCACGCGGTGGCGGGCGCGGGCGACGCGGTGGTCGTCACGACCGCGGATCTGGAGCGGCCCGAGCCGGTGATCGTCTACGTCAACGCCGCCTTCGAGCGCATGACGGGCTACGCCGCCCACGAGGCGATCGGGAAGAGCCCTCGGATTCTGCAGGGACCTCTGACCGACCGTACGGTGATGGAGCGCCTCAAGGCCGACCTTCTCGCGGGGCGCGAGTTCAAGGGCGCGACGGCCAACTACCGCAAGGACGGGAGCGAGTACCAGGTGGAGTGGCGCGTGACGGGCGTCTACGATGAGGGACGGCTCGTGAATTGGATGGCCGTCCAGCGCGACGTTACCGACCGGTGGCGGGCAGAGAAAGAGGCCGAGGAGGCCCGACTCCTGCTTGCCGAGGCCAACGCGCGACTGGAGGCGCTCGCCGCCACCGACCACCTCACGGGCTTGCTGAACGCGCGGGCCCTCTACGAGCGGCTTCGGCAGGAACACTCCGAGGCGAGTCGGCACGGTCGTCCGCTCTCGCTCGTGATCCTGGACGTGGATCGCTTCAAGGCGTACAACGACGCCTTCGGACACCCTGCCGGCGACGACGCTCTCCGAGGCGTGGCCGAAGCGGCTCGAAGCGAGACGCGGGACTACGACATGGCCGCTAGGCACGGCGGCGAGGAGTTCGCGCTCTTGCTCCCGAACGCGGGCGTCGAGGAGGCGGAGATCGTCGCCGAGCGCGTAAGGCGGGCGGTCGCGGAGCGAGAGTGGCCGTTGCGGCCGGTGACCGTAAGCCTGGGCGTCGCGACGTTCCCGCGCCACGCGAGATCGTGCGACGACCTTATGCGCGCCGCCGACCGCGCTCTCTACGCCGCTAAGGAGGCAGGACGCGACCGCGTGACGACGGCGACCGCCCTCGACTAGGCCGGAAATCCGCGCCGCCCGGTCCTCACGTTCCTCCCGGTCGATCAGACAGCCCGGCTCCGTCTGGAACCACCCTGCCGAGCCCGTAGGACCTTCGAAACGCAGGGTCTCTTTTTGTACGTATGGAGCGCGCTTTCCGAAAATGGCCCTCTACGAAGCCTTTCGGGCTTCCGATTCCCTTTTAGGGCGCTGTCGTCCCGCGCCCTTCCCGAACGCCATGCTCCTCCGTCATCCCTCCCCCACGCCGGGCGGCGTGCCCGCGCCCTACCATCCTCGAGAGTTCGAACGCTTGAGCTCCCTTCTCGATCTGAAGCTGAGCGAGACCGAGGGCGATCCGCTCTTCGACGAGATCGCGCGCCGGGCAGCCGGGCTCTTCGACGCCGCCGCCGGGGCGGTCACGCTCGTGCGGGAGCACGACGAGGCGTTCGTCGGCAACTGTGGGATGCCCCACGACGAGGCGGCCCGCGAGGATTCCATCTGCGCATACACGATCCTTTCGCCCGGACCGCTCGTGGTGGAGGACCTGCGCGCCGACGTCCGCTTCGCCGGGATGTCGCACGTAAGGGAAGTCCCAGGCTTCCGCTTCTACGCGGGCGCTCCGGTGTTCGACCCCGCTGGGCTGCCCCTGGGCACGGTCTGCGTCCTCGATCGAGACGTCCGTTCGGCTACGCCCGGCTCGCTGTCGGCCCTGAGGGACCTCGCCGACCGCGCGGCGGTCCTGCTGGAAACTCGCCGCTTCCTGGCCGACCTCCTGCGCCCGGATCCTCAAGCCTTCGCCCTCCACCACGCTCTCGACCGAATCGGGACTATCCTGGCGCCTTTGTTCGAAGCGCCTCCTCTGCGCGTGGCGGCCTAGATGCCCGTCTCGGTTGCCGAAGGCTCGGTAGGGAAGATTCGCCCGAGTCGGAGCGAAGTCGACGTGTCGACAACGGACCTCTACCGACGCCCGACGTTGCTCCGCCAGGTTTTCTGAGCGCGACGGTAGCCACGTTGAGTCGTCTTGTGAGCTATCGATTCAGACTGGCAAGTCGTGCTGCGTCATCGTCCACAATTGTGCGGGCACCAACACCGCGCTCGCGTCGTCATCCTGAGGACGTCGTGCCTTCGCGCTCCCAGAGACCTCCCTTGAACCCACCCGACTTCGACCGCCTCCGATCCGACCTCTCGCCCGCCCGGGTCCACGAGGACGGCGCTTCCGAACCGGAGAGCCTGGAACACGCGATCACCGCCGGACTCGATCCCGACCTCACGAAGCGCGGGGAGGCGCTCGAGGAGATGGCCCACGCGGCGACCCTGCCGCTGGAGGAGAGGTCCCCGATGGGGCGCGCCCACTGCCAGCGATGCGAGGTCGTCCCCCGCAAGGTCGCGGGACCCGGCACCCTCTTCCTGAACGTCCCGCACACCCACACCCTCGGAAAGGTCATGGTCTGGCTCCGCAAGAGCGGCCTGGAGTACGAGGAGCGGGCCGGGGTGCTGAACGTCTCGGCGCCCGAGGGAAGCCTCGCCCCCATCATGAATCCCCTCGTCGAACTGCTCACCTCGACCGAAAGGGCTCTCACGCGCGTCGTGTTCCAGCCTGGCTCCCAGCCGCTCCAGATGATGGACCTGTTCGGCATCGAGGACGTCGCGACGTTCGCGGCCCGCGCGAGCTCCGACTGGCTGCTCGACCTGCTCCGAGAGGGACGGTTGACCTCGCACTTCCAGCCCATCGTGAGTCTCGACGGAAGCGCGTTCGCCTACGAGTGCCTGCTGCGCGGCGATATCGACGGGCGGACGATCATGCCGGGAGCGATCTTCGAAGCGGCACGGCGGGCCGATCTGCTCTTCCAGACCGACATGGCCGCGCGGCGTTCGGCGATCCTCTCGTCCGTCCGTGCCGGAGTGCGGGAGAGGGTGTTCGTCAACTTCACGCCGAACTCGATCTTCGACCCGACCCACTGCCTCGACAGCACGGTGCGGCTTATCGACGAGCTGGGCCTAGCGCGCGAGCGGGTCGTGTTCGAGGTGACGGAGACGGAGCGCCTGCCGGACATGGAGCACCTGGGACGCGTCGTCGGCTACTACCGGGACAAGGGCTTCGAGGTCGCCCTGGACGATCTGGGCAGCGGCTACGCCTCGCTCCAGGTCTTGCTCGAGATCCGGCCGGACTACGCGAAGGTCGATATGTCGCTGGTGCGGGACGTCGACCGGGACGCGCGCAAGGCGATCCTCACGGAGAAGCTGCTGGAAACGGCACACGCCCTCGGTACGCGGACGATCTTCGAAGGCGTCGAGCGCGAGGATGAGTGGGACTGGGCCAAGGCGCGGGGCGTGGATCTCGCCCAAGGGTATCTGTTCGGAAGGCCCGCGCCAGAACCGAAGGTCGGGGCGAACGCGGTCGCCAGCGGCAAGAGAGAATAAGGCCTCTCCGGAGACCATCGCTCCCAACACGGTCGGAATCCCGTCCCGACCGCCTTCCGGCAGGCTGCGTCGGATGGTCCGTACCAACGGTCGACGTCGCCTCTCGCTCGATATCGTGCGGAAGTATAGAGTCGCGCCCGATAAGAGGCTTCAGGCCTGGAGGACGAGGCGCGCCGCTCGACGGACGTCTGCGGCGAGCGCCCGGTCCTCGCCGATGGGCGGAATCGCAGCGAGGATCCCGATCAAGTTCTTCGATCCTTCGGACGCAGGCTCCCGCTCTGCCAGGAAGTAGGCCTGCCTCAGGGCGAGAGCGAGGGCGCCGATCACGAGATCCAACCGCTCGGTCTGCCGGAGGGCGTTGAGCGCGGCATGGGAGCCGAAAGGCACGACGTCCTGGTTCATGCCGTTCGTCGGAAGGGTTTGGATAGACGCGGGCATGGAGAGACGGCGCATCTCCGCGACGGTGGCGGTCGCCGAGAGCTGGACGCCCGCGAGGCCGCTATAACGACCGGGATCGGGACTCAGCAGAAGCGGGAGGCCGCCGTTACGCGTCGGCTCCAGCACGAGGGCGAGTTGGCGCTCGACGAGGTTCGCGATCTGGACGACGGCGTTCGTCAGCGCGTCGGCGGCGAAGGCGATCTCCTGCCCGAAGAAAGCGCCGCCATGGATGACCGCGTCCCCCTCCACGTCGAAGACCGGGTTGTCCGCTACGCCGTTCAGCTCACGCTCGACCACCGCCTCGACGTGCTCGAGCGTGGTAAGGCCTGCGCCGAGAAGCTGGGGCGCGCACCGGATCGAATAAGGCTCTTGGAGGCAGCGACCTTCGGCGGGCTTTCCGTTGAGAAACTCCGCGATCCATCGTGCGACCTGCAGGTGGCTAGGGTGTCCGGAAGCCCCGTGCAACCTCTCCGACAGCGACGCCGTCGGGCTGTCGAGCAGTTCCATGAGGAGCGCGGTCAGGCGGCACGCCGCTCGGATCTGGGTGCGATGACGCACCGCCGCGTGGGCCGCGAGAGACGTCATAAGCGGCGTGCCGTTCACGAGAGCGAGCGCGTCGCGACCTCGAAGGGAGAGCGGAGCCATTCCCGCTCGGCTAAGGGCATCCTTAGCGGGCATCCTCTCACCCAGGAGCAGAAGTTCGCCCTCGCCTTGATAGGCCGCGACGGCATGGGCCATCGGCACGAGGTCGCCGCTCGCGCCCACAGAACCGAACTCTGGAACGATCGGCACGAGGTTCCGTCGAAGCGCGTCGCGAAGCCAGAGCACGCTCTCTGCCGAGATTCCGGATAGGCCTTGGGAAACGGTGTGAAGCCGAAACACGAGCATCCCCCGCACCACCTCGGCTGGCAGATCGGCACCCTGTCCCGCCTGAAGATGGCAGATCAGGCCGTATCCCTGCCGTTCGGCGCGCTCGTCCGCCGGGTAGTCGACATGGGGACCGAAGCCCGTCTTCCAGCCGTAGATCGGGGTGTCGCCCGCCGCCTTCCCGAGAGCGAAGGCGTGGGTGCGGTCGACGTTGCCGAGCGCGAGGCCGTCGAAATCGACCAAGCCGTCGGACGCGGCACGTACGAGATCGAAGGCTCCGAGGCGAGAGGCGGGCCCAACCTCTATCCCCTCCGTGAAGGGATAGAGGAGCGGATCGAGCGCGATATCGGGGAACAGACGGCGAACGACGTCCGCCGTGCGGGAGGCCGAGAGCTTGCCCGTAGCGGTCCGGCACTCTTCACGAAAGGCGGCGGGAACGATCGCCGTGCCGCAGACCACGACCGGAAGATCCGACACTTGGAAAGCATCCTCGAAACCGACGGCGACGACCGCATCGCCCGCCGCCTTGAGCAGGCAGGTCTCCGTAGAGAGGCCCATCGACAGCGCCTCGGGAAAGAAGGGGCGACCGTTCGACCACTTCCATCCTCCCGCGCTACGACCTTGGAAAACGTAGCCGCCTTCACCGTCGGGAATGGCCAGGTCGCCTGTCTCGCGCTCGCCCTGCGAAGTAGGCAGGACGACGTTCGTTCCCATCACGACGATCTCGCCCCGTTCGGTCAGACGCACGTCGCATCCAACCGGGCGTCCAAGGTAGCCGGTCCGGAAGGCACCTGGCTCCCCGAGCATGACGCCCGGTCCGCACTCGGTTTGGCCGTAGCCTACGCGCAGGGGCACGTCGAATTCACTTAGCAGATCGCAAAGCCGCCGATCGAGGGGAGCGCCGCCGACGATGCCTCCACGGATTCCGTGTAGAGCCGAAAGGCTTTTGGACGACGCGGCGAGGGCGGTAAGCGCCTTGGGGACGGTGAACAGCCAGGGGCGTTCGGCCTCTAGGATCGTGTTGGCGAGGATCTCGGGATCGAACGTGCCACCGACGATCCGGATCTCCGCACCGGCGCTCAGCCCGCATAGCAGTTCGAGAACGCCGCCGAACGCGTGGCTCCAGGGCAGGTAGGAGACGATCGTGTCCGCCTCCGAAAGGCCGAGTACGGGCCCGTGCGACTCGATCTGCGCCTCCAGAACCCGCGTGGGGATCGTCACCGCCTTGGGTTCGCCCATGCTGCCGCTCGTCCAGAAGAGAACGCCCGGACCGCCTTCGGAGATCCCCGCTTCCGGCGCCGGAAGCCTTCCGCAGAACGCCGCCTCTACGATCCGCTCGTTCAGGACGAGCCGCGCCTTGGTTCGGGCGATCCGATCGTCCGAGCCCTTGGGATCGAGGGGGCAGAACACGCCACCCGCCCCGAGGACCCCTAACATCGCCTGCACGAAAGCCACTCCTTTCGCTCCCTGGTAGGCGATGCGATCACCGGGGCCGATGCCGGCACGGCGGAGAGCGCTGGCCAAGGCCTGGGCTCCCGTGTGCAGGGACGCGCCTGGACAGACGCGTCCATCGTCTTGGACGAGCAGGGGTGTAGGGCGCCTCCTGAGCGCGGACGCCATGCGGTTCAGGAAAGGGTCGGTGGCGGTCGTCATCGAAAGGCGGCTTCAGGCAGGCGAGAAGGCGTGTCGTCGAAGGGTCAGCTCGTGGGCGTTCGGAAGGGGAGCGAAGAGGTAGTCGGTCAGGACGTCGATGTTCTCGGTTCCGAACAGATCGTCGAGGTCGGCGATGATCGTGGAGACCAGCACCGCTCTCGCGAGCGTCTCCGCCGAGGGCGCACGGCCACGAGCCATCCCGTAGTTGACGATTCCGTTGAGCTGCTGCCACTCGGACTTGGCCTCGACGTACGCGAACACGAGGTGATCTCGCAGATCGGGAAGGTCCTCCTCCTCTCCCATAAGGTCTGCGAGCGTGTGAAGCTTGATCAGCCGTTCGCCGAGGGACCGAGCGAGGTTGCTTCGTCCGGGCTCGTCGTCGACGCCCGCGTCGTCCGCAGCCTGAAGGATCCTTGGTAGCCAGACCGAGAAGGAGAACCGTTCGCGAAGGTCGCGAGGCAATCCGCCTTGACGCAGGGTGGCGTCGAGGCAGCCTTGGACCCGGGCCAGCGCCTCATCCACCGCCGTCCGATCGCGTCCGTCGGAAGAATCGCCCAAGGTCTGGACGAGGCGCTCGTAGAGCGCTTTGAGCCCCTCGGTCGAGGGTTCGGAAGACAGAACCATCAGGGCTTAGGCCGCCTTTTTAACGAACACCCAGTTCGTGGCCGAGCCGCCATCGCGGTAGAGACGGACGTCGACCGGGGTCGGGCGCATCTTGTACGTGAACGTGTACTTGAACTGGGCATCGAGGGCGCCCTTGGCGATCCCGTCCTTAAACCGCCCGAAGAAGAGCCGGTTGTTCGTACAGGGCGCGACCTGGGTGAAGAAGTTGCGTCCCTCGGCGAATCGCGAGTCGATACCCGCGAGTTCGGACTCGTATTTGTTGTACATCAGGATCACGCCCGCGTCGTCCACCTTGACGACGCCGTACTCCTGCGCGTCGGCGACGGGACGGTCCGCGTCGCCCAGGTTATCGAGAAGGTCGAAGGATACGAAGCTCATGGTCTTTTGGGTGGGTCTAGGCCGTGGTCTTGGGGACGAGAGCGGCGACGATGTCATCGATCTCCATTCCCGGAAACGCCTCGGCGAGGATCTGTCTGTCGGCGTAGAGGTCGATCAACTGGGCCTCGAGAGAGTCGGCGGCTTCAGGCCACGGTCGATGGCCCAGTGGCTCGGCGGGGCGGACGCCTGTCGCAGCCTCGACGATATCGGCGGTGCTCATGCCCGGGAAGCGCGCCTCGAGAGCCTCCTTCTCGGCATAGAGCGCGCAGAGTTGCTCCGCCATGCTGTCCTGGGTCGCGATCATGTTCGTGCTCCTATGATCGGCAGGCGAGGCTCGATCCTTAGGCGGCGCGTTCCACCGACGCGGATGCGCGCGAAGCGACGTGCCGAAGTCCGAAAGCGTCCGCGTCGAGCGGGCGGTCGAAGAGGTAGCCCTGACCCGTCTGACAGCCGAAGCCTTGGATGATGTGGCGCTGGAAGTCCGTCTCCACGCCCTCGCTGGTCACGTCCATCTTCATGCTGCGCGAAAGGCCCATGATGGCCTCGACGACGGACTTCGCCTGTTCCTCCGTGCCGAGTCGACTAACGAACGTCTGGTCGATCTTGAGGGTGTCGATGGGGAAGGCGCTGAGCGTGGAAAGGGAGGAGTATCCCGTCCCGAAATCGTCCAAGGCGAGCCGAAGACCCAGATCCTTTAGCCGCCGCATCTTCTCGATCACGTCCTCTTGGTTCTTCATGAGCACGCTCTCGGTGATCTCCAGCTTGAGACACGAGGGCTTGAGGCCCGTTCGATAGAGAATCTCGGCGACCCGCTCCACGACGTCGTCGCGCTGGAGTTGTTTGCCGGAAAGATTCACGCTGATGCAGAATGCGTCGAGATCTGCTTCCGCTTCGGCCTTCCATCGGACGGTCTGTCGGCAGGCCTCCTCCATGATCCAGTAGCCAATCGGGACGATCAGCCCCGTCTCCTCGGCGATCGGGATGAACTGCCCTGGCGAGACCTGTCCCTTGGTGGGGTGCGCCCACCGGGCGAGCGCCTCCGCCCCGGTCAGGGCATCGGTGCCCAGGTCGATGAGGGGCTGGTAGTGGACGGAGAGTTCGCCGCACTCCATCGCCTTGCGCAGGCCGTTCTCGAGCAGGAGCCGCTCGACAACGCGGTCGTTCATGCTGTCCTCGTAGAACACGTAGTTGGACTTGCCGTTGGACTTCGCGCGGTACATCGCGGTATCCGCCCGCTTCAGAAGATCCTCCGCGCTCGCTGTGGCGTCCGTCGCGTACGCGATCCCGATGCTGGCGTTGGAGAAGACCTCGTGTCCTTCCAGGTTGAAGGACGTCCGAAGGCTCCGCAGGATGCGCTCGGCCACGTCCTCCGCCTCGGAGGCGTCGACTCCCTCGAGCAGAACGGTGAACTCGTCGCCTCCGAGCCTCGCTACGAGGTCCCCGGAGCGCACGGACTCGATCAGCCTGAGGGCGATCTCGATGAGCAGCGCGTCGCCCGCCCCGTGACCCAGGCTGTCGTTGATCAGCTTGAAGTTATCGAGATCGATAAAGAACGCCGCGATCCCTCCGGTCTTCAGAGGCAGCTTGGCCAAGGCTGTCTCGACGCAGTCGAGGAACAGGCTGCGGTTGGGCAGTCCCGTGAGCGCGTCGTGATGGGCGTGATGCTCCATCTCCCGGGTGCGTTCGTGAACGGTGCGCTCTAGATTGAGGTCGTATTCGTGAAGCTTGGCTTCCGCTTGGCCCAGCTTGGCCCGGAGAGACTCGATCTCAGCCCTCAGCATGCTTACCCTCCGGATCGTGTGGAAGCCGTGCGCCGATCCTTTCCCCGAGGCCCTCCCTCGAATCCCGAGAGTGGCGCGCAAGGGGTGACAGTCGTGGGCGGCTGCCGCACAGGTCAGCTTCATGGCGTTTACGTTCAGGCTCATGGACACTCGCTCCGGATGCGATTTCACGCTCGAGAGCGATGGACTCTTTCCGTGCTTCACGAAGGGCTTTGCCCTGGAAGATGTACCGGGAGCGTCGCCTCTCCTGAAAGCGCCTCTGGTGGCGAGCGAAACGAAGGCCTTAAGAGAGCTGCTGGCGTGTTCTGGCCGTTAGATTCTGCGAAGATCCCGCAGGTTCGCTAGGTGCTTTTCTCTCTTACGGATGGAAGGAGAGCACTAGACGGTGCTCGCAGTACCGAACCACCATGCGCCACCTCAGATCGTCTCTCAAGCGTCGCCGGGCGTTTACGCTCGTCGAGCTCCTTATCGTGATCGTCGTCCTCGCGGTGCT